>DATGZX010000397.1:0-22842 GCA_035296965.1 Gemmataceae bacterium
CAGGCTGTCGCCGCACCAGAAACGGCTCCGCTTTCATCGCTTGCAACATTTTTACCTCTGGGTTCTGTACGGGTTTCTGCCGATCAAGTGGCAACTTCACGACGATTTTCGGTGCGTGATCACCGGCAACATCGGCGGGCACCGTCTCGCCCGGCCAAAGGGCTGGGACCTGCTCACTTTCATCGGGGGTAAAGGCGTATTCTTTTCGCTGGCATTTGGGATTCCGCTCTTGCTGCACCCGGTGTGGGCTGTATTACTACTTTACGTGACGGCGTCGTTCGTGCAGGGACTGGTGCTCAGCGTCGTATTTCAATTGGCGCACTGCGTCGAGGAAGCGAACTTTCCGCTGCCTCGGCCAGACACGGGCCGGATGGAGTCAGCCTGGGCGGAGCATCAGGTTGAAACGACCGTCGATTTTGCACGCGGGAGTCGACTGCTTTCCTGGTATGTCGGCGGGCTGAATTTTCAGATCGAGCACCACCTCTTCCCGCAGATCTGCCACGTCCATTACCCGGCCCTTTCAAGGCTGGTGGAGAAAACGTGCAGAGACTTTGGTCTGAAGTATGTGGCCCATAAGACTTTTCTGGCGGGCGTGGCGTCCCATTTCCGCTGGCTGCGACGGGCAGGCATGGCGAGCACTGCGTAACCAAAAGAGGCACAAAAAAACACTCATTGGTGAGGGCGGATTCATGACAACTGAAGCGCAAAATGTCAAATTTCGCAGGCAGATGCTCAAATGGGAAGCCAGCAGACGCACTCCCGACAAGGTCAAGATGCCGCCCCGCGAACGCATCCGAATCAAGCGCCGCTGCAAGTTGTGCGGCCGGGCACGGGCAGTGTATCGCAAGTTCGGCGTCTGCCGAATTTGCTTCCGCGACCTGGCCAGCAGCGGACTAATTCCCGGCGTCCGCAAGGCAAGCTGGTAAGCGCTCGACCGCCAAAAAGAGCTCATGGGGAGACAAATTGGAATACGCACGAGAGAGATGGGTCGTCTGGGCCAAGATGTCAGCCTGCAGGATGGCAAGCCGGGCTGTCGCAAGCGTGGGGGAGAGATACGCGGGTCTGAAGAATCGCTACGGGCCAAGGTATACGCAGGCGATGCTGAGCGCGGCTTTCGTAGGCCTCTTCTTGCCTGTCCCAGGCAGTTGCCTGATTTGCATAGGCTCCGTCGCCCTGATCGCCGAATTTCATCGAACGATTGGCAAGAGGCGCGGCTTGCGGACCCTGAGCCTGAATGCTGCGGGGCGCCGCCATGACGAGTAACGGAAGCCCGGGATTCGTGCGGCGCAGCTTGGACGCCTGCAAACGTGCATTACTTGGTAAATCAGGCCGTGTGTTCCTGGAACAACACCTTAATGGCAATAACGAGTACTGGGATAGGGCCGCGGCAGCCCAGCTCGGCTGGCCCCAGAAACCTCCGCCCAAGCAAGACGCAGGTTAATTGCGCCGCTCAATGTAGGGATAACCAACCATGAATTCGGGCGAGACACTACCGGAGAAACCAGGTCAACCAACATTGACGCGAGCTGGACAGGAAACCCTGAAAATCGACGCGGCCAAGGCGTGCCTCGGAAAGGCGCTCGATGCGCTATTCAAAGCTCAAGAACATTTGAATATCGCCGCCGACCAGGGCGGTGAGGGTGTCTCCAAGGTGATCGATGGAATCAATCAGCAATTGCGCGGATTACAACGAGAGGTATCCCAAGTTGTTTACCGCCTTGGCAAAGGCACATGATCCGTGCGCTGACCGTTTGACTCGAACAGGAGAATTTTGCCCTCAAAAACATCACAACGACGCGGCTAGCGCGTCGTTGCTTCGCCCCGGGAAAGTCATCAAGGAGCATGGAACTTTGTCCGTTTCGTGCATTGGCCTCGCTCTTGCCAAGTCGGCGGAGCGGTCTCTTTTCATGGAGTCATCTGATGGGTAAGAAACTGTACGTCGGCAACCTCGGCTACGAAGTGACCGACGGCGATCTCGTGAAAATGTTTGAGCCGCACGGCACTGTGGAGTCGGCCCAGGTCATCATGGATCGCGACAGCGGGCGGTCCAAGGGATTCGGCTTCGTGGAAATGAAAACGGACCACGAATCTCAGACGGCCATGGCAGCCCTCAATGGCCAGGACTCGGGGGGCCGGCCACTGACCGTCAACGAAGCGAAGCCGCGCGAAGACCGGTCCCGTGGCAGTCGGCACTCTTGAGGAACCCGGACAAGGCGAATCCTGGGAGCGCATTCCAAGGAGCGGAGACTGCCGCTGCTTCGCGGCAGCCCGGTCGTAGCTCAAGCTGGCAGCTTGAGCCACGAGAAAACTGATACCGGATTGGCAAACTGAGACACTGCCGGCAGCCCTGGTGGTTAGTTCGCGGATCGGATACAATGTTAATGTTGCTCTACATCCCTGGTGCCTCCCTTTTCCCCAAGACTTCTCTTCGGATCGGGCGGACATCAAGCGTGCGGAGTAGGACGGTCTGACTCGTCCTCGGTTGCACGGGAGATGCCGACCGAGACCGCATTTCCCCTTCGGCAATCTTCCTGTTACCCGAGCGAAGCGCGCTGACGGCGCGCTCCCAGGGGAACCAACACAGGTCTCGATGCTTGGTGAAACAGTGTGAACCGGTCGAGCGAGTGCTGATAATGGAGTACTCGTGGCTAGTCAACCGAGAGCAATCGCCTTTGACGTGGACTCGGAGAGCCTGACCAGCCTTCGGGAAGCTTTCCCCGGCTGGCAGATCGAAATGATCCAGGGCGCCAGCTCTCAATCTCTCGATCGGGATTGGAGCCCGAGGACAGCACAACTGTTGATCGTAAGCGTACGTGAGCCAGTGGCAGATAGCCTAGGGTTGTGCAGAGCTTTGCGAAGTCAGCTTGGCCGAGCCCACACGTCGCTTCTGGTCCTGGTGCCGCCCGATCAGGAAGGCCTCGTGCAGGCGGCGCTGGATGCCGGAGCCAATAGCTGCCTGGTGATGCCCGTCCACGCCAAGGAGTTGGCCCTCATGGTCACCCGGGCTAGCGCCGGCAATCAACCCGGCCGGCATACGCTCGCTCTGCATCCTACTCAGCGCGCCGACCCATGGCGCGACGAGGGTGGTGAGTCCTAGCCCGCCCTCAAGACGACTGCGGTCCCAGTCCTTGCGGACAGCCAGGGCGAAGCATGCCTTGGAAAGAAGAAACACGCATGAACCATTCTCCGAATGCAACGGCGCCCCAAGCAGACAGCAACCACCGCCTGTTAGTCTACGTAGCTGACCTCGAGCTGGAGGTTGACCGCCTGCGCAAGCAAACTCAGTTTGTCCAGCACAGGGCGCGCGCGGCCGTGAAACAGATCCACAAGTTTTGTCAAAATGCGACCCGGGCAGGAAATACGCTGCCACCGCTCCCGGAAATTGACAGGCTCGCCAAGGAGCTGGCGGGAGTCTTGCGCGACTTGCGCGAGCCGCCCGGTTACAACCCCGCCCAAGACCAGGTCGTCGCCATCGCGCTGCGGCCGCTGGCCGAGCGGGTCTTCCGCTGGCAGCAGCGCCTGGAGGGTGCACCGCATGTTTCCCTTCGGCTGGAACTCGACAGCGAGCACATCGAGTGGTTTCCTGCCCGCCTGCGGCACATCCTGGATAACCTTTTTTCCAACGCCCTCAAGTACCGCGACCCGCTCAAGACGGAGTCGTGGGTGCGTCTGGAGCTGCGTGCAGCGCCGCAAGGCTACGAGTTGCGGCTATCGGACAACGGTGTTGGCTTACCTCCAGGCGAAAGTGCTACCGAGGTGCTCGAGCTGTTTTACCGAGCAGCGCCAGCGCGGGCGGCCGGTCTAGGCGTCGGCCTGGCGGTCGTCAAACTGCTCGTGGAGAAGAGTGGGGGCACATTGACCGTGGACTCCGGAGAGGGACAGGGAACTACGTTTGTAGCGCTCTTGCCGCGCTACGATGTCGATGATTTTCTGATGTGACTTTAAAACGCGCTTCGATGGGGAAGCGCCTCCTGCATCTCCTTTGTTCGAAACCGGCGCCGTTGCATTTTTCCAGTCACCATTTGGAACTAAAGACCATGCCGACGAAAGAACAGGTTAAACAGCACGCGGTCCAGGGACGATCTGATCGCCAGCAGCGCGAAAGCGCCATTGGCAGACACGTGCTCGAGGTCGTGGGGCGACCGGGCGACCTGCAAATGATTTGCGTGCGCCACCTCTGGGAAGATCGCTACCGCGTGAACATTGTCACCGGTCTCGACGCTGCCTCGGTCAAAATCGCCCACAGTTATTTCCTGGTGGTCGATGCTACCGGCAACATCATCCATTCGATACCCAAAATCCAGAAGCAGTATGGACCCGTAAGCGAGCCAATTCACCTTTAACACCGACTCGAAAGCAGGCTGTTATGGCAGGCCGAACCTTGAATCGACGCGTCTTGCGCGAGCAGGCGGATCAGGCAGAGCAGCTGGCAACCCTGGCCCCGGGCGCGACGCCCACAGCCGTGCCTAGGGCGAGGAAGACCAAAGCGAAAACCGCCGCAGTGCCGAAGGTAAGGAAGCCCCGGGCCAAGAAGGCGCCCCCGCGCATGCGCGCCCGCTGGGGTGTTTTTGACGGCAGCATGAAACAGGTTGCCATCTACGATTATTGCGAACGCGCTGCTGCCGATGAGAAACTGGCGGACCTGCTCACCAAGAAGAAAGGCAGCCACTTCCTGCAAATTGTCAGAGAAGTGATGCCGGAGCCGGAGCCGGCGCTGCCCGAGGCAGCCGCCATTGTCTGAGCGAGAGGCGAGACAATGTTCATCGAATGCAATATTGTGCCGCTCAAGAATGCGACCGGCGAACAGCTCCAAGCGCTAGGCCTAGCGCTTGGGCGCTGGTCGCGGCGCGAAATGGGAATGGGCGGCATGGCCCGCTCGGTCGATCAGCGCGCCCTGGATGACTTGATGAGGGGCGAACTTCCGCAACCCATGGCCAACCGTCTCTCGGATATGTTCGTCAGGCCTGGCGCCCGGAGTGCACGGGACTCCGAGTCTACGTTGGACCAGGTAAGGAATGTCTTTCCTCAGCTACCGGGCGAACAAATGGTCCGGATCAAGCTTTGCAGAAATCCTTCATGCAACAGGGCCCTGGCGATCCAGAGCCTGGTTCAGGATGTGCCCGCGGATTTGGTGGAAGACATAAGGATTGACGGCATAAGCTGGAAGCTCACCGACTGACATGCTCTTCGGGCATGTTGTAAAAGCCATGCTGCTTGGGTAATAGAGTTTGTAGGGCAAGCTGGCAGCTTGCTCTACGAGAGTTGCGACGTGGCTTCGAACCGCCCCGCGTCCTGCCTCGACGAGCGATCCTTTCGAAGACAAAGACCAACTACAAAAAGCGTTCATCGAGGAGGGCATCTGTTGCGCTGATGGCTCGCCTCTTCGCGGGCGCTTGCCGTCAACCGACAATCATGCCCTTCTGCCTCTCGTGAACGAGGATGTAGGTAATCACCGACGAAGTCGCGGGCCGAAACCTTTCGCTGCCTTCGTGATACTGAGACTCCAGGACGCGGAGTTCCTCGCGGCCCGCCGGTGTGGCGAGCAGATCTTGCAGTTCCTTCTCTCTCTGCTGGAGCGTTTTCTTCGTAGACATGAGAATCCTCTTCAAGCGGCGCTATCGAATGGCAAATCAGCCACCCTTCCCAACACCTGGGCTGGGAAGGAT
Source organism: Gemmataceae bacterium (assembly GCA_035296965.1). Taxonomy (GTDB): domain Bacteria; phylum Planctomycetota; class Planctomycetia; order Gemmatales; family Gemmataceae; genus DATGZX01. The sequence goes on from DATGZX010000397.1 coordinate 5,667, forward strand.
GGCTTCGTTTTTTTGAGCCTGGCGACAGCCGGTGCCGTCGGCAAGACTAACTAGCTGCGGCTGCCGGCATATCCGCGCGGGCCGCTACCCCGCTCGGGTCGCGGCCGGGCCTCGTTGACGGTGAGCGACCGCCCGTTGATCTCCTGGCCATTCAAGGCCGTGATCGCCGCTTGCGCTTGGTCGCCGTTGTCCATCTCGACAAAGCCGAAACCTTTCGAGCGGCCCGCGTCGCGATCCATGATGACCTGAGCGGATTGTACCGTGCCGTGCGGCACAAACAGATTTTGCAGATCGCTATCGGTCATGTCATACGACAGGTTGCCGACATACAGTTTCTTGGCCACTTAGGGCCTCCTTCAGAGAGAATCACGCAAGCAGGTTCGGCCCACAGCGGGCGCAAGCCGTCGCATGAATATTGCCTTAATAAAGCGCTGTGAAGTGGGACCGACAAAAATGCAGATGGATGGACAACAGAAAGGTTATCGCGGCCATGAATCTTTTGCGAGGCCCAAGCACAATGGAATGATACGCCAATTTGGCCGAATAAGCAATGGCAATAAATTGCAATGAGCCGATTTCGGTGATACTAGCCCGAAGCGTCAGCGAGGACCTCGCTCCCAAAGTGGCAGCCAGGACCTCGCTCACGCGTCGGGCTAGTATGAGGTGTCCGCGTGGACCTCGCTCACGCGTCGGGCTAGTATGAGATGTCCGCGAGGACCTCGCTGACGCTTCGGGCTAGTATCGACTTGCACACGGGCATTTAGATGTCTAAGCGAGGATGCGCTCGAGCACGTTGCCATGCACATCGGTGAGACGAAAGTCCCGGCCCGCGTAGCGATAGGTGAGCTTCGTGTGATCGAGACCCATCAAGTGGAGGATCGTGGCATGATAGTCGTGAACGTGGCAACGCTCGGCGATAATGTCGATGCCATAATCGTCTGTCTTGCCGTAGGCGGTGCCTCCCTTTACTCCTGCTCCCGCAAGCAAACAGCTGAATGCCCGGGCGTGGTGGTTGCGTCCTTTGTCGTTGGGAGTGGATCCCCAAGGAGTTCGACCGAACTCGGTGCAAATTGCGAGAAGTGTCTCGTTCAGTAAGCCACTTTGTTTCAGATCCTTGATCAATCCGGCCAGCGCCTGGTCAACCCGCAGCGCTTTGCCGCGATGGTCTTGCATGTCGCCATGTGCATCCCAGTTCCCGTTGGAGCCGCTTTCAATCACTTCCACCACGCGCACGCCTCGTTCCACCAGCCGGCGGGCAATGAGACACTGCCAGGCGAAGGATTTATCGTCGCTGCGTTTCATCCCGTAAGATCGCAGCGTCGCTTCGGATTCTTCCCCAAGGTCAAACACTCGAGGAGCCTCGCGCATCATGCCCACGGCCGTGCCAAAGCTGTCCGTGCGGGCGCGCAGGTTGAAGTCGTGCGGCCGTTCCCGGGCATGCAGCTCATTGACGTCATGCAGCATGATCTGCTCGAGCTGCCGGAGCGTCACCGACCGGGCGGGCGAACGCAGGTCGGCAATCGGCTCATTGCCTGGTAAAACGCGCACTCCCTGGTGCTGCGGGGGCAGAAAGCTCGAGTCCCAGTTCTGGGCGCCCGCATACGGCATGTGCTCAGCAAGGACGACATAGGGCGGCAAGTTCTGGTTCCTGGTGGACAACCCATAGCTGAGCCACGATCCCAGACTGGGCATCGGCACCGTGGCGGAACCGGTGTGCATCGCCAGTGTGGCCTGAAAGTGTTCGAGAATGTCGGTATGCAGGCTGCGGATCACGCACAGATCGTCGGCCAGCGCGCCCAGATGAGGGAACAGCTCGCTGATCAACAATCCACAGCGGCCACGCGCCGCGAAGTTGAACGGTGAGCGGATCAGGTAGAATGGCTTGTCGCTCGTATCCCTCAAGTCGCGCCCGAATGCGATTTTGCCATGATCTGCCTGTAGCCTGGGCTTGGGGTCGAACGTATCCACATGCGAGACGCCGCCCGTCAGAAAGAGGACGATCAAGTTCTTCGCTTTTGCCGGGAAGTGAGTCCGCTCTGGCGCCAACGGATGGCCGTCATTGACTGCCGCCGCCAGCGACAACGCTGGATACATGCCAAGGCCGCCCGCGGCGCAGCATCTCAAGAATTCACGTCGTCGCATGGTCGTCCTCATTCAGTCAATGTACACGAACTCGTTGCAGCAGAGCAGAATCCTTGCGTAGCTCGTCCAGGCTTCCAGTTCAAGACGATCGGCCGCTACCCCATCCTTCTCGAGTTGTTTCCTGTAGGCATCGACGTAATGCACGGCCATTTCCATTTCGATATGCCTGGCGGGTCTGGCCAGGGCGATCTGATGCGCCAACTCGATCCGTTGCCAGGGATCTCCTCCCGAGCCAATTAGCCTTCTGGCGAAACCCGTCGCTTGTTCCAGGATAAAGGGGTCATTCATCAAAAACAGCGCTTGCTGCGGCACCGTCGAGTGGGTGCGCTGCTCGGTCGTGGTGTTGGTGTCCGGCCCATCGAAGAGAGCGAGGTAGGGGTGGCGTTGGAACCGTTGTGTCATCAAGTAAACGCTTCGGTGGTTCGACGGATAAACGTCTTTGAACGGGCTATGCTGCGTCCATTTCCAATGGTCGATGGATGGGAATGGGTGCGCGCCCGGGCGTGATCGGTCCAGTTTGCCCGCGGCCAGCAAGAGTGCGTCGCGAATCTCCTCGGCATCGAGGCGGAGACGATCGAAACGCCAGTACCAGCGGTTGCCTGGATCCTTTGCTGCGTTGTCGTCGTCGTTATCGCTTGCAAGTCTATAGGTCTTCGACGACAAAATCTGCCGGTGCAACGCCTTCATGGACCAGCCACCGGCGACGAACTGCCCGGCCAGCCAATCGAGAAGCTCCGGATGCGTCGGTGCTTCGCCGCGAAGGCCAAAGTTGGACGGAGTCGTCACGATTCCTTTGCCGAAATGGTGCTGCCAGATGCGGTTCACCATGACCCGAGCAGTAAGCGGGTTCTCCGCGCGCGTCAACCACTGGGCCAATTGCAAACGACCGCTGCTATTCGCGGGAATGTTCTGAGCTTTACTACCGGCAAGGAACTGGGGCATGCCTCGCTTCACAATCGGGCCATGCTGATCCACGTCGCCGTGAAGGTGCACGTACATGTCGACAGGCTTACCCTCTTGCACGGCATAAGCGGCGGGAAGGTCGGCCGGCAGGTTTGATGGTTGCAGGCGATGCTGCCGCACGCGCAAGGCTTTGATCTTCGCCTGGAGCTGGCCGTTCACCTTGTCACGTTCCTTTTCAAGGGCAGCAATCTGCACCTTGAGGGGATCAGCCTCCTGCTTGGGACCCTTGGGCACTTTGTCTTGTTTCTTCTTCGCCTGCAACTGCTGGTCCAGCTCCGCCAGGCGCTTGGCCAACGGATCTTCTTTTTCGGTTCGTTGAATCAGCGCAGCTGCCTGATTTAGCGCGGATTGATAAGCAGTCAGCCGTGCGGACGCCTCAGCGGGCGGGAGGAGCGGAACCATATGCTCCCTGGGCTTCTGCATCGAAGCGAATTCCTCGCCGCCGGCCCAGGGGAACTCTGTGCTGGCGAATATGCCATAAAGCGCGTAATAGTCCTCTTTGGTCACCGGATCAAACTTGTGATCGTGGCAGCGGGCGCAGCGGAGCGTCAGGCCCAAGAGCGCCCGGCCAGTCGTCTCGATGGTGTCCTCCATCGTCAGGTTCCAGAGTTCGTAAGGCCCCGTGGCATAACGCCGCGAAAGTGCCAAGAAACCGGTGGCGACGACGCGCTCGGCGTACCTGTCCCGCGCGCCCTGCTTCGCCAGGATATCGCCGGCGATCTGCTCTTGTACAAACTGATCGTAGGGCTTGTCGGCGTTGAACGAGTCGATGATGTAGTCTCGATAGAGATGAACTTCTGGAATGGGGTAGTCGGCATTATCGCCGGCAGTATCTGCGTAGCGCACGACATCCATCCAGTGTCGTCCCCAGCGTGCACCGTATTCCGGCGAAGCCAGCAGTCGATCGACGACCTTCTCCCAGGCACCTGGCGAATCATCTGCCAGAAAGGCTGCCGTCTCTTCTGGACTGGGCGGCAATCCAATCAGGTCGAAGGTGACACGTCGTATAAGCGTCCGCCTGTCCGCCTCGCGATCCGGACGAAGACCCTGGGCCCGCAGCTTGGCCGCGATGTAGCGATCAATGGCTGTTTCCGACCATCCGGCGGCATCGGCCGGTGGGTCCACCTTCCGCACCGGTTCGAACGCCCAGTGCCGTTGCTCTTGGGAAGCATTAGCAGTGAACTTGTCTTGCTGCTTGGGCCAGTGGACGCCCTCCTTGACCCACGCCGAGAAATCGGCCACTACCTTGGTGCTCAGGGGTTTGTTTGGCGGCATTTTGAGGCCGTCGTGGGTGTACTGGATCGCTTGAATGAGCAGGCTTTTGGCAGGATAGCCGGGGATGACAGCCGGGCCGCTCTCGCCCCCCTTGAGCAATGCCTCCCGCGAATCGACGCGCAAACCGTGACTTGTCTTCTTGCCGCCGTGACACTTGAAGCAGGAACCGGCAAGAACCGGCCGGATATTGATTTCAAAGAAAGTGTCCGCATCCCCTGCGCGTGCCAATGGGACGACAAGCAGCACCCACATAACTGCTAAAGAACGCATCACGATTTCCCTTGGGCCTTCCAGGTCTATCGCGTCGCGAGACGTTTCGATGAGTTTTCCATCATCGATAAAAACGGAGAAAGAAGGTTACCCTTACCGGTAGGTCCTACGAAGGCGTGGAATGCTCTGGCAGTAAAACCCGCTCAGAGCGTGTTGAAAAAGGGGTCAAGCAGAACTCAAGGGGTCAGGCCCCTTTTTCAACACGCTCCCAGGCGCTTGCCGAGGATTGTCGGTCACTCGACAACATGCCAGCAGGATAGAACTAATCTAAACGAGATGCAGCCGCGAAGCAACCAAGGATGGCCGGTTTGAGACGCATCCCGACAAGGCAAGTTGCAAATAGGCAACGAAAGGGAAAGCCGGCGAAGCGATCGAAATCACCGTCGTGATTCCGAGCGCCGCCGGCTTTGAGGGGTTCCTTATCTCTGCCGGGACCGCGCTGGGTCCAGTGCCCGGCAGAGGTCGTGACCATATCACAGCGCTTGATTCGGCAGCTTCGTAGGACAGATTTCCAATCTGTCAGGTCAGGTGGGAAACCTGACCTACAACCGAATCCCGCACGATCGTTTAGAGTTTTTGATAATACTCCTGGGAACCGACAATGGCAGCAACCACACCCTGATCGTTCGTCCCCTGTTGCATTGCTGCCAGGAATGTCGACATGCCACTCGTGTCGGCCTGCCGGGCCAGGTAGGTCTGATAGTCGCCTTCGATCAGATCATGCTGATATTCTTGGCTGCCAAAGACGGCAGCTGCTATCGCCTGGCGTGAGACTCCCTGCGCCAAGTCTTGCCCAAAGACAGCCAGCCCCGTTGGGTCAACGCTGCGCTGGAGCGCATCCGCGTACAGGGCGTCGAGAAATCCGGTGGTTTGGCCGCTGCCCTGCGTCTGGAAGAATTCTTGCGATCCTGCAATGAGCGCCCGAACCTGATCCAAGCTGCCGCCGCTAGTGAGGAGGTTCGTAAATGCCGTCAAGCCGGTCGGATCGGCATTGCGGTGCAGCATGCTCTGGTAGAGCGATTCGACTTGCAAGGCGCTGTATTCCTGACTTTGCTCGATCTGAGTCACGATGGTTGACCTGCTGGTCCCCTGATTCAGCAAGTTCGTCCAATAGGCAAGTCCGCCAATATCGGGAAGTCGGCCCAGCATTTGCTGATAAAGTTGGATCACGAACAGTTGATCGGGAGTCGTGGGAGTACTGCCGGGCGTTGATCCACTGCTCGATGCTGCCGTGACGCTCGTAAGGCCCAGGGCCGTTGCCGTGTCGTTCGTCGTGTTGTCCTGCACGGTCACGGAAAAAAGGAACTGGTTGCCTGGCGATCCGAAAATCGGGTTGCCCTGCCCGAGATCAAATCCGCCTCGTCCTGTTAGCGCATACGTATGTGTGCCAATCACCCCAAAGACGCCGCTGGAATTGACGGTGATCGTCCCTAGAGACGATGTCCCATCGCCCCAGTCGATGGTGGCAGTGAAAGTGCTAGCAGTTGCCGTCGTGTCGGTTGACGTGAACGTGGCAACTACGCCCGAGAATTGCGTGCCCGAGGTCGCTGTGATGTTTTGCGCTGTGACGGTCAGATTCAAGGCAGTCGGGCTCACGGTTGCCAGACTGTCTGCCGTCGCCTCGTCTTGAGTTTTCGTATCCACGATGTCCACAGCAATGACGAAATGTCCGTTGCCGAAGCCATGGTGGAAGCCGAGATCTCCGCCCCAGCCTGGCCAGTCGCTCGTGCTGGTGTACGTGTGCGTGCCGGTCACATCGAAGCCGCCATTGGGGTCCGCCGTGACCGTACCTGTAGAGGTGCTGCCATCGCCCCAGTGGATGGTGGCGGTGAAGTCGCCAGCCACAGCGCTCGTGTTGGAGTCGGTAAAGGTGGCCACGGTGGCGGTGAGGGATTGGCCACTCACCGCGGCGACGTTTTGGCCCGTTGCCTCGATCACCGGAGGCACTGGGGCCACCTTGGCCAAGCTCAAGGCCGTGGCGGCCGTGTTCGACACGTTGTCGCTGATCATTACGGTGATTAAGTACACCTGTCTGCCATCGAAGAAATTGAACTGCCCTTGCGAATCGGGATCTCCCCAGGGAGACGACGATCCTTGCTGGCTGGCAGCGGTGTAGGTATGCGTCCCGGTGACGTCGAAGCCTCCGTTCGGGTCAACCGTGACGGTGCCGGTGGTTGTCGTGCCGTCGCCCCAGTTGATGATCGCGGTGAAGTTCGCTGTCGTCGCGCTCGTGTTGGTGTCGGTGAAGGTGGCCACCGTGCCGGTGAAGGACTGTCCCGAAGTGGTTGTGATGATCGTACCCTTGGCCGTCAGCGGCGAGGGCGCGGCACTCACAACTGCCTTGCTCGTCGCCGTCCCGACCAAGGCTCCGGTCGGGTCGTCGACTGTCACAGTGATCTGGTATTTGCCCGCTTGCGCATAAGTGTTGGTGCCAGTGACGTCAAAGCCGCCGTTGGGATCGGCAGTGATTGTGCCGGTAGTAGTGTTGCCATTGCCCCAATTGATGGTCGCCGTGAAACTGCTGGTTGTCGCGCTCGAATCGGCCCCCGTTATCGTGGCCACAACGCTGGTGAACGGCTCGCCCGCGCTTGCCTGGATCTCCGTTCCGGTTACTGCCACACTCGAGCTGGTCGTCGTGGACGCGCTCGGCAGGACGATTTGGCCTGCCGCCTGCGACCAGACATACTGCACCTCGTAGCCGCCCAGCACGCCCACGTTTCCTTCCGCAATGTCCGCGATCTCGCCCAGGCGTCGATCGAACCAGCCGGTCTGCGTGTCCGGGTCCGTCATCGCCTCGGAGACCTCGTGGGAAAGGACCACGGTCTCCTGCTGAAAGACGGTTAAAGGCACGTTAACCACATTGCCGGTCGGATAGGGAACGACCGCGTAATAGACGGCCGCGCCAGCCTTGTCCGTGAACACATCGTGATAGCCGGCGAAGTCGGTCGTGCTATTCTGGCCGTTCGCCGTGACCAAAACGCCGGGCTCCACGAAGAACACGTAGAGACTGTTGGCATTGGGCGCGCTAACTTTGCCAGACGTGATCTCGGAATTGAGAATGGACTGGATTTGGCTATCGTCGATTGTCTGTCCGCCCGACGGGTTCTGGGCAACGACGTCCGAACCGATGAAGGTACCGCCGGAGACGTTGTATTGCTTCAGCACGTCAACATAGGGGCTGGTCACGAAATACTGCAGGAAGGTGTCGGTCTGCTGAATCTGCTGCTGAAGGCTAGAGTTCGTCGACCACGCCTGGCCATAAAAGACCGATTGGATTTGCACGTTCTGCAAGAGCGGGCCGCCGTGATACGTGACATTGGCAATGGCTCCTCCAACAGAGCCACCCGACAGAAGTTGCCTCGACTCCAAGCATTCCACGTTCAATGGGCGGCGCGGGCGTTGACCGGTCTTTTGAATCCTGAGAGAAGCCAGAGATCGTCGCCTAAACATTGGTGTTCGCCTCCTCCGTTTTCATGGAAAACTCCAGGCGAAGAAAAACGATTGTCTTCGCCTGCCGCTGCTCTCAACACAAGGTTCCACCACTGGGGCCGGCAGCCTTATCGGCACTTTCCCTGAAATATAGGTCATTGTTTGCGCGTGTGAACTCAGAATTCAACTCGGACCGCAAAACTTCATTCGAGTATCTGCACCAAATTCTTCGGCAGCAAGGTTGTCACGACCTGGGCCGCCCTCAGCTGTCGAATGCAATTTCTGCGTCTCAAGCTATGAAGGAAAAGACAACATCGTCCTCCTTGCGTTGCTTGAAGCAAGCTCTGCCAGAAACTGGCCCATTTTGCCCAGATTGCCGCGCGAGATCGAAAGATCTCTGAAGAGTCGCGAGCCATGTGAACTGGACGGACTCCGTTCCGCAGGAGTCTCTCTGCTATACAGAACGGGCAATACCATGAAATGTGAGCGCACGTTTGTAAATTGAGGGCGCAGCTTACCCCTGGTTTGTTCAGCAATTCATCGGCCCGGCAAGGCGGCCGACGCAACGCCGCGGCCGGTCAGGAGATTGGCTAAATTAGCGAAGTGGAGGGAAGACCCTCAGTTCTTGCGATTCGAAGCGGAAGTTATTGGAGGACAGCTGCTCTGCCGGTGGCATCGCGGCCAAGAGGATACGACAACCTGCGTGCGCACACGAAGAGGAAGCAACAGCAGGCTCACTTGATCGCCAGAGCCGTTTTCAGTTCCTGAACTGCGCTCTGCAGGTGCTGTTGCACCCCTGGTTTCGCATTGCCAATTTGCGACGATACCTGGGTCAGCATGGTTAGGGCTGTATTGAGTTGCTGGTCGGAGGTCGCCTGGGGTTCGCTGAGCCGTTTCTGAGTCGTGGTCGTGCCAGACGGTGTCGTCGCCGCATTGGCAGCCTTCGCCTGACGGGCTGCAATGAATGCAGCTTTCTGCTGGGGTGACAGTGCAGCGTGCCGGGCGCCTGTCGTCGATCCTTCCAGGCCGTGAATTGCGTGGGTGATTTCGTGTACCGCCTTGGCCCGGTGACCTTGGTAGTCGTGGTCGGCGTGCTCCAGGATGGTTCGGATAGACCTCAACTGCCCGATGGCGCCGCTGGCAGTGGTTGTGGGGGTCGTGGATGTAGCGACAGGTTTTTGTGCTTGTGCCCTGCCACCTTCGAACAACAGCACGCAAGAGCTTACGGCGACAATCGACACTACAAAGCGGCCGGCGGACATAGTTAAAACTCCTGATGATCGAGTCTCTCGCAAGCATAGATCACAATTCGCGGTGTCTTCACCATTCAACACGGCCGATGGCGAAAGGTTCCGACGAGCGCGTGCTTGGCCGCAAGGCAGTCTGCACTTCAACAGACAGCAAATTATTTCTCCAGGAGCATAGAATCTGCTTCAGCGGACAGGGAGGAGGGGATTCCTACGTGTTGGCGACGGATGCCCCAAGACGGAAGTAGACCGCATGAAGGCACGCGGTCTGTGCGCGATGCTGGTAGGCGGCGCCGGTGTTTGGCTCCTTGCGGGAATGCTCGCGAAGTAATGCGGATATGCCCCGGGAGGCTGCGAATTTGTCTGTCGGCAATGATGCCAAGTCTCCCCAGATTACGAACCACTTCAGGTTGAATTCGCCACGCTCATCCGGATGGCGGCTTAGCGTCCGAGGCCATTGCCTTTCGCTTCGACAGCCTGTCCAGCGCGACCCTCGCCTCCTGTGTCTCCGGCGCAGCCGGGGCACCTTGAGCCAGGGTTCTTAGTAACGCGACAGCTTCCTGATCACCAATCTTCTCCAATACCCAGATCGCACGAATTCGCCGCATTTGAGCTGTAGTCGGTATCCAGCGCGTCGGTCCGTCAAGCAGAGCTTCGATTCGGCGACGGGCTTCGAGAGACAACTTTCCAACCAGCCCTTTCCGTAGCTCCGCATGCGCGTCCGTGCCAAGCTTGGTCAAGGCTTGCGAAGCCGCTTGACGCTTGGCGTAATCGTCCGCGTCCAGGTCGGCGATGAGTTTCTGCAGTTTCTCTTCCGTCACTTTGGGAACAAGTGGCAGCCGGTTTTTCAAAAAAACCGGGACAGTTTTCGGCGAGCATGTCAATGACCAGGCCGCACTGTTGGCTTTGGTTGCATCCTCACTTTCCAGGTCGGTCCACAGTTTTTCCAGTTCGGCGAAACCAAGTTCCTTGGGCGCCATTTGCACCTGGCGATTCGCGGGCGACACGTCCCAGATCAATCCCGTTGCATCGCGGTGGCCGGAGGCCAATGTTTTTCCGTCGGGTGCAAAGTCCAGGGCACCGATATAAGCAGTGAGCCCGGTGAACGTGAGGATCTCCTTACCGGAAAGTACATCAAAAAGATGGATGCTCGCCGGATTCCAGCCGCAGCCGGCCGCGGCGATTCGGCCATCGGGAGAGACGGCTACCGAGTTGATGAAGTCCGGCAAGCGGATCTCGCGCAGCTTCTTGGCAGATGCGGCTTCCCAGATGCGGATCACTTTGTCCCAGCCACCGGCGACGAGCGTTCGGCTATCTCCCGAGAATGCCAGCGCTTCGGGTAAGGCAGCGCCTTCGAGCTTCGCAAACTCTCGGCCGCTAATCACGTCGACCAGATAAATTGCCTCCCGAGTAGTCGTGGCAGCCGTTCTGGCATCGGGACTGAAACGGACTCGTGGTGGGATGGCAAATCGATCCTTCCCCTGTCCGGATCGCTCGGCACCATGCAGGGTCCACGATTGCTGCCGAAGTTCCTTGCCGCTGCCTGCGTCCCACCGGTAGAACTTCAGGTCGCTTCCGGCCGCGATGAGCGTTTGGCTGTCGGGTGTGAAAACGAGTGATCGGTTGACAGTCTGAGAACTGCCATTGCCAAGGTCGATGTCGGGCAGCGTAAACTTGTGGATCTCCCGGCCGTTGGGCAGATCCCATAGCCGTACAGTTCGGTCCGTAGCGGCTGTCGCCAAGTGCCGGCCATCTGGAGAAAAAGTGAGCGCGTCGAGTGGGCTTTCATGCCCTGTGAGCTTGGCAATTGGGCTTCCTGACTTTGCACTCCATACCCGAATCGATTGATCCGCGCTTGCCGATGCGACCATTTGGCCATCGGGAGAGTAAACCAGCGCATGGACGGCGCTAGCGTGCGCCTCTTTCTCGAGCAACTCGCGGCCCAAAGCCAGATCCCAAAGATGGAGTGCCGAGCCTTGCGAGGACGTGGCCAGCGTTTTGCCTTCCCGATCATAGGCAAGTGCGTGGGCTCCGCCAGTGAAGCCGCCCGGTGCCTGGCGGAATCGGCTAACGAGCTTGTCCGCGATCGTATCCCAAATGGTTACCTCGTTTTCCATATTCGTCCAGGCAAGGCAGCGGCTATCCGGTGAGAATTCAACACTTTCGACGACCGAATTCTTGCCTTGGATGTGCAATCGTTGTTGCCCTGTGACCGCATCAAGAATACGGATGCAATGCGCCGTGTAGACACTCGTAAAGGCTCCTTGCTTCTCTCTCACTTGAATGAGCGCCTCGATAGCCACGGACTTTCCATCCCGCGAAATGGCAAATGGCCGGGAAGTCCTGGTATCCTTGCAGGGAACCACGACCTTGCTGATTTCCTTCCCAGTCGGGATTTCCCAGAACTGGATTGCTCCGTCACTCTCACGGGCGCCGCTTAACGAGATCAGTGTCTTGGCACCGGGTAGAAAGCGCAGAAACGCGATGGGGCTTGCCTGTTTGGCCGTGCGCATCAACTCCTTGCCTGTCGCCACGTCCCAGACCAGGACAACGTGCTCCGCGTTGACCGACGTCACCATGCTGCCATCGGCCGAGAATTCGAGAGGTACGTCGGTAAGATAGAACGTTGAGTTGTCTTTCTCGGTGAATGTTTGGCAGGGTAGCTGGTACAGCCTCTTTCCGGCAGCCACGTCCCACAGTTCCACGTATCTACCGCCGGCAGTTGCCAGCAGGTGGCCATCAGGTGAGAAAGCCAACGTTTTTCCGCTCGCTTCCTGAATCCGTTGGATCTCTTTGCCGGTTGAGCGGTCCCAAAGGCTGACGAACTTGGTACCGGCTGTAGAAGCAAGTGTTTTGCCGTCCGGGGAAAAATCGACCGATTGGATCCCCTCGCCCTGACGAAGGCGCACGGTACCGAGTCGCGCCAAGGCACCCGCAGGCAGTGGGTCGCCATAGCGGTCGATACGCGCCGGCGCGTCGCGCGCCTGAGTCGCGTTGTCCTGGACGAAAGTCGCCAAGTCGGACAGGTCTGTAAGGTCCGTCTCGGTGGGCGTGCCGGCGGTCATCTGTCGCGCCGCGACGCCCACGCCCAGAACCAGCAAGCAAGTAGCCAGGATCATTCCCATCGCCATCTTGAGCTTGGTCGCAAGCATGGACTTCACCAATTGCTGGGCCAGTTTGGAGGCCTCTACCGAAAGGCCAGCGCTGGTAGGTCCCGAACCAGCTGCAAAGTTAACGGCGGCTTTTAGTGTGGAGGTTGCCAGCGATGCTGGCACTGCCGCGCTAACTGCTTCGCGGGAAAGCCCCGCAGCCAGGAAGACGGCAGACAGGGAGACGCCGCGTCGGGCCAGTCGTTTGCCCAGGAATTGCCGACCGCGCTCCAGCCTTCCCTTCAAGGCCCCCAAGGACCAACCGAGCTGCCGGGCAGCCTCGCCTCGAGAGAGCCCTTCCAGATAACAGAGCAGCAGCGGCGCGCGGTACTTGGCTGGCAGCCTACGCAATTCCTCGTCGAGAACGGCGCAAAGATCCTGCAGCTCCACGTCGGGGGCGGCTGCTGTTTTGCCCAACCTCGCGGCCTGGCGCTCGCGTGCTTGCCGGCGCGCACCTTCCGTTCGAGCGTTGGCTGCAATGCGGTACGCGACCTGGTATAGCCAGTTGCCAACCGAATCCCCCCAACGGACCACCCCCGCCTTTCGAGCCAGGACGAGGAAAGTAGCCTGAAAGGCGTCCTCAGCATCCGCAATGTTTCGCAGCACGCGTCGACAGACGCCGAGCACGAGGGAACCGTGACGGCCCACCAAGGTGGCAAATGCCGTCTCGTCCCGTTGCGCGACAAACCGCTCCAGCAGCTCCCGATCGGTTAATTCGGCCGCCGCGGGTACGCCGGCAAATTGACGGATATGCCCCAGGAGGCCGTGAAGCTGCCTGTTAGCCATGATGCCAAGTCTCCCCAGATTGCGAACCACTCTATCATGGCCAGCAGGAGATGAATCGGCACGGCATTTTTTGGGAAATCTTCACAGAGCGGCTTACGCCGAGCGCCCGGAAGGCATGGTGCTGAGATTGGGCAGGTTGCGGATGCTCCCTTGGCCAATGCCTCCAAGGGTCGTCGGGCCTCGGAATTGACAGTGTATTCCAGCACTTCGACGGCTCGCAGTGCCTGCAGTTCATCGGCCTTGAGTGATTCCCCTTGATTCAGGGGCTGATTTATCCGTTGCCGTGTCCTTAGCGCAACGACTGTCCTCGGTCTAGCCTTACCAAGGCCGATTTGGCCTCGTAAGTCAGGCGGGCTCCGGAAGCTCCCTCCGCGAGTTTCTGGAGAAGCTGTCGTGCTTCGGCGGTCCCGGCCCGTTCCAGGACTTCCAACGCTCGGAGCAGGCGTAAACGCTCGGGCGATGGCTGGGCGATTTGGTGCAGTTGTTTAGTCTGCAACATTTCCAGTCGACGGCGCGATTCGGCAGAGGGATTGGCTTCAAGCGCCTTGCGGCAGGCCTCCGTAGCGGCTTCCCCGAGCGCTTCTAACTCCTGCGCCGCCTGCTGGCGAACCGAGAACTTTTCGGCGTCTAGGTCGGCAATCAGCCTGGTTAGGCGCTTGTCATCCACCGCTGGGACAGGGTTGAGGTGATGGCCGAGAAACGTGATCGGCTCGCGCGGCGCGGCGGAGAGACGAAGGATGGCGTCATAGGCATGGGCTGCATCATCGCCAGCCAAATCTACCCATGCAGCTTCGATGTCTTTCGTCGACAGCGGCTTGCCCCATGTGTCTCCAGCCGCCAATTTGCCGGTCAGATCCCACACCAAGGCCGTGGTATCGTCGCTGCCGGAGATCACCCTGGTTCCATCTGGACTGAAGCTCAACGACAAGACTCGTCCGGTGTGCCCAGCGAAACGGAAGCGGTCCTTGCCGCTCGCCACTTCAACCAAGTGGACCGTCGGGTCGTTCCACCAGCCCGACCACGCTAGTAGCCTGCTATCTGGCGAGAAGGCCATTGGGCAGACGCCGTCGGGGAGGTTAGCCTGGCGATAAAGCAGTTCGCCCGTGATCAGGTCATGCAATTCAAGGAAACGACTCTGGCTGCCGAAGGCAATAAAACGACCGTCCGGAGAGACCGCGGCGAAATAGACCTGCCTACCAAGGCCGACGATTCGCTTCGGCTGCTCCTCATCCATGAAGGGATACTCTCGTATCTTCCGGCCAGTTGGGAGGTCCCAGAGGTACACCATGTTGTCATCGGAGTACCAAACAACCAGCGTCCGGCCATCAGGAGTAAAGGCCGCGCCGTAAACGCCGGAATCACCATGCCCTTTCAGCCTTTGGATTTCCTTGCCGGTACGGACATCGAACAACACTATAAGAGAGCTGGGCTCGCCTACCGCAATCATATTGCCATCCGGCGAAACCGCCTGAAGGATTCCCGCTCTTTCGGGGATATTCATCTGAGAAGCTTCTTGTCCCGTACTCAGGTCCCAAACCCGCAAGGTCCCTTCCCTATACGCCGAGGTTACGGCCCTTCTCCCACGGTCTATGATTTCGAGTCCGTTGATATCCCCGTGGTGGCCTTGCAAGCGATGTCGCAAGTTGCCAGACGGGGTATCCCACAGGTAGAGATCGGGACCGCTGGCCGTAACTACCGTCCGACCGTCAGGAGTGACAGCCGTCTTGTATGCCGAGTCGGGGTGGCCTACGTGGGAGGAAAGGCTTTTACCGCTGGCTAGATCAAGTACCAAAATACTCACTCGTGACGCCACCGCGACGCGCTTGGCGTCCGGCGCCAACGCAAAAGAGAGTGGAACGCTCTCGCCGCACGAAAGCCGACGTAGTTCCCGGCCGGTTTTGGGGTCCCAGATGCGTAAGAAAGGATCAGGGCCAGCAGTCATCAGCTTGCCGTCGGGCAGAAATGCAAGGGCTTGGAAGCCGATGGAATAGTCGGGCCACAGTTCGAGCTTTGCAACGTTCAGCCGGCGCAGCTCTTTGCCGGTAGCGGCATCCCAAATGCCGATTTCGTTCGCCCATTGAGGGGATCGATCGGGGCCATTGGGCTCACGGATCACCGCGAGCAGTCCACCGTCCGGGGCTAGGGCCATTTGCACAGGTCGGGCCACGTGACCCATGACTGGGGAACAATCCCCGATCTCCCGTAACTGCTGGCCGGTTGCCATGTCCCAAAAACGAACGCACTTGTCTTCACCCGCGGTCAACAAGGTCTTGCCGTCGGGCGCAAAGATCACCGTCCATATATCCTTGTCGTGTGCCTTCGCTTTGTGTAATTGCCGACCCGTTGCGACGTCCCAGATCTCGACGTGATTATGCTTCGTCGCGACGTGATTATGACTGATCGCTGCGAGGATTCGGCCATCGGGTGAAAACGCGACCACTTCATACGATCCATTACCGAATTCTCGAACCTTGCGGCCAGTAGCCGTTTCACAGAGGACAATTGGGTTATCCCTGTACAATGCGCCAACGGCCAGCAATTTCCCATCAGGGGAGAGAGAGCCGGTGCCCATTTCATGAGGGGCCAAGGGGGCGAAGTGTATAAGTTCCTTCCAATTGGCTCCTTCCCACACGCGTACCACTTTAGCCTGGGAGATGAGCCGGTCGCCGTCGGGAGTAAAGGCGATGAGTTTCATATAGTCGGGGTTTCTCAGTCGCGTCGTGCCCAAACGTGCCAGCGCGTGTGGTGGCAGTGGATCGCCGGACGAGTCCGTGGCAGGATGGATCTGTCGTTCGTCTTTCTTCTGATCAAGTTCATTTGGGGAGAGCGCCCCTTCTGCAGCGACGTCGGGCAATTTGTCCGCGTGCGTGGATGATCCGAGCGTCCCTGCCGCCATGCCAACCAGGCATAGTGTCAGCAACAGTGCCGTTACGATTCTGAGTTTACTCAGCGCAAGCGTTTGGATTCCGGATCGGACCAAGGAGGCAACCTCAGCGGACACTAGTCCCGTGGCGGTTCCCTTGCTGCTCGCAATTGCAAACGCCGCCTTGGCCGTTTTTTGCACAAGCCCGGCGGACAACCCCAGCGCTTTGGCGTCGGTTGCCAGTGAGCTGGTCAGTAATACCGCGGGTACGGCCAAACCGCGTCTTGTAAGCCGGCCGCGCAGCAGCTCGCGCCCGCGATTTACCCGGCTGCGCACCGTGCCCTCTGTCCAATCAAGCTGGCGTGCAGCTTGTGCGTGGGTCTTGCTTTCCAAATAGCAGAGGACGACCGGCGCCCGATACTTCTCCGGCAAGTGCTCCAGCTCCTCGTGCAGAATCGATTGGAGTTCACGCAGGCTCATATCGAGCAGAGGATCGGTGGAGATTCCGGGTGCCGATTTCTCATTCTGAACGCGATGCCTGGCCGCAGTTTCTCTTGCTTTCATCGCCACATGCCTCGCCACACCATGCAACCAGCAACTGAGCGCTTCACGCCTCCGGATCGAATGCGCCTTGGTCGCCAAGACCAGGAACGTCGCTTGAAAGGCGTCCTCGGCCAGGTGCCAATCGCCGACGATACTCCGGCACACGGCCCAAACCATCTGGGAATGCCTCCGGAGCAGCGTGGTGAACGCCTCCTCGTCGTGATGCCCGACGAATCGTTCCAGCAACTCCCGATCCGGCGTACCGGCGCCGTCGTGATTGGCCGCGATATGGCGGACGTGCCGAAGCAGCTTGCTCGCCTGAAGGCTTTTCATGATTGCGATTCTCGCTGGGGGCGATAACCGTGCTTTCCAGGGCGAACGCATCAAACTCCACCTCAATTATTGAGAGGGCCTTGATTGGGACAAGTGTACAGGCCTACGATTCTTCCGGACTTTCACCTATTTCCCGGAGGAACGCATGGTTGCTACTACTCACGTGGGGTTGTTTA
>DATGZX010000398.1:0-43035 GCA_035296965.1 Gemmataceae bacterium
CACCATCGACCAGGTCGGACAAAGGGCAGATCGACCGACGCCGACGGTGACGAGGATGTTGCGGAAGAACTTCTGCTCAACAAAATCTGCACCAACCGGCTTGACAACGGATCCTTCATAGATGCCATGCTTTCGGGCCCGGACTACTGCCGAAGACTGCCAAGCGCCAAGGCCCGAAAGCATGGAACAGTCGGCGGACTGCTTCCTTGTATTGGGGCGCGACGTGCCTTCGCGGCCTCGGGTTTGTGTGCCAATGTGAGATGCCGGGCTGCGAAGGCATGGCACCCAAGTTCAATCACCTGCTGAGGATTTGTCGCCGCTTAGCGAACCTTGAAAACAAACCGTTGCTCGCCAAGCTGAAATTGGCAGCCGGTATCCAGCATCATGCAATCGATCCTCAGCCAGGTGCCGTTCAGCGAGTCACCGTTGCGGCAGTGCCAGCGACCCTTGAAGTCTCGGGTGAAACGGACATGCTCGGGGCTGAGGAGGGGGTCATCTGAAATGACAACCGTGCACGAACTGCCCCGGCCAAGCCAGTTTTCGGCCTTGGGTAGGAGATAGCGCCTGCCGTCACCCTTGGACGTTAGCTGGACGAGAGCAGGCATGGGTTCCGTGAAGGCGACCTTTTGCCATCCGTGAGTGCCTTTAGGGCGTTTTTCGCCGCTCACCGCCTCGTCATCGCGTTGCGGGGCGGCATCGAAGCGGTATCTGTGACTGCCGATCAGAAGTTCTTGATTGTGATTCAGGAGAGCCTTGCCGACACGCACATAGGTGCCATTCCTGCTCTCGAGGTCTGTCAAATACCAGCGATAACCACCTTCTTCCAGGCGGCGGGAAAGCTCAGCGTGCTTGCCGGAGAGCAGGGTATCATGAGGAATCTGCACGTCTCCTTCCGAGCGGCCAATGATCACTCGATCGCTGCGGATGCGCAGCCACTGACCCTCCTCGTAGCCGTCGTCGAGGATGCAAAGAAGGGCCATGGGCGGTCGGTGCACCGGCCGAAAGCGCGTGGTTTCTATATCCGGCTTGGGCGCGGTCTTTCGTTCACTGGCGGCCTTCCTCTTGACGACGACCCGATTGACCCCGAGGGCCCGACGAATCTCCGCGACGGATTCCAGCCGGGTCGACTTGCGACGCTTGACCGCGCGTCGTTTCTTAGGCGGATCATGCGAAGATGAGTCAGCCATCTCGGTTCCTTTCAGGTTCTGCCGAATCGAAGGATATCGTCCTTGCTGTGCGTCAGACGATTTTGCCCATGCTCACTCGCTCTTCGACTTTGTAGCCGAGTTTCTGGTAAAAGGCGACCGTTTCAGGATAGGATCGGATTTGGATTTCGATGATGAGGGGGTATATGACAATCTGACAACGAAAGGGGCGGGCAGCACCCAAGCTGCCCGCCCTTTGCGGGAATGAGTTCAAAGTATTCCCAGCCGTTACTTGTCGGACTTTCCTGAGTCCTTCTTATCTTTCTCGACGAGTTTCTTGATATCGTCGGGCAAGGCGAAACAATTCTCGGGGAGCTTGGCATCATGTTCCACTTTTGCGATGGTGATTAGTATTTCCTGGCCCGCAGCCGTTTGCCGCACCTTGGTAGGAATCAAGAGCCCGTCGAACTTCTTGTACTCGCTGGGCACGGCTTCGGTCTCTATATTGCCTTGGGCGGAGATCTCGGTGCCTATTGTTTTGACGAGGAGGTTGGTTGACTTGTCATAATAACTGGTCCGTACGCGGTCTTCAGGATTCGTAAGTTCGACCTTGTAGCAATTCTTGCCCTCAACGGTTTCTTCCCCTGTGCACTCAACTTTCTTATAGTGCTTGCGCCAGTTCAGATCATCCGTGAAATCGGCGCGTCTGAGTGCAGCTGCCTTCTCCTCGCCTTCCTTCACGCGCGGCCCGGTAATCCCGACCGACCAGGCCACCTTGCCATCGCACCCTTCTTGAATCTTGCCCAAGCCGCCTAGTTCCACGTCGACGAGCATGCTGTTCGGGGCTGCATGGTAAGTGACCATGTCTCCCTTGATATTGGCGGCCGGCACTTCGATGCTTCCCTTCATGACCCGGTTCTTGAATTTCGCGTGAAGCTCCTTGCCGCCGGTGGCTGTGATGTACTTGTCGAGGATTTCTTCTCCCTTGGGTAGCTGCGCACGCACGGGCTGGGTCAAAGCCCAAGCGCATAAGATCGCGAGAGACAATCCTACTCGATGGCTACAACGAATCATGTCTGCTGCTCCTTCGTAAGAGAGGTTGAACGATGGCACCGGATCAGAGTAAAGCGAACACTATTCTATATCACAGTGGACTATGCCGCCGATACGAGCCCGAAGCGTTAGCGAGGATCTCGCTTATGGTTCGGCGGGCACCTCGCTAACGCTTCGGGCTCGTATCAGGGGGTTTTCTGCGCGTGGATCCAATCCACGGCCGCATTCAGAACGGCGTCCTCGCCTTTGAGGAGAGCCGGGCGCAATAGCGGCACCTCCACGTCGGGCTGCACGCCTCTTCCTTCGAGAGGTTTACCACCTGTCGAAATATAATTCGCGAACGCGAATTGAAAGCCATCCCCGTTGGGTAGGCGAATGAACTGTGACGGTAATGCAGCTCCGGCCGTGCGGGAGCCAAACACCTTGGCCCGTTTCAAGTCCTGCAGGCCGCCGGCCAAGATCTCGGAAGTCGAGGCGGATAAGCCGTCTACGAGGATCGCCAGCGGTCCAGCATACGTTTCGACACGTGGGTTGAGGACAAAACGAAGGGTGGTGTTGCGCGTCGACAGGGTGCCAAGCTTCTGGTCGCGGGCGCTGACAAACCAATTCCCAAAACCCATGGCCATCGCGCCGATGCCGCCGGGGTTGCCGCGCAGATCGAGGATGAAGCCGTCCGCGTTCAGATTGGCCTTCACGGTCTCCTCCAGCGCCTTCATCACGCGGGGCAGGTCGAAGAAGGCGCTCAAAGAAAAATAGACGATATTCTTGGGCAGCTTGCGACTTTCGTAATGCACGAAGAAAAGCGGCAGATTGCCAAAGCGCGTGGCGACGCCCGCCGGTTGTACCAGCGGTATCGGCAAGGATGTCTCCTTGCCGTCGCCGTTGTGGAACGCGACCATCATTTTTTGTCCCGCCTTGCCGCGCAGTCGGCCCATGATTGCGGAGGACAGGTGTAAATCAAGAGTGGTGGAGTTCTTGTAGGTCTCCCGGATCGTCTGAATTACGGGCGCTTGATCCTTGCCGTCGATCTTGACCACCTCCCAACCGGTGCGCACGCCCAGCTTGGCCGCGGGAAATTCGTCCAGCACGCGCACGACCAGGGCATGACCATCCACCACGCGGATCTCGAGACCAGTTACTCCTCTGCCGGTGCCCGAACCGTTTGCGTCCTTGCTCGCAGTCGGGCTGTTGTTCGCCTTCTTCGAACCCTTGGGCGACGCTTTTTCCTCGGTCGAGGGATTGCCCGAATTCTGCTCGATTTCGTGATAAGCTTCTTCGGGGACGATCGCAAAGTGAGATTGACCCAGCCGGTCTATCATGTTGTCCAGGATTTCGCGACATTGCGTCGAACTGGTTGCCTTCTCCATCTTCGGACGCAGCTCGTCGTGGACTGCTTGCCAGTTCAGTCCGCCGAGCTTCGGGTCCCAATGCTTGTCGCGAATCGTTCGCCAGACGACTTCGAAAGATTCGAGGTCGCGCTGGCGCTGCTCCGCCGTAAGGGATTTCTCGGCAGGAGCCTTGGCCGGCTCAGTTGTCTGACTCCAGCATGGCGCTGCCAGAGAGAGGAGGCTGATTACAACCCATCCATGAAGCCAAGGATTGGTTCTGCGGCGGGGTAAGTTCATGAGAAATCAACTCACTTCAAATGCGCCTCGGGTTTATCCTGCTAAATCACAGTGCTTGAATCGGCAGCTTCGTAGGACAGGTTTCCAATCTGTCCGGTCAGGTTGGAAACCTGACCTACAGCTGAATCGCACAGCGTCATTCAGATACCTTCGGGAGATCACTTTTGTTTCTTGCGTGCGGCTGCCTTCAAATTTTTGACACTGGCACGATCGCGCTCGGCATTGTCGTCGTCACCCAATGCGGCGTGCGCCTGGGCCCGCGCGCGATAGGCTTCCAGGTTTTCGGGGTCGGCCCGGATTGCCCTCGTGAAGTTGGTAATGGCTTTCCTGAAATCCCTTAACCGGGCATAGACCGCGCCGCGCTGCCGATAAGCACGGGCGAAGTCGGGGTCCAGGCGAATCGCGACATCCAGGTCGGCGAGCGCTTGCTCCAGTCGGCCCTGGGTGATGGTTAGCTCGGCGCGGTCACAGTAAGCGTCTGGGTCGTCGCGGGCCAGCCGGATCACAGTGTTATAGTCAGCGAGCGCCTTCTCCATGTCGCCCTGCTCAGCGTGCAGCGCTGCCCGTCCGCGATAGGCATCCGGGTCGTCCGGCCGCAAACGGATAGCTACAGAATATTCTTCGATGCTGTGCGCGATGTATTCACTCTCGGCCGCGGATGCATGCGCTACATCCGCTTGGTCCAGAGGGCGGCGCGCTGCCGGGTCTTGACGAAACCACTCCGCCAGCAGGTCATAAAGTTGCCCATGCCGCTTCTGAAGGGCGCCCGGCTGCAAAAAGAAGGTTTCTGTCACGACGGCGAAGAACTCTGCGGGGTTCGTGGCCCCATACGGGTCGATCACGGTCGAGCGCTCGCGATCCACATCGTCACAGAGCTGTTCGTATTCCGCCGCCATCACTCTTTCCCACCGGGCACGCAGGTCGGGGTTTGCGATGGGCGGGATCTCAGATTGCGGATCATCGATCTGGGCTAGCTTATGAGCAAATTCATGGAGCACCAGGTTGCGCCTACCGAGCCGTCGTGCTTCCCAGCGTGTGTGCCACCACGAAATCACGACAGGGCCCTTGGGATGCGCTTCTCCCAACAGGTAATTGGCGTGGCTAGCAGCTTCGGAAGGATCGGCAGCAAGGTAGCCGCCGGGATAGACCAGGACAGTGCGCAGATCATCAAAGTAATAGTTGTCGAAACCCAAGACGAGCAGGCACGCCTGGGCCGCGACTGTCACCTTGATCTCGTCCGTGATCTCCAACTTGCCGCAGCCTTCCCAGTACTTCTCGGCAACGAAGATCCGCAGCGCGGCCTGGAGCTTGCTTTGCTCCTCGGGGGAGAAGAGTCGATAGAGAAACACGTTCTCCCGCAAATAGCCGAGCCAGGTTTCGGGAAAAGGCTCTGCGAGGAGTTCCTCGCGCCGCTCTTTCTTGGTGGAGAAGAACATCTGGATATTTCAGCAGATTGAGCGAATGCGGGCGAGGCCGAAGCAAAAAGGTGTCAGGACCCTTTTCAGATCCCGAAATGAGGATCTGAAAAGGGTCCTGACACCTTTTTGCTCTACAGTTTGGCGCGCTGGCACCACACGCCCAGCAGCCGGAGGAGGAACGCGACCCAAAACATGCCGTTGAGCCAGCAGAAGAACAGCAATGTCCAGCCAACTCCGGCGTCGTGACGGAGTGCTTGCAAGGCAGCAAACGCCAGCAGGCAGTGGCCGAGCATCAGCGTGGCTGTCACGACCACGACCGCGATCGAGCGAAAGCCGAGCTTGTAAGCTAGCTCGGCGATGCGGACCGGATTGGCATCGAGCAACCGGCCGCTCTGGTTTACGGCGAGGGTTGCAAAGAGGCCGTAGCTGATCCCCACGATGCTCAGGTACCCAAGGATGAGCCAGTCTGGCAGGATGGGATCACCGCAGTAGAACCAATAAATCACGCTACCGCCCAGCGGCACAACGGGGCCTGCCAGGAAGCAGAAAAGCCAGGATGCGCCGCTCTGGATCGCCAGCCCGAGGTTTCGGCCAAGCCAGTGGATGTGCAGCTGGCCGACAGGCGCCGTTTTGAGCGCGCCGTCAAGCAAGAGACAGGTGAAGCCGACGATCACGAGCGGGATCGCTAAAAAAAGCGCACCCAGGATCAAAAGCCCCGACAGCCTCACTTTCAAATCTACTATTTCGGGTAGCACCAGCAGCGTGCCCCCGCTTAACGCGGTCAGGGCAACCGCCAGGCCGAACACCAAACCGCCGGCACGGAGGGGGTAGAGAAGGCATTCATACCAGTGTTTTTCCAGCTGTCGGGGTACTCGGGCCCTGGGAAGCACGAGGCCGACGACATGCTCGCGCAGCATGTGGCGGAGAGGATCTTCCCCGCCGGGATGCAGCGGGCTGCCCACCGGCCGGCCATTGGCGTCCAGTGACGTTCCTGCTGCCGCCGCGTCGTGAGGCAGGCTGCCGGAAGCGGCAGCGTTTCGCCTTGCCCGCATGCGTTCCGCGGGTGTCATTGGCCCGAGCGTGGCCTCGCGATGGGTGGGTTGCAAGGAGGGGATGCCGACGGGCGCGCCGCAACGTGGGCAAATCGAGCGGCGCATTGCCATCTCATCGCGGGCGCGCAGGTGTTTCCCGCAGGTGCAGATGAACTTGATGGTCATGAACTGCTTCTGTCAGTGCGTGCGTAGTCTCTCGTGCGCCGCGCTCAGGGCGTCCGCAGTGTATTGAGAAACGCGATAACGCCCTGCTGCTCGGCAGCAGGCAGCTCCTTGAAACGCGCGGCCGAGCGAGCGCCTTGACCCGAGTGTTGCAGAATCGCGCTCTTGAGATCTGGGGCGCGGCCATCGTGCAAATACGGAGCGGAATCGGCAACGCCCCAGAGAGGCGGGGTCCGCCACTCGCCAGGTAGCGGGCCCTTCCCAGGCTTGAACCTGGACAGTTCGACAGGAGGCTCGCCGTAGGAGCCGCCGCCCACAAGGGGCTGTCCCATGTTGTGAAGCAAGAGGTCGCTATAGAGCCCTTCCACCTCACCCAGGTCTGGCGTGTGGCAGTCTGCGCAGCCAATGTTCTTGAACAGCACTTTACCAGCCTGCGCCTGCTCGCGGGCCGCGGAATCCTCCGGCAGTCGCACGACGGGTCGGGGCAGACTGCCGACAAAAGCGGTCAATTGACTGCATTGGTCGAGCGTGAGATCGAGGCTTGTCGGCCTATAGTCCGGTTTGCCCAGGGGGCTGGGTTGAGGATGATCGGGATTGCTCAGACCAAGTTCGTTGGCGCAAGCGGTCTGGACGAAATCGGAGAGGCTCGCAATCTGGGCCTTCCAGCCAAAGCGGCCGATGTGTCCATTTGCCAGCCGCAGCGCGCGTCCGACCGGCAGGTCTTCCCCGTCCGCGGGCGCGAGCCCCCATTTCAAGCGCTGAGCGCGTTCACCCGCGATGATGACGCGCTCAGGAATCTCGTCGATCAGTTTTGCTCCGAACAGGGCCGGCGTGTTTCGTTGGGAGATGTGAACGCCCGGCGGGAACCGGTCTTGGTGACAACCATCGCCCTGTGAAATGGCTCTCAGGCTCGCCAGAGTCGGGCGTGCCTGGGCCGGAAGATTGACGTTGACTTGCCGCAACGTCTCCTGAAACTGCGGGGTCACGGCCTGAGAGTGGACGACTCCTTCACTCAAGGCGCTGCCGTCCGAAACCGAACGCACGACAAAGTTCGTGACGTTGTGCTCGAGATCGCCGCCACCGCCTGGACCGCCCTGGTTGTGGCAAGCCAGGCAAGAATTGGCGTTGAAAACCGGCCCGATGCCGTCTCCGCCATTGGCCAATGGATCGTTCGCCTTCCACTGGTGGAAAAAGAGCGTTCGCCCTTCTTCGGCCATGGCCGGATCGACCGGCTCGGAATGCGGCGTTCGCCAGCCAAGCACTCGTACTCCAACCGGCAAGACCGCCAAAAGTACAAGTGGAACATACCACGCGAGATAGGGCCGATTCATGGCAACACCTCTGCGCTTGACGCGTATTTGGCTACTACCTGATCCGGCCACATTATCCTGTCTGGGCGATTCCGACACAACTGTTTTCCGGGCTTTTCACCCGGCCCGCGAAGCGGAGGAGCGGTTGCGCGTCCCCTGGCTCGTTGGCTGTGACGGAGCCCACAGCACCGTGCGTCACCTGCTCGGCATCCCGTTCGATGGGAAGGCATTCGAAGAATTCTTCACCCTGGCTGACGTTCGGCTGGAGACAACCTATCCTTCGGATGAAATCTCCGTGTCCTTCTTGAAGGGCGATATCCTGGCTCTATTCCCCATGCCCGGCGACAAGCGCTTTCGCATCGTCGTGGGACGCCATGAGGCCCCCGCGCCCGGTAGCGAACCAGCGCTGGCCGAGTTCCAGGCTGCTCTCGATGCCTCGGGCCTGGCAGGAGGGCGCGTCAGCGATCCGGTCTGGATGTCGAACTTCCGCATCAGTCAACGGCAGGTGGCCCTGAAGCCAGCCCGAAAGATTGGAGCTTTTCGCGAAGTTGCAGCTATGGCAACTCCAGGCCAGATTGGACGGATCGTTGCTGCCGCCGTGCTTCTTGGCCACAATGTGTTCGACGTGGAAGGTGTATGGCTCGTCGTCCTCGTGGATGCGGCAATATTCGCACCGCGCGCCGGCCTGGGCTTGGACCAAGCGTCGCATGGCGGCATCCATCACGTGTTCTTGGCAAGAAGAAGACGGGCCTTGGCTTGCAGAATGGCGATCAGAGTGCCGACCGAAACGTAGCGTTCATAATCTGAACGTTCCGCCGGGGTCAATTCACCCTCGTTGCACTTGCGAGCCAGTTCATCCACACGGGTCTGCGTCACGGAATCCGCTTTCAGGCGGATAAGTTTCCGGGCCGCTTCGACGTTGAGGCTCTGGGTGACCGGCTCGAGTAGGCGCTCCAAAATAGCGGAAGAATTGCGGCGTCTCATAATGCCGCTATTCTAGCGGAACAATCGTGGGTTAGGAATGTCATCGCTACCAGACGTCGATTTGTCATAACTGAGAGCGTGTCGAAACCGCCAGCCGTGCTTTCGCCGGCCTCATCGACAGCTGTGCGATTGCCTCGGGTTCCAGCGCTCTTCCGGAGGGCGTGAAGAATGCAAAGCTTCTTCTGGATGCCGAGGGCGCTGTCGTCAAAAATTACGGGGCAGAAGAAAGAACGCTCTTCCTCACGCGCCCTGACGGCTACGTCGGATACCGGGCTCAATCGCCGGACCCGGCGAAGTTTTTGGCCTACTTGAAACAGATCTTCATTTGAAGACAGAAAAGGCCCCTCACCCCCGGCCCCTCTCCCCGGAGTACCGGGGCGAGGGGAGAACAATCGCTGACACTCGCTTTACGTCCTCGCAGCTCGCAAGGTAGGATGAAAAGCGGGCTAGAATCAATTGAAGTGTTCATCCCGCTCAGCACCTGCCGGCAGCCTGCCGATGCCGGGCGCACGGCGCATCCAGGCACTGGTTTGCCAGTTGTCGACGGTGGACGCTTCCGGCAAGATGGACGGCATGGTGAACAGGAAAAAACGAGCCAGGCCGTCGACGAACGGCTCGTACATGCCGCGCAGCTCCGACAATTTCTGATCCACTTCCGACGCTTCCAGCAGGGGCACCCCGGCTTGACGAAGCTGCTCACGGAGTCGTTGCAAGCGATCACTTGGCAGGCGGTCGGGATCGGGCGGCACTGGTGTAATTTTGAAGATCATGGAAAGGTCCACGGCTGCATGGCGCGCAGCCGCGAAAGTGAGCTGGGCCTGAAAGCGTCCCGTGTCCTTCACTTCCGCGAGTAATAATGCGCACGTGTCCAGAATGGCGGTAAGTGCCGCTACCCACGACTGGTTGTCGTGCTGCGAGCGATAGTAACTGAGGACCGGGAAAGAAAGGTGACTTTCCAATAAATCGGCAGCCCAGCGCTCCCATTCCTCCAGGAAAGGAGTTACTGTGGCGAGGCTCCGCGCTTGGGCGGCACGTAACAGAAGCTGGGCGGCACTCGGTGGCGAGCCGGCGCGTGCGTCGAGCAGCGCAATCGTGCCTTCCCGCCGTGAAAAGGCCTGAAAGAGCACTGGCAGGTAGCCGATGATCAAGGCCATGAAGCCAAAGCCCATGCCCGCTTCGACCACGGCAAGGATGCGGCCGGGCCTGGCGGCCGGAGTAAAATCGCCGGAGCCCAGCGTGAAGAACGTGCCGCCACTCAGGTACAAGTAGGTGCCGAATGTGGCTCGCTCCTCGACGGTAGCGTGAAGAGGCGTCTCGAGCGACCAGTGCAGCAGGCCAAAGCCCGTGATCAAGCCAGCCACCCAGAGGGCGAATAACGTCAGCATGGAAAAGGGGCCGAAAATGCTGAGAAAAGCCTCCCGTCGCTTGCCCGAAGGGATGCGCAGCCCCAGCGCTCGCCAGAGCCTCCAGGCATTGCGATAGAACAGGCGGGCCGGGCGGTAAGGTCGTGTGACGCGCCGCGGCTGCACCATTGCCTCAAAGCCATCCACCAGCACGACGAAAATCAAAGCCACACTCGCCAGCACCAGGATGATCCACATGGATGCTCCTAACCGATTGAAGGCACCAGGTTCCGTTTGTCGAGCAAAGGAAAGAGCTATCCCTGCTCACGGGGGAGTTCCCCTTTAGTAATGGAACTTGATACGCTAGATGCTTTCGCCAGGCTATAGGAGTACGACGCTTCCATGAGAAAGATAGCGTTTCTGTCCCTGAGCGTATGGTTTTTATCCAGTGTGGTTCGAGCCGGGGATGTCCCTGCAGGAGCATTGGACAACTGGCATCAGTGGCGCGGCCCTCTCGC
This sequence comes from Gemmataceae bacterium, assembly GCA_035296965.1. Classification (GTDB taxonomy): domain Bacteria; phylum Planctomycetota; class Planctomycetia; order Gemmatales; family Gemmataceae; genus DATGZX01. The sequence goes on from DATGZX010000398.1 coordinate 10,611, forward strand.
CAGCGGCATGGCTCCGCGCGGCGACCCGCCCATCCATTGGGATCAGAAGACGAACATCAAGTGGAAGACAGAGATTCCCGGAAAAGGCAGCGCGACACCTATAGTCTGGGGTGATCAGGTGTTTCTCCTGACAGCGATTGAAACTGGACGGGAAGCCAAGCCGGAAGAGCTGCCGAAGCCCGACCCGCACCTCGAGAAAAAGACTAAGCCGCCAACCACGTTCTGCCAATTCGTCGTTCTCTGCATCGACCGGCACAGCGGCGCCATCCGCTGGCAAAAAACCGCTGCCGAGCAGGTGCCGCATGAAGGACATCACCCCACGCACAGCTACGCGGCCGCCTCAGCTGCTACCGACGGCCGGCGTTTGATTGCGTCGTTTGGCTCGCATGGGATCTATTGCTACGACCTGGCGAGCAACCTGCAATGGCAGCGCGACCTGGGCAGGATGCAGACGCGCTTCGGCTGGGGCGAAGGCAGCTCGCCGGTCCTTCATGGCGAAACAGTGGTCGTGAACTGGGACCACGAAGCAGGCTCGTTTATCGTCGCGCTTGATGCGGGCACCGGAAAGATGCGCTGGAAGGTCGAGCGCGACGAGCCGACCTCCTGGGCAACGCCCCTTGTCGTCGAACACGCCGGCCGGACGCAAATTGTCGTCAACGGCACGAAGCGTGCGCGCGGCTACGATTTCGAAACGGGCAAGCTCCTCTGGCAGTGCGGCGGGCAAACCATCAACGCCATTCCTTCGCCTGTTGCCGACGCGGATGTTGTCTACTGCATGAGCGGTTACACCGGGTCCGCCGCCTTTGCGATCCCGCTCGGCGCCTCGGGTGACCTCACGGATACCGGCAAATCCCTTTGGCACTATAGCCGGGCGACTCCCTACGTGCCCTCTCCGCTGCTGGCCGACGACCGGCTCTATTTCACCCAGAGCAACAACGCCATTCTGACTTGCCTCGACGCCAAGACGGGCAAAGTTCTGCTCGACCGCGCCCGGCTGCCAGGCCTGACGAACCTTTACGGGTCACCGGTTGGAGCAGCAGACCGCATGTACATCGCCGACCGGGATGGGACCACTCTGGTCCTGAAGCGCGCTCCCCAGGTGGAAGTCCTTGCCACGAACCGACTCGACGACCCAATCGACGCTTCGCCTGCCATCGTCGGGAAGCAGCTTTTCTTGCGGGGAGCAAAGTACCTCTATTGCATCGAGGAGCGTTGACTGCTCCGCATTCGCGACCGTTGCCCGAGCCGTTACAATTCACAACAGATGAGGGACGCCGACAGGCGCAGGGCAGTCTCTGCGCCACAGGCGCCGCGTGGCATGTCTCGCTTTTGCTGACGGCGCCAAACCGAAGGCCTCATGAGCACCCTGTATCTAGGCTACGATCAAGACAGCCTCGCTGCCCAACTGGCGGCCGATCTGGACGAGGGTATCAAGCACGGCGATTTCTTCGCGCCGGTGACGATCGTCGTGCCGAATCGCTACCTGGGAAAGTGGCTGCGACTGTGGCTGGCGCGACATCTCGGCATCGCCATCAACCTGCGCTTTCAGTATCTCGAAATCGCCATGTGGGACATGCTGCGGGCTCTGGATCCCCGGCCGCAGGCATCGCCTGTCAAAATGCTCGACCATGAGAACTACCGGTTGATGATTCTCTCCGTGTTGCTCCACGATTCAGCAGATGAGCAGCTCATGCCGCTGCAGCAATATCTGCGACATGGCGAAGAAGAACCCGGGCGGAAGTTTTACCGCAGGTCGTGGCAGCTCGCCGACCGTCTGGCCGGCCTGCTGCGTGATTATGAGTACCACCGCCAGGATGCCCTCATTGAAAAGTGGCAGGCCAATAAGGACGCCTACCCGCGTGTCCAGGCCGGCATTCGCGGATTGGAACGCAGCGAACGGGCCCTGTTTCATGAGGTCATGCGCCAGCCCGACGGTCTGGCGGCTTCCCTGGGCAAGACTACAGACACGATCTACAGAACCCTCCCCCAATATGCCAATGAGCTGATGAAACTCTCTTCCGGGCAACCGGAAGAGCACCAGGAGGCACGCCCGGTCCATCTGTTTGGCATCACGCAGATTTCTGGGTTGCACGTCCACGTTTTGCGATGGCTTGGCGAGAGGTATGAACTCAACCTCTATCATCTGAACCCACTGGTCGGCAGATTGGGGGCTTTACCGCGCTCCCGAAGTGAAGCGCGGGCGGCACTACAAGCGCTGGCCAACCGCTTCCGACAAAAGAGCCGGGCGGAAGAACAGTTGCCCGCTGATGGCGAGGAGTTGCTCGCCGCCTGGGCGCCGGCGGGTGCCGAGAGCCTTTGGCTCATGGCGGATTTGCTGGCAGGCGCTCGCGCCTTCAAGGTGAAAACTGTGCAGCCCCTCGCCCCCGCTTCGGAGGACAGCGGTTGGGGGGAGGGGGCATGCCTTTTCCAGGCGAATCCCCCTCACCCCCAACCCCTCTCCCCTGAGTACAGGGGAGAGGGGAGAGTTTGTCGGCCAGGAGTGCTGGGTCGGCTTCAAGATCAATTGCTGGGCCAAATGTTTGGCAAGGAGCTAACCCGGCTGCCACAAGATCGCACGCTGCAATTCGTCGGCTGCCCGGGCATATACCGCGAAGTCGAAACAGCCTACCAGAGCATTCTGCATAACTTGCATACAAACCCGATCTTGAAGCAAACGGATATCGCGGTCCTCGTAACGGACATGCCCCGGTACCGACCGGTGATCCAGGCGGTGTTCGGCCGCGCGCCCAAGCGGATCCTATATAACCTTGCTGATTTTTCGGCAGCGGGTCTCAGCGCCTTCGGGCAGGCGATGCTTGGCCTTCTGGATCTGGCCCTGGAATCATTCTCGCGCTCGCGCGTGTTCAGCGTGCTCCTCAATCCCTGCGTTCTGGCTAGGCTCGGGGTCGAGCGCGAGCAGGCTTCGATTTGGCTCCAGTGGGCGGAAGCTCTTGGCATTTACCACGGCTGGGACCAGACGGACAAGCAAGCGCGCGGTTATCCCGACACGCCCTTTTACTGCTGGCGGCTAGGCTTGCAGCGCCTGCGCCTTGGCCGTCTCATGGAGGCTTCGAGCGCAGATGCGGACCGCCCAGCTTCGCACTTTCACGAAGTTGTCCCCTATGCCGACCTCGCCAGCGCGGACAAAAGCCAGCTGGACAGTTTTTGCCAAGCCGTGGAGGGGCTGCTGCCTGTCCTGATGCGCCTCCGTGATTTTAGGAAAACGGCCGGCCAATGGGCCGACGAGCTGCGCCGCCTGGTCGCGGCCTTTCTGGCTATCCCTCCCGAACGACCCGAGGAAGGGGAGGTGCGCGATCGCTTGCTCCAGGCACTCCCTCAGCTGCGAACCTTGGATCAGTTGTCGGCGACCTCCGGCCACAAGATTGAACTGCCGCTGGGATTGGTCCGCGAATTCGTACGCGAGAGCTTGGAATGCCTCGAAGGCACCAAGGGAGAATACCTGACGGGCGGCGTAACGATCTCCGCGCTCCAGCCGCTGCGGCCAGTCCCGTTCCAGATCATCTATCTCTTGGGGATGGGGGAGGGCGATTTTCCCGGCTCCAACGTTTTTCCGACGCTGGATCTCCGGTCTCTGGAGCGCTGCGCTGGCGACATCCGCCTGCCCGAATCGAACCGTTTCTTGCTGCTCGAAGCCGTACTGGCCGCGCGCCAAAAGCTGTACCTGCTTTACAACAACAAAGAGCTGCAAAGGGACCAGGAGCTTCAGCCGTGCGGTCTTGTCAACCAATTGCGCCGCTACCTGGACAAGCATGTCGTGGAGGCGACGTTCACGATCAAGGAAGCACCCTTGCATGGCAGCGACCCGAAGCTTCTGCCGCAAGATTCCGGTGAAGACGTTCTCGTGAACTACAACGCGACAGAGCGTCTCCTTGCGATTCACGAGGCCCAGCAGCGCGGCCGGCTTCGTCTCGACGCGCTACAAACGGAAAAGCTGGAGCAGCGTTTACGCGAGGCGCAACGTCATTTCCCGCTTCCCGCCGCTCCGCTAGCCGAAGTGCCAGGCCCGCTCACCATCCACCTTCAAGAGCTGCGCGGTTTCCTGCGTTGTCCGGCCGAGGCCGCCCTCAAGCGCCACCTGCGCCTCAGCGATGAAGAAGAAATCGAGCCGGCGGATTGTGAACCGTTTGCAACTGGATTCCCTCTTGATTATCAGCTGGTGGTAACGGCACTCGAACAGTTCGTGGCACGCGCAATCGAGCATGGCGTGGTCGATGCCTTGGCGGATTGGCGGCAGCGGTTTGCGAACCTCTATGCAGAATGGCGCCTGCGCGGCAAGACGCCGGAAGGTGCTTTTGCAGAGGTGGACCAGACCCATTTCGAGCAACTCTTGGAAAAGCGCATTTTGGGTGAACAAGGTCTCGCCGATTTCCTGCACCGACGCGCTGGCATGAAATTCTGCGGGCCAGTGGTGCTCGGCGAAAGCCTCACGCCCGTCGGCGCCCGGCTCCGCCTGCCTGCCCTGGAAATCGCGCTGTCGCCTGTCGAGAAACAATACTCCTTGCCGGCCACGGTTCGCCTGGTCGGTATGTTGCCCCTGGTCTGGCGCAGTAGTGAAGGCCTCGAGGCACTTGTCATCACAAATGCTGCCAAGGCAAGGGTCCCGGCAGACAACCTGAGCAAAGCGCTCCTGGAGCCTTTGCTGTTCTTCTTTGCCTTCGTGGCCAGCGCAGAACGACAGGGCGACGCCGCGGGTTCTCGGGAGTGGCTGAGTCCGGCAAGCTTTCGGCTTCATGTCGCTCAAGAAGAAGGCGTCACCAGCTTCACGTATCGCGCCGAGGACATCACGCCGGACCAAGCGCGTGCTTACTTGACGGGCCTGGTCGAGGATTTCTTGAATCGAGGCAGTTTCGATCTCCTGCCTTTCGACGTGGTGGCGAATGATAAGGACCTTCGATCCGCTTACACCCTGCCGGCCGGCGCGGAAGAGCTGGAGCTGCTGCACGGTGATTACCGCCACTTGTTGCAGGAAGCCATCGAGCGAGACGCTGAGAACGATCGTCCTGCCTATCGGCCCATGAAGCTCATGGAGATCATCGAAGCCAATATCCCGGAAGACGCGTTCGAAAAAATGCGGCGCCGTTTTCACCTTCTCGACCGGGGCCCGGCACGCGCCCGCGATGGCCAGGGAGGATCCTAGCGTGGCAGACGTCGATCTGAGCCGTCACGCCGTCATCGCGGCCTCGGCAGGTACGGGCAAAACGTACTCGCTCGAGCAGCTCGTGCTCAGGCTTCTGATCGAGCGCAAGGCACAGCTGGATGAGATTCTGCTGGTGACCTATACGGAGAAAGCCGCCGGTGAATTGAAGGGCCGCCTGCGGCAGCGACTGGAGACGGCCCAGCGCGACGTTCCCCGCCATGCCGCCGTGCTGCAGACCGCGTTGGACGCTTTTGACCGGGCCCACGTGTACACGATCCACGGCTTCTGCCAGCGCACGCTGCAGGAATATGCGTTCGAACACCGCGAAGATTTCCGCCAGGAGCTGGCGCAGGATCCGGATTTGCTCGAATCTGCTTTCCGCGAGCTTCAGCGGAAAGCCTGGCGGGCGGAATACGGAGAGCGGCTGGCCGACGTCCTGGAGTTGGCTGGCTATAACGGGGCCAGTGGCAGCGAGAACTGGGAACGCCGGGTACTCAATATCGCCGCCAATTTCCGCAAGGGCTGTGGTCATCTTCTGCGGCCCGAAGCGCTCGACGGCTGGCCGGAAATCCTTCGAGAGCTCGACGTCAATTTGCGCGCCGACCTGGAGCGAGGACGGCGCCTCGCCGGCCCTCTGCACATCGACCGCCTGCATGAGCACGCGCTTTATCTCGGTTTTGGCAATCTTGCTTTTAAGGCCGACTGGCGCGAGTCGCGGCGCAACAAACTGCTCTTGCCTCTTTTGCAGTGGCTGGCTGGGTCAGGTGCGGAGAATCGTCCGATTGTCGCGTTTCACCGCCTGCTCGATGCATGTGCCGGCGCTAGCTCCTTCGACAAACATGGTTTTGCAATGCTGACCACCCAGTTGCCGAAGAAGGCCCAACCTCAGATTGACGAGTTTTGTACCGGGCTGAACGAACTGGTCGAGATCGTGGAGCGGCGTAGGTGCGACTGGGATGTCCTGCGGCACCAGTTGGCGATTCGCACCGTGGTTCAGCTCCAGGAATCTCTGCTGGCTTACAAACGCGAACGAGGTCTGCAGAGCTTCGAAGACATGCTCACGCGCGTCGACGATGCTCTGGACCCTGACCGAAACCCACATGCCGGGACCCTTGTCGCCGCCTTGCGGCACCGTTACCAGTATGCCATCGTCGACGAATTCCAGGACACGGATCCGATCCAGTGGCGCATCTTCGAACATATCTTTGTGGCGGGCGAGCCCGAGCAGCGCCTGTTCGTCGTAGGCGATCCCAAGCAAGCTATCTTCGGTTTCCGCGGGGCCGATTTGCAAACATACCTGACGGCCACGGAGGAGCTGAAATCGAAATACAAGGCCCATGACTATCCGCTCGACGTCAACTGGCGCTCCTCTCCCGAACTGCTTGGAACTCTCAACAGATTGTTCGAAAGGGGCGACTGGTTTGCGGGGACCGGCATCACCTATCGGCCTGTACAGACCCCGCCCGAGAAGGAGCGCCGGTATCAGCTCGTTGCAGATCACACCGACCGGAAGGCCGTCACGCTCGTGGACCTGAGCGGACCTCAAAGACTTACCGAGGCGCGGGAGGAGTACGCGCGCTTCATGGCCGACGAGATCGCCCGGCTGCTTGCCCTCCCGCGTGGCATGCCCCTTCTGAAGTTCGAAAAAAAAGGTCAGGAAGCCCGGCTACTGCAAGCGGACGATATCTGCGTGCTTGTCTCTAAACGGAAGGAGGCTGCAGCGCTCCTGGCAGCGCTGCGTGTGCGGCAGATTCCTTACTCCTTTTACAAACAGCCTGGCTTATGGCAATCGGACGAGGCAGTTCACCTGAGCTATCTTCTCAGCGCGCTTGCGCGACCAACAGATTTGCAGGCCTTTCGCAAGGCGCTTCTGACGAGATTCTTTCGCGTTCGCCCCGAGGAAATGGTCCAGGCAGAGGACTTGCCGCCGAGTCATCCTGCTTGGGAGTTGTTCCAACGCTGGCTGGGATTCGTCGAAGAGCAAAACTGGGCCCCTTTTTTTCAATCCATCTTCGAAGACACTGGCCTGCTCCATCACAACCTGCACGAGGCCGACGCCGAACGGCGCTTGGCCAATTGCCGCCACATCATGCAAACACTCGAGCAGGCTGCCTACGCGGAAAACCTCGACATGCTCGGCGTCCTCGATCTCCTGGAAAGAATGCGTCGTCGGCGGGCAGACAGCGAAACTGACCTCCAGCCCATCGAGACGGAACAGCCCAAAGTCAGGATCATGACCGTCCACGCCAGCAAGGGTCTCGAATTCCCTGTCGTGTTCCTGGCCGGCGGCTTCACCAGCGGCGGAACCCGCAACTATTTGACCTACCGCGACGGTAGCCGCCTGGTGTTCGATTTGCGCTCAGAGTTGGAATCGTCCAAGCAAGCGTGCAAGGTGGAGGAGGACGCGGAGAATCGCCGGCTCATGTACGTCGCTCTGACGCGTGCCATGTTCAAGCTCTACCTCCCGAAGGTTGCCGGGGATACCAAGAAATACCGGGGAAGAGCAGGGCCCCTCGTCACGATCGTGGCTCAGGCCGTCGAGAAGGCTGCTCTGGAGGAACTTACCGGGCCGCCAATAGGCTCAGTGGTGGTTTCGGCACCTCCACCAAAGGCGGCATCCTTGTCTTCGCAAGCTGCGGCCGCTTTCACGGCAAAAACTCCGGAAGCAGTTTTTGCCGCACTGCCGGATTTGCTGGACCAGCCTGACTTCGATTTTTTCCAGCGCCGCATCGTCATTCGTTCCTTTTCCAGTCTGCATCGCCGCAGTGCTGCCCAGGCTTCCGAAGGCCCAAGCTATGCGCAACGTTTGCCGCGGGCCGACGACGATCGCCAGGATGCCCTTGCGGGCCAAGATCCTCTGCGCGGCACGGTCTTTGGGGACCTGGTCCACGACGTGCTCGAGCAAATCGATTTCACGAGCGTGGGCCACGCTCCCGATTGGCAAGCGCTGCTCGCGGAAGGATCTTCCACGCGCCGCTTGCTGGACGAAGAGTTGGCCAAGCACCTGCCGAGATTTGCTTCGCGACTGAGCCCGGAGCAGTTGCGGGAGGCAAGCCTGCATCAGGTCGCACGCTTGATCTGGAATGCGCTGCAAACCCCACTCGCTGCCCTTGGCGTGGCTCTCTGGCAGGTTCCACCGCAAGACAGGCTACAGGAATTGGAGTTTCATTTTCCTGAAGACGAGGCCCCGCCGCCCGAGGTGCGCCGCGAGGAGGGGTTCCTCACCGGATTCATGGACCTGGTCTTTCGCCGAGAAGGCAAGTATTTTCTGGCTGACTGGAAGACGAATCTGCTGCCCGACGGCTATGCTCCGGAACAGTTGGCCCAAAGCATGCGCGATTGCGATTATACGCGCCAGTATCGTCTTTACCTTCAGGCCTTGGCCCGTTGGCTACGGCGCGCCCTAGGCGGCGATTTTGATCCCGAACGCGACTTCGGCGGCGTCTACTATCTGTTCGTGCGTGGCATGAACGGCCGGGACGAGACAACCGGCGTCTTTTTCTGTCGTCCCACTCCAGAAGACCTGCGGCTCGAGCAGGTCCTGGCGATATGAATTCTGAGTGAAACCGACTTGTGTGTCTGTCCGGCAAGCCCCTCACCCCCAACCCCTCACCCCCGAGTACAGGGGAGAGGGGAGAGCTTGTCGGACATACTGTGAGAGTGGCACCATGAATCAGCCGGCCGACTTCTCCAGCTTCGTGTACCGCCTCTTCCCGGAGGCCGGCCCGGAGATGGTTCGGCTGTACAGCAGCGCCGCTCAGAATGCCAACCTTCTCCATACGGATTTCTACACCATTCGCGATCTGCTCGATCTCTCTGGATACGGCGGGGAGGAGGCTGTGCACGCCCTCCTACTCGCCATGGTTCTGGCGCTCGATGAGGGCAATGGCTGCATCGAGGCGTCTGCACCCGCCCTCTGCCGGCACTTGATGGATATGGACGGGGGAGAAATGTGGGCCATCCGGATCTGCGCAGAACTCGAGGATAGCGGTTTTCCGGCGTTGATCGGCACTGCCATCGAAGACAACAGGCCGATCATCCTGCATACACATGCTGCCAAGAAATACCTGTACTTCCAAAAGTACCTCAAGCACGAATTGCTGTTGCACGCGGAACTGCAGACACGACTCCAAACAGGTGCGGCCGCTCCGGCGCTGGATGCTTTCTCTGCCGCCGCGCAGCAGGTGTTGATCGAGGCTCCCTTGTGCATCAATGGCCGCCCGCTGCAGTTGGATCGGGACCAGCAAGTGGCGCTTGGGGCGTCCTTGCTCCGGAACTTCGTCATCATTTCCGGCGGACCGGGGACTGGAAAAACAGCACTGGTCTTCACGCTGGTGCGTTGCCTGCTGCGCTGCGGCTTTACCCCGGAGCGCATCGCCCTAGCAGCGCCGACTGGACGAGCGGCCCAACGCCTTACCGACGCCTTGCATAACGACCTGGGCAAGCTGGGAAAGCCGTCGGACGATCTTTCGCCAGATTCGTTACTCGAGCACGTCTCGGCTCATACGCTTCATCACCTGCTTCGGTACCACCCTGCACGCGGCATCTTCCGGCATCATGCCGAGAATCCGTTGCCGGCAGACGTGGTCATCGTGGACGAGGTTTCCATGGTGGGAGTGGTGTTGATGGCCAAACTCTTCCAGGCCCTGCTGCCACAGACGAAGCTGATTCTCTTGGGCGACAAGGACCAGCTCCCGGCGGTGGATGCAGGTGCAGTGTTTGCCAGTTTGGTAGATCAGGGCGGCAAGTTGCTTGTCAGCACGGGACTATCTGCCCAGATCGGAAAACTTTGGCCGGGATTGAAGCTGCCGTTTGCGGCCCCACCGCACCCGCTTCGCGATGTGGTGGTCCTTCTTCGAGAGAATTACCGTTCGGAGCCGCGGATTCGCGAAGCGGCCGAGGCGCTCAACCGGCAAGAAATCGAGACCGTCGATCTCCTTCCCGCCGTTGCCATGCAAAAGGATGTGTCGTTTGCGAAGTTGGAGGAACAGGGAGGCTGCTGGCTTCTCGATCAAGGAGAAGGCGGCATCAGAGAGTGGCGGCGCACGCTCGAGCAATGGGCGCAACACCACTACCTGACCCCGACAGCGCAGGGCTCGGCCTACCTTGAGCTCGCCGCGCGCTGCGTGGCCCCCGGTGATGGAGACCTGACGGCACAGCAGCAAGGTCTGCTGGAGAAACTCTTCCTTTTGTTGGGACGTGCCAGGATCTTGACGCTGTTGCGGGAAGGGCCATGGGGCTGCGAAGACATCAATCGATTTCTGGAGCAGTATCTTCTGCCTCAAAGCGATCGTCGCAGTCGCGGAACCCACTTCGCCGGCGCGCCGGTGTTGATCAGCAGCAACGATCCGGGCCGGGGGCTCTTCAACGGCGATGTCGGCATCACGCTACCAAGCCAGGAGGGCGGTTACCGCGTCGTCTTCCAGCGCCATGGCGGTTACATCTCCTTCCCGGCCGAGGCACTGAGTTCGCACGAGCTGGCGTTCGCAATCACGGTGCACAAGAGCCAGGGATCAGAACATGACCAGGTGCTCCTGGTCCTGCCGCCGGAAGGAGGCCGCCGGCTACTCACCAAGGAGATGGTGTATACCGGTATCACACGCGCCAGGCAGCTGGCCGTCATCTGCAGTAGGAAGGAAGTCCTGCGCACAGCAATCAAACGGAAGACTGAAAGAGAATCGGGACTGATGGATTTTGGAACGTGAAGGCACAAAGGTGTCAGGACCCATTTCAGAAATGGGTCCTGACACCTTTGTGCCTTCAGTAATCCTGCTTGGGCAGCGCCTTGAGCGCGTCGCGAAACGCGGCCGCGGTCTGGAACCTTTCCCGGGGGTCGCGCTTGATGGCCTTGATCAAGAACTTGGCCAGCGTCTCTTCCATGTTAGGATCGTACTCGCGCGGGTCGCGACCCGAAGTGTTGAGATGCTTGAGCAGCGTTTCCAGGGAGCGCGATTTCTCCCAGGGTAACTCGCCGGTGAACGTCTCATATGCAGTCACGCCGAGGGCGAACAGGTCGACCCGCTGATCCGTCCCCACACGTTTGATGATCTCGGGAGCCAGGTAATTGGGGGTGCCGGTCCGGTTGCCCGGTTTGCAGAAGATCGGTTGGTTTGGGATGGTCAATCCGAAATCGATGAGCTTCACAATCCCTTCCGACGTGATCATGATATTCCGAGGGCAGATGTCGCGATGCATGAAGCCCTGCTGGTGAACATATTCCAGACCATCCGCTGTCTGGATCAGGTAGTCCACGCGCTTGCCGGTCAGGTTTGGGCTGTGCGTTTCGATTAAGAAATTCAGGCCCGGCCCCTCGATCAGCTCCATGACAATGAATTGCTCGCCCTCCGTTGTCACGCCGTGATCGAAGGTTTGCACCACGTTTTTATGCCGGAGCCCCATCAGCAGGGCGCCTTCCGTCGGCCGCAACAGCTTGGGGAAGCGGGCTTCGAAACGCTTGGTTTTTTCCTTGTCCAGGATTTTCAGGCAGACGACTCGGCCAATGTTGCGGTCGCGGGCGCGGAACACCTTCGACATGCTCCCTTGACCCGAACGCCCCATCAGGTCGAAGCGCTTGCCGACGTCGGTCCCTTTTTTGGAGCTGAACAGGTTTTTGAAGAAAGTCGAAACTTGCAAAGCCTTGGTCTCCGATGGGCCGTCTGTCCCGTCTCAATGCTCGCAGTAGTCGATAATGCGTGCAACCTCGGTGCGTAGGTCCTTGCGCGGCACGATGCGGTCGATGAAACCGTGCTGCAAGAGGAACTCGCTGGTTTGAAATCCTTCAGGCAACTCCAGGCGCACCGTGTTCCAGATGGTACGTTTGCCCGCGAAGCCGATCAGAGCGCCCGGCTCAGCCAGAATGATGTCGCCCTGGGAAGCAAAACTGGCCGCAACTCCGCCCATGGTCGGGTTCGTGAGAATGGAGATGTACAATCCGCCTGCATTGTCGTAGCGCCCCAAAGCGCAGGAAACCTTGCCCATTTGCATGAGCGATAGAATGCCTTCCTGCATGCGGGCTCCGCCTCCGGAGCCGCTCACCAGGATCAGCGGCAGCTTCAATTCCGTCGCGGCTTCAATCGCGCGCGTGAGCTTTTCGCCTACGACGGAACCCATGCTGCCGGCCATGAAGGCAAAGTCCGTCACGCCAAAGACGACAGGCCGTCCGCGAATGAATCCTTTGCCCACCACGGCAGCATCGAGCATGCCGGTCTTGGCCTGCTCCGCTTCCAGCCTTTGCGCGTAGGGAATCCGGTCGCGGAACTCCAGGGGGTCCAGGGGACGGAGCACAGTAAACCATTCCTCGAAGCTGTCTTCGTCGAGAAGCTGCCTGATGCGCTCGCGCGCCGGCAGATAGAAATGGTAGCTGCACTCCGGACACACGTTGAACCGGCTCTCGGCTTCCTTGCGGAAGATAGTCGCCTTGCACTGAGGACAGCGTATCCACAGCCCTTCTGGCACGCCGCGCTTTGGCCGAGCCATCATCGCCATCTTTCGTTCTCAACCCATGCGTTGGGGTCCCCGGGCTTTGCCCGAGGAGAAGGAAACCGGTGAACCGGCCAACGGTTATCACAACCGGGAGGAGAAGTTACGTCAAGAGGTCTTGCGGTCCTCGATCTGTGCGAGGGCCGGGAAGGGGGTTCCCTCCACATATTCCAGAAATGCTCCGCCTCCCGTCGAAACATGTTTCATTTTGTCCGCCAGGTCAAAGGCCTCTACCGCCTCTGCCGTCTCGCCGCCGCCGACAACCGTCACTGCGGGCGACTCCGCCAGCGCCTTGGCAACCGCGCGCGTGCCTTGGCTGTACGGTTTGTCCTCGTATTTACCCAGCGGCCCGTTCCACACGACCGTTTGCGCCTTGCCGATCTCCTCGCAGTAGCGCGCAATCGTGCGCGGCCCAATATCCACGCCGATCCAGCCTTCCGGGATATTGCCTTCAACAACGCGCGCGCCGTCCGGCTTGTCGAGCGCTTCAACTACCAGGTGATCCAGGGGCAAGATAATTTTCCCCTTACCTAGCTGCAAAAGCTCCCGTGCCTGGGAGAGCTTGTCGACCTCCACGCGCGAGTTGCCGACGCCTTGCCCCTCCGCCTTCATGAACGTATAGGTCATCGCTCCACCAATCAGCACGCGGTCGACGCGCGTCAGCAGACTCTTGATGAAGCCAATCTTGTCCGACACCTTGGCGCCCCCCAGGATGGCCAGGAACGGCCGGCGCGGTGCTGACAGCAGCTCGTCGAGTATCTCCAGCTCCTTGGCCACGAGTTTGCCGACAACTCGCGGCTTGCTCGGCATCGCTGCCGGCACGGCGACCATCGAGGCATCGGAGCGATGACATGTGCCGAAGGCGTCGTTGACATAGACGTCGGCGAGCTGTGCAAGCTGCGCAGCAAAGGCTGCATCGCCCGCTTGCTCTCCGGGATGAAAGCGCAGGTTCTCCAAAACAAGGACCGCGCCGGGCTGGAGCTTTTGCGCCGCGGCCGCGACGTCCGGCCCAACGACGGCGTTCACTTTGTGAACCGGGCGGCCAAGCAGCTGGCCCAGGCGGTCGGCCGCGCGATCCATCTTGTAAGGCGCGTCCTTCTTCGGATCACCCTTGGGCCGGCCCAGGTGGCTCATGACGATGGCGGATGCGCTGGCGTCGAGAATGTACTGAAGAGTAGGCAGCGCGGCACGGATGCGCCGGTCGTTGGTTATGTTGCCTGCAGCGTCGAGCGGCACATTGAAATCGACCCGCACCAACACGCGCTTGCCGCGCAGATTGGGCAGATCAGCCAATGTCTTCTTGGCCATATGTCCCCCTCGCGATCTCTTTGAGAGCGTGTTGAAAAAGGGGTCAGACCCCCTGGAGAATCGAGGCAATCCGCCCGTTTCTGAGACTCCAGCCTCCGCAGAACTCAAGGGGTCTGACCCCTTTTTCAACACGCTCTGAGTCTATCCGAACTTGCCAACGCGCGCGACGAGATCGGCGGTCCTGCAGCTATAGCCCCACTCGTTGTCGTACCAGCCGAGGACCTTCACCATCGGGCCCTTGCCCTTGGGAACCACCATCGTGCTCTTGGCGTCGAAAATGCAGCTGTGCGGATTGTCGATGATGTCCGAGGATACGATCGGGTCTTCCGTGTACTCCAGGATTCCCTTGAGCGTGGAGCCGGCGGCCTCCCGAAACGCTTGATTGACCTGGTCCGGCGTGACTTCCTGTTTCAGCTCGACGGTCAAGTCGGTGATGCTGCCGTCGGGCACCGGTACGCGCAATGAAATGCCGTCGAGCTTGCCTTCGAGGCTAGGCAATACGAGACCGATCGCCTTGGCCGCCCCTGTCGTGCTCGGGATGATGTTGATCGCGGCCGCGCGGGCGCGACGGAGGTCTTCGTGAATAAGATCGGCGACGCGTTGATCGTTCGTATAGGCGTGCACTGTCGTCATGGTGCCGCGCAGAATGCCGAACTTCTGCTCCAGCACCATTGCCAGGGGAGCCAGGCAATTGGTCGTGCAACTGGCGTTGGAGACGCATTTTGCCTCGGGAGTCAGCTTGTTATCGTTGACACCCAGGACCACCGTGAGATCGGGCCCCTTGGCTGGTGCCGAGATGATGACTCGCTTCGCGCCGGCCTTGAGGTGATCGGCGAAACCACCCTTCGGTCCCTCCCGCTCCGTGAAAAATCCCGTCGATTCCACCACCACGTCGACGCCGAGCTGCTTCCACGGGAGCTTGGCAGGCTCGCGTTCCTTGAGCACCTGGATGGTTTTGCCGTTGACCACGAGCTTGCCCTCACCCGCTTCGACGGTGCCGTCGAACCGGCCGTGCACGCTGTCATAACGCAGCAATGTCGCCAGATGTTTAGGATCGGTCAGGTCGTTGACGGCAACCACATCGAATTCGGCAGGGCGCTGGCTCATCGCCCGAAACACGAGCCGGCCAATACGTCCGAAGCCGTTGATACCCACCTTGACAGCCATTCGCATGACTCCTTCTGAAGCAATCTGCTCTCTGGACTCAGCCGAGAGATATGATAGCCGGTGTGACGATAGCTCAGTAGCTTATAGCCTATAGCTTTTTGCATCTGGGTCGAGGCCCGATCGAGTGTTGAAAAAGGGGTCTGACCCAAGGGATATTCCCCCTTTTTGAACGCCCTTTAAGAGAGATTACCTATGGCGGACATTCTTCGCGTTGCGGTGACCGGCGCGGCAGGACAGGTGGCCTATGCGATGTTGGGCCGGCTGGCTTCCGGAGAAGTTTTCGGGCACGGCAAAAAGATCGTTTTGCAACTGCTCGAAATCACGCCGGCCTTGCCTACGCTCGAAGGTGTAGCCATGGAACTGGACGACTGCAGCTTCCCGACGCTGCAAGACGTCGTCGTGACCGACGATCCGAACAAGGCCTTCGCGGGTTGCAACTGGGCCTTGCTCGTCGGCTCCTTCCCGCGCAAGCAAGGCATGGAACGCAAGGATCTCCTAGGGATCAACGGCAAAATCTTCGTCGGCCAGGGCAAGGCACTAGCTGCCCATGCAGCCAGCGACGTGCGCATCCTGGTTGTCGGCAATCCGTGCAATACCAATTGCCTCGTGGCCTACCATAACGGCCGGGACATTCCCCACGAGCGCTGGACCGCCATGACCCGGCTCGACCACAATCGGGCGCGCAACGCTCTTGCCAAGAAGGCCCACGTCGCCAACGAAGCCGTCACCCAGGTCACCATCTGGGGCAACCATAGCAACACGCAATATCCCGACTTTACCAATGCCAAGATCAACGGCCGGACGGCGACCGAGGTCATCACCGACCGCAACTGGCTGGAAAACGTATTCGTGCCGCAATGCCAAAACCGCGGGGCATCCGTCATCAAGGCTCGGGGATCAAGCTCCGCGCTTTCCGCAGCCAACGGCGCCTTGGATCACGTCAAGAGCCTCCTGCAACCTACCCCTGCCAATGATTGGGTGAGCGCAGCGGTGATCTCGAAAGGACAGTACGGCGTGCCCGCCGGCCTGGTCTTCAGCTATCCCTGCCGAAGCGACGGCAAGGGAAACCTAGCCGTGGTGGATGGCGTGAAGCTCGACGCGTTCGGGCAGGACAAATTTCAAAAGACACTTCAAGAGCTGCAAGAAGAACGCGACGCAGTGAAGGATTTGTTGGGGGGCTAAGTGAAAGCTGAACCCGGCCCCTTACGGGGCTCGGCTCGCCTGCGAGCCGAGCCCCGTAAGGGGCCGGGTGAATACTTCGCTATAAAAGCGGCGCATAAATGTGACGGCGCCCCGATATAGCAGATGATGGCCATCCCAGAAGTCATCGTCTTGCACCCAGCCACGGCAGTCGATGACCGGCGAACCGTACTCCTGGCCGAGCTGCGCCAGATAGTTGCTGAGCAGCGCCTGGGCCGAAGGTGCGTACCATTCGCGAAATGCGCTCGCCTCGGGCATGAGATAAAGCAGCGTTCGGATGTTCTGCTCCCGGCAAAGCTCCAGAATCGCCCGCAGCGCACGGTCAGCCTCGGCAGCAATCCGGAAATCCTGCAACTTTTTACGATAGCGCCGACCAGCGTCCGCTAGCTCTTCCTGGAACTGGCCTGGCGTCACACTTTCGCCAATCGTCCGCCATTCTCCGCTCCGCGGATCCCATAGCCGGTCCCAGCGAGCGCTGGGGGACAGCCAGCCGGGACCAAGGCCGGCAAGCAAGCCGTTGCGGTACTGCCACCATAACAAGGCTCGGTCGCGCAGGTAATAAGCGTAGGTCTTCCTGCTTATCGAGTAATGGCAGAGCAGAGGAAAATCGCGTAGCGTTGTCTTGAGCAGCGTGGCGCTCGTGTCATCTTCTGCGAGCGACGGGGGAAAGACTTCCAGCAGCACCCAGTCCGGACGAATCCCGTCCGCCAGCAGACGCCTCAGAGTCAAGAGATGGAGCAGGGGACTGCTGCCACCGCGGGCGAGATTATAGACCAGCGGCGCTTTGCCGCCGGGCGTGTCGGCCGGCAGCAGGCTGGGGCGAAATCCCTGTTCGGAGCGCGAACTGCCCAGCACAATCATCAGGGCTCGCCCCGGCTCCTTGGTCAGGCAGGCACGCAACTGGTTGAGACGACAGCCATACTTCGGATCAAAGAATTCGGGCCTTCTCCATTCCAGAAGCCCGATCCAACAGAGCTGTGCCGCAACAAAACAGAGCGCTCCCCAAAACAAGGTGTGCGAAGCGCGCCTGCCGAGCCGAATTCTTTTGGGCCAGGGGGTCGGTGCATGCATGGAAGGAGTGCCGTGCGATAGTTGGTTTGCTGGTACGGCCGGGCGGAACTATAGCCCTTCTTCCCGCGTTGAGGCAAGAGGACCCACAGATGAGTTGGCGCCATGGGGAATTGGGGTAAAGTTGGGCCCGTTGAGCCCGCAAGATTCTACTTCAGCCTGGCCGCGACTCGAACCGCCCTGCGCTGTGCGCGGGTCTCTGACCCCGCACTCGGATGACCGCAGGTCTCCCGGCAGTTGCGGCGAGGTCGGGAGACCTGCGCCGAGCGCTGATTGGCGCCATGGGGAATTGGGGTAAAGTTGGGCCTGTTGAGCCTGCAAGATTTTACTTCAGCTTGGCCGCGACTCGAACCGCCTTTTCCAGTTGCACGTCCTTGCCGGCCGCGTAGGGAAGAGTGTCCGGCACAGCCACGTCTGGCTCGACGCCCTTGCCCTCGAGGATTTCGCCGTCGACGCGTACGTCCACCGTGGCCAGGAACAGCAGGGACTGGTCCGAGAGCAATCGCGGGCTGCCTCCCAGCACAGCGCCGGCGGTCCGCTCGCCGACGAGCGTCGCCCGGCGGTGTTTCTTGAGGGCGTACGAGACTACTTCCTTGCCGCTGCGCGAGCCTTTGTTGATCAGCACAACCACGGGCTTCCGCCAGGAACTGTCAAAGAGTTGGCTTTCACCGGAACGTTGGATCATCGTCAGGACGGGAACGTCCGGATTGAAAAGATCCACGAACTTGGGGCTACAACCGCCCCAGCCATTTCGAAAGTCGATGATGAGTGCGTCCGCAGTGCGCAGAGTTGTACGCAGAGATTCCTCCAGGGCCATGTGATGCTCTTCCCCTGCGCACGAGAAAAGAGAAACGTAGCCGATCTTTTTGCCTTCGTGCTCGATCAGCCTGGCTCCCTTGCGCTGGGCTTCCAGCCATTCTTGCTTGGGATTGATGTGCCGCGGGGTAACGCGGATTTCCAGCGCCGCCTCTCCCGCGCGCCGCTCGACCTGCAAAACGACTTCCCTGTCCGCCCGGCCGTGAAACGAGGCGAATGGATCGAAGGGCGCACCATCGGCGCTCAGGATCTTGTCGCCGCGCAGCAGACCCGCTTTCTCGGCCGGGCCATTGGCGAAAAGAGTGCGCACGAAAATGCCGTCGGGCAAGCGCGCGCAATCGATGCCGATGCTGTCGTACAGGATCTCCGTGGGCCCCGAGAAGATCGCCCGCAGCATGTAGTATTCCACGTCCTGGGGAGTGTAGTAGCTCGTGTGCGAGGCTTTCAGCTCGGCGAGGACCCTGTTGGTGAGGCGCGCGAACTCGCGACGCGTGCGGACGCCGGCGGCATAGCGTTCGTGATTCTTGGCCCATTCCTGGCCGCGTTTGGCGTCAAAGAATTGTTTCTTGACGTACTGGACGACCTCCTGGCCGAGAACGACATAGTCGGCCGCAGGTGCCATGGCCGGTTCGGGAGAGGGGTGGGCAATGGCGAGGAAGCAAAAGCACTGCGCTGCGAAAAAGGCGGTCATCCGTCTCACCCTGAAATAGTTGTTGCCCTTCAGGCAATGAAATCCGCCGGGTGCATAGCGCGGCAGAAGAACCGATTGGTTTGCGCATCCGACCAATGAACGAAGACCATGAAAGCGGTCCACAGGCCGGCGGCGAGACCCAGCAGGGCAAAGAGCGTGGTCGAATTCAAAGACTGGAGCCAGTGCCAGCGCACGCCGGCAGTCCAGCGTGGCGGCAAGCGCCAAACCTGTACTTCTTGTTCTTGCGCCGCATACGTAGCCAGGCGCTTGCCGTCTGCTGAGAAGGCAAGGTCCTCGCAGGCGGGCAAGTCGGCCAGTGCCCTGCCCGACGACAGGTCGACGATCAGCGTTGCCTCACGGTCGGGAAGAAGCGTTCGTGCCCATTCTCCGCCCAGCCAGCGTTTGAGTCGATCAGCCCGCGGGTCGTGAAGGACACAGCTCAGCGCGAGTAGATCTCCTCCGGGCGCGATAGCAGCAGCGAGAATCGACCCGCAAATGGTAATCCTTCCCCGCACCTTCCCCGAGAGGGCGTCACATAGTTGAAGGATTTCGCGCACAGTGCGAAGATCGCCTTCGTTCTGAGTAGCGCCGCTCCGAGCTTCCCATGTGCCTGCGAAAGAGGACTCGTTGGCGAATCTGCCTCCGCATGCCACGGTGTAGGATCGATTTCCCGAGCGCTGCTGACTCTTCGGAATCGTGGGAGGATTAGCCGTCTTGCGCAGGACAGTTGCAACAATGCATTGCTCGGCACCAGCCCTTCTCAAAGAATGCTCGGCCTGAGGAATCTCATCCAGCGGCTGTCCGGTCCCAATATCCCAGCCCGAGAGCGCTTGCAAGTGCGGATAATTGGTAATGATCGTTCGACCTGCTGGGCCGAAGTCCAGAATCGCTGCTCTGCCCGGAACCTCGGCAGGCCGGGTCGCCTCATCAAGGGAAATAGTCTGCATGAGCACCGGCTGGCTGAAACGCCATGCCCAGATCAATACCAGCCACGTCAGCAAGACTGCCGGGCCCGTCCATTCCCATCGACTTCCCCGCCGCCGCGCAAGTGAGTTGTACATAAGGATGCTCCTGCCACGGACCTTGCCAGGATCTTCCTCGGGTTCCGCCAAGTTAGACGCCCTGCCTAGATTGGTGATTCAATCGATTGTCGGCGAGTCCGGCAGCAGCGCCGGCGAGCGCATATCAGACTCATCGTCTGACATTCTCAGACATACTGTCTCGATTGTCAAGGATCACTATTCGGCAGATTAAACCGACCTCCGAGAGTCTATCCGAGAAGCCCCTCTCCCCTGTACTCGGGGGAGAGGGGTTGGGGTGAGGGGGCACGGTTTTCCCAGGCAAAACCCCCTCTCCCCCGAGTGCAGGAGAGAGAGGAGAGCTTGTCGGACAGACTCTAAGAACTTGTGTGCCAGCTTGCAAGAAGCCACGGGTGTGGACGGGCCACCGTGCTTTGGTTCCTCCGCCAACGAAAAAACGTTAGGGAATGCTTGACAACTTAGACGTGGCGTCTTATTATCTTCTTAGACAAGTCGTCTAACTTCGAGGGATCAAGATGCCACGTACCCCCCAAGATGTCACGGATGCTGAATTGGCAGTCCTGCAGGTGCTCTGGGAGCACGGCCCGGCGCAGCGCCGGCAGTTGACCGACATCCTTTATCCCGGCACCGGGCTCGCGCACTACACCACAGTGCAGAAACTTCTGGAGCGGCTGGAGGCGAAGGGTCACGTTGTCCAGCAGCCCGGCGAGGGGCCGCGCACGTATGTCGCGGCCGTCAGTCGCGAGGAATTGATCGGCCGGCGGCTACGCGCGGTAGCGGACAAGCTGTGCGAGGGCTCGTTGACGCCGCTCCTCACCAACCTGATTCGGGCCGAGGAACTCACGCCGCAGGAACTCCAGGAACTGCGCGATTTGATCGACAACCTCAAGAAGACCAATAGGCCCCAGGGCAAACGCCGTTGAAAGGAGCCGGTCGTGGACGCTTTCCTGCACATCGGCCTGAGCAACGCGGTCATGGCGACGATCCTCGCGGTATTTGCGGCATGCAGTGGCTGGATCGTCCGGCGACCGGCATTCACTCATTGCTTGTGGCTTCTCGTTCTTCTCAAGTTGATTACGCCGCCCGTGCACTCGATTCCTGTACCCTGGCTGGCCGTCGCGCAGGCCGAGCCGAGCCGCGAGGTCCTGATGGAACTGTCGACCGCCGAAGCGCGACCAGTGCCGCTGGATCCTATGGAAGACAACCCCGTCCCGGCGGCCCGCCAGCAAGGCCAAGTGGACACGTCGCCGGCTTCCGAAAGCCTGCCGCCGACCCGTGGACTCGGGTGGCAGCCGATAGTCCTCGCATTATGGATTACTGGGTCGGGAGTGTGGTGGGCGGTGGCCGGCGTGCGAGTCAACCGCTTTCGGAGACTCCTGTGCTACGCGGAACCGGCGCCGCCAGGGGTGCAGTTACAGGCCAGGGAGCTTTCGGCGCGGCTAGGTCTGGCGCGCTCTCCCGGTGTTTGGTTTTTGACTGCTCCCGTCTCGCCCATGCTTTGGACACTGGCCCGGTCGCCGCGCCTGCTCCTGCCCTTATCGTTGTGGCAGCGCCTGAGTCCGGATCAGCAAAGGACCCTGCTCGCTCACGAGCTGGCCCACTTGCGCCGGCGCGATCATTGGATGCGATTTCTGGAACTGTTCGTTCTGGGTCTTTATTGGTGGCTTCCGGTCGTCTGGTGGGCCAGACGTCAGCTGCGGGAGGCGGAAGAGCAATGCTGTGACGCTTGGGTCGTCTGGGCACTGCCCGATGCAGCCCAGGCGTATGCCTCCGCTCTCTTGGAGACGGTGACTTTCCTGTCCCAATCACGCTCTGCTCTGCCCCTGGCGGCAAGCGGCATTGGGCACACTTCCTTGTTGCGAAGGAGACTGACCATGATCATGCGCGGGTCAACACCCAGGGCCCTCTCGGCCGTAGGCTTGTTGAGCATCCTGGGGATGGCAATTGTCTGGCTGCCTCTGCTGCCTACATGGGCCAGGCCAGAAGCACCTGCTGCTGTAGATGCCGTGACGGAGGAACCCGCGCCGGAACAAGACCCCAAGGGCGCGGAATACCAGGACCTTTATCAACGTAGGCTCCTGGACGCACAAAAAGTCCTGGCCGACCGAGGGCGAGAGCTTGGCGACCAGATCCAGATGGCGCGGGATGAAGTCGAGCTTCTCCACGTTCAACGGCAAATTAAACAGGCTCAGCTGCTTGGAGCGAAGGCGGCCGTCAAACATGCCATGGTGCGGCTGCAAAGGATCGAGCAGTTAGTGAAGAGTCGGGCAGCTGATGCCACCAGCGCAGAAGAGGCTCGCTCAGACGTGGAAGCGCAACAAGCGCAGCTCGGAGTGAAAGAGGGGGAGCTCCACGAGTCAGAGGTACGCCTGCAACAGGCGGCACGCCGGGTAAGCGATCTCGAACGCCGCAGGAAGGCGGCCGATCTTCCTGAAAATCAGCCGAAGCCCAACTCCGCGCCTGAACCACTGCCAAAGGCCCGTGAAGGGCAGTTAAAGAAAAAGTTAGATGGCGACATCGATTTTTATAAGAAGCGATTGGAAGATGAACCTGCGCGAACCTACCTGGGCGAGGTGGAGAAAATGGGCAGAGCGCCGCTAGCCCGGGAACAGCAGCTAGAAAAAAAGCTCGATGAAATCATCCGGCAGGTGGAATCGCTACGAAAGCAGATACGCCAGCGACCCGGTGAGACGGACGAGGGGCAACCCAAGGGAAAATCGGGCGAGACGGACGAGGGGCAACCCAAGGGAAAATAAGGGTAGTGCGAACCACGCGAGCAGGTGGGCGTCTTTTCCGTGAATCACCGGGCGGCCAAGGGCCGCCCCTTTTTTCTATTCGACTCGCGAACCAAACCGCATAGCCGTTCACGCTCCAAATAAAATACACGTCGTCGTCCCATGGGCGTAGAGTTGCCCGCTGTCATCGACAATTCGCCCCTCGGCTGTTGCGACCTTGCCGCCAAAGTGAAGCACGCTCGCATGGGCCCACACGCGCCCCGTTTCACGTTTGAGCGCCTTGACGTAGTTCACCTTGATCTCGAGAGTGCTGTACGCGCGGCCCTTTGGCAGCCGGGTGTGGATCGCGCAGCCCATTGCCGAGTCGAGGATCGTCGCAGCAAGCCCGCCGTGAACGACCCCAATCGGGTTGTAGTGCTGCTCGCCAGGCTCGACGCTGAAGACGGCGCGGCCGTCACTCACCTCTTCGATCTTGAACCCGAGAAGGCGAGCCATCGGCGGCGCCGGGATTTCGCCGGCAGCCAATGCCCGCAGGAACTCGATCCCGCTACGCGAGGCTCCGGCGTTCGCCAAGGCGACCGGGTCCTCCCAGGTGACCGTGAGCGTTTTTTCCAAAGAGCTCATGACTCATCCTTTCAGGTCCCAATAACGAATCGGGTCGGGTCAACAAAACGATCGACTTAGAGAATTCGGCATGCTCCCTGGCAAAATCTACTGCCCCGAACAAGAGGCGTGCGTTCCGGCCGAAGGCCATTCATTGTAGTACGGGGCCTCGACTCCAGTAAGCCGCTGCGCAAGCACAACCGCTTCGATTGTTGTGGGCCGGATGGGCAAACCGGCCGAAGAGGCGCGTGCGGATTACCAGTTTGGCCCACAGCCCCTTGAGCACTTATTTACGCGCGGGTCTTAACGTGCGACCATGGTGGGATCCGCATGGAAGGGATGGATGCCGGCGAACGTAGCGCTTCCTTGCCGGCGCGGGCTGCGATGGCTCGGCAGCTTTGGGCGGCGCGATTCTCGGCACTCTGCGTCTAATCCTTAAGGGAGAGCCATGACTGCCGACTGCAGCGCCAACCCTGAGAAGCTTCTCCAACGGGCGCGGACGGGAAGCGGGCCGGCACTTGGCGAGCTGCTCGAGCGCTACCATGGCTATCTGACGCTGCTAGCTCGGGTGCAGATTGGCCGCAGGCTTCAGGGTAAAGTGGATGCTATGGACCTCGTCCAGGAAACTTTCCTGGGTGTGCATCAGCATTTCGCCCTGTTTCGCGGGAACACCGAGGCCGAGTTCGTGACCTGGTTACGGCGGATTCTGGCGTCCAAGCTGGCGGATGTTCTGCGCCGTTATTGCGGCACTCGCCGAGATGTTCGCCTGGAAAGGAAATTGACAGACGAACTTGACCAGTCTTCGCGCGTTCTGGGTCAGGTTTTGATGGCAGCGCAAAGCTCGCCCAGCCAGCAAGCCGCCCGGCGCGAACAGTCTGTCATTTTGGCGGACGCCTTGGCGCACCTCCCGGAGGACTACCGCGAAGTACTCATCCTGCACCACCTGGAGGAGCTAAACTTTCCGGAGGTGGCGCGGCGCATGGGCCGCTCGGTTGATAGCGTCAAGAACTTGTGGATCCGGGCCCTTGCCCGGCTGCGCCGCCGGTTAGTGAGGGCCTCATGAACTTGACAGAATCCAACTGTGTGCGGAGGGCCGAGGGCGCTACGGTGGTTGCCCCGGCCCTTTTAGCCAGCGATTCCCGGGTGGCGCGCGCGGTCGAAGAGTACCTGGCTCTCCTCAAGAGCGGGCAGAGACCGGACCGTGAAGCCTTCCTGGCGCGCGACCCCGCGATTGCCAAGGCGCTCGCCGAATGCCTGGAGGGCCTGGAATTCATTCACATGGCCGCTTCCGGACTCCAGCAGGTCGAAGCCGACGGCCGGACCAGCAGTCCCCCATCCGCCGGCGAGGATTTCCCGCAGGCCTTGCCCCTGGGCGACTACCAGATCGTCCGCCAAGTAGGCCGGGGCGGCATGGGCATCGTCTACGAAGCCGTGCAGCTTTCTCTGGGGCGACGCGTCGCACTCAAGATCCTGCCGCTGGCGGCGGCTCTCGACGCCCGGCAGCTCCAGCGCTTTAAAAGCGAAGCCATCACCGCCGCGCACTTGCACCATCCTCATATCGTGCCGGTGTACGCCGTCGGCTACGACCGCGGCGTGCATTATTACGCCATGCAGTTCATCGAAGGAAAGACACTGGGAGATTTCATCGAAGGCTTCCGTCGCATGACGGCCCTTGCGAGTTGGTCTCTCCTTTCGACCAAGCCAGCGCCCTTGGGAGTCCCTTCCATTCCGGGGGAGCCGGATCTGTCGAGCACCAGACCGGATCCCCCCTCTCCTTCCCATCCAGTCGCGCCGGACACCGTCCCCATGGCCGGCCTGGCCACGGAGCGGTCGATCCAGAGCCGGAGTTTTTTCCGGACGGCGGCACAGCTGGGCATTCAAGCTGCCCTGGCGCTGGAGCAAGCGCACCAGGTTGGCGTGGTGCACCGGGACGTCAAACCCGCCAACCTGCTCGTCGACCTGGCCGGCAAACTTTGGATCACTGATTTCGGCCTGGCCCGTTTCCGCGACAACCCCGATCTGACCTTCACAGGCGATCTGCTCGGCACCTGGCGCTACATGAGTCCCGAGCAGGCCGCTGCCAAACGGGTGCTGGTCGACCATCGGACGGACATCTATTCTCTCGGCGTCACGCTTTATGAGCTGCTCACCCTGACGCCGCCTTTTGAGAGCAGTGATCGCCAGGAGTTGCTCCACCAGATTGCCTGCGAGGAGCCACGCACACCCCGGCGGATGAATCCTGCGATTCCCGTCGAGCTTGAAACCATCGTTCTGAAAGCCATCGCCAAGCGTCCGGAAGAGCGCTATGCCACGGCTCAGGAGCTAGCCGACGACCTCGAACGATTCCTGGAGGACAAGCCGGTCCGGGCTCGGCGGCCTTCGGCCCGGGAAAGGCTGGTGAAATGGGCGCGCCGCCACAAGCCGATCGTGGCGGCGGCGGCAATCACTCTCGTCCTGGCTGTGGTATTCCTCAGCATCAGTACCATCCTCGCCTGGAAAAGCGAGCAGCACGCGAATGCTGCCTCCCAGGTGGCTGAAAGCGCCCTCCAAGCGCAGAAAGAGCAGCAGGAGGCAACGACAAAAGACCTGAACGTCATGCTGCAGGCTTTCGAGGGCATGCTTAGGCACATCCGCAAAGTATCACCCTGGGTGTCCAGGGACTCGCGCATGCGGCAGGAACATCAAGCTGAGCTGCATAAGCTGATTGCCAGTTACAAGGCACTCGCGAATGCGCATAGCGCCGACCCCAACGTGCGACTGACTTTCGGGAACGCGTACATGGCAGTCGGTTGGATTCAATTTGGGCTGGGAGAGTTGGCGCAAGCAGCCACTTCCTTTGACCAGGCGCTGGCGATTTTCGAGCAGCTGGCACTCGAGCAGCCCAGCTTGGAAGCGCGTTTTGCTTTGGCTTCGTGCCATCATGATCGGGCCTTGCTCTTTCGGGATGCAAGCAGGATCCAGGACGCGGAGCAATCGCTCAAAGAGGCGATGGACATCTATCAAGGACTGGCCGCGGAGTTTTCTCAAAATCCCTGGATAGCCTGGATAGTTTTCTGGCTTGAAGAATCGCGGCATGAACTAAGCGCGCTGTTGTTCGCAACCGGCCGGCCGCAGGAAGCCGAGACAGCCCTTCGTCAAGCTTTGCCGATCCTCGAGCGGCTGCATCGCGACATACCCGGATGTCCCATCTGCCAGACTTCCCTGACCGATTGTCTCGATAATCTTGGGCTAATACTGCAGCAGACGGGCCGCGCCGGCGAAGCGGAAAAAAGCTGCCGGCGAGCCCTCGATTTGCTGAACGAGCTTACCGTGCGCATCAATGCGCCGACTTTCCCGGCAGAGTTCCTTCCCATGTATGAGGACCTTAACATTCCCGAGAGAACGGCGCTGGTTGGCAAGCACCTCGGTAGTCTGTTGCATCAAGCAGGGCGGCTGGAAGAATCGGAAAAAGCACATTCGAAATCTTTGGAAGTATTGAAGTCGCTCGTCGCCAGTTCGCCGGGGAGCCCGGATCTGCAAGAGGAACTTGGTGCCGTCCAATGTCAATTGGGCCTCGTGTTGGCGCAGAGAGGGCAAGCCAAGGATGCGGAACAGGCTTGCCAGCAGGCGCTGAGGCTGCTCCAGCCGTTGGTTGCCGACTACCCAACCAAGCAGGATTACCAAAAAGAGCTGGGTGGCTGCTGGAACGCGCTGGGCAGCTTGCTCGAAAACAGTCAACGGCTGCCCGACGCGGAGGAGGACTATCGTCAGTCCGTTGCGATCTTCGAGAAATTGGCTCGAAAGTTCCCGAGCATCCAGGAGTATCAAACTGGCCTGAGCGCCAGTCAGAAGAACCTGGGACGCTTGCTCAAAAAGCAACACAAAGCTCAGGAGGCCCGACAAGTGCACGAGCGTTCGATCACGGCGCGAGAGGCCGCGATCAAGTGACCAGGGCCTGGCTTGGAAGCAGCGATTCAACCGGCAAGGCGACAATTTGCGCAGGACTCAATCTGAAACTGCGAATCCTCTAGGCGGGCCCCGCAATTACCAGTGAACTATCTAAAAGCTCCGAAAACAATTCCTCACCTACTTACTTGATCCATTGACACCCAGCGGATACATTTCACCTATTGCCAAACCTCTGGCACGGAATCAGCGTTAAGCCATTAACTTATTGCTCCGCATGAAGCTTGGAGCGCGTTGAAAAAGGGGTCAGACCCCTTGAGTTCTGCAGAGCCTGGTGCCTCAGAAATGGGTGGAGTGCCTTGATTGTTCAGGGGGTCAGACCCCTTTTTCAACCCCTGATTAACGCCATTTAACCCGTCGGATCATCGGAAGATCCTGCCCCTGGGACGATCCAGGGGAGCTTTCACGGGCTCGCGAGCGGTCATGTCTCCGGGCCCGGAATTGCGTGCGCGCAGCAGCGCGATCTGCAACGTCGATCGGATTTACCCTTTTACTGGTCTTGGCTGCTCCCCCTGCATAGCCAACCGACGGAAGGAATTGCGCCATGGATTTAGTGAGATGGATGCGTGGCATTCAACGCCGGGGCAAAGTGCAGGGCGGCTACGCGCCTAGCGAAAGGCGCACGCCGAGGGCTAAACCGTACCTCGAAACGCTCGAGGAACGTCTCGTGCTCGCGACCGACAGCTGGTCGGGGGCCGGCACCACAGCCTTTTGGTCGAACAGCGTCAACTGGGGCGGACAGGCACCAAGCGCCGGCGATAACCTTGTCTTTCCCACCGGAGTGACTCGCCTTGGCAGCACCAACGACATCACTCCCGGCAGTTCCTTCGGGACCCTTACGCTCTTAGGGACGAGTTATAACCTCAGCGGCAATCCAATTGTGTTGACTGGCGGCCTCTCCGCCTCAAACTCGAGCGGGTCCAACCTCTTCAGCCTGGATACAACGCTGGGGTCGTCGCTGAGCTTCACAGCCGTGAACACCGGCACGGTGCTCAACATTGGCCAGCCGATTCATCTTGCCGGCAATACCTTCACCGTGGCCGGCCTGGGCGCTATCAATATCACCGGTCTGATCGGCGGCGCAGGAGGTCTGATTGCGGATACGGCCGGAAAGCTCACTCTCTCAGCCAACAATGTCTATTCCGGTCCAACCACGGTAGAGGCAGGCAGTCTTCTCATCAACGGCTCGCAGCCGAACAATGCCATCAGCGTCGACGCCGGCGCCGCCTTGGGTGGCACAGGCACCGTGGGCGCCGTCACGGTTACGGGCGGAGCGCTGGACCCCGGCTCTCCGACAGGGCCGGGCACGTTGACGGTAGATGGCAACGTCACGCTCGATAGCTCTTCTTCCGTCAACGTCGAGCTCAATGGCGCGACGCCAGGACAGGGCTACGACCAGCTCGTCGTGAACGGGAGCATCGATCTCGCCGGGAGCACGCTGAACGCCACACTGAACTATGCATCGATTGTCGGCACCGCCTTCACGATCATCCACAGCACAGGCGGTCTCAACGGTACTTTCAATGGTTTGAGTAACGGCAGCACCTTCTCGTTTAGCGGCAAGAGCTTTGAGATCTCCTATACCGCGACAGATGTGGTCCTGAAGCAGGTGACGGCCGCTACGCTGACGGCCATGACCTCATCCGTCAACAATGGGGTCTTCGGCCAGGCCGTCACCTTCACCGCCACCGTTACACCCGTGGCGCCCAATACCGGCGTACCGACTGGAACCGTGAACTTCTCGGTCGACGGCACTTCGTCCTTCGTGGCGACCCTTGCCAACGGCAAGGCAACGTTCACGACTTTCTCCCTGCCAGTGGGGAACCACCTGGTCACGGCCAACTATAAGGGGGACGTCAACTACTCTTCGAGTAGCTCCGCTGATTTCCCGCAGAATGTCAGCCCTTCCAACAGCTCAACCGTTCTCAGCTCGTCTGCGAACCCGTCGCTCCTCGGCAACGCTGTGACCATCACGGCGACAATCAATGCCGTCGCTCCCGGCATCGGCACGCCGACCGGCAGCGTAGTCTTTGCCATTGACGGTATTTCCCAGCCGGCTGTCAACCTTGTCTCCGGCCAGGCCACGATGACCACTTCGGCCCTGAGCGGGGGCGCCCACGCGCTCACGGCGTCGTACAGCGGCGACGGCAACTTCAACGCCAGTGTCTCGACCACCTTCACCCAGACCGTGAATGCCGTCAACACCGCGACGACTTTCACAGTCTCGCCCAACCCTTCGGTGGTTGGCCAGCCGCTCGTCCTAACGGCGACGGTGAGCCCCACCGGTTCGACCAACTTTTCGCCGACCGGCGTCATTGTTTTCGACAACGGCGGCTCGATTCTCGGCACGGTGCCTCTCACCGGCAATACCGCGAGCATGACGCTGTCGACGCTCTCTCGGGGAAGCTACTCTCTGACGGCGAAGTACAAGGGCGACGACAATTTCTCCGGAAGTACGTCTACCGGCATCACGCAAGTAGTAAACCCTTCGTCCACGACCATCCAGATCCAAAGCTCGGCAGGCACGGTCCTCTTCGGCACTCGAGTCACCTTCTCGATCCAAGTGAGCGCCACTCCGCCGGGCTCGGGTGCTCCCAGCGGGACTGTGGTTTTCCTGGACGGCGCGACGACGATCGGGTCAGTCGCCCTGAGCAACTCGACGGGGGCCTTTTCGACCTCGAGCTTCGTGATCGGCAAGAACGCCATCACGGCCGTGTTCACCGGGAGCACGAACTTCAGCTCGAGCACCTCCGCGCCGCTGGTCGAAGAGGTCGGCACCACGGATCAGCGTTTTGTCGTGCAATTGTACCTGGACCTGCTCAATCGCCCGGTCGATATCAACGGGTTCAATACCTGGATGACGGTGTTGAGCCAGGGCGGCACGCACGCCCAGGTGGCCCAGGCCATCGAAGGCAGCCAGGAATATCAGACCGATGTAATCGAAAACCTTTACCACCAGTATTTGCATCGCGATGCCGACCCGGCCGGTCTCGCTTATTTCCTGGGCCGCTTCGAAGCCGGCGACACCCAGGAGGAGATGGCGGCAGCGATTGCCGGGTCGCAGGAGTATTTCAGCACGCGCGGCGGCGCGACGAATGACGGGTTCCTGACCGCCTTGTACCTGGATACGCTCAACCGGGTGGTCGACCCCGGCGGGCGCTCGTTCTTCGACGCCGAGCTGGCCGCGGGCTTGAGCCGTGCACAGGCCGCCGCTCAAATCTTGAGCAGTGTGGAATATCGCCAAGATTTGATCGAGGCCGACTATCAGCACTATCTGCACCGTCAGGCGGATCCGACGGGTTTGAACATCCTGTTAAGCGATTTGCAGCAAGGCGTGCGAGACGAAGACGTCATCTCGGCCATCGCCGGCTCGGACGAATACGCCTCCCTCGCCTAGGGGTGCCGCTCAGACGGGCCCCTCAACCAAGCTTCCGTCGGCAGCGCTGCGCGGGCCTTGGAAGGAGGGATTCAACATGGACCGAGTTGAAGCATTGCGCGAGCATCTGTTGAGTTTATTGCAAGGCAAGGCAGCGCATCTCGATTTCGAATCTGCCGTGGCCGACCTGCCCGCGGAGCTACGCGGCGCCAAGCCGGCGCGGGTGCCTTACAGCCCCTGGAGGCTGGTGGAGCACATGCGCATCGCCCAGTGGGATATCCTTGAGTTCTGTCGCAATCCTGCCCACGTCTCGCCCGAGTTTCCGAGTGGCTATTGGCCGAGCGGGGATGCCCCGCCCGACGAGCAAGCCTGGGAAACGAGCGTGCAAGCTTTTCAAAAAGACCTGCAAGCCATGCAGGACCTGGTGCGCGATCCTGCCACGGACTTGTTCACGCCGATCCCACACGGCGACGGCCAGACCATCCTTCGCGAAGCACTGCTGCTGGCCGACCATAATTCCTATCACCTCGGTCAGCTCGTGGTCGTGCGGCGCGCGCTTGGCGTTTGGCCCACCGACAACTGAGGGCAAGGTCGTCTCCGCCCGGGGCGCCCCAAGCCACTCTGGTCTCGTTCTGCGCCGGTAAACGTTACAAAGGCTTTATGCTTTTCTCATCTGTTTTTAAGAATTGGCTCATATCGTTAACCTTGGAGACACTATCTCAACGGCGTATCGGGAACCCATAAGCATTCTTGGCGAGGGACCTAGTCATGCGTACTTTGGTCAGGTTCGGTGTGGTGTTTGGTATTGCCGCACTGCTGGCGAATGCGGCGCCAGTCCAGGCACAGCAACGCGGTGGGCGCGGTGGTTTCGGCGGCGGCGCCGGCAACTTGCTGCAGAGTGAAGTGGTGCAAAAAGAGCTTAAGCTCGACAAGGATCAAATCGACAAAGTCAAGCAGATCGCCACCGACATCCGCGAAAAGCATCAGGATGATTTCGCGGGACTTCGCGACCTCAGCCAGGAGGAAAGAGGCGAGAAGATGCGCGAGTTGATGAAGAAAGTCGGCGAAGAAACTACGAAGGCACTCGCCGACGTATTCAAACCCGAGCAGTTGGCGCGCTACAAACAGCTTCAGCTGCAAGTCCGCGGCGTTCAGGCATTCACGGATGCAGAGGTTCAGAAAGATCTGAAGCTTACCGACGAGCAGAAGGACAAGATCAAGACCATCAACGCAGATTATGACAAAGACATGGCAGACCTTCGCTCAGCCGGTGACCCCCAGGCAATGCGAACCAAGGGTCCTGCTATGCGCAAAGAAGCGATGGAGAAGGCCGTAGCCGTTCTCACCGACGAGCAGAAGGAATCTTGGAAGTCGATGACCGGCAAGATCATTGATATTCCAATGGGCGGTGGCGGCCGCGGCGGAAAAAAGGGTAAGGGCGGCTAGTAACAATCCCTTTATTGCTCGAGGTGCGCGGTCCCTGAAAGCCAGCGCACCAAGCGAATCACCATCGCGCGATCGGGCAAGTGTTGATTGCAATAATCAGGCCACGGCCGGGAACTCCTCACGGGGCTCCTAGCCGTGGCCTTTGCATTGGTGCCTGATCGACTTGAGCCGGCTAAAAAGGGGTCCGACCCCCACGAAGCTTCACTCATTTCCCGCAGTCTTGGGGATCTGTCGCCATTCGTGGAAGGGGTCAGACCCAGGGCGAACGCATCAAACTTTCTCTAGGTTTCGTGCCCCAGCCAAGGTTTCCTCGAGAAAACCCGTGTCCAAGGCAGCCGCCTTGCGTTTCCGTGCGATGCTCGTTTTGGCCGGATTCCGCTTGAGCAGGCTTAA
>DATGZX010000399.1:0-4747 GCA_035296965.1 Gemmataceae bacterium
ACTGCTGGATCGACTACTCCGCCGGGCGGTGGCAACGACGGCGATTCGGGGTTCGTATCGTCGCCCAAGGCAGCGGACGAATATCCATACGCCACATAGTTATTAGGCGGATGCAACGAGCTAGGGTGCAAGTTCAGGCCACTTGCGACGACAGATTTCCGCCATTTGCCAAAGCGGTCTCGGGGCTGACTTGGGTCGAAGTTGTATTCCTGAACTGTCACCGGCCCCGGTTTGCCGCCCTGCGCACCCGACCCTCCCTGCCCGAAGCGTTCGTTGTATGCTTCGATGTTTTGCATCTCCTGCTCGGGATCGAGACCTTCTTCCTGATGCACGGTCTGCCGGCTCTTCCAGCCGCCGGTAACGCGGATTTGGTTGGCTTGGGCTTCGTCCCGCTCGTCGCGAGCGAGGATGCTTGGTGCTTCGCATTGGATGTCGATCAGGTGGGGTGTCTCCATCGGCAGTCGGCCGTAGTCGATGGCGTACTCGATCGCTTCCCACAGGACTTGCGTGAACACCTTCTTGTAGGCGTTCTGCTTTTGCGTCGCGCTGCGCACGACGGGGCATGCGCGGTCAGGCTGGCGGTGTAGGCGGCCATGTCGGCGCCGCTGCCGGTGGCCAGCCATTCGGGCGCGTTCCAGCGGCAGCCGGCGCCTCGGAGCGTGGCGTGCAGGATATCGATGAAACCTGAGGCGTTGCCGGCTCCTGGCGGTTGCACGTATTGCATGCCACGGGGGATGTCGGCGATGGTGCCGGGTTCGAACTGCTTATAGTTGATTTGCTGGCCCGTCAGCGGGTTGGTGCGTGTGAAGTCGATCTGCTGTGTGTTCAGGAAGTTCTGGATCTGGGCTTGCGTCGCCGACTCGTGCTGGCGGATATAGGCGAGAGCCGACTGCACGGCGGCGCCCTCGGCCATGTTGTTGCGCAGCTTCTCGGCCGCGGTGAATGCGTCGTGCGTGCTGAAGGCAAAGTCGCTCAGGCCGCGCTTCACCGTGCGCTTGACATTAATCTTGAAGTGCAGCATCTCTTCGATCGGCAGTTCCTCGCGGATTTGGTTGTCGTGGTTGGAAGGGTCGGCCATGTAAAGGACGTTGTAACCGTAGACCGTTAGCACATCCTCCGGGTCGGTGTGGATGCCGAACGACCAGTGCTCCTGGGTCGCCTCGGGGACGCCGGTCATCGAGACCTGTTCGGGCTCGACGCAGCGGACGGTCATGCAGCGGTTGTCGTTGTCGGGGTATTAGCTGAGCCAGTAATCCCAGTTGGCGGAGGCTTCAAGGACGCGCTCGGCGTTCTTGAGCTGATGGAGTTCGAGCTTGGCGCGGATGAGGCGTTTCTGCTCGCGGATTTCTTTGAGAGTGCGGGGCTTGTCGGCGTGGCCGTTGGCGTTTGCGTCCATGCTTATGAATCCTTGACTGGGTCGTCTTGACCTACAGTTCCATTGGACGATAGTGGCGCAGACTTCCGCAAGATGCGGAGGCTGAATGGTGGCGAAAAAGCGGAGATGCTAGATAGGATTCACGCCCGCAATAGGATAGTCGGGAGTCATCTGGAGGTGTGAGGGTTTTAGACCATTGAAGGCTCGCTAAACCCCCTCACCCCAAACCCTTCTCCCCCGAGTACGGGGGCGAGGGGCATCCGATGCATGAGGCACTGGTTGCTCGGCCATCAATAGGCCCCCGCCGGGTCGGATAGCAGCGGTCCTCCGAGGGCGGTAGAATAACGGGGGTCCCGGCAAAGAAGCTGACGCTTGGCCCGAGGAGGAACCTTCATGGCAGACATCGTCATCGGTCCCATTTCCTGGGAAAGGATGATTCGAGCCGTGGAAAAAGTCCGCGAACGATTGGAGCGGGCGACCAGTGTGCTGGAACGCGCAGGTGTGCCCTACGCTGTCGTGGGCGGTAACGCCGTAGCCGCCTGGGTCTCCCGGGTTGACGAGGCGGCGGTGCGCAATACGCAAGATGTCGACATCCTGTTGCGGCGGGCCGATCTGGAACGGGCCAAGAAAGTCCTGGCAGAGGCGGGGTTTGTCTATCGTCACGCGGCGGGGATCGACTTTTTCCTCGACGGCCCGCAAGCCAAAGCGCGCGACGCCGTGCACGTCGTTTTCGCCGGGGAAAAGGTCAAGCAGGAGTATAGCCAGCCGGCTCCGGATGTGAGCGAAGGCGAAACCAGCAGCCGCTTTCGCGTGCTCGAATTGGCAGCGCTGGTACGGATGAAGCTGACATCCTTCCGGCGCAAGGATCAAATGCATCTTCTGGACATGATCGACGTCGGCCTAATCGATGAGACTTGGTGTGAGCGCCTGCCTGCGGATCTGGCGGCGCGGCTCCAGGAGCTGCTGGATCACCCGGAGGGGTGAGTGTGCCCTAGCTACTCCCGCACCGCGCCGCCCGAAGGCTATTTTATCGCAGCCCGAAAAAGCTTGGTCCCCACCAATCGCTTCATCGCCGCTTCGCGCCTGTCGCTTTCGTTCGGCATCAGCTCTTTCAGTTTCTCGATGGCATCCTCGCGTGAGTAGATGCTTGGTATCCGCGAATCGGCTTCGATCAAGCTGAGGTATTCTCTGTAGCCCTCAGCCGCGAGGTCACCCCTCTTGTTCTTTTCCATGCAAAGGGCAGCCCGAAACACGCAATCCGCTATCAGACCTGCGGTCCAGTCCGGTCCTTCCCAGCACTCGTTCGCATCCGCATCAGGCTCCCGAAGCTGTTGAACACCCCGCCTGGCCAGTTTCCGATATAAGATAAAGGCCCCGTAAGTCTCGCCAACCATCTCCGCAGCGTTAGCATAACTCCAGAGGGCTAGCGGACAATCAGGGACGATCGTCAGTGCTTTCTGGGCTGCGTCAAGGGCGTCTCGGTAATCCCGTAGTTCGTACTTCACTGCCGATAGGCGCGACCACAGCCAATGGTCATTCGTTTTCTTTTGCAGCTGCTTTTCGATCACGCCCTGCGCCGTTTTCCAATCGCCACGCTCTATCAGTGTCTCGATCCTATTCTTGGCCATCGTGGTCTCCTCTAGCGCTTAAACGCCCGACGTTTGTCGCCCTTCTCTCCCCCCTTACGATCCTTCCGCTTTCGAGTCTGTCCCCGCTGATGCTTCTCGCGAGTCGAAGGGCGGGCACCCTTCGTATGCTCTTCAGCCATTTGGGTGCTTCCAGCAAGTGGGCTTCGACAGGGCGATTCTAATATAGCAGCGCCAGCGCGCGAACACAGCCGCGCCAAGAGCGGACGGTTCGTCTTGATTTGATACCGAGTGCCAAGGGCACGAAATTCCGCGAGCCAAAAAAACAACGCACCGCCCGAGCGAATGCTCGAGCGGTGCGCTGGCGTGATCCCTGGCCCGTCAAATCAATCGTGCGACGCGGTTCTTACTCCGTGGTCAGAATCTTCGGGACGCTGGCGACGACCGTCTCGATGTCCTTGTCTTTCAATTCACCCTTGCCGTAGGCGAAGTTGGCCTTCACGGTGTGGTTCGTGTAGAGCACGACCGTGACGTCGGCTTCCTTGGAGACCTTGTAGCCCTTGGGGCCGGCCGGGTTGTCGATGCTCAGAATGATGTTCTTCAGGCTCTCTTTGTCGACGACTTCCTTCAGCTTCGATTGCAGGTCTTCCGAATCACTGAGGAATACGACAAAGCTGCCCATCTTGGCGTCCTTGTTGGCCTCGGTGCAGGCATCGATCTTCTTGATCAGGGTCGTCAACGGCTCGCTGACTTCGCGAGCGAAAATCATGGCGACCGGGTTGGTGCCGTTCTGGCAGTACAGGCAATTCTTTTCGCCAGCCTTCGCGCCGTTGATGTTCAGCGGGTGGAAGGGGCCGGGAACCGATTGCCCAACCTGCGGGCCGGATGTGAGCTTGTCGGCAGCCAGAACGCAGCCGATAGACAGGGCCAATACCACAGCGGATCCTACGGCGATACGGAACTTGAACATGGAACAAACCTCCTCGTGAGAAAGTGGGCCTCAGGACCGTGAACTTCGAACAAGAAAACGCTTAGTTTGACGCAGCGCTTGCAGCAATGCTAGGGGAGGCGCGGAACCTCAACAAATCTTCTTGCGAGGGCGACTCCGGCATGGACGACGCCAAGAAAACTCTGGATGTTACGACAAAGAAGGGCCGGGCACGCCGTCACGCGCAGTGCGGCAGTCAGGTAAATCCCGGATGGTGAATGGCAAACATGCGATTCGCGGTGAACCTGAAGGACTCGAATGCCAACAGAGGTCCAGGCGGCAACGTCCTCATGACAACTGACCTCCAAACCTTGAGTAGATCCTATGGAGGTAGGGGAGGATTTGTCAAGGAGGGGGGCGGTTCTGTTGTAGCACAAGCTTCAGCTTGTGCCGCGCGAATGGCGCACAAGCTGAAGCTTGTGCTACGGCTCCGGAGCCGGGAAACGAAAAAACCCGGGCCGATTTGCATCGGTCCGGGTTGCATCGAGTCTCTTCTAGGAGATTGGATGCCATGCTTTCGTGGCCCAAGCATGGCCCAACCCACCAATGCTTATCTGGCGGGGCCACGAAAGCATGTCGTGCCCCAACGCAAAGCAACCATTCGCCGACTGCTCCATGCTTTCGGGCCATGGCGCTCGGTAGTCTCCGGTAGGAGTTCGGGCCCGAAAGCATGGCATCTATGAAGGATCCGTTGTCAAGCCGGTTGGTGCAGATTTTGTTGAGCAGAAGTTCTTCCGCAACATCCTCGTCACCGTCGGCGTCGGTCGATCTGCCCTTTGTCCGACCTGGTCGATGGTG
>DATGZX010000400.1:0-49545 GCA_035296965.1 Gemmataceae bacterium
CTATCGGAGGCTCCTTCTCCAACATCGAGACCGCGCTCGGCCAGACTTCCACGGCTTCGGACACTTTGATAGGCGCCAACACGACCAACGCCTGGGCCATCAGCGGCGCCAACAGTGGCACGGTCAACTCCTTCAACTTCTTGGGCTTCGGGAATCTGACCGGCGGCGCGGGTGCGGATACGTTCACGGTGGGCAGCAATGGCTCGTTGACGGGCAGACTGGATGGCGGCAGCGGCAGGAACATGATCGTCGGGCCCAACCTGGCCGACACCTTCAATATCACCGCCAACAATGCAGGCAATCTGAACACTTCCGTCATCCCCAGCTTCATCAGGATCCAGAACCTCACCGGCGGCGGTCAGCCGACTAGCTTTGTCTTCGGTGCCGGCATGAGCGTGACCGGCAATATCAATGGCGGCACGGGAGGAGGGACTCTGAACTATCAGAACTACAGCACCAACGTCAGTGTCAATCTCCAGACGAGTAGGGCCACCGGCGTCGGCGGCGCGGCGATCAATCTGGTCGGCGTCACGGGCGGGAGTGGGAACAATACGCTGAGGGGTGCCAACACGGCCAGCACGTGGAACATCACCGCCAACAACGCCGGCAACATTAACGGCGCGTTCACCTTCACGGGATTCGCCAACCTCAAGGGCGGCACAGGAACCAACGACTTCGTGTTCAGCGACCAGCAGGGTGTTACCGGCACCATCGACGGGGGCGGCGGCAGCAATCGGCTCGACTACTCAGCTTATTCCACGGGCCTCTACGTCAACCTGCGCACCGGTGTCGCCACCGGCACGGGCGGGATCGAGAACTTCAAGCAAGTCTTCGGCGGCAACGGCAACGACATACTGGTGGGCATGGGCTCGGGGATCCTGCTCGAAGAAGGGACCGGGAATGACTTGATTATTGGCGGCTCGGGGCAGGCAACCATCCAGAGCGGCTCGGGCCAAGACATCGTCATCGCCGGCAGCACGACCTACGACAACAACCAGGCCGCTTTGCAGGCGATTGAAGACTACTGGTCGACTAACGGTGGCACATTTGCGCAGCGGGTTGCTGGGTTGTCCTCGGGCATCACAGGCGGCTACCAGCTCAACTCTTCCACCGTAAAACACCACGGCGGCAGTGGCGACACGATTGCCCTGGGTTCCGCGAACGACTGGCTCTTCTGGAGAATGGTGGGCAGCGGCAAAGACACGTTGACTGGAACCCCAGGGCAATCGACGCTCATCTAATCGTGCATGGGACCGAAAGACGAAGCAAATCGCTCGGAACAGCCGAGCAAGTCTTCTTCGCCCAAGTTCCGCAACTCGAAGGAGTTTCTTGGCGATTGTTCGCCTCTTTGGTGACGCAAGTCCTTGATTGACAACGCGCGTTTCTGAACAAGGCCGCTGTAGTGCCAACTTAGCTTTTCGCAGGTGCACGTCATGGCCCAGCAAGGTTGGCCCGATTGACGAATTCAGCCACGGTCTTAACCGGCAGTCCGCTGCCAGATGCCGGTAGCCTCCGGCTCGATGCTCAGTCGGGCGACGATTTCTTCCAATGCTCGATCGTTTCGCTCCATCAGGGCACGAATAGGACGCAAATAGGACGCAAATAGGACGCATCCGCACGCTCATGACTGCCAGCAGGGTTTTGTCGACTCGGTCATCGCATACCATCTTGATCCCCATAATGCGATGAGCTTTGACTTCGTCAAGATCCGACCATGGCCCGTCGGCGCCGGTGAGAATCAGGCGTCGTCGCTCCCAGGACGGGCCGGTTGCGTTCGCGCAATAAAGTTGCCCTGGATTGCTCGAGCGCGCGGAGGCAGGAGCCGCGCCCAAATACCATGCCGAGGTCGGAACTGCAATGCTCCAGGTTGTCGTGTCCGGTTTCGCCCTTGGCTGGCCGAAACCCCGGATCACCAGCAGGACCGGCAGATGATTTTGCCGGCGATCTCGATAACTCGATTCTAGATCAAGCCAGGCACAATAGGAACCGCGGTCAACGAAGTTTGTCCCACCAAAATCGACCCGCTGACAGGATAAATGCCGACGACAGGACGGGTTTCCCTCGATTCATACGCGGGCGTATTTTGCGACAAAGAATCATGCAAGGAAAGGATGCCATACAGGACAAGCGGGGGTGTGCAGTACCACCGTCCGGTGGAACGAAGTGGCCACGCTCTTTCCTTCCAGGGGAAGTCTTGTCATGCTTTTGCATCCGAGAAACCTTCACGAGCCGGAAAACACGCGGAGTTAGAACCGCGCGATCGGCTCATAGGTTGGGATACAATCGATGGTATTGGCCATTAGCATGGTTCGCTGAGGGTTGACTCTGGTGTGCAGGGAGAGATACCTATGTTGCAACGCAGGATCGTTCGCCCGGCGTTTCTCTTGGTCATCTGCTTTTGCCTCACGGAAGCGCTGCGGGCCGGCGAAACCGCTCTTGATCGCTACGTCGCCAAGCCCGACCCGACGTATTCGTGGAAAGTGGTTCATGAAACTGCAGGCAACCCGCGCACACAATACACGATTGACCTCAAATCGCAAACCTGGCGGACCAACCACGACGTCGATCGCACGGTTTGGCAACACTGGTTGACCGTGATCAAGCCCGACAAGCCGGTGTCGAATGCCGCCTTTCTCTTCCTCGCCAACGGCACCAACAAAGACAAGCCTCCGACGTCGGTCGATCCGCTCGTGCGCAGGATTGCCGAGGCGACCAACAGCGTCGTCGCCGAGCTGAAGATGGTCCCCAATCAGCCCCTGATCTTTCACAACGACGGTGTGAGCCGAAAGGAAGACGACCTCATCGGCTATACCTGGGATCAGTATCTGAAGACGGGCGATGAGACTTGGCCGGCCAGGCTGCCCATGACCAAGAGCGCCGTCCGCGCCATGGACTGCATTCAGGCGTTTCTCGCAAGCGCGCGGGGCGGCAGAGTCAAAATCGATAGGTTCGTCGTGGCCGGTGACTCGAAACGCGGCTGGACGACCTGGTGCACGGCCGCCGTGGACAAGCGCGTGGCGGCGGCCGTTCCCACCGTGATTGACGTGGTCAACGTCCCGGCTTCGATGCAGCATCATGTTGCTGCCTACGGCTTCTACGCCCGGTCGCTCGACGACTACATGAAGCACAACATCCTGCAGCGCTCCCATGCTCCCAAGCTGAAGGACCTGTATGCCATCGAAGATCCTTATTCGTACCTGGATCGAGTGACGATGCCGAAGTTCATCATCAACGCTTCCGGTGACGAGCTCTTCTGCCCCGATTCGTCGCAGTTCTATTACAACGATCTGAAGGGGGAGAAGTATCTTCGCTACGTGCCCAATGCCGACCATAGCCTGGAGAACACGGACGCCATCGAGAGCACCCTCGCCTTCTATTGGACGGTTCTCACGGGAAAGTCACGGCCCAGATACTCCTGGACCTTCGAAGCGGATGGCTCGATCCGCGTGCAGACGCCGGACAAGCCCAAGCAAGTCGTCCTGTGGCAAGCGCACAATCCCAGCGCGCGGGACTTCCGCGTCGAATCGATCGGCACGGCCTACAAGAGTTCTGTATTACACGACCAAGGAAACAGCGTCTACATCGGTAAAGTCGATCAGCCGGCCAAGGGCTGGACAGCCTTTTTCGTCGAGCTGACGTTTGACATCGGAGCGCCGACACCGCTGAAACTGACATCGGCCGTGCGCGTTCTGCCCGACCGTCTGCCCTTCGCCGATATCGACCCGGCCAAGGCCCCGTATGAAGGGCTGAAGCCTCGTGCGGGCAAGTAACCGCATCTTGGCTACTTTCTGTCAAAACGACCGAAGCAGCACAATGCCGTGCTCGTCGATGCGCCGGCTGTTCAGTGGCATGGGGTGGCTGCGCTGGGGGAGTGGTTTATTGCAGGGGACTGAGGGCAGCGAACCCGGGTGCACCCGCGCTTTCCATTCAGATCACCGCTGGGATGTCAGCGCTGGCAGTCCGAGCTAAGTTGTGAGTACCGCTCCGAAGGCAGTATTTGCAAGAAATTGCCGATAAGTAACGTCAGTATCGATAAACTTGTAGAAGTGGCCCAATCATTGCACTAGCAGCGGAATGTGCTAAAAGAGGTTCGAGATGGCCAAGGCCACCATAACTCTTGCCATAACAGGCGTACTCCCGGCTATCACCGAGATAAGGACAGAGGGGTTTAAGTCCATCGTGGAAGTACAGCCCATCGAAATTCGTCCCCTCACGATCCTGGCGGGTGCGAACAGCTCGGGCAAGTCTAGTATGATGCAGCCGCTGCTGCTACTGAAACAGACGCTGGAGGCCACGTACGACCCCGGTCCAATCCTGCTGAACGGCCCAAATGTCAAATTCACTTCTGCGGATCAATTGTTATCCAAGACCAAGGGCGGCCAGTCCGCGGGTAGCTTCGAGGTCGGAATGCGCCTTGAGACCGGTGACGGTTTTCAACTCCGCTTCCGGAAAGAGCATAGGATGGGCTTTATTGTCGATCAAATGAAGCTCGCATCTCCGAAAGGAGAGTCGACTCTCTGGCCAGGAATGACGGAGGCAGACATCCTCAAGACGGGGATTACGCAGAGAATGGAATTCACGCGTACCGTGCCGCAAGGGTTTCTGCCGCCCCATTGGCAAGTTATGCCCGATCGTTGTTTTCTAAATCCAGTCTTGGCTGCGAAAGGACCTGGCAATGCCATCTCCTTTTCCGGCAGCCGCCGATGGGCCGCATGGGAAACGATCGTTCCTCAGATCATCCATTTGCCGGGTCTGAGGGGCAACCCCGAGCGAACTTATCCTGTAACGGCCGTTGGGACCAATTACTCTGGCACGTTTGAGAATTACACGGCGAGCATCGTTTCCCAATGGATGGCTAATGAGGAAGAGACCCTTGCAGAGGTGAACGCCGATTTGAAGCTGCTGAAATTGACGGGTGGAGTGACGGCAGCTCCGGTTAATGACGTGCAAATTGAACTGCATGTGGGGCGCTTGCCTGACGTCGCCCCAGACCGACCGGGAGACCGCGTGAACATCGCTGACGTTGGAGTTGGTGTTTCACAAGTGCTACCGGTTCTTGTGGCTCTTCATGCCGTTAAATCACCCAGGCTAGTTTATGTTGAGCAGCCGGAAACACATCTGCACCCCCGCGCTCAGTTTGCTCTGGCGCAAATCCTTGCCGCGGCCGCAAAGCGTGGCGTCCGCATAGTCGCGGAAACACACAGCTCGTTGCTTCTTCTCGGGGTGCAATCGTTGGTGGCGGAGGGAAAACTCGAGCCCAATCTGGTCAAGCTTCACTGGTTCCAGCGTGACGAGAGCGGCCAAACAATCATTCACAGCAGCCACCTGGACGAAGCCGGCCGCTTCGGCGATTGGCCCGAGGACTTTGACGACGTGACCCTCCAGGCCCAGAAGGGCTACCTGGATGCCGCCGAGAGTAAACTTTTCGCCAAATGAGCAAGAAAGTTATCGCCCACTGCTGCCTCGTTGTCGATGCATCGATTGCGCATGTTGCCGGTGGGTACGAGTCGCAGTACCCTACCGGCATTCGCTATCGGGACTTCCTCATCGCGATTCGCTCTATCTCTCACAGCATCGCTTGGAGCGAACCCATCAGACTTGAATGGGATAGGCATTCCTCTGCATTTGCTTTGCAATGGCGAGTTTCCATGCTGAATCTGAAGAAGTTGAGAGTCGTGCACACATCATCGATCATCTCCGAGAAGATCCAAGTGGAATGCAAGGATTCAGATGTCCTTGCGATTGTGCTGAAAGACTGCCATCTTCTTGAGGCAGCCCTGGCGACGGATTCTCGCATCGCTTCCCTCGATGAGAAGGCACGACACCACTGTGCGGAACTCGCTGTGGCCATCGAGGAAATGAGGGCGATTATTTGGGTGAACCCCGACGTCCCTGAGGAAGGCGCGATCGAATGGCTGGAGCAGGGAGCCCCAGCCGAGAAACGCCGGCGATTGAGGGGGGCTTGAACTGATCCGCCGGCCCCGACTTTTGCCAGGTAAGTCATCTTCAGCATGCTCTTCAGCTTCGTTCAACATGTCATCCCAACGCCGCGGACGCTTGCTTGCATCTCCAAATTAATACGATCAGCAGTTAATCATTCCCTAATATCTCCTTATCAAAGACAATGCGCATGGACTTCCAAGACCGAGGGGGGCTGGTTGGCCTACGATTGGCAAAGGCTGTTGTCCGATCCAAATTTAACCCGAGGAGCAAGCGATGGCCGGCTTTTACATGGATGAGCACTTCGGCGCCTGGCAGGTTGGCGATGATCCCGACAAGGGCGCGGTGCTGTTCAAGCTCTTCTTTCCGGATCGAACCAAGTCGCCCTCGCAGTACGTGGCCCAGCCCAATCGGCCCAGTTATGGTAATCCGCAAATCACCGGCATCCGCGTGGTCGGCGACTTCATGCCGGCACTTGGGCTGAAAAGCTGGGATTGGCCCAACGGTCCTGCCTTGACGCAGACGCCACACCCGAAGGGCTCGGTGTGGACGTATCAAACTCCGGCGGCAATTCCGAAAGGTTTTTATCAGTACAAGTATTACGTGACCTTCGCCAACGGCACGACGCGCAAGGTACCCGATCCGTGTGCGCGCTACGGAGGCAGTGCCAATCAAAACTCGGGGTTCGTCATCGGCGGCAGCGCGCCGGCGAACAATGTGGTGCCTCCCGTGGCCGGCGGCCGCAAGCATCTCCGCGACCTGGTGGTTTACGAACTCAACATCGATGATTTTACCGACCAATACCGGGGAATGAAGGCGCCCGTGCGCGCAGTTCGGGATCGTCTCGACTATCTGCAAAAGCAACTGGGCATCAACGCCATCGAGTTTCTGCCCTGGATTACCTGGTCAAACCCCGGTTATAGCTGGGGCTATAATCCGGTCCAGGATTTCGCGGTCGAATACTACTATGTGGCCGATCTGGACGCGCCGGCCGAGAAATTGTCCTTGCTCAAGGGCCTGATCTCCGACTGCCACCGACGCGGCATCCACGTGATCCTCGACGGCGTGTACAACCATGTCGGCGCGGCAAGCCTCGTGGGCGACGAGGCATTCGGCTTGCCCTACTATTGGCTCTATCAGGACCCGGACGATTCCCCTTACATAGGCCAGTTCGCCGGTCAGTTCGCCGGCTTGCCCGATCGAGACTACCACAATGGCTGTGTGCAAGAATACGTGCGCGACGTCTGTTGCTATTGGATCGACAACTTCGGCATCGACGGCATCCGCCTGGATGCCGCCCTTTACTATTACTCCCCGGGCGACCAGCGCGGCTTGCCGCAACTGATCGCCGACATCCGAGGCCACGTAGCGGACCCCAATTTTTCGCTCACTATGGAGTTCCTCGATCTCAGCGCCGCCGGCGTTGCCAACCAGATCGGAGCGACCAGCTATTGGAACAACGAACTCTATGGCCGAGCCTTCGATTACCTCTGGCAGGGGTCGATTGATGCGCGCCTTGCGGGGGCGCTCAACACGCATGTCGGCCTGGATGCGGACAAGGTGGCCACGACTTATTTGAGCAATCACGATCACTCGCAAGTCGCCTGGCAGGCAGGCGCGCGCGATAACCAGGGCGCCATGGAATGGTATCGAGTGCAACCTTACGCCATCGCTCAGCTGACGTCTCCCGGCTGCCCTCT
Source organism: Gemmataceae bacterium (assembly GCA_035296965.1). Lineage (GTDB taxonomy): Bacteria > Planctomycetota > Planctomycetia > Gemmatales > Gemmataceae > DATGZX01. Next base: position 7,641 of record DATGZX010000400.1, read on the forward strand.
GCTGCCCAACGGTGAAGAGTTTGCTGAGGACTACTGGATCATGGAGGACGACCAGGGCAGCGGCCGGCGCGTGATCCCACGCCGGCTGCGCTGGAATTTCCAGGGCGACAAAATCGGCACGGCACTCGGCGGGCTTTTCAGCAAGCTGATTGCCATGCGCCTGGCCCACCCTGCCTTGCGCTCGGACAACTTTTATCCCGACAACTGGCAGTCCTGGCAGACGCAGCCCGACCCTCAAGGTTATGGCATAGACGTGGCTAAGGGCATCCTGATCTACCATCGCTGGGGCAACGGGCCGGGACAAGCACCGGAGTTCTTCATGATCGTCTTGAATTTTTCGCAGAATAATCAGACTGTCGATGTGCCGTTCCCCAGGAACGGCGCTTGGCAGGAACTGCTCAACGGTCAAACGACGACGGTCACCGACTTCTGGGCGCGCGGGCAAGTAGTGGAGTCGAACTGGGGGAATGTGTATTTTCTCAAGGGATGAGAGGAGAACGGCTCGATGGCGGTTTCACCGGGGCCAACATGGACCGGCCCGCCTTGACGCGCCTTCTGGACGAGATCCAAGCCGGCAAGGCGCACCAGGAGGATCGCCGGAGCGATCATGGCCCACCAAGAAAACCACGCGCCGCTAAATCAGCGTGCACGAATCAGCAGCAGGTCCTTGAACTTGGGTGGCATGCTTTTGCGGCCCACGCCGGGACCGAACCCATCCATGCCTACCTGCCGGGGCCGCGAAAGCACGTCGTTCCCCAACGCCAGGGAGCAGTTCGCCGACTGCTCCATGCTTTCGGGCCTTGGCACCTGGAAGTCACCAGCGGTAGGTTGGGCCCGAAAGCATGGCACCCAACAAGAGTCTGCTGCAAGATTACGCACGGTCATTTAGTTGTTGTTGACTTGCTCCCCAGACACTTGATTGACCATCGTATCGGTCAGGGCAGCGAACAACCAATCCAGCATCCGGAAACCTGTTCGTCACCACGGTAAACGATCGCGAGCTATCAGCGCGGCCAACGCCCTGGGCTTCATCCCCGCCAGGAACTTGCCACGGAGCAGTTTACGCAGCACCCTCAGCGGTAATAAGTACTTCTGCTTGCCGGCGACCCAGCGTTGGCTGCACCCGGAGATGACGGGTAGATCCGATCGCTATTGTCCATGGGGAAGAGCAGAGTAAAGAGGCGCCCAGTCAAGGACCAAACCGCTGGGCGCAGTTCCGAGGAATGGATGCCACGGATGAATATCCGCCAGTCTATGGCGAGCGGGTGAGAAAATGTGGCGGTTCCCTGGCCCCGTTCCGGTTTCCTCTTGCAGCCCGCAGCGCTCCGATGAGGAGCGACTGCTGCAAAGCAGCCTCTGATCTCTCCGTCCCTTTCGGTAACGCCCCTGGGGGCCTCGCGGCCCTTGGGGGCGTCTTCTCGACTCGGGGCGCGGGCACTGTATCAGGAGCCGGTCCGATTGGGTGAGTTGGTATAGCACCGCTGCCGGCTCATGCGGGCTGAGAGAGCTGACAGGAAGGAATCGCCAACTTAGGGTTTCCATCGTCCCGTCCATAGCTTCTTCGGTGACTGGGCGACACTGCGAGCTGTTGCGGCGGGACACTTTATTTTTTGCCAATCCCGTTCAGTTCGGTCCGTGAGACAAGCGCTCCGCGGCTTGGGCGATCGGTGCCGGCCGCAGCTCTGCCGGCGAATGCAGCCTGCCGCAATACTTATCCATCGAGTACTTCCCGCACCTTCTGCAACAGGGCACGCGGCGTGAATGGTTTGTGGAGAAAAGCAGTCTCGGCTTCCAGCACACCGTGGCGGATGACGGCGTCGGTAGTATAGCCGGAGAGATAAAGTACTTTAAGCTTTGGATGCCGGCTCAGAAGAGCCTCGGCCAGCGGGCGGCCCCCCACCTGCGGCATCACTACATCCGTCACGAGAAGGTCGAGGGGCCCTTTATGTTGCGCTGCCAAAGCTATCCCTTCGGCCCCATTCCGCGCCTCCAATATAGCGTAGCCGCTCGACTGCAGAATGTGTCGAGTCAGGGCCCGGACGGCGTCTTCATCCTCGACGACCAGGATCGTTTCGGTTCCGCCGGCCAGGTTCGCCGGACCAGATTGCGACCTGGTCTTGGCCGGCTTTTCAAGCACCTTTGGCAAGTAGACCTTGAAAGTCGCCCCCTGCCCCAGCTCGCTATAGACGGCGATGTGTCCGCCGCTTTGCTTTACGATACCGTAAACCGTGGCTAACCCCAGGCCCGTTCCCTTGCCTGGGCTTTTCGTCGTGAAGAACGGCTCAAAGATTCGAGATTGGGTGGCCTGGCTCATACCACAACCCGTATCGCTAACCGCCAGGAGGACGTACTCGCCGGGGAGAACTTCCGGATGCGTCCGCGCATAGTTTGCATCCAGCTCCGCGTTGGTCAATTCGATAGTGACCTTGCCGCCATGCTCCATCGCATCGCGAGCATTGATGGCCAGGTTGAAAATGATCTGCTCGATTTGCCCTTGGTCTGCTTTGATCTGACCCACTGCCGGGTCAAGTACAGTCGTGAGTTCGATATCCTCGCCGATCATCCGGCGTAACATGCTTTCTACATTCGTGATTACCAGGTTCATCTCCAGCACGCGAAGTTCCACGACCTGGCGCCGGCTAAAGGCCAGTAACTGGCGTGTCAGACTTGCGGCCCGATCACTCGCCTTGTGAATCTCGCGCACCAACTCTTTCGTGGAGTCGTCCAGACCTGTATCGGTCAGCAACAGGTCGCTGTAGCCGGAGATGATGGTGAGGAGATTGTTGAAGTCGTGAGCCACGCCCCCGGCCAACTGGCCCACGGCTTCCATTTTCTGAGCTTGGCGATATTGATCCTCCAGCCGCTTTCGTTCCGTAATATCCGTCGCAGACGCCAAGCGAGCCGCCCGACCTGCCCAGGTGATGTCGTGCGTGCAAATCTCTACGTCAATAATTCTGCCGTCTTTCTTGCCGTGCCGCCAAAGTCTAGGAGCACTCAGCTTGGGAAGTCCTTGCTTCAAGAACTCACGAAGCGCCGGGACGTCTTCTGCCGGATGAATGTCCGCGATTGTCATTGTCAGGAAATCCGCGAGTGTGTACCCGTAGTGCGCAACCGCCGCATCGTTGACAGCGAGAAACGCCAAGGAATCGACATCGTAAACCCACATCGGCTGCGGATTGCTTTCGAATAGCTGGCGGTAACGCTCTGCGCTTTCGCGAAGCGTTCTCTCGATCTTGGCTTTGTGCAGGGCAACCTCGACCACGGCGCCAAGCTCTCTCGCATCGAAGGGCTTGACCAGATATCCAAGCGGCTCGGTCTCTTTGGCGCGCTGAAGGGTGTGCTGGTCGGCGTAGGCTGTCATGTACACGACCGGAATCGGCGAGGACTCATGGAGCTTTTGGGCAGTCTCGATGCCATCGATCTTGCCCTTCAAGCGGATGTCGATAAGCGCGAGGTCTGGGGGAGCTTTCGCCATTTCCTCGAGTGCGCTCTCCCCAGTAGACGCGCTACCGGAGACCGAGTATCCGAACTGCTCCAGCATCTCTTGAATGTTCTGGGCGACAACGCCTTCGTCCTCGACGATGAAAATCGTGGGCTTGAGCATGGGCGTAGGCTTTCTCTGTATTGCTAGGATCTTGCGCGTAGGTACGCGGTTAAGCGACCGCTCTATTGAGCAATCTGCGTTTCGGTCGAGCCGTTCAGAAATCGGCCCCAGCATGAGAAGGTGAAATCGAGATCTAGAAACAAGTTTAGGGCATTGGTCTCGCGGGTCAAATGAAATCTGCCCGCAACCGCTGAAGATTCGCACGCAAGATGCCGCCAGCAGAACCACCGCCAGGGGAGCAAGGGCAACGACTGCTCAGCAACCTGCGGCTGGCGCGATGTGGCGGGGCGAATTTCAGTTGGGAGGCCCTCGCACGGGGCCGGTGGCGGGTCGGGAGACCGCGCCACAGCGCGTTTGCACGGGGCCGGTGGCGGGTCGAGAGACGACGCCACGGCGCGCGACCAGGACACGGCGGGAGACGCCGAAGGAGTTCGGATAAGGCATCAATCGGCCAGGTCGTGGAAGATCTGTTCGAAGCGCGGCGCGCAGTGCAGGAAAATCTGCACAAGAGCGGGATCGAACTGCCCGGGGGAAGAGTCGACTATCAGCCGGAGGGCAGTAGTATGCGATAGGGCCGGCTTGTAGACTCGCCGGGAGCGCAAAGCGTCGTAGACGTCGCCGATGGCGACGAGCCGGGCCGCCAGGGGAATGTCGGAGCCGGACAGACCGTCCGGATAGCCTCGGCCGTCGTGGCGCTCGTGATGGTGCCTGGCGATGTCCGCTGCCATCTCGAGGAAGGCGAGCGCGAAGCCATGCTTCTTGGCCACCTCTTGCAGCGTGTCGGCGCCAATGACCGTGTGCATCTGCATGAGGACGCGCTCGTCGGGCGTGAGCTTGCCCGGTTTCAGGAGAATATGGTCCGGCAAGCCCACCTTGCCGATGTCGTGCAGAGGGGCGCAGCATTCGAGCATGTCGATGAAATGGGCATTGATCTCTTCGCCGAAGGCAGGGGAGCGCGCGGCTTCTTGCGCCAGGCAACGGCAGTAGCTCTGAATGCGCATCAGATGGACGCCCGTCTCCGTGTCGCGATGCTCGACGAGCTTGGCAAGGGCGAGCACGAGGGCGTTGCGGGCATGGACCAAATCGCTATCGCGGGCGTTGAGGTTTCTTTCCAGCTCGGAATTGACGGCCAATAGGTGGCAATTCAGCGTCGCGGAGCGATCCTGCGCTTCCTTCAGCACCAGGGCAGCACGAATGCGCGCCCTCAGCTGGGGAATGCTGAACGGCTTGGTCAAGTAATCATCTGCTCCCGCCATCATCAACTGCGCCATGGCATCTGCCGAGGCGCGTCCGGAGAACATGATGACCTTGAGATGCGGCCCAGGAGGCGCGGCACGCACGCGGGCGAGCACGTCGGCGCCGCTCAGGCCGGGCAAGTCGACATCCAGGAGGACCAGATCAAAAGGCTTGGCGGCAAGGGCCTCGAGAGCCTGGGCGCCGTTGGCGGCCTCATCGAGTTGGAGGTCGTCCGCTCCGAGGGCGTGGCGGCAGAACTTGCGCACGGCCGCCTCGTCGTCGACCACCAGGACATGCCGCAGCCGCGAAGCAGCCGTTGGCGCATTTGCAGCGGCGGCCACGCCGGGCTGATCACCATTGGCGTGGCTATGTGAAAGCAAGTGTTCGTGAAGATCAGGCTTGAGGAACGGGAGCAAGGCACGCATGACGTCCTGGGGCCCCTGAAAGCGGTCGTCGGGCTCGACCGCCAGCAAGCGCGCCACGATGGCGTCCAGCCCCGCCGGGACGTCCGGGCGGAAGGCGCGCGCGGAAGGCGGGGGCTGGTTGAGACGGCGCACGAAGTCATGGGCTAGACTGCCCTGGTTGGGAAACGGGCTTTGCCCGGTGAGGCACCAGAACAAGGTACCTCCGAGGCTGTAGAGGTCGGCGCGGATATCTACTTCGTGCGCGTCGCGCGCCTGTTCGGGCGCGATGTATTCGATGGTGCCGAGCAGCGTGCCCGGGTCGGTCAAGCGATGGCCGAAGCGCCTGGCCAGGCCGAAGTCGAGCAACTTGGCTTGCCCCTCGGGGGTCAGCCGGATGTTCGAAGGCTTGATGTCCCGGTGGATCAGGCCATGACGATGTGCCTCCGACAGGGCGGATGCGACCTGATGAATCACGTCGCAGGCTTTGGGCGTGGGCAGCGGCCCATGTTCTTGCACGTACTCTTCGAGATCCTGGCCGGGCACGTACTCCATGACCAGGTAATGCAAAGCGGGATGGTCGGGACCATTGACCTGGGTCTCCCCGGCGTCCATCGCCGCGGCGATGTTGGGATGCTGCATCTGAGCAATCGCGCGAATTTCGGCAAAGAAGCGCAGGAGAAGGCGTGGGTCGCCTTCATGACCAAGGGCCAGCACCTTGAGGGCGACCGGGCGGCGTAAACGCACGTTTTCGGCCTTGAAGACAACGCCCATCGCGCCGGCTCCGAGGCGTTCGAGCACGCGATAGTTATTCAGGACAAGGCCAAAGGTCTTGCCGGCCTCGACCCGGTCGGCCTGGTATTTGGTGAGCAAGCTGTGGCGAACTAGCGCCTCTGCCAAGGCGGAGGTCGAGGTGCATTCTTCGATTTCCTGGCGATCCTGGTTGGAGAGCGAATCCCAATCCTCCACCAGGACGATGGAGGCGGCCAGCAAGTCGCGCAGCACCCGGTGGCGGCACAAGACGGACGAAAGAGCGCGCGCCTCGGGATGTACCGTGGGAGTTCCAGTAACGGTTGCGACCGGGCTCGGCATGGCATGCCCCATCCTCGTGCGCCCGCGAAGAGGGCCTTGACAGGCGCAGGAGCTTGGCCCGCCCATCGCTCAGTGCCGCGATTCGACCCGGGGGCGAACATCGCGCGATTCAGCGGGCTCCACAGTGAGAGAACGAGACGTCTGCAGTTGCGGTCAGAGACGAATTCTCCGTCAGCACCTCATGGCGCGTAGGACGCCGCACTTTGTTGCCACGCAAATATAGATCACGGGACGCGGTCCTGCTCGATTCGCGGTCGGAGATGTCGTCCAGTCACTTTCTGAGGCGGGTTCCGCAGGACGAGCGGGCGGAGTTTTTCTGGCATGTCGAAGAAGGATTAGGGTCCATCTTGCGTTTCCAGTCTCGGCTGGCACCCGGAACGGATGCTCGACGGTCGTAAGGATCACCTTGCCGCCAACGCAACAAGCAACGCCATCAGTTTCGCCAATCTGCTCGCTTTCGAACCGATTCCACTGCAGGGACCCTGACCACGAACACTGAGTTCAGTCGAGGCGGGTTCAGTTCCGCAGTTACCAGGGTTGCGCTGCCTCGGAGATGCCGGCCCGCAACTCGTTCAGGCGGTTTTCCCGACCCAGGCCGGAATCACGAACTCAGCGAAGCAAACCTGACAACGCACTAGACACGCGAAAAATATTCGTCCGAGGCGATTATCGCCGTGAGGATATCGCCAACCTGGGCGCCATGCTGGAGAGCGCCCACGAATGCGGCCATACCGCCCGCGTCCGCAGACCGTTGCAAATAGTTCAGGTAGTCGCCTTCCACCAGCACTTGCTCTGCTTCCACGCTCGACAGAATCGCCTTGGCAATCATGGTCCGCGAAACTCCGGCCGACAGGGCCGCGCCGAAGGCGGCAGCGCCGCTGGCGTCAATGACCCGGCCCAAAACATCATGATAAACCGCAGCCAGGAAGCCCGCGTTGGTGCCGCCGCCCTGAGTCTGGTAGAACTCTGTCGAACCCAAGATGTCCGCTTGGAGCTGGAGAAACACATTTTGCGATCCCAGGACTAAAGGCGTGCCGGAGAGCAATGAGAACGCAAAACTCAGTCCCGACGGATCGACATCGCGTCCTAGGTAAGCCTGATAAAGGCTGTTCACCTCGTCCGTGCGGTACTCCTGGCTGGACTCGATGCCTTGCACAACCTGTGTACGGCTTGCCCCCTGAGCCAGCGCACCCGAGAAGTACAGCATGCCGGAGGGGTCGACGCGGCGGTGCAGCAGGTCCGCGTAGAGTTGGTACACAAAACTTTGGTTGGTGGAGCCCAGGTTCCCGAAGTCGTTGGAAAGTACATTTGCGCCGCTGAGAGAAACTACTGAGTATGCACCGACGGGCGCGGGCGCCGTCTGCAGAAGGCCCGATTGCTTGACCTCGAAGACGAGGTAGTTGCCGGGACCGATGCCGTTAAAGACATACTCGCCTGCCTGTCCATTAATGGTGGTGCTCACCATCGAAGCGACGAGCGGATCCGCCCCCTGGACGAGGTGGCCGGTTCCAGCCACGTCCCGGTAAAGCTGAATGGTGAAGCCATTGAACCCGGGCTTGCTCGGAGAGTCGATCCCATCGGCAGTCGTGTCCACAAAAACGCGGCCGCCGATGCTGATTAGCTGGAAGTCGCCGAAGTTCTGGCCCGTGATGGTAGCGCCGCTCGAAATCGTGCCATTGGCCGGATTCGCAGTCGTCTGCACCCAACCGGATTGCACGACTTCGCGCACCTTGTACGTTCCTGGTCCTATCGAGCTGAACTGGTAATTACCCGTGCCGTCCGTGATTTGCGTCTGCAAAACGGTTCCTTGGGTCGCGTCCAGGAGCTGGACGGTCCAACTCTGCAGTCCATTATCGCCGCTGGTCACCACGCCGCTGCCCTTCATGTCCTGGAAGACTTCGCCACTGATGACTCCCAGCAGGAAATCGCCGAAGTTAACACCGGTCGTGGTCCCGCCGCTGCTCGTGGTGATGCTGGCGGGACTCACTGTTGTCTGCACCCAGCCTGATTGTAGGACCTCGCGCACGGTGTAGCTTCCAGGGCCCAGGTTGGAGAAGCTGTAGTTGCCGGTAGCGTTCGAGGTCTGGCTCGCAAGCAAGGCTCCCGTTCCCGCGTTGTAGAGTTGGATCGTCCAGCCCTGTAAGCCGGAATCGGCGCCGTTCTCGCTGCCATCGCCGTTGTTGTCCAGGAATACCTGGCCATCGATCGTCGCAAGCTGAAAATTGCCAAAACTCTGACCGGAGGCGACGGTACCACTTGCAGTAATGACGATTGCCGCGGGATTGGTCGTGGTCTGCAGCCAGCCGGACTGAAGAACTTCGCGCACCAGATAGGTTCCCGGGCCGCCGGCGACCAGACTGAAGGTTCCATTGGCAGCCGTGGTTTGGCTGTTCAGAACAGCGAGGGTCACGGGATTCAGGATCTGCACGGTCCAACCGGCCAATGCTGTGTCGTTGGCGTCCTGTACGCCGTTGCCGTTGAAATCCTGGAAGGTCTGGCCGCTGACGACGCCCAACTGAAAATTGCCGAAGTTGACGCCGGACGAGGCAGTGCCGCTATTCACGAAGATATCGGCGGGGTTCGTGGTCGTCTGAATCCACCCGGCGGGCGCGATCTCGCGGATGCGGAATCTCCCCGGACCAACCCCGAATGTGTAACCGCCGTTGGCACTCGTCGTTTGGGTGGCGAGCAAAGCGCTGGTGGTAGCATTGAGCAGCTGGACGGTCCAACCGCTGAGACCTGAGTCGCCGGCAGCCAGACTGCCTGTGTCGTTAACGTCGACAAAAAGTTCGCCGCTGATCGTCGTCTTCTGGAAATTGCCAAAATTCTGGCCCGTGACGAGGCCGCCGCTGGTCGCATTTACGGAATGGCCGGCCGGCGGTGTTGGGAATGTTTGGATCCAACCGGTAGGCACTACCTCGGTCACCGTCAATGTGCCGGGCCCGGCGCCGGTGAGCAGGTAGTTTCCGTTGGCATCCGTGACCGCACTACTTGCCAACTTTCCGCTGTTGTCGAAGAGTTCGACGGTCCATCCCTGGAGTCCCGGTTCACCATTGTCGAGAATGCCGTCGCCATTGAGGTCGTTGAACACCTCGCCGGTGACTGTGGCGGATTGGAAATCGCCAAAGTTCTCATTCGTGATTGCGGTCCCACTGGTCGAAGTCACGGAGTAGGTGCCGGCTCCTGTGGGCAGACTGATAAACCATCCCGATTGCAGAACCTCCTTGATCGTGAACGTCCCCGGGCCGACGTTGACGAAGCTGTAGTTGCCGTTGATATCGCTGACAGTGGTGCTCAGAACGGCTCCGCCGCTGCTCAGCAGCTCGACCGTCCAGCCTTGCAGGCCGGGATCTCCAGAGTCCTTGACGCCGTTCCCGTTGAGATCGTTGAATACCTCGCCGTTGATGGTGGTGGGTAGGAAGTCCCCGAAATTCTCAGCTTGGGCGTTGAGCGCGCTGACAACCGTGACCGTGTGCGTGCCCGGAGCGGCGGGATAAGTCTCCACCCAGCCGTTTTGCAGCGTCTCTCGAATCGTGTAGGTTCCTGAACCGACATTCGCGAAGCTGTAGTTGCCGTTGCTGTCGCTGGTGGCGCTGGCAATGACCGTGTTGCCGCTGTTCAAAAGCTGAATGGTCCAGCCTTGGAGACCCGGCTCGCCCGGATCCAGGCTGCCGTTGCCGTTGAGATCGTTGAAGACCTCGCCGCTGATGGTTACCGGCAGGAAATTGCCGAAATTATCGCCGCCATCGGTGGCGCCGCTGACCGTCGTGACCCGGTAGGTTCCTGGACCTCCAGGGGCAGTTTGGGTCCAACCACTTTGTAGAACCTCTTGGACGGTGAACGTCCCTGGTCCGATGCCGGTGAGAGAATAATCGCCATTGGCATCGGTGGTCGTGGTCGCGATCACGTTGTTCTGGCTGTTCAGGAGATCCACTGTCCAGCCTTGCAAACCAGGCTCGCCGGGATCTAAGGTGCCATTGCCGTTGAGGTCGTTGAAGACCTCGCCGCTGATCGTGGCCAGTTGAAAATCTCCAATTGAGACGCCCGTCGCGTGTTGACCGTTGGCGACAGTGATGTCCTGCGTGGCGGTCGTCTGCACCCAGCCGGACTGCGGAACCTCTCGGACGGGGTACGTGCCATCCGCCAAGCTCGTGATCGCGAAATCGCCGTTGGCGTCCGTGGTGGTCACGGGATCGCCCGTCTGATAGACACCCGTGCCGGCTACGTCGAGGTAAACAGTCCAGTTTGCTAACCCCGGCTCGCCCGGGTCCTGGCTGCCGTTGCCGTTCAGATCGTTGAAGACTTGGCCGCTAATGGAGTCGAGCGGCGTCCCGACCAGCCCCGGCACCAGAAGGTTGGCGACGGGGGTACCAATCCCGGTGACGAGATCATAACCCGGTCCGGCTGGGAAACCGTTGTTTCCGGTAGTGATGTCGTGGAAATCGCTGGCCGGCAGCTTGTAGAGCATGGGCAGCGTGTCCTTGACACCGTCCAAGGATGCCTCGCCTGCCAGCGCGCGCCCCTGGTCCGCAATCGCGATGATTCCTGCCCAAGACGGGCAGGATAGACTCGTGCCGCCAACCTGTTCCCAAGGGGTCTGGGTGCCGTTGTTGAAGGAATCATAAACCGCAACGCCGGTATTGGGATCGGCGTTCATCGAGACGTCCGGGGTCGCTCTTTGCGAGGTGCTCTGCGTCACCACGCCGTTTTGATAGGCGGGCTGCGATTCGTACTGGCTGATGCCGCCGCCGCCGTCGCTCCAGCCTGACTCGCTTTGGTAGTTGCCCTGGCTGTCGATAAAAAGGCTCGTGCCGCCTACTGCAACAACGTTGGGGGAGTATGCGGGATAGCCACCAGGCGCACCGCTGTCTCCGGTCGATGCAAGAAAAGTAACTGGAATGTGGCCCGTTGGAGTCGTGAACGTGCTGTCGAGGGTGTTTTCGCTACTGAACTCGCCGCTGCCCCAGCTATTCGATACTACATCCACGCCCGGCAGCCCGGCAGCAGTTGTCTCTGCCGTGAATAAGTCGTTTGGGGTATTCGCTTCCACCAGGTCGATGTTGGCGCCCGGTGCAAGAGCATGCGACCACTCGATATCAAGAGCTTCTTCTGTTTCCCAACCGCCGGTCGGGTCGGTGCCCGGATAGTTCGTGCCGCCGTTTTGGTCAAACCTCTGAAAGGTCGGAGGGTCGGGAAGGCTGAAGGTCTGATCGAATGCCTGCAGCTCCTGCAGGGCAACCGGGTCGTCGTAGGCATCGACGATCGCTATGGTTTCGCCGGTGCCGTCTCCTTTGATGGTCCCGCCCGCAAACGTGATCTGATCTATGCCATAGGCATGCTGGATCTGGGACGGAATGTACCCAACTGGGCCAGGGCTCTGGTATGGACCGAACTTGCCATCCGGCCGAAAAATGATGTAAGTCGGAGCAAAAGTAGCACCCGAGATAGGTGTAGCAAGTAGATTTCGGGCTTCGAGTAGCTCCGCGGACAGCGGCGTGCTGCTCGCAGAACGCAAACCCAATCCCTTGCGAGACGACGTGCTCTTCTCCCGAACGATTCTTCGCCACCAGGTGAGCAGCACTGGGAACTCCTTCTTAGGTCACGATGAAGTTTAGAGAGCCGTTCGCGCTGCGTACGCTGACCGGTGAGAGGCCATGCGCAGACGCGGTGATTGTAGGAATCAACGACAAGGACAACTGTTTCCGACTAAACCAATTTTGGGGGGACAAGGATGGGAGCACGCTGAGCAGAGAGCCTGTCAGGAAAGGGGCCAGGCCCCTTACTCCTTCACACAAACCCGGGAGGCGGCAGCCTCCCGAGCTCTTCAACATGCTCTGAAATCTGCGATCCTCATGAGCGCTCGAATTTGGCCCAGAGGGAGCACTAAATCCCGCAGATTGGTAAACACCCTATCCCCAAAGCCACCGTTTACGTCCGAGCCACCAATGGATCGCAAACAGCATTCACCACTGGAGGCACACCCTCGGATTGGCCTGACCTACACACGGCGTAATTCGAAAACCTTTGCTCCAATTCCAGCAAGGCAACCAAGGTAGGTTGCAGCCTGGATCGGACAGGGACACAATCGCCGGCGAAGGCCCAGGGGGAAAGGTCTCGGCAAGGCAGATGCGCACCAAACCATTTCGTCGTTCGCAGATCCAAAAGGGATTCGCCCGATCGTCCTTCTTGGCGCGCTCTACAAACTTCCCTGCAAATCCACTGCGGATCAAAACGAAGTTGTTATAGGATATAAGTATCAAGTTGCTGCCGTGACAATGCAAGTGCAAATGTCCATAAAACTTCGATTTTCCGGGAACCGAAGTTCAGCCCCGGGGCTACCGCATCAGATTGTTCGCGACGGCAACGTTTTCGGCGCCGTGGCGACCTTCCTTGACCTCACTGAACGACGGAACTTGCCAAGTACCAGCCAAGCCAGAACAAAAATGGGGAATCCGATTGTGAAGAGCACGAGGGGCTTAGGTATGCTCAATTGAAAAGTGTCCGTAGAAAAGTAGGTTTTTCTCGGGATGACGTCGGCGATCAGGATCGTCAACACGGCGCTCACCAACAAAGAGGCGGCAGTCACGATCAGGCGGGCAGAACCTTTCGGGTGACCCGTATCATCAAGTTCTGCGTTGACCGTGCGACACAGCCGCAGCAGATTGTGGATGCCGATGTCATCCAGCGCCGTTACCGCAGCGAGCGTTATCCACGGTTCTACGACAGCCGCGAGGTGGAGAGCCGCCTCCTTGGCGATGCCAGCGTCATCCGCGCGCAGAGTTTGACGGCCTTTCATGATCCTGTCATACAACGCCTCATATGCATCTGCGTCGGTCCTTGGTTGTCTGTTGTGCGCTGCCTCCATCACAACATCGCACCATTGCTTCCAGGCCTCGACAAGGGGGACTTCGTCGGAGACTTCCCCCCAGCTTGAATCCGGATGGGGCACGGAAGAGTTCGCCGAGTTTTCTTCTGCAGCCTTGGGTAGACCGCATGCTGTCGGTTCCAAGCCGTTCGTGCTCGTGACGGGCTGAGTGCTAGCCAGCACGACAGGCGTACAAGTGCTTGGGAGCGAATATGCGGCCGCTGGGCAGTTGAGCTGGAGGCCCTGCAAGAACCTGAGCTCCTTGGCAACGTCCGCTGGCGTCTGGAAGCGCTCCTCTCGATTCTTCGCCATCATCCTGCGAATCACGGTCGTGAGATAGGGTGAAACCTGCGGCCGCAAAATCTCAATCGGTATAGCTTCCCTTCTTAGTCCCTCGATGGCTACTTGGCTTGCTGAGTCCCCTTCGAACGGCAGTCGCCCGGTGAGCGCATAGTAGAACGTGCATCCCAGGCTGTAAATGTCGGAACGGGTGTCGGCATCGTGAATGCTGGTCATCTGCTCCGGAGCCATGAAGGCCGGCGTGCCCGCGGTAGCATAGTCTCCTGGGATGCGGATTGTGTTCGTTCTACCCCTGTCCGGCTGATGAATTCGGGCCAGACCAAAGTCAGCCACTTTGGCCGTCGGACGCGGCAAGCCACGATTGCGCCGAGCAGAATTTGCGTGGTCCGCTAATCGGGTCCTATCGGAACCATTTATTTGCAGAAGTATGTTGGCTGGCTTGATGTCGCGATGAACAATGCCTTTCTCGTGGGCGTACTGCAGCGCAAGACACGTCTGGCTGATGATGTCGCAAGCATGCCGGATGTCCACCGGTTGATTGTCGCGGACATAGGCATCCAAATTCGGTCCTTCCACGTATTCCATCACCACGAATAAGCTGTCCGGCGTCTCCTGCGCGTCATACGCCATGACGATGTTCGGATGGACAAGGTGCGTCAATGCCTCGACTTCTCTCCGAAACCAGTCGCGGGTTTCGCCATCGTCCAGGAGACCAGGCTCGAGGACCTTGACGGCCACGACGCGATTCATCACGGGGTGTATCGCTCGATAGACCTTGCCGAAGCTGCCCTTGCCCACTTCATCCAGGATGCGGTACTGACCCAAGAAGAGTTTATCCAGCCTGCCCTGCATGACTTGTGCCAGCTGATAAGCCGTCGCCCAACCCCTGGCAACGATTTCTTCTGCCATGATTTCTGGCCGCGCAGCAAGGCCAATGTCGATGAGAAGCTCAGCCAGTCGGCCGTCCTCAAGCAAGCCGCTTCGCTCCAGGTTTCGAAGGAAGGTTGGAATGTCCACGGTCATCTGCAAGGTTTTTATCTTTCTCGTATCTGCTGGGTTGTAATCACTCCGGTTGCTCAGGACTCCGGTGCCCTTCCTACTCGACGAGATGCACGTTTGGAATGCGCGGGGGGTTGAGTTGGATATCGATATTGATCTGTCCGATTCCTTGAATCGTCATGGAACTGGCGACATACGCGCCCCCGAGAAGGAAAGCTCCCACGCTCAAGCTATTGGTAAGGTTTAACTGGGCTGAGGCTGCATAGACAACTCCTGTGAACACCGAAACTGCCGTCAAGCCACTGATCGTCAGGGGAGCGGTTACATTTCTATCCTGAAAGATCAGGATTCCTTGATAGGTGCCACTGAGCGGAGGAGTGAGGGTCACGGTCGTCAACAGTCCACCCGCAATGGAGATCGAACCGGCCGGGATCGTTCCGCTGGTGTTGTAAATCATCGTCTCCAGCCCGACGACCGTCGCATTTTGGCCGATCGTGAGCCCGCCTCCCTCAATGATGTAATTTCCGGGCATCATGAGAACGACGGCAGGCGTCGTTATGCCGAGCAAAGACGCGCCTTGAATGGTGATGCCGCCCTTGTAAATTCCGGGTTGCAGCGTCGTGACGACACCAGAGACGGTCAGCGGCCCTGTACTGCGTACGGGGACGCCCGCTGTGCTCGGCACCGCGAGCAACGCGAGGGGGTCGGGCGAGGGAGGAACGTACGTGTGCATCGACCCAGAAATAATGGCACCGCCCGGGTTGACGTAGCCCCCTGTAATCCGATAGGTCGACGCCGCGACGACACCGAAGCTCACCTGGTCAAACGCCGCGGGATCATTCGAATTCACTATGACCGGGTCGTTCAGCACAGTTAAGGCAAGAGCGCTATTACGCAGCGCGTCGGCCCCGCTCGAGCGCAAGGCACGTAGGCCAATTTTGAGCGGTTGGCCGATGGCAACCGCACGGGCCTGAACCGGCAGACCCTGTTGTGTGAAAATGCTCGAGAAGCCGGCCTGCAGCTTAGACTCGACGATAACTTCGACGTAGCCGGCTTGGCCGGCAAAGGATCCGGATTGCGGGGGGATATGGACGGTGACGATCGAGTTAGAACCGTTGTTGCTGTAGCCATTGCCTGCTGCGGAGGATAAAGCGGCAGCCTGCGCGGTGCCGTCCGGATCCTGGCCGAAGTTCGTCCAATAGTTCGAATAGAGATTGGCAGCAGCGGCCAGAGCTGCTGCGTCGGCCGCAGCCTGAGCATGACGCCGTTCCTCCAGCATCCTGCCGCCGTCCATGCCAATGGCGACGGTGCCGATGATGGCGACCAGCGCAAGCAGCAGCCAAAGAACGATGGCGCCTCGGCGCCGCTTGCGAGAATGGGTTGGTCGCGGGGTGAACATGACACTTGCTCCGTTGTGTTCCCGACGGCACGAATTACCTGGAAAGCTGTCGTGCCCCGGTAAGCGGGTTCGCCCTAGTAAGCCATCGGAACCTCGGACGTGCTCCGCAGGAAAAGATTGTTCAAGAACCACAGGCCGCCGGACCAGCTATAAGTGACCGTGACGCGAACCGTGTTCGTCACGTACTCGCCATTCTGGTCAAGGGAATGCACATACTGGCGCGACTTATCCCAGGCAGTTGCGGTTCCCGTCGATTGATCGACCCACTGGACCTGCGCCGTGAGACTGGAGAGATTCATGCCCGTGGCAAAAGGGATGACTGCCTGCTGCAAGATTTCTTGCGTGCTGGTCGGGGGAGAATTTGTGTCTGCCTGATAGTCGGCACCTCGGACCGATGTCCAGCGCGCTGCTTCGCGCGCCAGCAAAGCGGTTTGCTGATAACGAAAGATAGCGTTGCCGCCTAGAATGATGCCCAAGAGCAGGAGCAAGAACACTGGATAAACGATGGCGGCTTCGATTGCCGCCATGCCGCGCCGGGGTAACCGGCAGATTCGAGTTGAAGGATGTTTCGGGCGCACGACCATTTTATCCCCCTACTGCCGGAGCAACGTTCATGGTAACCGTCCGGCTGAGAGACACCGTATTGGAGCTGCTGAACCAGGACGTCAAGGTCGTGAAGTTGTATTGCACGGTGACGGTCACGGTTGCCTGGCCAATGTCGACCTGGACGTCAGCCGCTTCGAGAGCTGGGTTGAGCGAACTTCCCTCGTTCACTCCCGCTTGAATCGCCGCATTAGTGGGCGTAGTCGCTGAGCCGCACTGAGCCGTCTGGCTTGCGTACACCGCCGCCACATTGGCGCAGTTCCAAAGTGTCTGGGTCACATAGAAAAGCCGGCAGTAATCGACCGTGACCACCATCATGAAGGTCAGAAAAGGCAAGACCAAAGCCAACTCCGTGGCGGCCAAGCCGCGACGCGGGACAGTTGGTCCAAGCCTCCCCAGCAGCCGAGAGGTCGCGGCCGAAAGCGCGAGCGAAGTCATCGTTCTCGAAATCATCGGGGCGCTCCTCTAATTCCACAAGAAGTAGCCGATCCTGGTTCCGCGTCACTTTTTGAAGAGTGTCGCCAGCTGAAACGCGGCTGGGCCCAACAAGACGATGAACACTGCGGGAAAGATACACAGCAGCATGGGAAAGAGGATCTTCACGGCAGTCTTTTGCGCATGCTCTTGCGCGCTGGCATACCGATCCTGGCGAGAATCGTCAGCATGGGCACGCAGCGCCTTCACGATGCTGGCACCCGTTTGCTCCGATTGCAGCAGTATGGATGCCAGATCGCGTAGTTCGATCAAGCCCGATTTCTCACCAAAACGCTTCAATGCCTGAGCGGGAGACAGACCCAAGCGCATCTGGCCTTCGATGGCGCGCAATTCTTGTCCCAGTAGCGGATGCACCAAGTGCAGCTCGTCGGTAACCCGTTGGAGTGCGGCGGGCAGACTAACGCCGGCTTCCAGGCACAGGATCAGCATGTCGAGGGCATCGGGGATAGCGGCGCGTAGCGCGCGCTGGCGCCGGCGCACGCGCCAAGACAGCCAGTACAACGGTGCCTGCATGCCGAGGACGCCGCCCATGAGCCCGCAAAGACAAACATAGGGCAGCCTGCCGAAATGAGTGAGCTGAGGAACCAGCGCAGCGGCAGCTGCCAGACAGGCACCCAGAAGGAGTCTGGCACCCAGCAGCGCGCCGACTGCTGAGGGATTGGCAATCCCCGCTTGAAGCAGCTGAGCTCTCAAGACGGCCAGGCGCTGCTCCTTGCCGTGCTGGAAAGTTGAGCCGAACGTTGCGAGGAAGACCCACAAGGAACGCGTGGGCCGCGCGCCATGGTGCGCGCCGGGTGCACGGTCGAAGGGAAGGTTGCGGACTCTCGTGATGGCTCGGCGATGCGTGCTGGAAGCCTTGAGTGCCAGCAGATAGCCTACGATGCTGACGACAACGAAGACCGACAAGAAGATCAACATGCTGGCAAAGTTCGGATTGCTAAGCACGGCAAGGGCCCTCAAGGATCAAATGCCACGATCTTCCGGATCCACAATACGCCCACGAGCATAAAGCCTAGGGTGGCGGCCAGCAGGGGCTGATGGTCCAGAAGCACCTTGGCGTAGTCGCGATTGATGACGTAGAGGACACCGAAGATGACGAACGGCAGCACGAGCAAGGTCGATCCCTGCAATCTGCCCTCGGCCGTCAGCGCGCGCACTTGCTGGGCCAGGCGTAAGCGATTGCGCACTAACACGGCAAGCCGATCCAGTACCTCCGACAGATTGCCCCCGCATTCATGCTGGATCAGCATGGCCATCACGAAGATGTGCAGTTCCAGGATCCCCGAACGGCGGGCCATGTCGTGATAGGTCACTTCGGGACGCAACCCGAAGTTCTGCTGCTGCTGGCAGCTGGCAAGTTCTTTTGCGATAGGATCCTCGTAAGATTCGATGACGCACTGGATGGCTTGCGTCACGGAACTCCCGGAGCGCAGGACGCGTGCCATCAGCTCGAAGGCTCCGGGGAGTTGTTTCAGGAAGGCCAATTGGCGAGCCTGCATGCGCAGGCGCGCGAGCTGCAAGGGTAGTGCGAGCCCCGCAAGAAAGCCAACAGGACCTAACAAGATGCCGCCCCAGAGAAGGCCGACGCCTCCCAGCAACAGGGCCAGGGAAAGAGATCCCGCCACGAACTGTCGGCCCGTCAGCGGCAGACGCGCGTGCTGAAGCATCACGTCGAGCCGATGGTACAAGCCTGGCGAACTGGGCCCCAAGGAAGGAGCGTCCCGCTGCTGCTTCGCTGAAGAAGTATCATCGGTGATGTGGAGCCGTTCTGGGTTCCGAAAAAGGATGTGCTCCGATACGTGGCGAGCGCTCTTGCTGATTCCGTCGGCTATGCGCTTGCGAATAAGCGCGGCGTCCGAAGACCTGCGTTCGAGGAGTTGCAGGCCCAAGAACAGGGCAAACGCCACGACCGGAAATATCACGAAAAATGGGACCACTTCCTCGTCTCCGACGCATTCGATCCATTGCGATATCATTCGCACAGGGCCAGTAACTACTGAGCCTGCTGAAAAAGGGGTCTGACCCCCTACCAAGCTTCACTGATTTCCCACTTTATTGGGGATCTAGCGCCCTTCGTGGAAGGGGTCAGACCCCTTTTTCAGCAGGCTCCTAGTAAGGGGCACCGGCCCCATTCCAGGAATCACCGGTTCAGGCAACCTCAGTCGCGGTTATGACTGGGGCCAAAATGCGCCGCTCGAAGAGTTCCGGAGAGAGCGGCGTTCCAAGGACCGCCAGGCGCTCGAGACAGCGTGGACGAATTCCTGTCACGTGGAAACAACCGTGAGCTCGGCGCTCCTTGTCCACGCCGGTCTGTTTGAAGGCGAAAATATCCTGCATGAGAAAATTCTCCCCCTCGATCCCGGAGACCTCGGAGACTTTGACGATCTTGCGCTCGCCACCCAGGAGCCGGCTTACCTGGATGATAATGTGGATCGCAGAAGCGATTTGCCTGCGAATCACCCAGATCGGCAAATCGAAGCCCGCCATGCCTACCATGATCTCGAGCCGGCTCAATGCTTCGCGCGTGTCGTTCGCGTGGACCGTGCTCAAGCTTCCTTCGTGGCCGGTATTCATGGCCTGCAGCATGTCCAGTGCCTCGGCGCCCCGGCACTCCCCGACGATGATTCGATCCGGGCGCATGCGCAAAGCATTCCGCACCAGCTCGCGCGTCGTTACCTCGCCAAACCCCTCCACGTTGTTGGGCCTGGTCTCGAGCCGGCCGACGTGAGACTGCAGGAGCCGTAGTTCCGCTGCGTCTTCGATGGTAATGACGCGCTCCTCCTCCGGGATGAAAGCCGACAGCGCATTAAGGAGGGTCGTCTTGCCGCTGCCGGTCCCTCCGGAGATCAGAATGTTCACCCGGGCCCGTACGCAAGCGGCCAGGAAATCCATGATCTCGGCTGTGGCCGACTTGTTGGTAATCAAGTCAGCGGCCTGGATCGGCTTGATGCTGAAGCGGCGGATCGAGACCAGGGCCCCATCCAGCGCGAGAGGCGGGATGATCGCATTGACGCGGCTGCCATCCGGCAAGCGGCTGTCCACCATCGGATTGGCTGCGTCCACGCGCCGGCCGGCCTGTCCTACAATGCGCTGGATGATGTGTAGAAGGTGGAAAGCATCGTTGAATGCGACATTGACTCGCTGCATTTGCCCGTTGCGCTCGACATACACCGTGTTGGGGCCATTAATCAGGATGTCGCTCACGTTGGGGTCGTTCATGAGAGGCTGAAGCGGACCCAGGCCGAACGTTTCATCCAACACTTCACGAACCAAGCACGCCCGCTCATTGGCACTGAGGAGACGGGAGCTTCGCTGGCAAAGTTCATCGGCGACGCGCCGGACTTCGAGCTGGAGTTCCTCCTTGGTCATCGCGGCCAGCGCGCCCATGTCCATGTTGACCACGAGCTGCTGATGTAATTGGATTTTCAGCTGACGCAGATCTTCATTGCCAACCGGCTGCCCAACATCCGTGTTGATCTCTTCTTCCGGGCCATTTGGCGCTTCATTGAATTGAGGAACAGCGGTGCGTAGCATTGGGCAATCCTCGGTTTTTGTGGCTGGGGGTAAGAGCTGGAAGTTCAAGTCCGCTCTTCCGTCGCGCTGGTCCTATCATGTGCTTGCGGCTCGCTTTCTAAAGCCGATGGACGATGCACTCCAAGCTCGCGAAAAGAAGGAAGACGAGGTGGGCGGCCTCTCGAACTCGCCCCTCGCCAATTGTTCCAGGCTTTGCGCGACCTTGCTGTGTGGCTCACTGAGGACGATCGGTATGCCCGCGTTATTGGCCCGCCGGACAGTCTTGGGATCATGCGGAATGAAGAGCGTGAGCCTTTGGCCTAGGGCGTCTTCGGCGTCTTTGATTGGCAGTTCCCCAGGCTGGCCGTATTGATTGACAACGAGCTGCACTTGGCTTCGAGGAATGTCAAGCTTGACGAAGTAATCCAAGATCTGACACGTCTTGCGCAGCGAAGTGAAGTCCAGCCGGCAGACCAAAAGGATGTCCGAGGCCTGTTGCAGCAGGAGAACTTGTTCGTCGTGAAAGCAATCCTCCAGATCGACCACGACCTGCGGGAAAGACTTGCGGGCCATGGCAAGGATCTGCGCTACGCCATGGACTGTCGCGAGGCGAGCATCCGCGAGATGGGGCGACGCCGCAAGGAGGCGCACCCCGCTAGCGTGGTCGCTGAGGCTCTTCTGGAACATGGCGCGGTCCAGGCGCTTTTCATTCCTGCAAAGATCCGTGAGCGTGAACTGAGGTTTCAAGTCCAGCAGCGCTGCCAGGTCTCCGCGCCCTGCGTGGAAATCGATCAATGCGCACGGGCCGCGCGCCCTGGCCAGGCACACGGCTAAATTGGTCGCCACCGTGCTCGCCCCACTCCCTCCGCTGGCCGACAAGACCGCCGTAACAGGAGCCAGCGGTGAAGGGCGTGTGTTTCTGTTCAGAATACGCGTCCACACGGCCTCCACGCCGGATTCCAGCTTAGCCTCATCAATGTAATGATCGGCACCAATTTGCAACGCCTGCAAAATCACCCGGGATTCGGAAGCCTCCCCGACGGCAATCACATTTCCTGTGAATGCGAGTCGAAGATGTGCGACCATCTCCAAGGCTCGATCGGGATGCGGCGAAAGGACGACGAACACTGCTTCCGCCTGAACATCGGCTCTGACGATTTCCTCACCGGTCGCGGTGAACACACTCTGGGCGCCAGCCCGCCCTTGCAGCAGCCTAGCCAAGCGCGCTCCAGTCGGATTCTCCAGGCAGTCGCAGACGACCAACACGGACACGTGGGCGCCCTCCGCATGTCTTTGCTCAGCAACAGATCCCATCACCAACTCACTGACACCTGCTCCTGAAGATCGGAGTTCATGCTTTGGCCGCGCCTTTGCCGTGAAACGGCCGCGGTAGGCCTGGCACGCCAGCCTTCTTCACTCCCGGGCGTATGAGCAACGCGCTCTGCTCCGCATTCAAGCGCCGCGCAAGATCGTAAAGGATCCGGCGAATGCTGCTCTCATGGAAGCCAGTGCGCGCCGCGATCTCCGCAAGATGCAATCCCTTGAGCCGGAGGCGCACAATTTCTCGATGGGCTTGAGGACACATTGTCAATAGGCGTTCCTGCAATTCTCCAGCTCGCGCAAATGCACTTGGACGAGGTTTTTCCACAGCGCGCGCGTCAGCGCCTGCAGATTCGCAAAGAGGCTCTTCACGGTTCATGGCGCCGCGGTGTCGGCGGATGCCCTCGAGGAGTCGATTGCGGGTTGCCTTCAGCAGAAATGCGCGGAGATGGCCCGCGCTCTCAAATTCCCAACGCGACCGACGGAAACCAGGAAGCAGCCTGGTCCACACCGATTGGACAATGTCATCCGCATCGACCTTGGTACGAAGACGCGCGGGAATCGTGCGGTCCACTGCTTTGCGCAAATCCGCCGCGACCGCCAGGAAGACCTTCTCGATTGCCGCTCCATCGCCCGCCTGGAACTCCTGGAGCAGTGCGTCAAGTTCGTCTGGACCCATGATTACATCAAGTACCTGGCGCATTCGCCACAGCAAGGATCGCGGCACTCGGGAAAACGCTTAACGGTCGCGTCTGCGACAGATGCCCGGGGCTTGCAAATGGTGAATGGCCGAAAAGGCTTGAGTGGTTTAATGGGGAGATGAGCCATCACACCTGCGCTAGCGGCGACGTTCATGATGTCGGTCGCATATCTCGCTGTAAACCATAGCTCTGAAGTTCTGACAAAGCAAAGAATGCCAGGGCACTCGGCCGTGAGCAAAAGTTTGCCATGTTCCCCCTGAAATATGCAGCGCCGCCACTATGAGAATTAGGTAGGCCATCCCTCTACTGCATGGGAGAAAGCTGCACGGATTCGGTGTATTCGGTTACAGTTGAGTTTTCTCGTGCTAGCGGCAAGATACCTCGTGGCGCTAAGGACCCTACTGAGATCCCGTATATGCAGGCGCAAAAGGTGTCAGAGTCAGCCGTGCGCGTATAGCTACGTATCTCCCATATGCGTTAGAGCTCGCTGTCTGCACGGTCGTCTACGCTCCAGCCCCAGGCATGTGCGCGTAGACGTACGTAGTAAGGATCTAGCGCTATTGCATGTGGCAAGCGCGCTTTCTTCCCGGTGGCGCATTGACGTAAATGGCAGACTCTTGACTCAGATGACCCGGCACGGACCTTGCACTCCGCGCCGACCAACACGCAAGTGGCTGGGCGTCCGAGCAGAGAGTCTGAGAACCAGGTCTTCGGGATATGCTCTCACCGGAGGTTTCGTCATGGATCAACAGGAACACGATTCTGGTCTGTCCAGATTAAAAACCAAGCTTATTCGTCGTCTCGGCGGCAAGCGGATACCTGTTCGGAGGCCCTCTCACCAACCAGATGCCAAGGTGAGTGAATCGCCTACAACCTCGCAAAAGTCGATAGATTCCGAACGCCCCGGTCCGCCGTGCAGCCAGATTCGCCTGGCCGAGTAGCAGGGTGGCCCTGAATTCACTGCTAGAAAAAAAACGCGGAAAACAGGCGCGCTTTATCGTGCCCAGCGCATTAACACTTGCAGAATTCGATTGACAAGACGCCGAGAACGGCCCGTGCGAGCGGCCTGGCGGGTCTTGCACAGAAATTGGATGTTTTGAACCGGCGAATGCGTGAAAACAATCCGCTCGCCGAAATAACCGGAGACTAGGTCATGTCACAAAGCATGGCGAATTGCCGCTCGGTTCCTTGGCGACCCAGCGACGCTTCTTTCACTCGAAGAGACCGAAGACACGCGTGGAATCGGGACGAGCGCGGCGGCGTGGGCGACCCTAGGAAAGGCGACCACTTCCTCCAGGCTGTCCTCGATTCGCTTCCAGCGGGTATTGCCATCCTGGATGCCGACGGCATTATCATGGCCGTCAACGAGAAGTGGAAGCAGGCGGCTCACCGGTACGGCGACCACAGAATAGCAAACACGGGAGTCAACTACCTTGATTGTGTCCGAGCTGCGGCGGGGCCGTACTCCGGAGTAGCACTGGCAGCCGATAAGAGCATTCGGGCCGTGATGGACGGATCCGTCCCTCGAATTACCCTGGAGTACACCCGCCGTTTTCTCTCGCGGCAACGCTGGCTTGTTCTTGACGTCTTGCCGTTGGACCGGAGTCCAGGCAGTGTCGTGGTATGTCATTTCGACGTAACGGAGAGGAATTCCCAGATGGCGAGATTGCTGGAGAACGAGAAATGGCTCCTGCAATTGGCTGAAAACGGTCCGCAGGTCTCTTGCGGTCTCGATGCCGAAGCAAATAAAGGGTTGCATGTCAGCTCCGGTTCTGCAGATCTGTTGGGCCCTAGCTGCCAGAGGCTTTACGTCGCCGCGCATTCTCGCGCGAATGGGGTCCACTCCGACGATCGAGAGCACGTGACGGCAAGCATGGCCGTGATGCGCGAGCTAGGCGCTTTGGAAGCCGAGTACCGCATTGTGCGTCCCGACGGCTCTTTACAATGGGCCGGGACCAAGTGGACAGCAGTGCCGGGGCCGGGCGGAAATACCAAACCGATCGTGGCGACCGCCGAGGAGGTAGCCGCGCGTCGTAAGACGGACGAGGCATCCTGCAAGTTGGCCGCGATCGTCGTAAGTTCCGAGCATGCCATCGTCAGCACCTCCCTCGATGGCCTTGTCACTACCTGGAACCCTGGTGCTGAGCGGCTCCTTGGCTATTCCAAGGAGGAAATCGTCGGCAAGCACTTCTCCATCTTGCAGACCCCCGAAGACGACCACTTTGTGGAAGAGATTCTGACACGGATACGCAAAGGCGAACGGGTTCCGGCTCGCGAGGCTGCTATGCAGCGAATGGACGGCACGCGGGCCGAGATCTCCATAAGTGCCGCTCCCATTCTCAATTTCCAGGGGGAGGCCGTCGGCGTCTCCATGATGGCCCTGGACGTTTCTGAGAAGAGGCGGCTGCAAGAGCAGCTCCGTCAGACGCAAAGAATGGCAGCCCTGGGCAGCCTGGCGGGGGGCGTCGCCCACGATTTTAATAACCTGCTCACCATTATCTCTGGGTACAGCGACATTGTGCTCGACCGCCTGGTGGCAGGCGACGAGACAAGAGAGCTTGTTACAGAAATCAAGGAAGCAGGGCACCGGGCCGCCGGCTTGACCCGGCAACTCCTGGCGTTCTCCAGGAAACAGGTTCTGGAACCGCGCGTTCTCACGCTCAACACCATCCTCTCCCAGAGCGAGAAACTGCTCCGCCGTCTGCTTGGCGAAGACATCGATCTGGCGATGGTCCTCCGATCAGACGTGGGCCTGGTCAAAGCAGATGCGGGCCAGATCGATCAGGTCTTGATGAACCTGGCAGTCAACGCCCGGGATGCGATGCCGCGCGGGGGAAAACTGACCATTGAAACTGCCAGTGTCGAACTTGATGAATGCTACTGTCAGTCCCGCTCAGACGTGAAGCCTGGGCGCTACGTCATGCTGGCCGTGAGTGACACTGGGTTCGGCATGGACAATCACACGAAGCACCTTTTGTTCGAGCCCTTTTTCACGACAAAAGCACCTGGAAAGGGCGTCGGCCTGGGACTCGCGATGGTCCATGACTTCATAAAACAGAGTGGCGGCCACATTGCCGTCTACAGCGAGCCAGGGCAGGGAGCGACGTTCAAATTGTATCTTCCGGAGTTTGTAGGCCTTTCATCGGCTGGCGAGGGGCAGATAGCTATCCAGAAGTTCGCCCCTGGCACGGAGACAATTCTCATCGTCGAGGACGATGAGGGCGTGCGCGTTCTCACAAAACAATTCCTTCAACATTGTGGCTACACCGTGCTGGACGCGGCGACTGCCGAAGAAGGCCTGAGTCTGGCCGAATCGTATTCTCACCCGATCGACTTACTTCTCGTGGACGTGGTGCTGCCAGGCATGGACGGACCTCGCATGGCCGAACGGCTGGCCCTGCTGAGGCCGGAGATCAAGGTGTTGTACTTTTCAGGGTACACAGACAACGCCGTTGTTCGCCACGGCATTCTGAAATCGAAAGACTGGTTCCTGCAAAAACCCTTCACCCGAAACGGGCTTGCTCAGGAAGTTCGCGCTGTACTGGATTCGTAAAGCATTTCACATGTCCTTCGTTCCTTCACAGGGCGGCGCCCTGTGTGAGTTCGAGCACCAGCCCTGCGGCTGGGGAACGAACCTGCTGGTGGCACCCTCCATGCAAGGGCGCGGCAACGTTCTGCTTCTTCCGCGGCGGAACGACGCCCTGCCTCGATGGCATGGGGCTCCACGAGATGCAGCCCGCCCGGCTCTTTCTCCTGTCATCGAGTAACAGCCTATTTGCTAGAAGCACGCGCGCTTTTCTCACTCCGGCGCATTGACATGACTAGATCACTTTGCACCGCACCCCGAAGAGGAGCCTGCCGATCCGTCCTAGCGCACCTAGTATTCCCAGTCCGGCAAGGCAAGGAAGGATGAAGCAATCCTGCGCCTTGCCTTATCGGAGGTATCGCCATGCTTCAGATTCTGAGTAGTCTGCGTCGTCTTATTCCAGGAAACAAGCGCTCACCGATCCTTCACGTAGGCCGTAGACGTGTTCACAATCCCTGCGATTCACTTACCGTTGAACTACTTGAGGATCGCTGGCTGCCCAGCACCATCCAGCTCATTCAAAACCTAGGAGTAGGTTCCAACGTCACAGCCGGCACGACTTCGCTCTCGATCCCGGTGCCGGCCAGCGGTGTTCACGCCGGCGATAGCATCATCGTTTCCGTCGCCATCAATCTTCCCCTGAGCGGACTGAACGGTTCCGTAAGCGTTACGGATGCAGCCGGCAACAGCTATCACCAAGATGCTAGCGAGAGTCTGCTGGGCGTGACGGTGGCTGGACAATTGCTCATCTTCTCAGCGCAGGGGGGGATGCCTCTCTCCAGCGGCCAGAATATCACCATAAACTTCCCGAACACGGCCGAAAGCGAGGTAGCCGATGCCGCCGAATTCGCCGGTCTAACCGGCTTAAACGCCCTCGACCAGACGAGCGTCAACAGCGGCGCGCTGAGTACCACGCCGAGTTCCGGCCAGACTCCGATGACCACGCAGGCCAATGAACTGGTGCTGGGCGGCCTTGCTGCCCAAGCGGTGTCGGGGCTGGGATCGCTCACCATGAGCGGAGGCTTCACAACCCTGGCGACTCCGAGCATACAAGACCTGATCATGGCTTCCGGCTATGAAATCGTCTCGAGCGTAGGCCAGTACGCGGCTACGGGCACGCTTTCTCTCCCTGCCAGCGCTTTTGAAGCGGCTGTGGTCACCTACAGAGCCGATGCTGCGACGCACTTCAGCCTTATTCCAGGCGCGGGGCCTCTTACGGCCGGTTCCTCCTTTAGTGTCACCGTCGATGCGCTGGACGCCAGCAACAATGTCGATCCCGGATACACCGGCACGGTGCACTTCAGCAGTTCCGATCAGGCGGCCGGACTACCCACTGACTACACCTTTACTGCCGCAGACCACGGCGTGCACACCTTCACCTTCACTTTGCATAGAGCCGGCAGCCAAACGATCGGTGTCGCAGACGCCCGCGATGGTTCGATGACCGGAAGCGCGGCCACATTGATCAACCCCGGGGCAGCCAACCACCTGCTGGTCAGCATGCCCTCCAATACCATAGCCGGCGAACCGTCCATCGTGACTGTCACGGCCTTGGACCCCGACAACAACGTCGCCACCAGCTACACTGGGACGGTGCACTTCAGCAGCTCCGATTTGTCGGCCCTCTTGCCTGCTGACTATACCTTCTCGCTTTCTGACCAGGGCACGCATGACTTCACCGTGACTCTTAACACTCAGGGTAATCAACAGGTTGACGTCACCGACACGGCCAACGACTCGATTGGCGGTTCCGCTGGGACCTCCGTTGGCGCAGGGGGCAACGGCGAAACCAGCGGCCCCGTGCCCTGGTTGACGCAGGTGTATTTCGATCTTCTGGCCCGGCCGATAGATGCCCCAGGCCAGGCCTACTGGAATAATCTACTCAGCAACGGTATCAGTCACATGCAGGTGGTCCTGGACATCGAATCTAGCATTGAGTACCGCACCGATGAGGTCCAACATCTATACAGTAAGTACCTCCACCGGACGGCAGACCCCAGCGGCCTGAATGCTTTCGTCTCTTACCTGCAGAACGGCGGCACCGTCGAACAAGTGGCGGCGCTCATCGCGGGATCCAGTGAATACTTCCAAAATCAATCCGGCGGCAGCAACGCCGGCTTCCTGGCGACCCTTTATCAGGATGCGCTGAACCGCTCGCTGGACTCCTCCGGGCAGACGGCCTTTGAGAATGCCCTTGCGCAGGGCGCTACCCGTACCCAGGTCGCCGGCGCCATCTTGGGTAGCCAGGAATATGACCAAGATTTGGTTCAAGGATTCTACACTCAGTACCTCAAGCGCACGGCCGACCCGACTGGGCTCAATGCCTTTGTGGCCGGACTACAACAACACGCACCCGATGAGCTGATCATCGCCGACCTCCTCGCTTCGGCCGAGTACATTGGCAAAACCACCGGCCCTTGAGCGATGGGGCTGCACAAGCCCTGTTGTCCCGCCGGGACCCACAATTGGATGCCACATCCTCAAAGGGCGGCGGCAGGCGTGGTCACTTGGTCCACGCACCACATACCCATCGAAATCCGTCACACGGAAGGCGACGGAAATGGCTGACTGGCGATCCTCGAGACACCCTGAAAGGGAGCTGATTGCGGCCATGAACGCCGCACTTTCCCTTCCTGTGTACTTGATTCTGAACGCCATAAACCTGGGCTGCACGCGCAAACTCCATTGTGACGGCCGACTCTCGGAGATCAGTCCGCTGGCAGTAAGCTGCCTATCAGCCCACGGCCCGTTCGGACTCGTCCTTTACACGCTAGCTATCGCGTTTATCTTCGTTCTCCCAGGGCGATCAACGCACGCCGGGCATTGCGCACCTAGAATTGCATTGCGTCCGGCGTCGTTGAGGCGCCGTAGCGCGACCGCGGTGATCGAGCTTAACTTCCGTTCACCTGGTTGGAAGAGTTTCGGCCGGGGAGCTTTCAGTCACAAGGATAACGTGGCAGGCGGCAGGAAAGGAAGTGCCCATTCAGAGGTCTATCGTACGGGCCAGCAATCGCTAGACGACACACGATGAGTTGAGAGGGTCGTGACAAAAGACGATGAATTGCGCCATCATCACTCCAACACGCGAAAACCAATGCTAAGCCAGCTGAACCGTCGCCTAGGACTTTGGATCACCGGAGTTTCCTGGATCGCCGCAGTCGGCACTGGTTTCTTGCTACTAACGGACTACGCCGTCAGGCCAGGGGCCAGGGCGATGACGCCTACGTTTTGGCCGCGTGCCACCACTATTCCTCGAAAGGCAAATCTTCCAACGCTGGTCATGTTCGCGCACCCTCATTGCCCCTGTACCAGCGCTAGCATTGAAGAATTAACTCGAATAATGAACAATTGTTCAGAAGCTGTAAGCACCTACGTGCTCTTCTTCAAACCAGAGACTTTTTCGCCTAACTGGGAGCAAACCAGGAACTGGCACAGCGCAGCCGCTATTCCTGGAGCACACGTACGTTGCGACCAGGACGGCATTGAGGCAAAACGGTTTGGAGTCATGACGTCTGGGCATGTCCTTTTGTACGACGCTCACGGCGATTTGCTCTTCAGTGGCGGCATTACCGCTGCGCGCGGGCATCAGGGTGACAACCTCGGAGTGCAGTCGGTTATCGACCTGCTCAAGGGGCGCAAGGCAAAACGCGTCCAAACTCCCACCTTCGGCTGTCCTTTATTCATGGCACCTGCCTCCTCTCAATAGGACACCGAACATGCCCACGGCTCTGAACGACGAAAGATTGGGCGCGAAGGCGACAGCGCGCGCCAACGATCTCCTCCAGCGCCACCGGCAAAGTATCTTTCAACGCACGGACCGCCTGTTCGCCGGGCTCCTTGGGTTTGAGTGGCTTGTTGCTATTGCAGTTGCCCTGTGGATCTCCCCAAGAACCTGGAGCGGGCAATTCAGTCAGATCCACATTCATCTCTGGGCGGCAATCTTTCTCGGCGGCGCGATTACCAGTGTGCCGATCGTATTGGCGTTATTGTGTCCAGGAAGCCTGATTACGCGACACTGCATTGCCGTAGCCCAGATGCTCATGGGAGCTTTGCTCATCCACCTTACCGGCGGGCGCATCGAAACCCATTTTCACGTTTTTGGCTCCCTTGCATTCCTAGCTTTTTATCGCGACTGGACCGTGTTAGTGACTGCCTCAGTTATCGTGGCTGCCGATCACCTGTTGCGAGGAATACTTTGGCCTCAATCCGTTTACGGCATCATCACCGGAGCAGAATGGCGCTGGGCCGAGCACGTCGGTTGGGTGGTTTTTGAAGACCTTTTCTTGATCTGGGCTTGTCTCCAAGGGGTCCGGGAGATGAAGGCCATCGCTGATCGCCAAGCTGAGCTGGAGACAACCCACGAACGCATCGAGCTTACGGTCGAACAGCGCACTGCGGAATTGCAGGACCGGGAGCGCGAATTGGAAGCGGCCAAGGATATTGCGGAAGCAGCTAGCCGCGCCAAGAGTGAATTCTTGGCCAACATGAGCCATGAGATCCGGACGCCCATGAACGGCATCCTCGGCATGACGGAGCTGGCTTTGCGCGCGGACCCCGCACCGGTGCTGCGCGAGTATCTCGGCGCAGTCAAGGAGTCCGGGGAGCAGTTGTTGCGGGTCATCAACGATGTCCTCGATTTCTCCAAAATCGAGGCGGGCAGACTCGAATTCGAGTCGATCAACTTCTCGCTACGTGACACCCTGATCGGCATGTTGCGCCCTTGCGCTCTGGGTGCTCACAAGAAGGGCCTGGAGCTAGCCTATGACGTGTCCGCCGACGTCTCTGACGTCCTCGTAGGCGACCCGGTCCGTCTGCGCCAGGTCCTCGTCAACCTGGTCAGCAACGCCATTAAGTTCACCTCGAAGGGCGAAGTAGTCGTCCGGGTCTTTCCAGAAGCCAGTGCACAAGACAACATACGTCTGCATTTTGCAGTTCGCGACACGGGCATTGGCATCCCGCCGGGCAAACAGCTCTCCGTCTTCCATGTTCACCCAGGCGGACGGGTCTACGACACGGAGATACGGCGGCAGTGGCCTGGGACTGACGATTTCGCAGCGGCTCGTCGAAGCCATGGCCGGCCAGATTTGGGTGGAGAGCAAGGAGGGCGAGGGAAGCACGTTCCATTTTACGGCGCGTTTTGGCCGGTCTCAGTCAGCCACGCCCAACGACCCGGTGCCGCTGCCGGTTCAGTTGCGCAGCTTGCCGGTGCTGATTGTTGACGACAACGCCACCAACCGGCGCATCCTTCAGGAACTGTTGACGCGATGGCTCATGAAGCCGACCGCGGTGGACGGTGGAGCCGCCGCGCTGGAGGCCCTGGCCAAGGAGGAGGCCGCCGGCCGACAGTTCCGTCTGGTATTGCTGGATGGCCAGATGCCGGAAATGGATGGCTTCACGCTCGCCGAGAGAATCAAGGACCGCTATGCCAACGTAACCCTCATGATGCTGACATCCCTGGACCAAAGCGGCGACGCTGCGCGCTGCCGCAAGCTGGGGCTCGCCTGCTACCTGGTGAAGCCGGTCAGCCCGTCGCAGCTTCTGGAGTCGATTACACGGGCTCTGCAATTGGCGTCGCAGCCCAAGGTCAGCGCGGTGACGCCTTCTGCCCTCCTTCGGTTGCGCTCCAAGCCGCCGTTGCGGATCCTGCTCGCTGAGGACAACACGATCAACCAGGTAGTGGCCGTTGAGATTCTCAAGGACCTGGCGCACACGGTCGTGGTTGCCAACGACGGCAAGGAGGCCCTGGCGATCCTGGCCCAGCAAACGTTCGATCTAGTTTTAATGGACGTGCACATGCCCGTCATGGATGGCTTTGAAGCGACTGCCGCCATCCGAGCCCAGGAAACGAGCCTGGCAGACGATCCCGCAAGCATACGGCACGTGCCAATTATTGCCATGACCGCCTTGGCCATGAAGGGCGACAGAGAACGCTGCCTGGCAGCAGGTATGAATGCTTATGTCGCCAAGCCAATTCAGCAGGAGGAACTCGATGCGGTAATGGCCGGCGTCCTTGTCCCCAATGCAGTTTGCCAAAACGGCGCGCGGCGGCAACCAGAAGTAATCCCCTGCGCCCAGCTCCATGTGGCTCCCAGCCCCGATCTGGACCGTGCTGCCGTGCTGACGCGGGTTGGCAACGATAAGCACCGTTTGCAGAAATTCATCGGCATGTTCCGCAACGAGAGCCCCCGCCTCCTGGCAGCCATGCAAGAAGCGGTTGCTAAAGGCAATGCCCAGGCGCTAGCACGGGCGGCGCACACGGCTAAAGGCGCAGTGGCCAACCTGGGTGCGATCGGGGCCTTTCAGGCTGCCCTGCGATTGGAAACATTGGGACAGCAGGGGAACTTGACCGTGGCGGAACAGGAATTGACGATCTTGGAAAGCGAGTTTGGTCGCTTCCACGAAGCGCTGTCAGCTTGGGAAAAGGAGGGCCTCGCTTGAAGATTCTTATCGCCGACGACGAGTGTGTTTCCCTAAGTATGCTCGAAGGACTGCTCACCGACTGGGGACACGAGGTCGTCGCTGTAAGCGACGGCATGGCGGCATGGCAGGCGCTGCACGGAGCTGACGCGCCGCCTCTGGCCATACTTGACTGGGACATGCCGGAGCTGGACGGCGTCGAGGTCTGTGGCAGGCTGCGCGCGGTGCCGAGTTCGAAGCCACCCTACATCCTGCTCGTGACGGCGAAGGGAGGCAAGCAGAACATCGTGAGCGGCCTGCAGGCAGGAGCCAACGACTACCTCACGAAGCCATTCGATCCCGACGAGTTACGCGCCCGCGTCAACGTGGGCATCAGCATGCTTGAACTCCAGCACAACTTGGCCGAGCGCGTGCGCGACCTGGAGCTTGCCTTAGCGCATGTCAGACAACTCAAAGGCTTGCTGCCGATTTGCTGCTACTGCAAGAAGATTCGCGATGATCATGATTACTGGCAGCAGCTGGAAGGCTATTTTCTCAGTCACTCCGATCTCAAATTCAGTCACGGCATCTGCCCGGATTGCCTTGCGCGGGAGATGAAAAGCGTATCCTCGCCGAATGGGGCACCGACAGGCGTAAGTGCTCTGGCACCCGCTGATTCCGGAAGGACTTCGCAATCTCAGGCCCCTTCAGCGGCCTAAAAATGCACGTCAGCGAGTGCAGGCCGAATGTTCGCACTGCGGTCGAGCCGGCTGCACCCGTGACCGGACCCGTCGACTGGCGCATTAGTAGTACTTAGGCCCGCTCGCCGAGGAGCCGCCCCCGGAAGACGATCCCGTGTACGTGTAACCGCCTGAGCCGTTTGAAGGCCCGACGGGCGCGTTCGTGGAATTGCTGGCCATGGCACCAATCGGCCCGCTGTCACTTTCTCCTTCCAGCCAATATTCGACGGCTGGGATGGCCCCGCCGTTCACGGCCTGCGCAGCGTAGGTGATCGTGTAGGACCCCACTTGCAAGTAGATGTCGCCAGTGGAAGACGGTTTTCCGGCCTGGCTAGTAAGGTTGAAGAGCACGTTTCCATTCTGGTCGGTAATGGTCATGGTCACATTCACGGCGCCGTCCGAGCTGTCGGCGTCGGCGGCGAGCGCAAAGTGGAATAGAGTGGTCTGGCTTACCACCAAGGCGGCACTGTCCTGCGGATTCGATTGGGACAGCTGATTGCTTCCAAAAGTCTGCAGGGTAACCGGCGCCGTTGTGTGGAAGTCGATTGCCAGGGCATAATTTCCTGTGCTATTGCTGCCGCTGGAATTCATGGGCATTATCTCGACGAAGTAGCTCGTATTTGGCTGCACGTTCGTCAATTGAATCGTGTAGGTGCCGCCGCCATTGGTGATGACCTGAACTGGCAAGGGATTGTCATTGGCGTCAAAGATATGGATGATCGGATGGAGCGGGTTGGGGTAGTCGATCCCCCAGGCCATCGCAGTCAGCGTGACTGGCCCGCTGGTGTTCGATCCGGGAGCACTGATACGGTAGTAATCCACGTAACTGGATTGGGCGATGCTGCCGGTGATAAAGGCGTCGAAGCGCGGATCGGTTGGCGAAACAAGCCCTGTCACGGGGCTAAGGAGCGTGGCCGTCAGCGGCGAACCGTTTAGATCCAAATTAGTTATCAAGCTGGTGCTCAGATTATTCAAGCTCGAGCCGAGCTCGTTGACCAGCGAAGACAGCGGCACTAGCGAATTTATGGACAGTTGATAGCTGCCGACCCCGAAGACGGTGTTCGTGGCACTGGTCACTTTCACATAGTAGGTGCTGAGCGGCCAGAGCCCGGTAATCGGAATCGACAGGTTGCCATTGACCGGGCTCATGGCGGTCGCCGAGCCGACAACCTGATGCGCGCCGTTGTAGATCGTCACCTGAGACTCGAGCATACTATTTGCCGAGGTCTGCAGTTGTACATTCAGGTTGATGAGCCCCAGGCTGAGCGGGGCCACGAATTTGTAATAGTTCACATCGCTTGACGTGTTCAGCGCGCCCGAGACAGTCGAGCCGGTGCTGGCAAGCAGGCCCAGCTGCGTCGCCGAGCCGAAACTGCCGTTGTGGTTGGGTTCGGGGATCGTCGCTCCGTAAAGGGCCTGAACGGCCGCGATATCCTCCGGGCTCAGGCCGTTGCTTGCCCCCTCATACGTCTGGTACATGATCGACTGAGGGTCATCGTTGGCAGGAAAACCAAGGACATGCCCGGCTTCATGGAGGGCAACCGTGTAAAGATCGTACTGGGACTGGCTGCCGACGCCGATATTCATCGAGCTATTGAGGATGACATCGCCAGCCCAAGTCGTGCCGGTCCAATCGAACGGCGAAGAAGTCGCCGCCACATCGTTTGTTCCCGGGCGGGCAGCGATGCGGATGTCCCCGAAGCGCGGCTCGCCCTGTGGTGCGCCGGTGGTTCCAAGGGGTTCGCCACCGTCCGCCACGACACTGATGTCGATATTCGCAGTGGCCGCCCATGTCTGGAATGCCTTCAAAATCGCCGTCTCCCAGGTGCTGGTGGGAGCTTGCGCGTTCATCGTTTGAAACAGATTGCTTGGCGCACCGCCAACTTCGGTGCCATCGGGCACAAAACTGAGCGTCAAATGTTGGGGAGCCGGCCAGGGGACGCCCCATGTGGTGGGAGTCAAACGGCTTTCGAGGTGTTCCACAACAAGCGGTCGTCGTTTCTTCATTGAATGCCTCTAAACTCTGTTACTTTCGCTAGAAAACGAGTGCCACGCTGCACATTTCGTCCAGGGCGTCAACGGAGGCGGACGGAAGAGGGCTGCGCTTCCTCTCCCGAAGACGCTTGCGGGCAGGGGTTCCACATCGCTGCCTACCAGGGAGAAACCGAATTGGCAGGTGCAGTCCGCCAATCGGTTGGTCGATTATCCAGGAAACCGGTAGCAATTGGTGAAGAGTGCGAAGCGGCGAGCGAATGGTGGATTGATCTTTCGCATGAATCCTCTTCTCCCGGGCGAAAGCGCTGGCGGAGGGGACCCATGCGACGTGGGCCGTGCGAGCGCCCTACGTCACGCGGTCTCCGCCCATCCTTTCGGCAGCCTGGCGGCCTGGTCACTACTTGTGGTAGTTATGGCAAGCCCATGGCATTGCGCCCCCGCCTCACGACGGGTTTGCCGTTTCGAGGATGAAGAGGTCTCGTAACTTTTCCGCCGCATCAGGACCTGATGTCCCGAATGCGCGGGCATCTCACACCGTTTGAAAAAAGTGGCTCAAAAACACAGACTTGTCAAGTTGACGAATCGAATCTTTGTGCTCGCATGCACATCGCCTTATATGAAGCAGATCCTTAGCCACGATTCGTCGCCTTGTGCGCCGGCTGCTCCTGGAGTTTGTGTGCCGCCTCGACCGCCCGCCGGAACTCAGGCTCGTTGCGGATAGGATCTAGATCCGTGTCCTGATCGACGATATCGAGTCCGTAGCCGCTGCGCAGGGCCGCCGCCAGGAGTGAGAACGCCCGAAACCTGTCTGCCGGGTTCTGGCGAGAGGTCAGGGCATATATGCAGGCGACCTGATAGAGGTTGGGAGGTCGGCCATCGAGGAGCACTGCTTCTTCTGCATCCGCCAATGCGGCAGCGCGTTTCCCCAGACGGGCCAGATGCACTCCCCGACCGGCGCGGGCTAGCACGAAGTCCGGGTTCAGAGAAACAGCTTTGTTCAGGACGCGGACGGCGTCTTCGTCGCGTCCCAGTTTTTCGCCAAGCACATGTGCCTTGTCCTGCAGGGCATCGATCGACCGTGGGTTGATCTCCAGGGCCTTGTCAAAATCAGTCAGCGCCCCAAAAGGATTGTCGCCCATGCGGGCCTCGCCTCTGGCAATCCAGCTTTTCTCGTCGGCCGGCATAAGCAGTAATCCTTTCTCCATATCATCCTTGGCGCCTTCGAGGTCGAGCGCCTTTTCGCGAGCATAAGCACGCATGAAGTAGACCCGCGTCCGGGGCGTGCCCAGTTCCAGTGCCTGCGAGAGGTCACGAATCGCTCCCGGGAAGTCGGCCAACCCTTCCTTTGCCAGGGCACGATTGATGAAGGCATCCGCCAGGTCAGGACGCAGCGCGATCGCTCGATCGAAATCTGCAGAGGATCGTTCGTAATGTTTTTGTCTCAGGTAGCACAGGCCACGGTTGTACCAGGGCCAAGGGGATTGCGGCCGCAATGCGATGCAGGCTGCATAGGCAGCCAACGCGTCCGCGTCCTGAGCCAGGGCGTCATGACAGTTGCCACGCACGCTCCAGGCAGGGAAGTTCTGCGGATCGCGCTGCGTCGCCTCGATGAGCAAGGGTAGTGCCTCGCGAAACTCTCCATCCTTCGCCAGTGCATGTGCAGTCAGATAGAGGTCCCGAACAGTTCGGATGGGAGTCTCTGCCGCTGCATCCCGCAGACGTTTCGCCTCCTTGAAATTGCCCAGGAGATCGGCCAACTCGGCCTGTTGCATCCAGTGGGCGCGCGACATCATACCTTTGCCGGCCCTCGTTTCCGCCAGCTCGGCGTAACCCAGGGCTACCTGGATCTGATCGTTTCGATCCGATGGCTTCGACTCATATCCTGCGATCTGTGAAGTCGCGTGCGCCAACAGCAGCAGCAGTTCGCCTGCTTCTGCGCGCAATTTGGCTTGATCGACATCGCTCAGGTATCTGACAGCCCTGGAGTTTCGCCAGTCGGGATTGTCGAGGACGTTGAAACGCTTTAGCCCAGCACGGCATTCTTCGATTCCCTCATGCAACTGTTCCTTCTCGATTTCGCGCGAACTGAGAAGGGTTTGGGCATTGCGCAGGTTGTCCTGCAGGCCGTTGAGCGAGTCGAGTGCCTCCTGGCGGGCCACGCTCTGTCCTCGGACTACAAAACCCGCAGTGAGCGCCGCGATGACGACGGCTGCAACCACAGCCATGCTCGTCAAGGACGTGAGGGCGGGGTGCCTTCGCAGAAACTTGCGGCTCCTTTCGGTGAGCGATGGCTCGGGCGCATGCTTCAGCGACAGGTTCTGTAGATGACGCTCCAAGTCTTCCTGGAGATGCCGGGCATTTTGGTAACGCTTAGTAGGCTCTGCCGCGAGACAACGGTGGACAATCGATGCGACTGCGGGCGACACGGCCGGGTTACGAGTTTGCAGTGGGGTTGCCGGGTCGAGTCGATCCTGAATCATGTCATCGAGGATTTCACTCGTCAGGCCGCCGTACGACCGGAAGGGATGCTTGCCGGCAAGGAGTTCATAGAGGATTACGCCCAAGGAGTAGACATCGCTACGGCCATCTACAGGGGCGGAAGAGCCGCGGAATGCCCGCAAGTGCTCCGGCGACATGTAAGGCAGCGTCCCTCCTATCGAAGCTGCGGCAGGCAGGGCGTTCGTCTTGGTGTCGGTCGCCAGGTTGAAGTCCAGCAACATCGGCTGTCCCTCGTCGGTCAGCAGGACGTTGGCGGGCTTCAGGTCGCGATGTAGAATCCCTCGTTCGTGGGCATGAGCCAATCCGTCTGCCAGCCGGGCAGCGATCCACAGGATTGCCTCGACATAGCTGAAACGTTCAAGCATATTCAGCGTAATGATCGCGCCATCGCCTTTGCCCGATGCCTGGGTAACTTGAGGCGGTGTCGCGGGCGCCTCGTTCTGCAATCTGGTCGTGGGCTCGAGGTAAGGCGCGCTGCTGTCAACTGGCAAACGGGTCGAGCCCTTGCGGTCGTTCAACGTACTGACGAGCACCTTCCCTGAGATGGGGATAGACTCTTCCTGTTCGACTTGCCGGAGCACATCGGCCAGAGTGGTAGCCCCAAAATAGGGCATGCAAACGGCCTGAAAAGGGCCGGTGCGGTGCATCGAATAAATCGGCACGATATTGGTATGCTGAAGCTGGGCGAGAGTCTGTGATTCACCAAGGATGTCAGTCGCCACCTTCAGGGCGACAAAACGCCCCGCCAACTCCGACTGTTCCGCCAGGTAGACCCGGCCGAATGCACCCCTTCCCAGCTCATCGATCAGACGAAATCCGAGAAACTCGGTGCCGATGTCGGGAAAAGTGGTCAATGCCTCGGCCAGCCGAGCGGCAGCGCGCGGATTGGAGAAATGTGCCTGCGTAAAGAACTGTACCGGAACTCGCTCAACGTCCAATCCCTGGCACCAATTCTCGAACGATTGGTCATTGGCATCGCCGTGATTCGTGTAGAAGCGTTGATAGGCACGCGCAGCTGCATCGAGGCTGACGGACCAGGCCTGAGCGATTCCACTGCCCCCGAGTCCCGCTCTCTGGCGCGCGCTATCGCTGCACTCGCAAGATTCGCTCGCGCGTTCTTGCGAATTTGAGGCGCAAAAGGAATCAGGGTTGGGCCAGGTGCTCGTATCGATGCCGAAGTGCTGTCGATATTCCTGCAGCGAGGGCTTCTCGCCTGCTTGGCGACGCAAACGATACTCTTCAAAAGCAATCGCAGCTAAGGCTTCCTTCGCCTGAAAAAGCTCGGGGAAGGCTTCCTGGTATTCTTGCAGGTGCTTCGGCTGCGCGCGCCGCCAGGCATATTCCATCTCGACCCGGATGAGTTCGGGCAGGACCAGCCTGTAGAGCGGATGTTCCCGACCGGGAAGAAAGGCCGTCAATGGCTCCTTGCGACCGCCTTCTTGGGCGAATTCGAAAGCTGCGACAAAGTCATCGAGGCAAGGGGATGGCCGATCCGCTACGTTCAAAAGCATGCTACTCCTCTTCAGACAGAGCCACTTTCAAGAGATTGCGAGCCTCTTGAAGGATTCGTTCTACCGACCGCTTGGAACGGCCCGTTTGCTCGACGATCTGTGCAATTTGGTATCCTTGGATGCGCAGCTCCACCATCCGTGCGTGTGGCGCGGGCATCTTCTGCAGTGCCTCGTCGACAACCATCTGGAGAAAATGGAAGTGGGCATCATCCTGTTTGCTGCAATGAGCGGCACCCTGGATTTCCATGCCATTGGGGGTCAAACGAACATCGCGCTTGGCGGCCCGATGAAAAGCGCGTTTGGAGCGCATCTTGTTCAATGCGGTCACCAGCAGGATCTTCCAGAGTTCTTCGCCAGCGGGCACATCGTAATGGCCGCGCTTGGCCGCTTGAAAGAAGCTACGAAAGACCGATTGCACGACGTCCTCTGCATCCATCCTCCTTGCCAACTCCCCTGCGCAACGCGCGCTTGCAAGCGCGCGGATTCGCCCCGCATAGCGCAAATAAATCTGCGTAGCTGCGTCATCGCTGCCACGCTGAAAACGACGCAGCAGGGACTGATCGGAGGGCTCGGCGCCAGACTTGCCTGCCGAAGTCTCATCTGCCTTGTGGCGCGAGGCGTGACTCATGTCGATGCTGCCCAAAGAGAAACGCGATTTATCACTGGAATCCGCCACAAGCTCCGGGGCGACCGGATGTCCAAAGTCCGGAATGATTGTTCGTGGAAGGGCTAGCCGACTCGTAGCTGAAGGAGTGCGAAGGAAATCGCCAGCGATGTGGGTTCGATTGCGATCGTAGCTCGCTTGCGATCACGTTGAGACCTGTCGCCGGCTCGCTCCGTTGCTAAAGCCGGTATTCCCGGGATGCTGGCAATGACCGGGAGAAGCTGGTCACCCGCTGATGGTCGATCTCCACTCCTCTTGAGACAGGGCTTGTCCCACATTAAACATAGGTCACGTTGAACGAAGGCGAAGTGATTTGCACGAGGCTTCTACGACTGCTTGCTTGAAGCGACGGTTGCGGAGGGAAACATTACGCTGGTCAGCGCGCGTTCAGGCCGCATCGAAATTCTCTTGGCTTGCCCTAGACGGTCGGCGTCTCAAACGGAGGCGGCGAGGGAATGGGTCATAAGGACGCGGCATTGCAGATATCCCTACTCTGCTGCGATCAGGGCCATGACGGCCCATGCCGTCCCCGCGTCCGACATGAACCAGTAGGCAAAATCATCTTCCCCACGTTTCTTGTTGATCGATAGTGCCGGCCAGGCGCCTTGCGGCAATTGATTCTTCTTCAGCCAGGACACGCCGCCCTGCAGATTGGGATCCCCGCGGGGAACCCCGGCCTTTCGCAGCGTGTAGACGGTGAGCCCGGTGGCATAGCTGTCAGGCAGGTCGGTTTCAGGGGCGAGCCGGCGTTTCGATGCTGCTGCGACGGAACTGGCGGACATGAGGTTCTTGAGGGTCCACCCTCCATCCTTCTGGCGCTTCTTGATCTCCTGAATCAAGTCTTGCCTCTCCTGATGGGCGAGGAGTCCCGTCAAGCGCGCCGAAGCCAGGAGCAGCCAAATTCGGTTGTGGAGGTTCTGGTTGGCGTACCGACTCTTCAGATAGTTGCGCAACAGGTCGACGCGCGGCTCCAAGTGGGCGTCCGACCCATAGTAGCCCGGTGCGTTACCGATGGCATATGCGGCCAAGACTGCCCCATAGTACTCGGCGTCGGCCGACTCCCACGGTTCCAGACCAAAGCGAAGCCAATCCCAACCGCCAGGCCGATCTCCATTTTGCCGCTGCAGTTTCCACA
The DNA here is from genome assembly GCA_035296965.1 of Gemmataceae bacterium. Lineage (GTDB taxonomy): Bacteria > Planctomycetota > Planctomycetia > Gemmatales > Gemmataceae > DATGZX01. Next base: position 48,695 of record DATGZX010000400.1, read on the forward strand.
AGCGCTCGATGGCCTGCAGCGTGGCCGGGCTCGGCTTCATCAAACCCCGGCTATCGTCGTTGATCGAAAGAATCAGCGCGCTGAGGACCGCCTCGGTGCCCCGCGATTCCGCCTGCTTCGTTGCACTATCGTCGTAGAGCAGTTGATGGGTTTCGCTGCTGCGTACGCGGCGAGCGGTATCCTTCAGGAGTCGTGTCAATGGGGCAGGCTCGCTTTCGCCCAGCGCGTTCCGCAGCGCGGGCCGGGCCAGGGCATAGGGCACAGTCGTGTGACAGCAGAGGCAAGCAACCTTGCCGGCAGCATCGGTGTCGAGCAGCTTGCCGTTCTGAAACCAAAATGCAGTGCGCTCGTCCAGACGTGCTTTGGCCTTGGTTTTGTCCCAGGTGGGAGCATTGTCGGCGGCGCGCGCGCTTATGCAACACACCATTCCTGCAGCGACGGCTGACACCAAGAGATGCGTGGTCATGGTCGTCCTCCTGAGTGAGGATGTGTATGGCGACAGCCGGAAACTATGACGTGGACGAGCAAAGCACGATTCTTCTCATTTCGCCACGTATCCACCATCCACCATCAGATTCTCGGCCGTGATGAACGAGGCTTCGTCGGACGCCAGAAACAAAATGGCGTAGGCGATCTCGCGCGGTTCCGCCAGGCGTTTGATCATGTGGGACGCGCCAAAGTCGGGATGCTGGTCGGCGGCGGCCCGGTCTAAACCTTTCTCCTTCGTGAGCCGTTCCACGATCGGCGTCCACACGGTGCCCGGGCAAACGGCGTTCACGCGGATATTGTCGGCCGCCAGGTCCAGTGCCATGCAGCGCGTCATATTAGCGATGGCTCCTTTACTGGCGTTG
>DATGZX010000401.1:0-29704 GCA_035296965.1 Gemmataceae bacterium
AGCGCATTGCCGTTGTTGCCGTTGGTGACGTTCACGCAACCGCAATTGCCGTTGTCGTAGATCGTGCCCGTGGCAGTATCGAAGCCGCGTATTTCTACGAACGTATTATGGTCGGCCCACGCTGCGTTGAGTCGATAGCCAAAACCGCCAGGCCCGTTGGGCTGAATCTGTATTCCCTTGGCATAGACTTGCTGTCCGCCGGCTGACTCGACCAGCATGAGCGTGTTCGATGTGCCGTCGGAGATACTCGCCAACGTTGTGACGCCCGTCATACCGTTTTGGGTCACCTGGCCCAGCAAACCCAAGGCACCCACGCCCAGGTTGGAATTCTTGTCGGCGTCCTGCGGATACTGCGGCACGCACTGGTTTATGAAGTTGTTATCCATCCCAATCACCACTGCGTAATCCGTTATCCCCAAGTTGAAGGGTCCGAGAGCGGCGGAGCCAATCCCCTGTGAGATGAAATACGCCGAGTAGTCCGAGGGGTCAATCGACAATGCCGAAGGACACTTGTACGTCTTGACTTGGGTCTGGTCAATGGTAAGGCCCGGAGCGCCATAGGCGTTCCCCCAAGCGGTCGGCCAGTTGAACGGGTCGATAACCGAGTAGTTGACATGAAATGCGTTGTAAAGGTTACCCTGCTCGATGTAGGGCAGGAGCAGGGTATGGAAGGAATGTCCCTCCTGCGAAGTGCCGAGCGCGGGATTCAATGGATTGTTGGGGTCCGGGTATGTGCCAGGGGGGTTTGGCGGCCAGGGGAGGTTCACGAAGTCATACCCATAGGGCGGGAGCTTTTGGTAGGTGCTTTCATAGTTCATGGCGGCTAGCGCGAGTTGTTTGAGATTGTTGGAACAACTCATGCGGGCGGCCGCTTCGCGAACTTTTTGCACGGCTGGCAGCAACAAGCCGACCAGGACGGCAATAATGGCAATAACCACCAATAGTTCGATCAATGTGAATGCTCGGCGACTTTTCGCGGATCTGTGCAACATGGTTTCTCAGGCCTCCCGGTGAGAACGAGGATTGGAAAAGGACTGTGGCAAAACTCAGTTCAAGTTGATGGGGGCGAGTTCGTTATCGCCTTTCTTGATCTCAAATCGGAGAGTGGAGGCGGCCTTATTGGCGTAGGCCCCTCTGAACAGGTCGACCGATTCCGGTTTCTCTCCCATGGAAATCGTTTTCTTCTTGATCGGAACCTCTTGGGGACAGGTCACGGTGACGACGTAGTCGCCGGCGGGGGCTCCTTCCTGGTCCCCGGTCCTCACCCAGAACGTGCCGTCATCCTCCGTCGCCCCCGTCGGGTAGATGGTTTTGACATTGACCTCCGGGGGATGGAAGACAAGGACCGCGCCAGCTAAAGGCTGATTCTTGTAAAGCAATTTACCGTGCACCGGGTTGAGTGGGGGGCCGCTCTTAGAACAAGAAATGCAGCATAAAGCCGGCAGCAGAACAATTACCCGCCGCAAGGTCCATGGGAGAGGACGGATTTGCATGAGTTGAGATGGCCTTTCGTGGCTATCCGACTCTTTCACCAGATGAACGCCATCTGGGGAGCCCGGATTTGCTTATGAGGCTTTGATTTATTCGAAGAAACACCCCGCACGGGATGTAATATACAGCCCTCCACGCGCGATCGCCAGATGCATGAGCAAACGACGATTCGCCGATTGATTCTAGATGGGCGGTCTTGGGAGGCTTCCTTTTCGCGCTAATTCCGCCGCTTTCTGAAAGCCCCAGAAAGTCGCACGGAACCCTCCTGATTAATGCCGGGTTCTCCCAAGACAAATGCTCGAAAATCGCTTGTAGTAGTTTTATAACCTGGTTGACCTGACGATGCAATAGGCTAGGTGCGAAAATCGAGCGTTCTTGTCGGTTGGAGGACCACCAGGCTAAAAGTACGTGGGGATCATCGACCGCTCCTACCTCCCTTCGCTCTTCACGGAACAAGCCTGGCCCTGCGTTTTGGGACTCGGCGTGGCCGGTTCGCTCGGCGCGTTTTTGACATACCTGTCGAACCAGGCAATCATCTCGTACAGCGTATGCTCGACAGACTCGCGGGCGATGTAACCGTGCGCTTCGAGCGGCAGGGATACGAACCGAACGGTGCCGCCGTTGCCTTTGATCGCCTGGTACATGCGTTCGCTCTGAATGGGGAATGTGCCGGAATTATCGTCGGCCGCACCATGAATGAGTAGGATCGGCGTCTGAATTTTGTCGGCAACCATGAAGGGCGACACGTGCAGATACATTTCCGGGGCTTCCCAAAGTGTGCGCCGCTCGCTCTGGAAACCGAAGGGCGTGAGCGTGCGGTTGTAGGCGCCGCTGCGAGCGACGCCGGCGCGGAACAGGTCGGAATGGGCCAAAAGATTGGCGGTCATGAACGCGCCGTAGCTGTGGCCGCCGACACCCACGCGCTTGCGGTCGGTCACGCCCATGTCCACGGCCTTGTCGATGGCGGCCCTGGCACTGGCGACGATCTGCTCGAGGTAGGTGTTATTCACCGTCTCGGGATCGCCGACCACGGGCATGGTGGCATTATCCAGAATGGCGTAGCCTTGCGTGAGCAGGAACAGGTGTGAAATGCCGCGAAAAGTCGTGAAATGGTTGGCCGAGCCGCTTACCTGGCCGGCTGTGCCCGCATCATTGAACTCGAGGGGATAAGCCCAGACGATCGTGGGCAAGCGCTGCCCCGGCTGATAATCGGGCGGCAGATAGAGCGTGAAGGAGAGTTGCACGCCGTCGGGCCGCTTGTAAGTCACAAGCTGCTTTTTGATCGAGCGAAGCTGCGGCGTCGGGTCGGCAAAATGAGTCAATGCTTCCCCCGAGCTATCGCCGGCCGAACGCAGGAAGTAGTTGGGCGGTTCCCGAGGAGTCTCACGGTGCGTGAGGAAACGTGGGCCTTCCGTGGAGATCAGGCTGGCCACCGTCTCGTAGCTGCCCGCATCGCTTTGAAAGAGGCGCTGCGCTTTCAGGCTCGACAGGTCAAACCGATCCAGGAAGGGGCGGTCGCCGCGCGGAGACGCGCCTGGACCGGAGAGATAGATGAAATCCCCTTCTTGCCAGAGCACCAAGTGTCCGTTGGGGAGCATCTTCATCAACGGCGTACCGGGATCCCCATAGCGATCGCGCACCGAGCGGTCCCAGAGCAAGCGCAGCTGCTGTTCGGGCCGGTCGACATTGACGGCGAACGTGCGCCCGCGGCGGCGGTCGCGATCGTAATCTCGTAACAGCGCAAATCCAGGCTTCTCGCCCCAGCTAAGACCCATGCAGCGCTGTTGGGTCTTGGCCACTTCGACGGGCTGGCCCTGGAAAGGCCCCTTCAACATGAGCACTTTGTCCCGGTGCTCTGCTTTCTTTTTGGGGTCGCCGCCGTCCAGGGCTTCGATCCACACCAGCGTTGCAGGTTCGGTCGGCCGCCACGTGTAATTGCGCGGCCCCGTCGGCACGCCTTCGATCGGCACCTGCTCGGCCAGGGGCAAGCTCGCCAGCTTGAATTCCACACGACCTTCGCGATCCCAGACCTCGACTTCCTTGGGAAACGCCGCAGAGGGGTGCAAATACGAATACGGCCGATGCTCCCGCGCTACCAGGAAATGGTTGCCGTCCGGCGACACCTGGGCACTGGCGAAGATCGCCGGCTTCCCCACCAACGACGCCTGACCACTCCGAATGTCCACGAGTGCCAGTTGTGCCGTGAAGTAGTAGTCGAACAACTCCTCATCGTGGGCGTTCTGCAGCAGGTCTTCATAAGTGCGCACGGGCGCTTTTTTGCCGGAGCTTTCCTGAATCGTCGGACCGGTGGGCACCTTGGGCGCGGCCGGCGGCTGGCCTCGGTCGGCAACCACGATGCGGCAGAGCAGGGTACGGCTATCGGGCATCCAGTGGATGGGTTGTCCGTAGGTTGCATTGAGTCGCACGTTTGCAAGGCGGCGCGCCTGCGCGGTCGCCACATCAGCTACCCAAAGCTCGATGGCAGCCCCCGTGGTGTTGGCGAAAGCAAGATGCTTTCCGTCAGGAGACCAGGAGGGCATGCCGATCCGCGCGCCATCGGGCAATGGCAGCTTGTGCGGCTCCCCCTTGCCCAGGCTTCGAATGCTGATGCCAATGAGCCGGGGCAGGCGAGCTGCGCCATTGGTCTGTGGGTTAATGCGATGGCCTGCCAGCCGCAACATCGGCTCCGCAAGCTCGGCGATTGTCGGGTAAGACGCGCCCTGAAGCAGGGCCAGGTAGTCGCGCGTGGGACTGACTGTAACCGTGGGCGGCGGCAGGACGTTGAGAATATCCATCACCGCCTGGGGCGGCTTCCGGTAGCCATCCTCCGCCGGCGCTGCCGGCGCACAGGCAAGAAAAACGAGCAGATTTAGCCCGTATATCGATGGCAAATGCACGAACCTGCCCGAAGATCTCCGGTACATGGCATCCCTCGCAACGAAACTGCCTTCACTGAGCAGAGAATCGACGCTCTCAATTCACTACGTATACGCGATGTTCTCAGGAATTCGCATTCAGCGCTTTCAGCATCCGCTTGATCGCAACCTCACGATACGCTTCGACGAGCAGTTCGCGCACCTGGGCCCAATCGGTCTTGCCATCGATCCGCAGAGACACCCATCCCTGATGAGCGGCATAGGGCGTGGGGAAAAAGCGATCGTCTTCGAGCAGCTCGTCCTGGCGTTCGAATCCCATTTTCATGCCCAGCGCCAGGCTGTTGCTTCCTCCGGATTCATGACCGAAACCAGCGAACATCTTCTTGCCGGCGCGGAAGGTGGGATGCCCCCAGGCCTCTACCTCGCAAGCTTCGGGGAGGGCGAGGCAGATGGCGCGAACCCGGTCGAGCGCCTTGTCGTAGCCTTTGGGTTTCATCGAGCGATCTCGCATGCATCGGAACAAAAGGCTCCTCGGTCCCTGGCACATCCGCCTGGGACCGAGGAGTTGCCGAAGCCATGCATGGTCCGATCCAAGCCTCTTTGACTGTAGAACGCCGACAAATGCCTGGCAGTGCGTTTCAAGCCGGAGCCTTGGAACCAGAAGCGGCAAAGCCAGCCTCCACAGATCTCACTCCGTAGATGGTCAGTCATCAACTCTCTTGGCGCCTGGCCTGCCTGGCTTCTTGCGCTTCAGATCGAAGACCTCCGTCCCCGCGGGCTTGCCGTCGTTGTAATTCGTCCACTCGGTCTTGAGCGTGTCCTTGTCAATGAATGTGAACACTACTTCGTGCATGTGCATGTCCTTGTCGGACTTCATGTTCGAGGCGCTGACGAACTTGAAGACGACTTTGTTGCCATCGCTCTTCCCTTCCGCCTTCATGTGCGGTTGGTTGCCGATCATGCAGTAGTGTGTCAGAGCCAGCGCGTCGCCGTCCGGATGGATGACCGTGACCATTTCGTGTGGGGAATCAGGACCAATCGTCTCGACAACCGTGGTCCCGCCGGATGTCACCTTGTAACGGACGACAGCGGCGGTACTTGCCTTGTCTTCCCCCCCGCTCATCTTGCCTACCCATTCGCCGGCCAGCAGTTTAAACCGCTCCAGATTGCCCGATTTGCTGGCATCCTTGGGAGCCTCCTTTTTCTCGTCGGCTCGGGGAGCAGCAACGAACGCCGCGAGCAGAAACAAGGACGCCAGTGCTGTGCGAATCATCATGCGTGATCTCCTCTCAGAAAGTGGAACCAGGTTGTGAGATGCCTCCGAATGAGACCAGCATTAGACCACGCGGTCGATGGTCTCGCAAGAGGCTGCAAGTGCCGAATCTGTACGGTGGGATCCCGAACGGTCACCCTCGACCCGGCCCCTTACGGGGCCGGGTTGCTTGCGTCCAGGCATCCGTGTTCCTCTTTCGGTCCCCTGATTCTGTCTATTGCGGAGACGCGTGCCAATCGGGAAGCGAGTTGGACCCTTCTTTCGTGAGCGCGACGAACCCGTCCTCATCATCGTCCACGCGTCTCACGCAGATCTGCCACGGGCCTTCCGGTGTCGGCGCCCGGCAGAACAGAATCATGGACCCGTCCGGTGAATAACGGGCGTCGTGCTGCACGTCGGCGCCGAACGTCAGTTGTTCCCAGTTGTCCCCGCTGGCATCGACCTGGTGGATGTGGCCCTGCACCGTTTGGCACAGGAACTTCTTGCCGTCTCTGGACCACTCCGGGGTGCAGCAAGGCTCCTGGGCCTTGAGCTGGCGTTGTTCCTTGCCGTCGGCCGTGAGGATGAAAATGCCAATATTCCCGAGGTGCCGGCTGGCCACGGCCAGGTGCTTGCCGTCGGGGCTCCAGGCGGGCACACCACAGCGTTCCCAGCCTTCTGGAGTGACGCGCCTTTCGCGCCCGGAGTCCAGGTCGCGGACGTATGCTTGGTTGTCACGGATGAAGACGATCCCTTTTCCGTCGGGCGCCCAACTTCCCTGGGAGCCCTTGGTGACGAAGCTCGGTCCCGAGCCATCAGCATTCATCAACCACACCTCCGGGAAGCCCCCACGCAAGGAAGTGAAGAGGAGGCGCTTACCATCCGGCGCGAACCGAGGATCTGCTTCCGGATCGGCTCCGTGGGTGAGCTGTGTGGGGTTCTTGCCGCTGGCTTCCATCCTCCAGATCTTCAGCGTGCCGCTCCGATCGCTCACGAAGACGATGGTCCCCTTGAGCTGGGCGGGGTCGATCCGGCCTGCTGCCTGCTTTGCCGCTGCCGGTGGTGCAGACTGCGCGCGGGCTTTCTCCGCAACTGGGTGGGCTGCGACCGGCGTGGCTGCGCTAGTGGTCTCCCGCTTCTCAGCAACCTCGCCCTTCTTCGCCCGGCGGAAGCCGTAACTGTCCGAGCCGAAACATGCGTCTGCGTAAACCGGGAATTCCTTGAATCGGGAAGCTGCCCTGCACTTGTCGGCAGTGCAATCCCAGGCGCCCCCGCGCAATACCCGCATCTGCCCTGCCGCCGGCCCGCGCGGATTGTCCGAGGGGCTTTCTGCGTAGTAATTCTCTGCGTAGTAGTCGTTACACCACTGCCAGACGTTGCCATGCATGTCGTAAAGGCCCCAGGCGTTTGCCTGCTTCTGCCCCACCGGGTGCGTCATGCCTCCCGATTGCGGCTTGAACCAGGCGTAGCGGACCAGATCCGTTTCTCGGTCCCCGCAACAGTACTTGCCTTCGCTGCCGGCTCGGCAAGCGTATTCCCATTCTGCCTCGGTGGGCAGCCGGTAGCCACCCGCCTCAAAGTTACACTGCCCTGAGTTCAGATCGTAGCAGGGTGTCAGCCCTTCCAGCTCCGAGCACCTGTTGCAAAACCGCACCGCGTCGGTCCATTGCGTTCGCTCAACCGGATTCGTTTTGCCCTTGCGCTTGGAAGGATTCACGCCCATGACGGTCTCATAGAGTTCCTGAGTCACGGGCGTTCGGTCGAGATAAAACGCGCGGACAGACACTCGGTGCGGAGCTTCCTCAGGCCGACCCGAGGCGTCGCCCATGCTGAAACTCCCGGCCGGCACCAAGACCATTTCGCCGCCCGACTGAGGACGATAGAGCACCAGGACATTGGCGCCCGACGCGCCGTCGGCCGGCAGTCCAGCATTTTGTTTCGCGCAACCGACGCTTAGACCCAAGAGTACGACCAGCGTTACCTTGGTCGCTAAGTTCTCCATTCCCATCACTAATCTCCCGCGCGTACCCTCAATCGCCATGCGTCATTCGTCTTTCATTCCTGACCCCTGTCCCCTGACCCCTGACCCCTGTCCCCTGACCCCTGTCCCCTGTCCCCTGACCCCTGACCCCTGTCCCCTCAATGGTGCGCTCCTTCATGGTTCGCCGGATTCCTCAACACCTCCTGCGTCCGCGCTCGGACCTCGGCAGCAACCGCGGCCGCGCGTGGTTCCGTCGCTAAGAGCAGGCCCGCCTTTTGTCTCAGCGATTTGATGACCCAGCGGCACTCCCCCGAAAGTTCGTCCTGATTGTCGCCCACCAGTACCAGGGCTTCCGTGTACTTCTTGCACTTTGCCAGCGCACCCGGGCTATCGTCCTCCAGCACATCTTTGCGGAATTTTTGGTTCATGACGGCGACCTTGGCCGGCGTCTGGATCTTGTCTGCTCGGGCTGCCAACCGGGCGTCAATCTCCTTCGTGAGGTCGTCGAGTTCGGATATGGTCGTCGCCAACTCCGGGTGGGCCTTCTTCTGCGTCGCCAGGTAGTCGCGCATTTTGTGTCCGAATTCGACGTAGCGGGTGATCCTGCCGCGGATGTGAGTGACGAACGTCAAGCCATCTTCCAGGATGCTTTCGACTTCGGCGCGCTGCTTCTTCTGTTCGTGCTTCGCGTAAATCGCCCCGAGTTCGTCCCTCACCTGGCACGTGGCCATGCCCTTGTATTCCGCTTTTTGGCCTTCCAGATCCAGAATATATTGGCAAGGCCCGACACCCAGAGTATTCCGCATCACGTCCACCACGGTGTAGGCATCCAGGGGCGTTTGTTTCCAGCGATTGATTGGATAGATGACCACGGGCCCCTGGAATTTCAGAGGTCGCTTCTGTAGAGGCTGCAAATACGCTTGTCCATTTTGGTCCGACCAGCAGGGGTAGGGATATTCGCCGAGCACCGTGTTCCAGCGCCGGCGGTTAGCGGGAAGGTGATCTTCCTCACTGCCGAGCCATGAGGGCTTCACGTACGCCTTGCCCTGTTCCCCCGGCAAAAGCATCTCCCAGCTATCGGTCAAGCCGTTGGTCCGCATGAAATCGACGCGCCATTGGCCGGAGAAGGGCAATTTCCAGTCGAGGGGCAGGACCCGGCCGGCATCCGCAGCCATGAGTTCGCGCGTATGCCAGATTTGCGGTCCTTCCAGAACAGCCACCCATATTTTCTTCCCCTCGAAGCCGATTTCCGATGCCTTGACGGCCCTCTGCTCGCCTTGACCCTGAAGAGCTGCCTTGACGTCATCCTGCCGGTTCTCGAACACGCACATGACGATGGCGTCGCCGTTGCCTGTCAGGTGCAACAGGAAGTTTTCGCCAGGCAGCTCGACGTTGTCCGGAGGGACGGTCCGGGCATCGACCACGATATCGTCCGCGAAGAAGTCCGGCAGCACGATGAACCGGCCCGGGCAATCGACGCGCAGTCTGCCCGCGCCGGGACCAGGCTCTGCCTGCACGTACGCGTCACCTTTCTTGATGCGGAACTTCGCCGTCACCTCGCCGCCCTGGGCGGTCTTGTAGGTTGCCTCCACGCATACGGCTCCCTTGGAGTGCTCCACCAAGGCGGCGCGCACGAGTTGACCGGCCGGCTCACCCGTGGAGGTGAGCAGTTGCAGCCGGAGCCGGGCGACAATGGCCTTGCCTCCTGCGGAATAGATTTCCACTCCCGAGTCGTGTTTGCGCAGCACCGCCACAATCCGTCCGTTCGTCAGGACTGCGTCGCCCGCGAAGGACTGCACCTTCTCTTGTGCTGGGATCTGGGTCCAACTCTGGCGATTTGCCAAAGCCGCGGGAGCCAAAGGCTCGGCGGCAGGCCGACGAGTATCCCAAACGGCGATTCCAGGGGGCAGGTGGAGTGCCGGGTTCTGAGCGTCTTCAGCCGCTCGTGTGGAGCTTGTTTGCAGCAGACCCAACGCGAGAAAGATCGCTGCCGTTCGAACGAGTTGGGTCCGCATCATGGTTCCGCCTCCAGAAGTGTAAACGAACTTCCCAATGCTTGGTTCCCGGCAGGTGCTTTACTTTTAGCGAGGTGCTGCCTTGGCGCCTATCAATTTACACTTTGTGGCACTCGTCGGCAAAACTTAGCAAAAAGGGGACGGGGACCGTTTACGGCGTCGCCCTGTGCGACGAAACGGTCCCCGTCCCCTTTTCCCTTTTTGCAGCCCTCCCCGGAGCACAGGCCGAGCCGCGGCCGCGAACCTCGAGAAAAGGGTGGAACGATGATCGAGCAGGCTTCACGCACCTATTGTCCGCAGCCCGGCACATCCCGGCAACGGCGGGCCGGATTCTTCATCAATCTATCATCGGAATGCACGGGCCCGACTCAGCGTGCGGAAGAGAAGGGGAGGCGGCTCCGCTAAATCACCCTGCACGATTCCGCAGATACTAGCCCGAAGCGTAAGCGAGGACTTCGCTAACGCGAGTGTCAGCGAGGACCTCGCTAACGCTTCGGGCTAGTATCAACCGATTTGCGCACCGCCGCTTAGCGCGTCCGGATTAATGATAACGTAGCGCACAAAGCCGCTGTGCAGCGTGTAGTTGTGGTAGAGGCCACGCGCGCGGTGATTGGTTTCCTTGGTGTGCCAGTAAAGGCGCGACCATTTCTGCGCCGCCATCTCGGCTCGCAACCAATCGATCAGGCTTACGGCTCTTTTTCTCCGTTGCCTCCGTTATCTCCTGTTCAATGCTTTTGTTTTCGCCCCGGGGTTGCCGCAGTCCGCGAGGAGGATCTCATGGTGAGGATCGACCCGTGAAGGTATAATCTTGGAGAGGAGCAAGAAAACACGAAGGGAGCGGTCCATGCAGCGCGTCCGAGTAATCATTCAGCATAACCCGAACGATCCAGGCGACGACCTTCGATGGGCGGCCAGAGTGCGCCGGGACCTCTGGACGCACTCGCCGGTCGAAATTGATCCAGACAACCCAGTGCACGGCACGCACCGAGACGCTGAGCGCAATGCATACTTCGAGTTCGCCACGGATCGGTTGCCTGAGGTCGAAAGAGTCTTGCAGGAGTTCGGCTACGCTGATCGGGCAAGGGTTGAGGTCGTTCAGGAAGCAGCAGGAACTGAGTGTGTGAACTGCGGAAACATCGCGCCGGAATTGTTCACGGTTTGTCCCACCTGTGGGTTCCGCGATATCGATCCGTGCCCGTATTGCAACAACGAAGTCCGGCGGCTGGAGTATATTCCGGAAAGCGGAGACCTCTTCAAATGCCCAAAATGCAAGCACCGGGTCAGGTTCCAGTTTAATGATCCCTTGTTTGACGCAAGTGGGCATTACAACCAGCCGTTGGTGCGTGTCGGTCCTGCCGAGGCCCCGGTCGCCCATGATGTTTGACGAACACGGACACGTCCTCATTACCCCTCGGGAACTCCAGCAATGGGCCTTCGACGATCCCGATAGGTTAATCAACCACGGGCTCCTCCAAGGCACCCCAATGGGTTTCCCGACTTACAACCAGTATGCCCGGTTCGTCGATCACTTATCTGACCGGCTGGGCATCCACCCCCACCACTTTCTGTTTCGCGGGAGCACGAAGATCGGGTTCAGCATTTCGCCCAACCTGAAGAAGAGGAACGTTTGGAAACGCTTTGGACCGAGTTCGGATCTTGACCTGGCGATCACCGACCCACATTTCTATGCCACCCTGGACGAAGCGGTCCGCCGGCACGATCGGCTACCCGAAAATCGGGAGCAGGTTTATCGCTATCGAACCGGCGCCGAATTCAAGAAGTACCAGGATCGGATCGATCAAAAAGGCCGTCATGACTGTTACCGCTTCTTCGATCTGCCGCGTGGATTGGCCTGCCTGGGCGAATTAGAAGAAGTGTTGAGAGACGCACCGATCGCCGACTGCTGCGTCCACCAGTTCATCGAATTCAAGGCGTTCATTTTCCGAGATCGCTGGGCGGTCCATCGCCGCTACCACACTGATCTCGATGATCTCCGTCATGGACTGACGACCAAGCATGAGCCACTACCACAAGCACCCCAGGAACCTTTCCCAGCGGATGCCGACACTTGACATGTGGCCTGGCTGCGCAGCGAGCCCGGTCGGCAGACCTCGCCACCAGCACCAGTATGGGACGGGCGGCAGAAGAAACGGTGAGCGGTTCATACCCCCGGTTGAGTCCGGAGTCCGCGTCGGTTATCTTAGGACCGAATCGCTTCGAAATCCTCCGCACTGCGGCGGACGGCCTATCAGCTGTGCGCGGGTCTCGCACTCGGGTTGACCGAAGGTCTCCCCGAACGTGAGGAGACCTTCGGTCAGCGGTAGCGGCGAGGTCAGGAGACCTCCGCCGAGCGCGGGGCCGGCCCGCAAAGGATTGCGTTCGACATAGCGGTGCACGGTTAGCAAATGCTCATCTTGCTTGGATGGCAAAAGCCTTGAAACGGCCCTGATAGAGGTGACCGGTACGCGGCGGCTGCGATCGCAATATCATTTAGAACCAGGGCGCGGATCTTCCAGTGAGATATCTCGAGTTTAGGCCTCAACCGGGATCGCCTCCAGCTGATCTTCCCGTAACTCGATGTAGGCAGGCTTCGGCTTGCGGCGGACGATCACTCGGTATATCTGCGACCCTTCTGGACCTAAAGGACCACGTAGCTCGACAATTCGTCCTCGCCGCCAGCCGGAATGGCGAATTTTGACCAAATCCCCTAGCTTCAGTAAGGGAATCGACGGCAATTTAACACTCTTAACAGGCTTGGAAACCTTCTTTGTGGGCATCGCTGGAGCCTCCGCGGTTAGGCAACCCAAGGCTGTCGCCTGAGAACTCTCCGTAATTGAGTATACATGATACCGTCAAAGGAAATCGCTAGGCCAATGCACGCATCGCGCCAATCGTGAAGGGAGGGCAAGTCAAGGGGTATGCCCGCAGGGGGATTCCCGTGATGGGCAGACGCAGCAGGCGGCGCCAGGCTTCACGGCTATTTCTCTCTGTTCCCTCCGTTACCTCCTGTTCAACGCTTTTCTGTTCGCCCCAGGGTTGCCGCAGTCCGTCCATTATGATGGATAGGCAGTCATTACGGTACGGCCTGCCTGACACGAGGGCATTGCTCTGTTAAACTACAGTCATGGAAACGCAGACGACGAATATTGATTCCAAGACGCCGGCGGTCAGCCAGGAGCACATCGAGGTTTCACCCGGCGTCTGTGGCGGAAAGCCTCGCATTGCGGGCACCCGGATTCGCGTGCAGGACATCTACGTCTGGCATGAACTCCAGGGTCAGTCGGCGGACGAAATTGTTTCCCAATTCCCGCATCTCACTCTTGCCGACGTGCATGCAGCACTGACGTATTATTTCGATCACCGCGACGAAATTCAGCAGCAGATGAAGGCCAGCGACGCCTTGGTGGAGGCGCTGAAGCAGAAGTACCCTTCCAAACTTCAAGAGAAGCTCCAAGCAAGGAATGCCCCAGACTCTTCGCTTTCATCTTGTTGAGTCCAGGCTCTCCGTCGGTTATCCTGACGCCAAAGAGTATAGATTTCCCCTGGCGAACCAAAGGACAACCTCTTGCCCGTCGAAGCCAAGCCGCTATTTCGCCCTGATGCTCTTCGTACCAAACTGGCCGCCTTTGTGCTTCCGACCGCGGCGGCAACGGCCCGGCAGAAATTGACCAACTGGACCGACCTGCTTTCCACGAAGGCCGCGGAGAAGATGAAGGAGACCGAGCTGCTCGGCGACTTCATCCGCGATGTATTCGTCGATTTGCTCGGTTACGTCGGCCCCGCCTCGGGTTTGCCCCTTTACACGCTCAAGCGCGAATCGCTCGTGCAGGTCGATGGGAAATTCGCCGACGCCGCCCTCGGCCGGTTCCCACTGGCGGACGCCAAGGCGGATTTCGTCGTCGTCATCGAAGGTAAAGGCCCGCGCGATCCCCTGGACCGGCCGTTCGGCAGCCGCAAGCGCTCCGCCGTCGAGCAGGCCCTGCAATACGCGGTCAATTTGGAAATCGACTGGTTCCTCGTCACCAACCTGCGCGAGATCCGGTTATTCCACAAGGGACATGACCTCTTCACCTACGAACGCTTCGAGACGGCAAAGCTTGCCAATGATGACGCCGCCCTGAAGCGTTTCACCTTTCTTCTTGGCGCGGAGCGGGTCGTTCCTGCCGCCGGCGGGACGCATCTCGACGCGCTCCTGGCGGACTCACGCCGCATCGGCCGCAAGCTCACCAACGACTACTACAACGAATACGCAATCTTGCGCCGGCAGACATTCCATGAGCTGCGCCGCACCAATCCCGACGTGCCGCCCGCGGATCTCCTCATTGTCACGCAAAAGATCCTGGACCGCGTTCTCTTCATCGCCTTCAGCGAAGACCGCGGCTTGCTGCCGGCCAATTCCATCGCCAACGCTTTCCACCATGCCGATCCGTACAACCCGCGCCCCATCTGGGACAATTTCCGCGGTTTGTTTCGGGCGATCGATGAAGGCAACAAGGCTCTGGAGATTTCCAGGTACAACGGCGGGCTATTCGCTCGGGATGAACTTCTCGAACGTTTGAAAGTGCCGGACGTGCTTTGCCAGGGCTTCGACAAGCTGGCTGCCTACGAGTACGGAAAAGATGTCGACAATCCCCACGCGAAAATGATCGATGTCGAGATCCTGGGCCATATCTTCGAGCAATCGATCAGCGACCTGGAAAAGCTGCACCAGCAAATCGCCGGCTCCGCGGAGGCCGAACCGGCGAAAGCAGCCCCCTCGAAACGAAAGAAGGAAGGCGCCTTCTATACCCCCGCTTTTGTCACTCGCTACATTGTTGCCGAGACGTTGCAACCGATCTTTGCCGACCGGTTCGAGACGCTGCGCCAGCAATACGAGGACGAAGCGAAAACCGGCACGAAAAAGCTGTTCGCCGACCCCCGCGCCTACGATCTTCACGAACTGACCGGCCCGCAACGCAAGGCCCTGGCCGATTTCTGGAACGCCTGGCTCGATACGCTGGCCACGGTGCGCGTCGTCGATCCCGCGTGCGGCTCAGGCGCGTTCCTTCTCGAAGCGTTCGACCAAATGCACGTCCAGTACCAGCAAGCAATTGTCAGTTTCAGTGAGTTGAGAAATGAACCCCTCTTGACCGACGTGGATAGGCAAATCCTGCAAAGTAACCTGTTCGGCATGGACCTGAATCCCGAGGCGGTGGAAATCTGCCGGCTGAGTCTGTGGATCAAGACCGCACAAGTCGGCAAGGAGTTGACGAGCCTTGATGACAACGTCAAGCAAGGCAACAGCGTGGTAGCCGAACCGTCCCCGCTCGACGCTTGGCGGCAACGCTTCCCCGCGGTGATGGCCGAAGGCGGTTTCGACGTGGTAATCAGCAATCCGCCCTACGTCCGCCAGGAATGGATTGCCAAGGACAAGCCATTTTTCGAAAAGCATTACCGGGCTTACGACGGTGTGGCCGATCTGTACGTCTACTTCTACGAACTCGGCATGAAGCTCTTGAAGCCCGGCGGCCGCCTCGGCTTCGTGGTCACCAACAAATGGATGCGCGCCGGCTACGGCGAACCACTCCGCAAGTTCTTCGGCCAATCCGCCTGGGTGGAACAAGTGGTCGATTTCGGCCACGCCAAGCAGATTTTTCCTGATGCCGACGTGTTCCCGTCGATCCTCGTGGCCCGCAAGCCGACGAACGTCCCGTCCCCCGCCTCGGTCCGCGTCTGCGCCATCCCACGTGAACAACTGCGGATCGATGATCTTTCAAGACAAATCAAGAGCGAAGGTTACGAGGTGCCGCGCGATCGCCTTCGTGCGGAGCCGTGGAGCTTGGAGCCGCCGGGCGCGACAACTTTGATGGAGAGGATCAAAGAGGGGGGCTTACCTTTGCGCGATTTCGCTGGCGTTCGGCCGCTACTGGGAATCAAGACCGCCCTTAACGAAGCCTTTCTGCTCGACGACGATACCAAAAAGCGATTAGTAAGTTTGGATCACAACGCTGAGACTATTATCAAGCCCTATTTGCGCGGCCAGGACATCGACCGCTGGACCGCGAATTGGGCAGGATGCTGGATGATCGTCTTGAAATCAAGCAACGATTTCACATGGCCTTGGTCAGGCCATGCAGAGAGCGCAGAAGCGATTTTCAAACGCAGCTATCCTTCTGTGTTCGATCATTTGAACGGCTTCCGCGAAGCAGCGATCAAGAGGTAGGACCAGGGCAAGTTTTGGTGGGAACTCCGAAGTTGCGCCTTTTGGGAATTGTTCAAGTCCCCCAAAATCTGGTTTCAACAAATCCAATTCCATCCGTCGTACGCGCTCGATGCTGGAGAACTCTACGGAAATAACAAAACCACATTCCTTCCCTGTCAGGATCTCTTTCTATTAGCCGTGCTTAATTCACCCCTGATGTGGTGGTACAGCTTTCGGTTCCTCCCACATATGAAAGATGAGGCGCTGGCGCCGGTCAATTACAAGGTTGAAGAATTACCGATTGCTAAGCCGACAGACGATTCCCGCGGGAAAGTCGAAACGGATGTGCGCCGGCTCATCAACATCACGGCGGAACAGCAAGGCGGCCGCCGCGCGATTCTCGATTGGCTGCGTCTGGAATTCGGCATCGACAAGCCATCGCAGAAGTTGCAGGACGTGGCCCGTCTCGACGCCGACGGGTTGGCCGCCGAGGTGAAAAAGGCCCGCGGCCGGTCGAAACCGCTGTCGGTGGGCGAGGTGAAGCGCTTGAAACAAGAGCACGCCGACAGCGTGGTCCTGCTGCAAGCCCTGGCTGACGAAACCCGCACGCTGGAGAGCCGCGTCTCCGACCTCGTCAACGCCGCCTACGGCCTGACCCCGGACGAAATTGCGCTGATGTGGCAAACGGCCCCGCCGCGGATGCCCATTCCACCGCCGGCGACTTGATCTAAGTGACCACGGGCGACGTCCACAGGGACAAACCCGAAAATGGCTCCGCTTGCATCCAAATGGGGCCATTGTCGGTGAGCGAATGGCCATTCTGCTTGCACCTGCGACTCACTTGTAACGACGCAGGCGCTGCTTGTTTTGTTCGTTAGCTAGCGTTCTCATCGGCGCATCTGCTAGGGATTATGCGTTCCCAGATGCAGACCAAGGTGCTTTGACAGAAACCCGCTCGCCTGGCTTCCGGAAACTGCTAATCATTGCACGTTTCGGTTTTCGACACGTCCAACCTTTCCAGGCTATAGAACGCAAGCTGGCGATCCGCGCTCTCGATGGGCTTGGCATTGGTCATTCGAGCCAGGACAGCTTCCAAAGGGCAAATTCGGTCCGCATAACCGTCGCGATTGATGTAGACGCCGCTGAACCCGGCCTCCGCCAGGCGTTTCACCAGCACTTCTGGTGGGTTTGCCAGCACCCTTCGCTGCCAGAGATCTGTTTCACGGTCGATCATTGCCGCGTAACTCCAGCGCAGCGCCTTGGAGTGGAGGTAGCCGCGCAGATGATCGAAACCCTGCAGCGCCGTCGGCGCCGGGTTCGGAAAAGTGAGATAAGGCAATTGAAAGATCATCGCATGCGCAGGCACCGACTCCTCGATGGCAGCGATAAATTCTGCATCCGCCTGATACTGTTTCTTCACGGCTGCATACGGCGGGATCAGCCAGGAAGAGGTTTGATCGAGAACCCCAAGGGTTAGTAGCCCGGCCAGGAAAGCAAGGAAAGCCCACTGCCGGCGACCCGACGTGGCGTAGCGCCGCCTCAGCTTGTCGAGGAGCAGGCCCAGCGCCAGCAGGGCAAAGAAGCCGATGAAGATACTGATGCGATTGTAGGCACGGATTTGCGAGCTGGCTGTAAATGCGATCAGCGAGCCAAAACCTCCAATGCTTGCGAGCAAGATCGCGCCGAGGACCAATGTGCTTAGCATGTCCATCAGGTTGGGACGCCAAGGCCCCGGCCTCCGGTAGAAGAGCCGGGCCACCAGCAGCAGGAAACCGGCAGCGCCCACCAACCCCAGGGCGGAGCAGTTATTCTCGTTGACCAGCGGGGCGACCAAGTTATAGCGGTGCTGGTATCGCCGTAGAAAATGCAGCCGATGTCCCTCGATAGGCAAAAGGAGCTGCACGATCTTCATGCCGAACGTCTCGGCTTCGCCCGGCGAACGCTTCAGGGCCTCATTTCGCCCGTGCTTCCATTGGTAGCAAAGGGAAGGAGTGAGGTTCGCAGCGGTGACAAGACCAATCGTGGCCGCCAGGCCAAGGTTACGGCAGAGAGGATAAAGCCGTTTCTTGTACAAGGAAGACGAGAAACCGGTGAGCAGCAAGAAAAAGCAGGTAAAAAAGGCGTAATAGATTTGGCAGCAACCAATGATGATGCACAGTGCCAGGCTGGCGATTGGCCGGGAGCACCGCAGACTCACTTTCAGCCGGCATCGGGCAGTGTCCCAGCAAAGAAACAAGGGAGCGTCTTGCCACGACCAGAGAACGAGCAGGACCATGAACGGAACGGTGAAATACGCGGCCAGGAAGAGGTGCGGTTCGCCCCGATAGAGGTGATACGGCAAAAAGGCATAAAGGAGCGCCATGACCAGCGCCGGCGCATAGGACAGGCGAAGGCTGCGCAACACGAAGAGCGCCGCTAAGGCGACCAAAGGGAAGCCGGCCAAATAGAAAACATTCATTACTACCGCGCTGTCAGGCAAGGCCAGCGCGAGAAGCTTGATGAAGAGAAACAGGAAACTGGCGGAGACTTCGGCGGGATAGTCTTCGAATTCCAAAGACCCCGGCATGCCCAGGCAATGGTTATGCCAGTACCAGGGATTATCGATGCCGGTCCTGATCATCATCTGGGCCAGCAGTGCGTCGTCCGAGTATCGAAAGGGGATGGTCAGATCCGCCTCCCACAGTCTCATCACCCAGACAAGAATAAGCAGACTGAGTGCGGCCGCGCAGCCGTATTCGGCGACCAGGCGCGCGCTGCGGTGAGAAATCGAAACCGGCAGAAAAGAAGGTTTTAAGAAAGTACCGAGTTTGGCTAGACCCTGCATCAGGCGGTCCTTTCCTGCAACGGAGAGGTCCAGGCTGGGGGTTATCGCCAAGCGGGGATGACTTGTCAAGAGAGATCCTATGTAAGGATGGGATAAGCTTCATGTCGTGCCCCAACGTCGGAGGTCTTGTCACGGGCTGCTCGGCATGTTTTCGCGGCCCCTCGTCTAGCTTTTGCCACTGAGAACGCCTGAATGGCCGTGAAAACATGGCACCCAGCGCAGATCGGCCTAGCACTCTACTCTGACGCCAGCAGCATGGTTTTATCCAATTCCACGGAAAACTAGAATATACTCGAACAACTGGCTCTGCGGCCGGGTGCCTTGCCTCTCTTGAGTCTGAAGACTCGATACATGTTTGGGAAGAATTAGATGAAAACTTCCTGGCTTGCCTGGCTGACAATTCTGGCCGCACTTTTAGTGTTAGCCTGCTGGATCCAGAATCAGGGGCTCCGCGTGAGAGTCACGAATAAGGGCCCCAGTCAATTGCATAGCGTGGTAGTGCTGGTAACAGGCCAGTCCTATGCCCTCGGGGACATCGCAAGCAACTCCTCGAAGGCCGTGCGAGTCGATCCAACCTCCAAGTCGCACGTCGAAATCGAGTTTCGCGATGCTAACGGTGGCCCTGTGAAGCTTAACGCCGGCGGCTACTTTAACGCATCCTGGACTGGCACTTACAGCATAGAGGTGGCAGGTGATAACCTCTTAAATGTGACCGACGATATGCATCTTCCAGGACTCGTGGTGGAGACTCTAGGTGTGATAAGCGTCGTGATCGCATGTGGGGCTGGGGTCGCCTTGGGCTTCTATCTCGTATGGAGCAGCCTGGGTCGATGGCAAGGAGCAAAACTTGCAATGACGATTGGCGGCGTCATCACGGTCTTGGGAAGCCTGATGAGTGGGTTTATGATTGGAGCCTGGGGTGAGCAATTACTCGGGGCTCCTGTCGGTCTGTTTTTAGGTTGCCTCGTCGCTGCGCTGGTGCTAAATGGGGCGATGGCAGGAGTCGGGGCATTCATCGCGAGAGGTAATCGCCGGGTGGCACGCAACACGAGCTTGGTGCCAGAGCGCGAACGCTGAGTTAGGGCGCGGCCAGCTGCTTAAGTTTCTTGCATCAAATGCCCTCCAGAAACGTTGTTGCCTTCGCGACGAATGCATCGATCAGCGCCTGATCATGGCAAGGGTCTTGGTGCAGGTTTACTTGAACTCGGGTATGTTCGACGGCAACCCCACGCGCATGAAAAACCGCGCCAGGGTCTGCGAGAAGTGTTCCAGGAATGGAGAGCGCAAACGCCATCGAGGGCCGAGTTCTCCGGCCCGCTGAGTGAGATAGCCGAACGGCAGACTGTAGATCTCCCGGAAATCCACGACGAGCGCATCCCGGTTGTTGGCCGGATCGTCTGGGGAGGCAAGGAGGTGCAATCCTTCCACTCGACCCTTAAGCACGTCGTTCCATCGGCCCTTCTTCGCGAAGCCAGAGTTTACCTTCTCAAAATCCACGATGGGATGGATCGGACTGGTCGCTACAAGGCGAACCTTGCCCTGCTCGAGGTCGCAGCTTTGGGTGATGACGATCAGGTCGTCTTCGTGTGCGGGCACAAGGTGAGTCTGGCCGTCGGGTGCGAAACCGGGGCTGAATTCCGGAACGAGGCACTTATGGAGGAGGTCCCCCCTGCCGGAGCGATGCGTCGGTTATTTGTATCCAGAAGGACTCCATTACTCATCATCGTCGTCTAGTGGGTAAGTCAAAGGCTGGCCGCGTCCCAGGTGCTGGTATCGCACCTTCACGGTGAAGGATTGTCTAGGAGCAATCGCGTCGTAGGAGGACCCCTCGCCACTGAGGCTGCTGCTAAGAAGGTACTCGATGCGTTCGTTCCAGTGCCGGATGACGTGCTCGGTTGCCTGGCGGATTTTCTGGCCTTCGGGCCCTTCCCCCTCCGGGCTGACGATGCGGATCGCAAGGGCAGATTTCGGCGGGGAGAGTACAAGCGTGGCCATTAGCGGATAAGCTCCCGTGCTTGGTCGGTGATGCAGGCTTCGAAGATCGCGTTTCTGCGCACCCGAAGGTCGTCGAAGAGTTGCCACAGGTGGTCTTCTTCTTCAGGGATATCTTCGATGCGGTAGAGATCAAAGTCTAGAATAACTCCAACAGATCCAGGCTCGGTAGACCCGACGATGGTTTCGCTCAAGAGGAGCACGCTCTTGATGTCCAGGTGCGGGATCGTTAGCTGCATGAAAAAGCCCGCCAATGCCTGGGGCAAGTCTGGCGATACTTCCGGCGCCGTCCGGAAATAATCCTTTAAATCCTTCACGGGAAGCGGGAGATCGAAGCGATTGATGTAACGAACGGCCACGCGGGTCACGCGCGCGGGTTTGGCGACTCTGCGGTAGAGATTCCAGAGACGACGCGCCTCATCACGTAGCTGTTGCCACGATTCATACGGGGGCAGGCGGCTCATACTGAATCCGCCCAGCAATGCCTGAAACACCTGTCGATGGTCGGCACTGGTGAAGACGAACCCGGCAGGATTGGTCTGATCACCTGCGAGACGCCTTTCTTGCCTGTAAGGATACGCTTCTTCCTGCCCCGCATGACAGCGGGCAAGATCAGAAACGGCTGTGCCTTCGGGCAACTCGACCTGAAGATCGATGACCGCCTCGGTAATAGGAGCTCTGGAATAGCGCCCGCCGGTCTTCATGGTCTGATCTTATCAAGGGGCAAAATGCTGTGCTAGGCAAAGAGTCTTGCAAAGATGGAGACAGAACAGCACTCGGCGAAATGGCAATAAGCTTGTTCGCTGGTCGGGGAAGCCGTCGGCAAACAAAGATCGGCGGATGACGTCATGAATCCGGATTTGAAAAATGAGATTTTGAAGCAGAGGACGGATGGGAGCGGAACGCTGGCGCGTCAATGTCTCTGTTCGCGATAGCGATCGGACGAAACTATCGGGAGCCCGCGAATCCACCCGCTCATCGCAATGGCAAATCCCTGAACTCGAACGGGACGTGATAGACGAGCGGGGTTCGTTTGATGTAGAGCAACCTTGCCGGCGGGCCAAGCGGTGCGCCATTAGGTTGGCCAGGGTCCACGTACTTGCGTTCCCATTCCGTCCTGGTGGGATTCATGGATCCTGTGCCCCCCGATGGCCGATAGCTGTTTCCTTTGGCGTCTTGTAACTCGAATTCACCATCCTCTTCGTCTTCTTGGGCGGAATTGTCGGCACCTGGCTTCGCCCTCTTTGTCGTAAGGAACAACTCGTACTGGTCCTTCTCGTGCGGGTTCTTGAAAAGGAGGTCGACTTGTATCGAGAGGTCTTGCAATTCGATCGTTTTTCCCTGGGCCTGCTGGATTTCCTCCGTAACGACAAGCGCCTTTTTCCCTTTCTCCACGCGAACAGCAATTGTTCCACGAATGACCTTCAAAGACTTGGCGTCTTTTGCAGGGGTCAGCAAGTCGATTTCAAACGAATAAGCGGCCTTATCATAGCCGTGGCGTCTCATCCAACTCCTTGACCAATTTCTGTCACGCACATAGGCACTTCCTTTTCCCGGCTGTGGCAACAGGGAGCGCCCCTGATCGTCGACCGCCTCGGTGACAACCGGCTCACTCATGTCGAGAATCATCAAGCGAGGCTCCGCGCTCAGGCCGATTTCAAGATGAAAATATTCTGAGGCATCCACCTGTGGCTTCCTCAGCGCGTCCTGGGCCCCCGGTTTACTTGGAAGCTTCCCGAACTCAATGCGCTGCCACGTCGTTCGCGCACGCTCGTAGTCAAAGACATCGGCCGTCACTCGGAAGGCGCGATGATGTATTACAAAAGGTGTTAGGGCATCTGCACAATCCACCAGAAAGCTGTTTTTCTCAGGGTTGAAATTAAACTGATACTTCAGCCTAAGCTTGCCCTCGTGACAGACCTTGTCGATTGCCTCCCAGAAAGTTTCGTTGTCGACCTGCATGCTGCAAATCTTTTGCGCCCACGGGGCCTTTGCGTCGAATTCGAGTTTGTAGCCGGTTTGCCGGGCCACCTCCTCGAGCGCTTTCCGCAGCGGCTGGTTGATGAGCTTCAAAGTGACACGCTTGGGAGCAACCAATGCCGCTGCCTCGAATTCCGGGATCCACTTTTCGATCCGGCGGCGCACGTCGATATCGCGATGGTCCTTGGCTTTGCGCAAGGCAGGGAGAGCCTCCGGTCCAAGAGCCTCGATCGCTTTGGCTGCTTGCTCGCGGACCTGAAATTTGCGGTCGCTGAGCTGTTCAATCAACTGCTCGATGGATTTTTCCTTGTCGCCGTCGGCGACAAGCAAGAGCGGCGCGCTGAGCAGAATCAGTAGACCGGCAAGCAGATGTCGGCACATGGCGATGTCCCCGGGAAGTGCGATGGCCTATATCTGAATATTGGAGCAGGCTAAGGTGCCGCAGTCAAACGGGAGATGCGTCAAGCTAACTACCCTCTCTATAGTCCTGTAATTTCGTTTAACCGCGACCCAGCGGGGAGCGCGCGAACCGTGAAGCGACGAGACGCCTTTTGTTCGCGCGCTCCCCGCTGGGTCGCGGTTAAACAAATCGAGCGAGTGAGGCGCGGTTATCGGGTTCGATCTGCGGGGGCAGATTTCGCCAAGACAAGTATGCAGCTGCCTGGCTGCCTTGCAAGGGCTAAAACGACACCCGCGCGGACACGTCCCAGACAGCACGTCTTGGATAGACTAGCGCTCTCATGAGGATCGATGAGATCCCCACCTGAGCATTTGTGCTGATTTTTCCAGGGAATCGGCGTCGTCCGGAGAAGCGCCCCGTCCGAAAAGGAAGAATAAAAGAATCCCGATTATCTTGTGAAATGCCGGTTTTGGAGCCTCCAAACGCATTTTCCGCCCAGGGGGCTTTTTAGTCCCAAAATGTTCACCACGCAAAAAGACCGTGTTTTTGACACTTTTTGCGGCCTCGACATGGCATTTCGGGAGGGGCGGCATTCTCAATATGCTTGGGCGGTTCAAAAACGGCGTGTTTTCCGCGGTTTTCCGCGCGAGCATTGTTTCGCGTCCTACCGGTTTTTTCTGTTTAATATTCTCAAAATGGAAAACCGCTTCAGAGCCCGGCCCAGCGGTTTCGCCTGGCCCAGTAGCGACGAACGAAGAATGGCCGGACGTAGTTGGCGGGGTGAGCGGAAACGGCGCGGGTCCAATCGGCGAGAAGGGCATCGCCTTGGGCAAAGGCGGCGTGCGCCGAGGGCGGGGCGGCAACCCAGCGTTTTTCCGTTTGATCGCGCTGCTCCTGAAAGAGCGGCATGAAAGCCATGGGGTTTGCCAGGACCCGCCGGCTGAAGCGTTCGTGCCGCCACCAGAGGCTCGCAACATCGGCGCGATCGTTTGGCGTCGGGCCAAGCGCTGCCGGTTCCGCGACGCGTACGGGTTTGAAGAGACCGGTGCATGGGCTGGCGGTGGCCGTCACCCAGTGCAGGTGGTTGCCTGGCCGCAGGACCGCGACCCAGGAGGCGGTCGTCTGAGAAGCCGCGAACATACCGCCTGCATGCACGCAGGGGGCGTTGAGGCCGCCGTTGATCCAGGAGTAGCGCGGCCATTGGTTGTCAGAGCCATGGTCGCGGAGCAGGTGGAAGAGGTCGATGGGGGTTTGCACGCCCTCCGCCAGCGACTGCGTCCGCGGTCGTCGCAGCCGGCAGCCGGAAACGCCCGTTTTGATGCGATCGGAATACTGTTCCGCGAAGCCGGGGATGGTCAAGCCGTTGGAGATGCTGCGTGCTCCCGCCACGGGTTCCATGGCCCAATGCTTGCCGGCTGTCTCAAAGACAAATGCTCCGCCAGGGTCGGCAATGAGAAAGCTGTTGTGATAGGTAAAATGCTTGTTCTCGTGGCCGCAGCCGCCGCCCTGGCCATGCTGCTCGAGGAGGTTGGCGATGACGTCGCATGCTTCGCGAGCGGTGGCGGCCCGCTCCAGGGCGAGGCGAACGAGGTCCATGCCGGTAAGGCCGGTTTTGGCGTAGGGTTCGTTGGTGAAGACAGCCTCGTTGCCGATGACGACGCCATGCTCGTTGGCGCCCATCTCGGCGCCCCACATCCAGAATGGCCGGCTGAGCAAGACGGCGTGCGTGCGGGCCGCTTGTGGGATTTCAATCCAAGTACAACGTAGCCGGGCAGCCGGCGCATGCTCACGCCGCGGCTGCCAATCCAGCAATTGCGCCTCGTTCGGGTCGCGGTCGGAATTCTTGGCGAAGAGCACCTGCTCCGGCTGCACGACGGCGATGGTGTCACACATTTGGGCGTCCTGCCGAGGTCTTGATGCGGACACGCACTTCGTCAGCTGCCCGGTGGCCGGATTGGATTGCCCCTTCGATGTAGCCCATCCAATCCGTGGCGGTCTCCGTGCCGGACCAGTGAATGCGTCCGCACGGCTCGCGCAGGGCGGGCCCCCAGCTCGTCATGGTGCCAGGCGCCATGACGCCGACGTAGCAGCCCCGGCTCCAGGGATCTTCAAGCCAGTTCTTTTCGACGAAGGCGACGGGGCGTGCGGCTTGCGGACCAAAGAAGCGGACAAACTCCGCCAGCACCGCTTGCTGCCGCTCCTCCGGCGAACGCTCCGACCAGACGCGGGCGACCGCGCCGTCACTGAAGGTCACGAGGGCCGGCTGGGCACCATCCGCAGAGGTATCGTCGAAGGTCGTGACGGCGGGGCCTGTATCGCTGAAGGCCTCGCCGGAAAGGCCTGCCTCACGCCAGAATGCCCGCTCGTAGACCGCGAGGTATTTGATTACGGAGCCCATCGGCATCCGCGCCATCAGATGGTCCCGCCTGGCCGGCAGGCTGGGCTGATAATCGATCCGGCCGGCCAGTAATGGCGGCGTGGCGACGATGACGAATTGACCTTGAAACGGCCCTGCCGTCGTGCACACCGTAACGCCAGAGGCATTCTGTTCGATCGCCTGCACGGGGGCGCTAAGTACGACGCGCTCGGCCAACCCCGCCGCCATGCGCTCGCAGATCTGCTGCGCGCCGCCGACAAAGCGATTTTGCTGAGCCCCGTCCGGGATCGAGATTAGCCGATCCAGCCCATGTCCCCAACGCAAATAGGACAGGAAGTAAAGGAACGACAGATCGCGCGGTTCCGAAGTAAATACGGCCCGGGTGACGATGTCCAGAAAGAGGCGTGCGCCTTTGCTGTGCAGGTGCCGTCGTTTCCAGGTCTCCAGCGTCATGCTGTCCCACAGGTCAGCCTTGCGCGCTTCCCAGGGCCGGTCGGGCGGAATCTGCGCGGACATGGCGGCGGTCCGGCTTCGCAGCAGCAGCAACTCTACCATCGCCAAAGGCGACAACAGGGGGACTTCGCCGGAGAAATGGCGGAGCTTCCCTCCCCAGGAGAGGATCTTGCGGCCGGCATGATACTGCGGAAACATCTGGACGCCAAGTTCGCTGGCCAGACTTGCCAGCCGGTCTTGCGTCGGCCCCTGCCATTGCCCTCCCAGATCGAGGACTTCCCGGCCCACCTGCTGACTGAGCGTCCGGCCGCCAACGCGGTCGCGGGCCTCTACCACGACGACGGAGAATTCCTGCTGGTGCAACTGCCGCGCGGCACACAGCCCGGCGACCCCCGCGCCCACGATGACAACATCTGCCGTGCGCGAATTGGTGGTTGCAACAGCTTGATCCTGGCTCATATTATTGCCCGTTCCACGGATGCCTCGCTTTTTCCCAAGTGTCTCTCCACGGTATACTGAACATGTATGGTTTGCGACACGATCTACCAAGGAGCAGCATATGCCAACCGTTCATGCGCCCGCCGCACAGCATCTCGTGCTGGACGGCGTTGATTGGTCGTCCTATGGACGCTGGCTGCGCCTTCTGAACGACAGGCCGAGCCTTCGTCTAACCTATGATCGGGGCACCCTCGAGATCATGAACCTCACCTATGAACATGAAAGCTGGGGGCATTTCCTCGGGCGGATCGTGATCGCGCTGACAGAGGAGCTGGGCTTGCCCATCGCGGGGGGCGGCTCGACTACCTTCCGCAAGCGCAAGCGCCGGCGCGGCCTCGAGTCCGACGAGTGCTATTGGATTGCGAACGAAGCGCGCGTGCGCGGCAAGAAGCGCCTCGATCTGCGTACCGATCCGCCGCCCGACCTCGCGATCGAGATCGACATTACCCACAGCTCCCTCAATCGCATGAGCATCTATGCAGACTTGGGTATCCCGGAGATTTGGCATCTCGACGCACAGGGCATCACGTTCCACGCACTTGGGAGCGACGGACAGTACACCAAGAGCGAACGCAGCCTCGCCTTCCCCTCGCTCGCGCCGGCTGACCTAGCACGCTTTGTGGCGCTGCGCGGCCAGATCGACGAGAATGCCGTCATCCGCCAGTTCCGGTCGTGGGTGCGCGAGCGCCAAAACCAGTAGCTGGCTCCGATGCTCTACCGCCCTTTTCTCAGCCGCTGAGAAGCAACCTTCACCTGATAATTCGTGCTGCCGGGCGGACGGACGACTGTGAAAACGGTTTCCTCGACGTCGTCCTCGTTCTTGCCGCCAAGATGCGCCATTTCTTTGGCCAGCAACTCGCTCTCCAATGCTAAAGGAAAGTATGCCTCGATAGCGGCCGGGACGTCAGCAAGTCCCATGGCGAGCGACAGCGATCGGACAGATTCAGGTGTGTCATCGACCCAGCGGATCTGCGTGAAGCCGGAAACGTCTTCAATCTTGCCCGGAACAGGCTGCTGTTTCAGGTCGCGGTAGACCATGAATTGTCCATCCGGCTGCTGAATCGCCAGGAACGCGTTCAGGTCGCGAAGTTGCCGGAGGTAATCGTGCCCGTTGAGCGTGTTGAAGAGAACAACCCAGCGAGCGCGACGTTTTACCTTGATGCTGTTGGGCGGGCCCCTTCGCGACACTCTGTCATTTCCGGGGCCGCCCGGCCCCGTCCGCAATGCCGCGCCGGCCTTCTTGCCGAGGTCGTCGAGACGCCGCGGCAGGTCGTTCGCCGCCCCTTCGACCGCACGGTTCACCTTGTCAGGATCGATGGGAGCAAGCGGGACGACAGGCTGCTGGGGGACCTGGAGTGGTTCCGCATTAGGAAGATTTGCAGGCTCGTGCGGAACCTGGTCCCGATCGGGTACCGCTTCCTTCCCCGGGCCAGGTGCGCCTTCTGCGGGTCCACCGCCAGCTCCTGCCTGGTTTTCGATGCCCGGCAACCCAACGACGTCAACGCTGAGTGGCGCGTCGTCGCGGTGCAAGCCGAGCGCTACCAGGAGTAATCCGCCGAAAAACAGTATGAGCAAGCCAACGGCGTGAAGAAACGCCGACGAAGAAAGCGAAAGCGTAAACTCATGATGTGGCGAATAGCGCCGCCAGAAGCGTTCCTCGGGCAAGCGATGCTGATGTCTGAACGCAGGAGCAACGGGAGTTTCGCTGATCGGTCCTGTGGAAGTGGTCATGGCTGCACCGGTGGTTGGCGGTTAAGGTTGCCTGGTGACGAGGTGAAAATGCCCCCATCCACAGATTACCGCCAGTCAGGGCGGACCACAAGAATCGAATTCCGGCGGATGTAGCTCAAGCTGGTAGCTTGAGCTACGAGAAAAGGTGATACCGGATTGGCAATGCGTGATCTTACCATTCCGATTTCTGCGAATGGTTCGCTCGTGCCCGAGATCCGTTTGGGAACGCCAACCGCGAAACTCCGTTTCGTTTCTTATCAGACACAACACGCCTCGGACGGTGACCATCTGTCCGGGCGCTCATGACCACAACTATGTGCATCGCGCACACACGTGCCCGGAAGCAGAGTTTCCAGCGGGACGTTCCCAAACGTGTCTTCGGAGCGAATATAAAGAGGGCCATGCACGATTAGATGAGCGTCGATTGCCCTGGGGTTCCGGTCAACGTGTCTTTGCCGCTGCCCACCATTCTCCAGAAGAGCCAGTCGTTCGCGGAACCCAGGGCAATCGTGTCGCCACTGCCGCCGTGGTGTTTTACAGTGGAAGAGTTGAGCTGGTAGCCGTCTGTGATGCCCGAGGACAACCCAGCAACCCGCTGCGCAAATGTGCCACCGTTAGTGGACCAGTAGTCTTCAATCGCCTGCAAAGCGGCCTGGTTGTTGTCGTAGGTCGTGCTGCCGGCAATGACGATGTCTTGGCCGGAGCCACTATCGAGCGTGGCCAGGCCCCCTGTGCCGCCTATCATCAGGTTCATGCCGGCCGTCTCCATGAGCAGGACGCCTGCGCGGTTGCCCACGAGCACGTCGTTGTTGCCGCTGCCGTAGACCTGCTGAATATTCGTGACGCTACCCACACCGGTCGCCACGCCGGTGAGCAGGTTGACGTACACGCCGGTGAGGTGCGCGGAGTAATCAAGCCTGTTGGTGCCTGTTCCGCCGATGATCGTACCACTGACGCCACTTCCATTGCTGAACACGAAGAAATCGTTCGCCATTCCGCCGGTAAGGTTTGCGAAAGCCGCGAATGTGAACAAGCCGTTGATGTTGCCGGCATTATTTCCGGTGATATTCCACGTGTCGGCCGTGTTGGCACCCCTCAGCGTATTGCTCCCACTCCCGCCGATGACGCCGACCAGGTTGGTCGCCGCGCCGCCGACGCCTGTGGCCCTATTCGTCTGGAGATTGACACTGACGTTGGTGGTGTAGTTCTGATAGTTCAGAGTCCCTCCTCCCGCCCCGCCATTGATATTGCCGGACACGCTCACGCCGGCACCGAAGACAAAGCTAGTCGGCTGACCGCCGCCGGTGAGGTTCTGGATCCTGATGAAGCTGGGGATGACGGTGGTGTTCAAATTGCCCGCATTGCTGGCGGTGATATTGAAGGTGTCGGCCAGGTTGGGGCCGACGATGGTGTTCCTGCCGCTGCCCCCATCCAGTGTGCCCGTCAACGAGCCATTGCTGCCCACCGTGAACGTATCCGCACCCGTGCCGCCGGTCAGATTCCCGAAGCCCGAGAAGTTGAAGGAGTTGACCGTGCCACTGTTGGCGCCGCTGATGGCCCAGGCGTTGGTCGTGTTGGCGCCTATCAAAGTGTCCGAAGCCGTGGAAGTCTGGCCGAGCGCGGTCTCGATGTTGGAGAAGGAGCCTCCGATAG
>DATGZX010000402.1:0-17311 GCA_035296965.1 Gemmataceae bacterium
AGCATCCCTCGCTAAAGCGTGCAGTTGTTGCAAGGACTATGTCCCCCTCACCCCCGACCCCTCTCCCCAGAGTACAGGGGAGAGGGGAGAGCGAGCGCAACGCTTTTCAGATGAAAGGACGGCGTGGTTTTCATCAGCCCAGGTCGGGGGTGAGGGGCCTTGGCCGGGGATCGTTCTTCCCCCTCTCCCGCGAAGAGCGAGTGAGCGGAGATTGTTACTTGCCCATCGCCTTAGCCATGCAGCAGAGCGGGCAAGGCGCTTGCCAAACGGTCGATTTCGTCCTCGGTATTGTAAAAGTGCGTCGAAACGCGGATCAGCAATCTCTCTGGTCGTTCGATAATGGGGGTTTCGATCCGGAACTTTTCCCACAGGTTGCGGCGCAGTACCGCTGGGTCTGTCCCAGCCGGCAACTGGAATGCCGCCATAGCCCCGTGTAGCGCGGGATGCGCCGGCGTAGCCTCCTCCAAGCCCACGCCTCGGCCGATCTTTGTGCGAACGTAGGCGCCCAGTTCGGCAATGCGCGCCCGAATGCGTGCCCACCCGAACCCATCTTGAAAATCGATGGCCTGGGGAACCACCAGCCAAGGGCAAATATCGCGCGTGCCCTCAAATTCCAACGCACGAAGGCGTGGGGTCGAACCAAATTCGTCGCGCTCGTCAACGCCCCGGCACTCATGGTGCCAGCCCCAACTGACCTGCAGCGGCTGGAGGCGATCCTCGCTCCCCGGTCCCAAGTAGAGGAAGCCCGATCCAGTCGGCGCCAGGAGCCATTTGTGGCAGTTGGCACCATAGAAATCAGCACCAATGTCTGCGAGATTCACTGGGATCATGGCGGGAGCGTGCGCGCCGTCGATAACCGTTAGTATGCCGCGCCCCCTGGCTTCCCTGCACAAGTCCTCGGCCGGCAGGACGAGCCCGGTCGGCGAAAGGACATGACTGAAGAACAAAAGACGCGTTTGGGGCGTGAAAGCGGCGCGTGCGGCATCTACGATTTCGCCAGGGGATCCCGGTGTCCTCGGCAGCGGAAATGTACGGAGCGTCAAGCCACAGCGCTGAGCAGCCCGCTCCCAGCACCAATGCATCGCCCCGTATTCGTGGTCGGTAAGGAGGATCTCTCCCGGCGCCGCCAACTTGAGCGACGCCGCCACGATGTTGACCGACGCGGTCACGTTGCAAGTAAAGACCAGGCGCCGAGCGTCCCCGCCAAGAAAAGTTGCCAATCGCTCGCGTGCGTCCCATAGCAACGGCGGCACCTGGCGGACCAAAAAGTCCATCGGTTCTTCCGCCAAGCGTTCGCGAAGCTTTGTAACCCTTTCGAAAACCACGCGCGGCAGTGGCCCGAACGACCCCGTGTTAAGGTTGGCTACATTCGGGTCAAGCATCATTTGCGAACGGGCATCGGACCAAATAGTTTCAGCCATCGTCCCCTCTACTCGGTGCCGGTCGGTGTAACGATTGAGCGAATCACAGGATCCCGTATTCCGCAAAAACCTCGCGCGCACTTCGTCCTTTGGCTAACTCAGCTCTTACCTGGTTCTCGCCGGACACCTTAGCTAGCGCGCGGACAAATGTTTCCTCCGCCAACTGGGCCGGTATCACAACAACGCCGTCCATGTCTCCGAATATCCAGTCACCCTGATTGACGGTGCAAGCACCGATGCGAAGAGGTGTACCGAGGGCAACGCAATCCAACCTGCCTTTGGAATCCAACGGGCAAAAGCCTGCCGCGAAAACCGGGAAATTCATGTCGATGATTTTGGCGGCGTCCCTTGTCATCCCGTCGATTATGGCCCCCTGGGCACCGTGGGCGCGAGCGGCCGTGGAGAGCAATTCTCCCCAAAGGGCACTACTCCTGTCACCGTTCGTGGTTGCCACCAGAACCTCGCCGGGACAAAGCGCGTCGACGCATTCCAATTCCACAGCATACGGCCTCTCCGGTTCCGCCCTTACCGACACGGCGGTCAAAGTCGCGGCCCGGCCGAAAACCTTCCATTCCACTCGGAGTGGTCGTAGCTCGGTCGGCAAGGCGCTTTCGCGATGTCCCAGTGCATCAAGAACGTCCGCCAAGACCGAACTATACAAAAGATCGCCTTGGTCGAGCCAGGAATTGGTCGTGTCGCTCATTGGATGATTGCCGCTATGAGTGAACCCTGTCGCCATTGCAGAGGAATGCAAGGAGTTTACCAAACAATCGCGGAACCTTCCGCGTCTCAAACACGTCCAAGGAATGAATGCCCTCCCCCACGATCACCGAGCTAAAGTACCCCCTTGACAGGCATATGGACCTTCGGCAACACTGAAATTGTGCGTGTTTAGTGCATTAGCGGAGCCAGCCAAAAACCAGGCATGTAAAAATCAAAGGCGCGATCCATGCAAACCGCAGACTTTCCCGCTTACAACCGCCGTCATTTCCTCAAGCACATGGCTGGCTTATCGCTGATGGCGGTGCCGGGCATGCAATTCATCCAGCACCTGCGGGCTGCGGCTCCCGCGCTCAAGAAGCAAAACAAGAGCATGATTGTTCTCTGGATGAGCGGCGGCCCCAGTCACATGGACACGTGGGACCTGAAGCCGGGCGCCGATACGGGCGGAGACTTCAAAGCGATCAAGACGAGTGTCCCAGGAATTGAGATTAGTGAACATCTGCCCACAGTCGCCAAGCAGATGCAACACCTTGCCGTGGTGCGGTCACTGGTTACCAACGAGGGAAGTCATGAGCGAGGCCGAGTGCTGATGCACACTGCCCGCCAACCGAGCCTGGTGGTGAATTATCCTTCCTTGGGCGCCGTCGCGTCCCAGCAGCTTACTCCCAAGGAACTGGCTCTGCCCGGATTCATTTCCATCGGCCGGCCCGCTGACGGCCCGGGTTTCCTCGGAATGAACTATGCCCCCTTCACGGTGCAGAACCCCGGTCAGCCCCCGTCAAACATCCGCACGCCCGATGGCGTCGACGATCTGCGGATCCGGCGCCGGCAGCAACTTTTCTACGCGGTTGAAGACAATTTCAGCTCAACTCTTGTCGCACAACTCGACACGCAGGACAAGAAGAGGCATACCGATGCCGCTATTGCCCACACGGAGATTTATGGCAAGGCATTCAGCTTGGTGGCCGACAAGAACGGTCGAAAGGTCTTCGACCTCAGTTCCGAGAGCAGCGGCCTGCTACGCGAATATGGGACAACGGGGAGTTTCGGCCGAAGTTGCCTGCTGGCGCGCAAGCTCATCGAGGCCGGTGTGACCTGCGTCGAAGTCGACCTGGGCGGTTGGGATAACCACGCCAACATCTTCCCGACACTTAGCAAAAACCTCTTGCCGCAACTGGACAAGGGCATGGGCAGTCTCGTTAAAGACTTGGTAGATCGCGGCCTGTGGAAGAATACGGTCGTGGTATGGATGGGCGAATTCGGCCGGACGCCGCGTATCAACCAGAATGCCGGGCGCGACCACTGGGCCCGGTGCTGGTCCGTGGTGGTGGGCGGCGGAGCAATTAAAGGCGGGCAGGTTTACGGCTCCACCAGCAAAGACGGTATGGACGTGGATAAGAATCCCTGCTCCGTGGGAGACCTGTTCGCCAGTCTCTACAAGGGAATTGGAATCGACCCAGGCATCCAAATCCGCGACACGATTGGCCGGCCGCACAAGATCAGCGGCGAAGATGGCAAGCCGATCGCGGCGCTCGTCTAAGCCTAAAGGCCATTGACGGCTTCAACCCAACCCGGCCTTCCAAGGGCCGGGCGTTTTTTCGCCGGAATGGGCACGTGGATCGTCTGTTTCCCTTCAATCAACCCAAGCGTACTCATGCGCTGCCAGCAGCGACTCGGGACAGGTCTCCTCCGTTGCCCCACGCCAAACGAGAGCCGCACACGATCCGATGTCCTCGATCCACTCCCGGTCAAAGCGTGCACGGAACGCTGCGGGTAATAGTGCTATTAGCCGTTTCGCCCCGTTGGGCCGGCCGGGCTGCAAGGCATAGTAACGATCGAGGTAGGTGGGACACACCTGGCAAACGCCGTTCAAGGCTTCCAACACATTGCGCGGCAACGTGCGCTGAATGGTTTCCGCGCTACCCGCAGGCTCGAGCACTACCTGCAGCGTCGTGAATGGATTGTCCCCCAGAACATTTGAGATGCGCTGTGCTGCCTTTCGGACATCCCGTGCAAAATGACTTCCCTTCAGCCATATGGTGAAAGCCTGAGCCAGCTTGCCCGTTTCGAGAGACGCGACGGAGCTCGCATCGTCCAGGTCCACTCGCCAAATACGGTGCCAGTACTCTACGGGTTCAAAATCAAGGACGGGCGGCGGCTGCAGATCGAATTCGATGCCAAAGGTTTCCTGCGCCTCCTGCATGAGTTCATAGAGGTCTTCGCGCCTCAATGTCGGAGTACGCAGCAGGTAGTAAGGCGGCCGCGGTTGAAACTTCAGCCCGAGGTCCCCCGCCTCCTGGCGAAAGGCCGTACCGGGCAAAATACTCAAGTTGAAAATCTGCAGGTCGCTGTACAGGCCGCTGTCTCGCAGATAATGCAAGCCTCGGCGCACCGATTCGACGGTGTCGCCTGGTAGGCCGATGATGAGATCGACCTTCACCTCGATCCCCTCGGCCAGCATGGCGCGGACGCCTCGTTCGAATGCGCGCAGATTGTTCTTACGGTCCATGACCTCCTGGGCATGCGGATCGATGGATTGCAGGCCGACTTCCACTTCCGTGAAGTTCGCCTCGCGCAGAAGCCTTGCAGTTTCCTCGCTGATGCCTTCGCCGCGCAGCTCCCCAAAGTAGCTGAACTGTCTTCCGGGATTTCCCCGTGCGAGCAAGCGGAGCAAATCGGCAAAATCCTTGCGCTGATTCAAAGTTGGGTCGAGAAGGAATACCTCCCGAGCGCCACGCTCCTGGGCATGGTTCAGGTTGGCCAAAATGTTCTCTGGCGCAAGGTAGTACTGCTTGTCGTAGCTCTTGGGGTAGTAGCAAAACTTGCATTTGAAGACGCAGCCACGCGTCGTTTCCAACAGGAGCATCTCCTCTTCCGCGGCATCGAGTATGCCGGCCAGGTACGGGGAGCCGAGCTGGTTGAGATCCGGCATCGGCGTCCGAAAAGCTGGCCGGCGCGCCGGATCGTAACGCGAGCCACCGCTTGATGACGGGAGGTATAGACCTGGAATCGGTGTCGAAGGCACTGCCTCGGTCCGAAGGCTGACCAAAAGACTCGAAAAGGTCTGTTCTCCTTCACCAATAGCGGCAAAGTCGTAATCGGGGGTATCCAGCACCCAGGCGTTGTCCGGCGTAATTTCCGGGCCTCCCAGGCAAATCCGTACGTTTGGAAGAATGCGCATCAACTTATGAGCGATCCACAAGGTGCGCTCGATATTCCACACGTAACAGGTGAAGCCAACCAACCATGGGTCGCGGTCGGCGATAGCAGCCACCAGGGCCCTGTCGCCGAGCATGTTGGCAACTCGGCCAGGGAGAATTTCGAGGTTGTAGTGCTCTCCGAGCCCGCATTGTTCCGCGAAGAGCTTCAAATAGCCAGCGGCAAGAGGGACATTGCCGCGGATTGGATCCGGTCCGAGAGGAGGAATCGGTAGCTGAACCAGGAGGACATTTCGACGCACGCCCATAGCAGTGTATTCTAGACGCTCCAGAAATGAGGAAATGCGGCCCCAGCGCCTCTCCACGATATCAAATCTGCCTTACGCACTCCAAGGAAAACGTTTATCGTGACTACTGAGGGGGCATTCTCAGGAAGATGAACGCCCGGTGTCTATTCTGGAAGAAAGGCACATGCAGTCAACATCGCCGACTCCCGAAACGATCACCAAGCTCCCGGTCCTGAAGCCCCGGCCGGCGGACAGCAATAAAGGCAGCTTCGGCAAGGTCCTCGTAATCGCAGGTAGCCGTGGAATGTCTGGTGCCGCGATCCTTTCCGGCAGTGCGGCCCTGCGCGGTGGTGCCGGACTGGTCCGAGTGGCAGTGCCTTCAGGAATCCTTCCCATCGTTGCCACCGCGAATCCTTGTTATCTCACCGCGGGTTTCTCGGAGGACGATCACGGCCGGTTCGCCGAGGGCGCGGAAAAGGAGCTGATCGCGCTCGCAAGAGCGAACGATGTGGTCGCCCTGGGCCCCGGACTTGGCCAAAGTGACGGCCTTACCAAGCTCGTTTCTGCTCTTCTCGACAAAGTCGAAGTTCCGGTGGTCCTCGACGCGGACGGGCTCAATGCCATCCAGCGCTGCACCAATTTATTGAAGCGTCGCAAGGCACCTGTCATCCTCACGCCTCATCCGGGTGAATTTGCACGCCTGATCGGCAGTACGGTGGCTGAGGTGCAGGCCCATCGGCAGGACTTGGCAGTCGGTTTTGCCGCGGACTTGGGTGTAGTTCTTGTGCTTAAAGGGAATGGGTCGATTGTGACGGACGGCCGGAAAGTTTACCACAACTCCACCGGCAACCCAGGCATGGCAACGGGTGGTACGGGAGACATCCTTACAGGGCTAATTGCAGCACTCATTGGACAGAAACTCGGACCTTTTGCCGCCGCCCAACTTGGCACACATCTACATGGCTTGGCGGGCGACCTGGCCAGGGACGACTTTCACGAGGCTTGCCTCATCGCCTCCGACCTTCTCAATTATTTGGCGCCCGCCTTTCGAAATTTCTAACTTGCAAGCCCGAATAGGATGATAGGATAACGCCAAGACTCGTTCTGCGCGCAATGATTGAGACGTGAAAACCCTATGAACCTAATTTGTCCGCATTGCCAGAAGGCGATTTCCATCCCCGATGAAAAGGCAGGCCAGCTGTTGGCTTGCCCGATCTGCAAGAACCCCGTTCCGGTGCCTGCGTTAACAGCGCATCTGACCTTTGACTCACCAGAGCTGCCGGAAGAAATCCCGCTGGTACCCTTGCCCCCAGCGCCAGAAAAACCAGAAAATGCTAAGCCGTCCCAACCGGCGCTCCCGGAAGATCATACGTACCAGTTGACCCCCGAGCCGCCCAAGCCACCCCCGCCTCCCAAGCGGGAAAAACCTGCTCCGACCGGTCCAGAGCCGCGTGCTGCAGTTTCCCCGGCGCTCATGCCCACGCCGGCGCCTCCGACGAGCGGATACGAGCGCCTGTACGGCTTGCATCTGCGGCAAGACGTTGTCGGCTGGATTGCGCCGATTTCACTCATTGCCATCTTCCTGCTGCTCTGGTTTCCCTGGGTTGGCTCTTACCCAGGTGGCTATGGGGTGTACACGCAAAACGCGTTTGGAGCCTGGGTCGGCCGAATTACCACCGACCAGGTCGGCGAGCAGGTCATGAACAAAGAAGGCGACCTCGCGGAGCAAACCTCGGCGAACTGGTTCCTGATGACACTTTATCTTCTGTTGACGTTGGTAGCTCTGCTCTTGGCAGTCGCCTCGATCGTATCCAAGTCCGCAAAGAAGCCTCTGGCCCTGCCGCCGGCGATTGAACAGATTTGGCCCTGGCGAACGGCGCTGGTGGGCGTCTTGAGCGGCGTGGCTCTGATTATCCTGCTCCTACTTCTTTGGAGCGGCCTTGGACTTGAAAACGGAGTGAAGACGGTAGTGGATCAAAAGCTTGAAAAAGACCGCGCCAGTGCGAAAACCGGAGAGGAAATCGAGAAAGTGCAGATCAAACGCGGACTTGATATCGGCTGGTACAACTTGCGCCTCACCGGCTGGCTCTGGTGGGTGATAGTCCTCCAAATCGCTGCCACTGCCGGAGCTGGCCTGGAGCTATGGTTGGAAAAGCGCGGTTCCCGGCCTCCGCCGTTGATCCAAGCGCAGTGCTGAGTCCGCAGGGTGCGTCAAGCCACCCCTGTAAAGGTGTGGTTTGGCTGCTAAAATCGCAAGGTTTCCGCCCTAGCGCCGCCTGCGCGCTGAGGTGCGCAAGCCGCGCTGTGGCCGTAAACCCTTGCCCGGCCCCATATTCTCACTCTTACAGGGGTGGCTTGACGCACCCTACGGCTCCTCCTTGTCTGCCTAGCCTCCGCTGGACCGGCAATGCTACAATCGCCAGCTGGATGCCCCAGGTGGAGAACCGGCCGTCATGCTGACCGTCACGCAAGCGCAGGCCAAGGTATTGGAGTTCGCCCTGCAGCTGCCACCAGAAACGGTGGCCCTCGACGCAGACGCTCTCGGCCTGGTGCTCGCAGAGGACGTCGCCGCCGACATCGACCTTCCTCCTTATGACAAGTCTTTAATGGATGGTTTCGCCTTGCGCTCGGCCGATTTGCCGGACGGGCACGGCAGCTTGACTGTGGTTGGTGAAATCATGGCAGGGCAGGCGCCGCGGACGCCGGTCGGCGCAGCCCAGGCGGTGCGCATCATGACGGGCGCTCCCATGCCTACCGGAGCCGACGCCGTGATCGTGGTGGAACGTACACGATTGCTCGAGGGCAACCGCGTCCAGATTGATGATCAACCGCCCCTGCCCGGTCAGAACATGCTGCCCCAGGGCAAAGAAATGCGCCGCGGCGATGTCGTGCTGCGGACCGGTACTGTCCTGCGACCACAGGAATTTGGCGTACTGGCGTCCGTGGGTCGTGCGTCGGCGGCCGTGTACCCGGCCGCTCAGGTGGCCATCGTGGCAACGGGAGATGAACTGGTAGAACCGGAAGCCATTCCTGGGCCGGGTCAGATTCGAAACAGCAACGGCCCCATGCTCATGGCGCAAAGTTGCCGAGCAAAGGCATTGCCTCGCGTCCTTGGGATCGCTCGAGACCGGTTGGACAGCTTGCGGGAGTTAGTGCGTGAGGGACTGAAGGCTTCCATCCTGATTCTTTCGGGAGGCGTGTCGGCCGGCAAGCTCGATCTGGTGCCTGGTGTGCTACAAGAATTAGGAGTTGAGGCCCACTTTCACAAGGTGGAAATGAAACCGGGAAAGCCCGTGTTTTTCGGGACGCGTGGCAACACTCTGGTCTTCGGCTTGCCTGGAAACCCCGTCAGTTCCCTTGTCTGTTTCGAGCTATTGGTGCGTCCTGCCATCGGGCGCTTGATGGGGCATCTCGATGCAGGACCACATTGGGTAAAGGCGATCCTGACAGAAGACTTCGTCTACCGGACCGATCGGCCGACCTATTATCCCGCGCGGCTCGAGTCGACCCCTTCCGGCTGGGTCGTAAAGCCTGTGCCCTGGTTTGGATCGGCCGACCTGCGCGGCCTTTTGGAGGCCAATGCGTTCGCTCTTTTAACGCCCGGAAATCCCGAACATGGCGCGGGCGAAGTATTGGCTGTTTTAAATGTCGAGGGGAATTAAGAGAATGCTGGCAGGATAACGTGATGACGAGATGGGACGCGATACTCGGTTTGAAGGTTGCCAGCGTGTCATCTTGTCGCAGTGTCGTCCCATGACGATTGTCAATGGAGGGACAAGCCATGACTGCAGGATGCCAGGTGGAGACGTTACCTAAAATTCAGAAGTCCGCAGGTCCTGCGGAGTCACAAGTTCCAGCGTCGCCGAGCATGATCCGGCTGCTGGGGTTGGCTTTGGCGGGCGCGGCGCTACTATGGCTTTGCTATTTCCCCGCGAATTGGGGTTGGCTGGCCTGGGTCGCCCTCGTGCCGCTGCTGGCGCTCGTAAAGAGCACTGCCGCCCCGCGGCGCATATATTTGGCTGCCTGGGTGGGAGGCATGGCCTTTTTCTTGGCTTCGCTCCAATGGCTGCGCGTAGCCGACTACCGCATGTATTTCACCTGGGCCGCACTGGCAACATACTGCTCTCTCTACTTTCCCGCGGCGATTTTCCTCATGCGGCGCCTGGACCAGGGCACGCGCTTGCCCCTGGTCTTAACTGTCCCGATCGCATGGACGGCCCTGGAGTATGCCCGGGCGCACCTGATGGAAGGATTCGCCTGGTACTTCCTGGGCCACACTCAACACGCATTCTTGCCAATCATCCAAATCGCCGATCTCGGTGGGGCCTATGCCGTGAGCGTACTCGTGGCGGCTGTCAACGCTATGGCGTTCACATTTCTCTGCACGCGGCGCGGTTTCCGCTCGCTCCTCTCCTTGCCGGCCGCCTCGGCTCCCACTAGTTGGAAATCCGTGATTCTGCAGACAGGCCCTGTGCTGTTTCTTCTAGGAGCGACTCTTGGTTACGGCTGGTGGCGTATTGGCCAAAATGAATTCGAACCTGGTCCACGCCTGGCACTGCTACAGGGAAGTCTCGATCAGCGCATCCGCAACGATACAGACGCCCAGGAAGAATCACTCAAATTGGTTCGCAAGCACTTTCGGAAGTTGGCCGATGATGCTGCCTTGCAACGGCCGGATTTGATCGTCTGGCCCGAAACCAGCTTTGTGTATTCCTGGAGCGAAACGCCTGCCGACCTCCCGGCCGCGGAACTCCCTGCCGCGTGGCAAAACGCCAATGACGGTCGCGCTCGACAGGCCAGGGATGTGGCCATGCTCTGGGGCACAAACAGTCTTTTGGGAGTAAACGCCGACGAACTGCGTCCAGATGGCTGGGAGCGACGCCACAACTCGGCCGTGCTGGTGCGGAAGGACGGTCAAATCGGCGAGCGTTACGACAAGATCCATTGTGTTCCCTTTGGCGAGTACGTGCCTTTTCGGGATTCGCTGCCATGGATGAAGAAGTTTGCGCCCTATGATTTCGACTATAGCGTCACGCCGGGCGTTGAGATCAAGCGTTTTCCGTTAGGCGCTTTTCATTTTGGCGTGCTCATCTGCTATGAAGACACGGATCCGGACCTGGCACGCCAGTACGTTCGTCCCGAGGTGGGCAAGCCAGCCACCGACTTTCTGATCAACATCTCGAACGACGGCTGGTTCGACGGCACCAGCGAGCACGAGGAACACCTGGCAATCTGTCGCTTTCGGGCGGTCGAGTGCCGCCGGGCTGTGGCCCGCGCTGTGAACATGGGAATTTCCGCCGTAATCGATGGCAACGGCCGCGTGACGGACTTACCCGGTGCAAGCTGGGAGCAGTCGAAGAAGGTTGAGGCGGTCCTGACGGCTTCCGTTCCGATCGACCATCGGGTCAGCATGTATGCACGCTGGGGGGATTGGGTGCCGGCAACTTGCTGGCTGTCGCTCGCCGTGGGGCTGGTGTTCGGCAGACTTCGACCGGCGCGCGCGAAGTGAGCTATATTTCAAGATCCCGGCAATTCTCAAGGGGTCTCTCGTGGCGACAGCGCCGAAAGCTGCTCTGGATTCGGCAAAGCGTAGCTCTTGGCGTCGTCGCGCTATTCGACTGTTGGCCGGCGCTGCATGTTGTTACCTGGGAGTTATCGTCGTGCTGGTGCTTCTTGAGAACTGGCTGCTCTATCATCCACTAAAAGCGCGGGAAGTTTGGCTCGCGCCTCCCAATCCACGGGTTCAAGACATAGAGTTGCGGACTTCAGCCGGCATTCGGATCCACGGCTGGTGGTGCCCTGTGGAGAAATGGGAACCGGAACAAGGAGCCTTGCTTTACTGCCACGGCAACGCGGGCAACCTGAGCTGCCGCGCGGACGCCATCGCCCGCTGGCAAAATGAGTTGGGCAAGTCGGTCCTGATTTTTGACTATCCCGGTTTTGGGCGGAGCGAGGGCAAACCGAGCGAGGCAGGCTGCTACGCAGCAGCCGATGCTGCGTACGCCTGGCTGACGGAAGTTCAAAAGGTGCCGCCGGAGCAACTTTTGATTTACGGCGGCTCCCTTGGCGGTGGCGTGGCCGTCGACCTGGCTAGCCGAATGCCTCACGGCGCGCTCATCCTGGTGAAGACATTCCTTTCGATCCCGGACGTGGCTCAGCGCCTGTATCCCTGGCTGCCGGCCCGCTGGCTTGTGCGCAATCGCTTTGACAGCCAGTCGAAGATCGGCCTTTGTCGCCAGCCGGTGCTCGTGGCCCACGGAACGGCTGACAGTCTGATTCCCTTCGCGCAGGGACGCCGGCTATTTGAAGCCGCCAATGAACCGAAATGTTTCGTAGCCATGGAAGGTGTCGATCACAACGATTTCGTTTCCTCGGAGTTCTTTCAGGCACTTCGCAAATTTCTGGAAGAAACCTCGAGAAACGCTGGTCAGCGCGCATCTGTTGCCGTGCATCCTTGATGAGGCGCGCTAGCACGCGCCGATGGGCGCTGCGGCGCGGCCCGGAACAATCCCAGGCCTTACACCAACTGGTATTTCCCTCGGGCTAACTGCCTGCTTTAATGATGGGTACTCGCCAGAGATCGGGCTTCAACCCTCCTCTCCCGACGGAGCAGCACATTGAGATCACCGGGCTCAAACCACCGGCATACGATTGGAATCACGCGCCGTGAGTTATTGCAGGTCGGCTATTCGGGCTTGCTGGGCATCAGTCTGCCGGCACTTTTGGCGCAGCGATCATTAGCAAGCGATACGGTGCAATCGAACGCGAGGGTTTCGCGCAAGCCGAATTCTGTCATCCTTGTTTTTCTCACCGGCGCACCTAGCCACCTCGATACATTTGACATGAAGCCTGACGCCCCGGCGGAGGTTCGCGGTGAATTCAAGGCGATTGCTACCAA
Source organism: Gemmataceae bacterium (assembly GCA_035296965.1). Classification (GTDB taxonomy): domain Bacteria; phylum Planctomycetota; class Planctomycetia; order Gemmatales; family Gemmataceae; genus DATGZX01. Next base: position 12,488 of record DATGZX010000402.1, read on the forward strand.
GCTACCAGGCCTGACGGTTTGCGAGCATTTGCCGCACCTGGCTGCTCGCGCCGATAAGTACGCGGTCGTTCGCTCCCTGGCGCACGGCCAGAACAACCATCTCGTAGCCACGCATCACCTGCTGACCGGCCATGCGCAGCCGGGGGCGTTCTTTGACAAGATTGCCTCCCGAGATGACTGGCCCTCGTATGCGTCCACACTGAATTACTGTCAGCCCCGGCATGACGGCATTCCCAGCGGCGTGAACCTGCCGACGTATCTCATGGAAGGCCCGCTCAATTGGCCCGGACAGCATGCTGGCTTCCTCGGCCCACGATACGACCCCTGGCAGATCACCAGCGACCCAAACAAACGCGATTTTCGCGTGGATAGCTTGCGGCTCACACCTGGAATGGAAGTCGGCCGACTCAACGATCGGCGTACGCTTCTGGAACAGGTCAATCAACAGCAGGAACGGCTTGCCGAAATCGCTGCAGGCAGGCGGCTATCGGACCAGCAGCAGCTTGCTTTTTCGGTGCTCACTTCCGGGAAAATCGCACGGGCCTTTGAGATGGACCGCGAGCCGGCAGCCGTCCGCGAACGCTATGGCCGCCACGCTTTCGGGCAATCGTTGCTCCTTGCCCGCCGCCTGGTGGAAGCGGGTGTTCCCGTCGTCCAGGCCAACATGGGCCATGTGCAAAACTGGGATTCGCACAGCGACATTTTCCCGAGCCTGAAGAAACGGTTGCTGCCACCGCTGGACAAAGGCGTTGCCGCACTACTCGATGACCTGGAAGTTAGAGGATTGCTGGACGAAACGCTCGTGGTGATGCTCGGCGAATTTGGCCGCACGCCAAAGGTTACCACGATGCCGGGCGCCAATTCTCCCGGCCGAGATCATTGGGCCCCGTGCTTCTTTGGCCTTTTCGCCGGAGCCGGAGTACGCGGCGGGCAGATCATCGGCAAATCAGACAAGGTCGGCGCTTATCCCGCCACGACGCCTTTCTCACCGGACGATGTGGGGGCAACCATTTACCACGTCCTCGGGGTTGATCCCGCGCTGGAAGTGCGGGACCGCCAGGATCGGCCCGTGCGCCTGAACCGTGGCGAGGTTGTGCATTCCTTATTCACCGGCGCGTCTACATGACGCTTGCAAATCTCCTTGCCCGAACAATCTCACTGCGAGAAATTGATTTCTTGGCAAGAAACTCCTTGATAAGCGCTGGCCCCGGTAAGAACATGTGAGCAGGCGGGGCCTTGGAGAAATTCGCCTACGCAGTGCCGCCTTCTCCTCTGGACCAGCCTTGGCACTATATCACTGCGCTTGATTCGACAGCGGCGTAGGACAGATTTCCTAATCTGTCCGGTCAGGTTGGAAACCTGACCCACTGCCGAATTCCGCCGGTCCTTTAGCATCGACCTGTGTCGATTTGCTTTTGAGGCAATCTTTGTGGCCGTCGTTCTCGGTGTCGACCTCGGCACGACTACAATCACGGCCCTGGCGATGGACACGGACACGGGAGCGGTCCGCGCTCGCTGTACCATCGCGAACGACACGCAAATCATAGATCCAGAGCGCAGGGCAAGGGGGTTCTCGGAATGGAATGGCCGAGCCCTTGCCGAGAGAGGCTTTTCCAGTCTTCGCGCCGTTGCCGACCAACTCGGTGACGAATGTCGAACACTCGCGGGCATCGGCATCACGGGGCAGCAGCATGGGGTCCTCCTCGTAGACAAAGCGCTCACAGCTTTGACGCCCTTCATCAACTGGCAGGACCGCCGTGGCGAAGAGGTCTTCCCGGGCCGCAAACAAACGTTTGTGCGCGAAGCGGTTCAGCGTCTCGGCGAGGACGGACCACGGCGCGCGGGCTGCCGGCTGGCGACCGGCTATATGGCCCTGACTCTATTCTGGCTGAGCGAACACAAGCTGTTGCCCAATGCCGGCACAGCTTGTTTCCTCATGGACTACTTTGCCGCCCTCTTGACAGGAGAGCAACCCGCCACCGATCCAACTTGTGCGGCCAGTAGCGGTGTCTTGCATGTGGCCCTACAGCAGTGGGACGCAACCGCGCTTGCAGCGCTCGGTCTAGCGCCGTCACTTTTCCCGACGGTACGCCGATCCGGCGAGCTACTCGGCAATCTCACCCCACAAATGGCTGACGCGACCGGCTTGCCAAAGGGTTTGCCGGTCTTCGTGGGCATTGGCGACAATCAGGCGAGCTTTCTGGGCAGTGTCGCTAGCCGTGAGGACGCAGTGCTTGTCAATGTCGGGACAGGAGGTCAAGTGGCCGGCTATGCGCCGAACTTCATTTATGACCCCTTATTGGAGACAAGACCTTATCCCGGCCAAGGTTATTTGCTCGTGTCAGCGGGGCTTTGCGGCGGCGGATCGTATGCTCTGCTGGAGCGCTTTTACCGGGAGGTTGGGGATCGACTCTTTCACGTGGAGCATGAGAAAACACTCTACGATGCCATGAACCAGCTGGCCGCAGGTATCCCTCAAGGGGCGGATGGTTTGCACTGCGAGCCGTTTTTTGCCGGAACGCGCCTCCAGCCAGAATTACGGGCAAGTTTCACGGGTATCTCCGCTGAGAACTTTACGCCGGCCCATGTGACAAGGGCGCTGCTAGAAGGAATGGCACGGTCGCTGCGCGGCGGCTACGAGAAGATCACCCACCTCATTGGCACTGCACGCACTCATCTAGTCGGATCCGGGAATGGACTTAGGGAAAATCCAGTTTTTGCGCGAATCCTGGCTGAGGAGTTCGGTTTGCAGGTGCGCTTCGCCGCCCATCGGGAAGAAGCGGCCTACGGGGCAGCTTTGTTGGCTGCCGTTGGGGCGAACCTTTTTCCCGACCTGGACGCTGCAGGCAACCTGATCCAATACCCTGCTGCCGCCGAAGCATCGGCCTTGAATGGATGAGCGATCTTCACGGACTTGCTTCCTCCGGGGCATTCAACGCAAAGGGCAGGCTCATCGCCTGCCCTTTCGTGTCGCTTGCGACTGAAATATCAGAACTCACGTTTCTTGGTGATACCCGGCCGCGGGACGGGATACTTACCTTCAGAATCAGAAAGTAATGGAGCGGCAGAAGCCATCGTTAGCTCGTCGAGACCGGGTGCCAGTTCATGCTCATGATTCAGCATTTGGTCAAACGTGATGAGCTGGCCGGTGTGTGCTGACATGCGGCCCATGGCGGTGACGAGACTGGCTTCGGCACCGCGCTTCGCCTCGTTGTAGGGCCTGTCCTTGCGTATCGCTTCCACCAGGTGGTCCCACTCTAGCTGATAGGGGTCCGGTTCTTCGGACGGGAAACGCCAGAGGAGGTCTTTGCTGGAAAAGTTCTGGCCTTTGAACAACCGGCAGTGGGCTGGGCTGTGCCCCGACGACGAGATAATCGCCGAGCCTTTGGTCCCGTGCGCGTAACTGGCGAATTCCTGGTAGCAACCGGGAATCGTCCGGCCCTCGAGGAGCAATTTGGCGCCATCCGGGAATGTGTACTCAATGGAGTAGACATCGAAGTTTTGATCGATATTTTTGCCGCGATAGTGGCGGCCGCCTGCACCCTTGGCTTGCACGGGCCATGCGTCTTTCATCCAGCAGCATTCGTCAATGTTGTGGATCAAGAAGTCGCTGTAGCATCCGCCGCTGGCCCAGAGGAAGGAGTGGAAGCGCTTGATCTGATAAAGCAGCTCGCTGATTCCTTCTGGCTTACGTGGTGAAGCCTCCATGGCGGTCCGGCCTGCCATGCGATAGGCACGCAAGAGCACCAGGTCGCCAATCTGACCGGCCTTGAGGCGGTCGAATAGCTCATGGCGGGCCGCACAGTGCCGGCACATCAGACCAACTCCGACCTTGAGGTTCTTCTTTTTGGATTCCTCTGCCAGCTTCAGTATCTTGCGGGTGCTCGGCCCGTCTACCGAGACTGGCTTCTCCATGAAAACATTGATTCCCTTCTGGATGGCGTAGGTGAAGTGCACCCAGCGAAAGGCGGGCGGCGTCGCGAAGATTGCCACGTCGCCAGGCCGAAGGCAATCCATGGCCTTCTTGTAAGCGTCGAAGCCGATAAACTTGTGGCTCTCGGAAACGTCTACCTGCTTCGGAAAGTTCGACTGGAGCTGGTGGTAACTATTACTAAGCCGCTCGGGGAATACGTCGGCCATGGCAATGAGTTTGATGGGTCCGCTCTTTGTGGAAAGCGCGTTGCCTGCTGCCCCAGTGCCGCGGCCGCCGCAGCCAACCAGGACAACCTGGATGGTGTTGCTTTCGCCGGCATGGACATAGGGTACGGCGACACCTGCCAGGGCCGACGCCACGGCGACCTCGCCTGTCTTCTTGATCAATTCGCGGCGTGACAGGCCGCCATTCGTAGCCTCGCTCATTATGAATCTCCTCGGCTGTTAGGTGGGTAGCGAACGAAGGCAGTACTAACTAGTCTCCAGGTATTTGCCGCCAATGTCAACTAGCTGTTGCTCAATCAGCCTGCGAATCGGCAGCTACGAGGGCCCTCGACTCGAACGATCCCACACGAGAAATGCGAGAGCGGAATCTCGCAAGACATTGGCAGCAAAGTGCTGCCGAAAAGGACCGGCAATCTGGTGGGCGTCGATTCCATGAGAATCGTTCAGACCTGCCTAACCGCACAACTTGCAGTACATTCCGGTCCGGCGAATTAGTCAGTTCAAACAGGAAACTGCCACCAGCGCTATCCCAGGGCGAACGCATCAAACTCCACCTCAATTATTGAGAGGGCCTTGATTGGGACAAGTGTACAGGCCTACGATTCTTCCGGACTTTCACCTATTTCCCGGAGGAACGCATGGTTGCTACTACTCACGTGGGGTTGT
>DATGZX010000403.1:0-3465 GCA_035296965.1 Gemmataceae bacterium
GCCGCCTGCCTGAATCGAGGGCCGCCCGTAGTTCAGCGACGGGCTCGCGGCGTGGACGAAGCTGCGGTATTCGAGTGCGGGATCGAGCTGGTACAGAGCCAGTTTGCCGGCGAGCGAAAGGGCGATTCGCCCATCCGTGCTGAAGTCCGAAGCCATACCACCGTTCAGGTTCGCCCAGGATCCGCCCAGGACTGGGTCCCAGGTGCGCAGGCGACCATCAAAGTCGTTGCTGGCCAGAAGCGCACCTGAGGGGTCGAAGGCAGCCCTCAGTCCCAGGTTGGAATGGCCTGTCAGGACCGCTTTCCTGGTCCCCGTTGCGGTATCCCAGAGGTAGATCTTGAAATCATAGCACGGTGTCGCAAGCGTACCGCCGTCGGGGCTCCAGGCCACTGACTCTGCGCATGTGGGCAAGGGGATCGACCGGACGATCTTGCCCGTGTCGGACTCGAGAATCAGGCAGGCCCATGGTTTCTCCGTGTTGAGGAGCGCGATCTGGGCTCCGTCTTTCCGAAAGGCCACGCGCCCGTGGATCGGCGAGCGCCATCTGAGCTGGCCGGTCGCCAGGTCGTGGACGACGACCTCGCTAGCCTCAGACCTCCTGATCTGCGGGAATTTGATCTGGGGCCAAATCCACGAGCGTGGCCTGGCCCGCGATCGAGTAGACGAGCCGCAGATTGGTTGCCGGAAAGGTGCACTCGGCTGCGTTGAGTTGCTCCAGTAGATGAGCGATCGCGCGGTTGGAACGCGGATTCGACATCGGGTGGACCTGCACACGCAGCACCCGCTGCTCAAGATCAGGCAGCAGGTCGGCCTCGGACCGAAACAGATCGCGCAGCAGGCTGCGGGCGTCGTCGGTCCGGGCCAGCTCCTCCCGCACGATTGACGCCATCGCCGTCTCGGCGCGATAGGCGATCATCTTCACCGTGTCCACCAGTCGCTTACGGCTGGGGGCCAACCGCTCGAACTTTTCCGTTTCCGGCAACTCGTCCCACTTCAGGTGACTGGGCGTCGTCTTCAACTGATCGTTGATCTCCTTCAACTCCTGCTCGAACTGCTCGATCGCTTCCACCAATTCGGCTTTGTGCTTCTCCCATTTAACCTGCGCTGCCTCGTCAGATTCCGGGTGCAAGGTCAGAGCCGCAAAACGAGCCTGCCGATGGGTCAGCTTCGATTTGACCGAGCGTCTCCGGCGGTCCAGTTCTCGCCACTTGGGGTTGACCACGGGCCGCTTGGTCTCAGGAATCTCCTCCGTGCCATACTCGTTAAGAAGATCAATGGCATAGTGTTGCATCATGTAGCGCAGAAAGTTTTCCTGGGACCATCGGCTGAACAGCCGGACAGAATCCTCCAGCGCCGACCCACCGAAGATCGTGCTAATCAAGCTGACCTGGTGCCCACTCTCGGTCAGCTTGCGGATCTCCCGCACCCAGAGCCCGCTCTTCTGGTCGCCGATCCAAACGCCCAGCTCGGCCAGTTTGAGCGCCACCCGCTCGCCGTTGGGCAACGTCGTTTCCAATTCCGCAAACTCGGTGGCCGGCCAATCGCCCTTGGGATGCTTGTGGTAGGTGATGCAGGCGATGCGGTGGGTTCGCCACATCTCCTTGAAGAATCCCGGGCTGTACCCTTCGCGGTCGAACACGATGACAAAGCGTGCACGATAGCGGTCGGCTGCGAGCTCCTCTGCGGTCGGCTGGCCGGGAACGTCTCGCAGCAGACGCGGCACGATGTCGCTCTTTAACACTTCCAACAACCCGTGGTCGATCGGCCGTTCCACCGCGAAGAATGGCTGACCCAGAACGTCATTGACCCAGTAGTCGGTGGTCCCCCGCAAGCACAATCGCTGCCGCGAGACATAGCGTTTGGGCAATGCAGTCAGGTTCCCGTGATAGAGGCGGACATGGCCGTCGACGTAGAGCGTACCGGCGAGGTCCGGCGCGGCTTCCAGCCAATCTCGCGACAAGAGACCGGCCCATTTTTCAGGGCCGTCGTCGATGCTCAGGGCGGCCAGCTTGTGCCGCAGACAACGGACTTCGGGAACGCGGTCCAGCCCCAACAGCTTGCCCAGCTCGCCTGGGGGCTGGTACTGCAACTGCTCGACGACCTTGATGCGGCACAGGGCCATGTAGGCCAAGAGGATGATCACGTGCAGTGTGCTGTAGTAGCCGCGTACTTGTGCCAGGCAATCGTGGATGTGTCGAAACAGACCGTTCTCCGCCAAGGCCGGCAAGGCGCACAGCGCGCCGCCGAAGGAGACGTCGCGACAGGTTTCAAAACGGGTCGAGGCACCGTTGAGAAGGCCAAGTGCCGCCCAGACGCGTTCTTCGGGCCGGGTACACGCTGTGCCCATTTCGGCCGCGGCATCTGCGACCGCCCGCGTGGATCTGTCGGTGGCTGTCGGGGGATGTGGAATGGGAGCTTTTTCCGCTGTCGGCTCTCCTGCCTGAGGCGGGCAGGGCCTGATCAGTCGTTCCGTCTGAATCGCCTTGCGGAGCGTGTCGAGCTTGAGGCCCAATTCATGGGCGACTTCCCTTGGACTCCAATTAGCCCACAGCAACTGTTGTGCTTGGGCCGCGACCTCCGGCGTGATCACCGAGGGGCCGCGTGGTGCACGAGGCGTGTAGAACGCTCTCACGCCCCCGGCGCGGTACCTGTTGACACTGCGAATGACGCTGCTCTTCGAGACGCCGAAGGCTTGCAAGATGTCCTTGTGGCGGCAAGCCCCCTGGCAAATCAGTTGGGCAGTAAACATCTGGAACGCGCAGCGGTCACTCTCGGGGTGCTGGAACACCGGCTGGACGCCGCAGAAGTAGATCCATTGGCCATTTTCGCGTACAACGCTGATCGAATCGCTGATCTGCGTGGCACCGTCGGCGATGAGCGGCAATAATGCTTGAGGAATGGTACCTTCCTCCTGGTACGTGCCAGGTGATTTGAACCATCACGGAAGGTACCATTTCTTTTTCCACCCCCCCATCCGTATCAGTCCCGACAACGGATTATCCAAACGCCGTGTCCATAAGCAGATGACGGCTAAACCCGCCAAACCAAATCTCCCCGCAGATCAGGAGTTCTGAGGCTGCGGACCAGACAGGTCTCATCGGCCAGGGCTCCCACGTTCGGGAGCATTGTGCTCATCTCGATGCCGGCCTATCCGACTTCTTGAACGGCTTGATGGCCGGCAGCGTCGGCCACTTGCCGTAGCCGCTCGATTGCGAAGTTCCTCAGCGCACGTAGAGCTTCGTCGGTGGCTCTTCGCCGCGAGGATCTTCTGCCATGACCCGCAGAAAGAGGGGACGGCCGAGATGCGCTCCTTCGACCCATACGAACGGGCCGTCTCCGTCGTGCCAGCCAAAGGCGTTCCACCCGAAGTCGTCGACGTGGTCGAACGCCAAGCGGAGCTGTTCGAGATCGACTGAGAACAAGGGAGTGACAACGGCGCCGTCCTCAGCACCACCGACTAACTCG
>DATGZX010000404.1:0-22230 GCA_035296965.1 Gemmataceae bacterium
GTAATCCTGCCCAACCACTGGCACCTCGTGGTTTGGCCGGAACACGAGGGTGACTTGAGTGTGTACGCGCAGTGGCTTACGGTCACCCACGTCCGCCGCTGGCATGCGCACCATCACACGGAGGGCACCGGACCTGTATACCAAGGTCGCTTCCGATCGTTTCCCGTTCAGGCCGATGACCACTTTTTCACGCTCTGTCGCTACGTCGAGCGCAATGCTCTGCGCGCCAACCTGGTAACGCGAGCCGAGCACTGGCGTTGGTCGAGCTTATGGCACCGTTGCCATGCGACCGGCGTCCCGTGGTTACACGACTGGCCTTTGCCTCTGCCAGAACGTTGGCTGCACCATGTCAATAAAGCGGAGACGGAAGGCGAACTGGCCGCGCTGCGCCGATCCGTCGTGCGCGGCGCACCTTATGGCGCTGACGAGTGGCAAGCGCTTACGGCCCAAGCTCTGGGGCTGGAATCGGCGTTGCGCCGCCCTGGCCGACCGCGAAAGGAGAACGGGGGGAACGACAAAAACCTAACCTGACCCCTTTTTCTTCTCGACGCCGATTTCCTGATAAGGCTCGCCCGGCTTGTGCCGGCTGATCCGGATGGTGACTTTACGCTCGAGGCGTTTGAGGAAGTCCAGCAGCTTGTCGGTGGTGAACCGGCTGAAATGCCCGTTCATGAGATGCGATGCTTCCGGCTGTTTAATCCCCAGCAACGCCGCGATCTCCCGCTGCGGCAGTTTCTTGGCCTTGAGAATCTTGTAGACATGAAATCCGATTTTGGAGCGAGTGAACAGCTCGTCGCCGTCCTCAAGGCCAAGGTCGGCAAAGACGTTGCCGGAACCTTCCTCGAATTCCGCTTCGGGGTGGTTTTTATTTCTCATGTTTCGCTCGCTCCTTTGCTTCGGCATAGCGTCGTCTAATCAATTCCACATCCTGCCTCGGCGTCGCAGTGCCTTTCTTCGATTTCTTTTGAAAGGCGTGCAGTACATAGATGCTCTCGCCGAGTTGCACCGCGACCAGTGTGCGAAAAGCATCGCCTTTAAACCGCACGGCGATCTCGATCACGCCGCTGCCGACGCCTTTAAACGGCTTGGCGTCCTTCGGCATGCCGCCAAACTGGATGAGTTGCAACTCGTCGCCGATAATCTTTTGCGCGCCTTTGGGAAAGGCCTGGATGTTGCGTTTCGAGTTCCCCATCCAGATCAACGGCCGCAACACCGGCGTTTCTTGCTCGCTGTCATTCTCCGTACTAGCCAACTCCTTGCTCCTCCATCATATAGGAAATTTCCTATAACGTCAAGCATTGTATGCGGGCGGGTGGCACGCCCTGAGGTACTCCGAAGGGCGTGCCACCCGCCCGCACAGTGCTATCCGATCCTCCCGTGGCCAGGATTCTGCCGTCAGTGCTAAAACCTTTGACAAAGAACGACACGTAACCTACTCTCCGCCAGTGCCGATGGGCCCTCGATTTGGTCCAACTGGAATCTATCCTGCGTGCTCCGGCTGCCGGGCGCAGGAACGGGAATGCACATTCGACGCATTTTTGTTGACGGGCACTTGCTTCTGCCTTAAGCTCATGAAACGGTGCCCAGCAGTCTATTCTTCAACCGAAGGAGGTGCATCGTGAGGCGTTTGCCTTTGTTGATGGCAGCTTCGTTGCTGCTCTTGTGGGGTGCCGGGCGAGCGAAGGCGGGTCCTGTGTTCAACACGAGTGTTCCGTTCAACGTGAATGTCACTAACGATCCCTTGGGGAATAACTCGCCTGTAAACCTCGCCCCCCTGAACGGCGGGCCGACGCTTATCGATGGTGGCCTGCTGAGCGTCACCGAGGCGATCACGCCGATCAGCCCTACCAGCGCTATCATTCAATTCACCCTCACTACCACGGGTGTCACAGCGCCCACGCCGCTCGCCGGTAATCCCTCCGGTTTCTGGTCAACGTCTATCAGCGGTTTTCAAACGAACGGGCTGGGGTCATTGATGGGCCCTTTCTATTTCACCTTCGTGGATGCTAACGGCATTTCCACGCCGTACCCTTTCGCAGGTTACGCCATCGTGCCCAACCCGACTGATCCGACCCAACTCGTTGCTGAAATTCAAGCCAGCAACACACCGAGGATTGTGCACTTCATGACTCTAAGTTTAGGCGCTTTCGACGAGCCGCCAACCAATTATGAAAATGGCGGTCCAGTGCCGACTACGTTCATCCTTGGGGGAGAATTTACGCTCGCTACCCCAGAGCCGGCTACTCTGACTCTTCTGGGCATAGGTATCGTGGGCATGGCCGGCTACGGCTGGAAACGACGGCAAGTGACGGCGGCATAAGAAATTTGCTCAGGAGAGTGGCCGGTCCCGGGGTCCAGGAGGCCGCGCGCAAGTAGTGCTGTCCCTCGGCGGGTGGCACGCCCTGAGGTACTCCGAAGGGCGTGCCGAAGCGGCGGCGCTCTTACCCACGTGCCAACTCGATTAAGACCTCGTGGTCGATTTCCAACTTCACTGGTCGCAGCCCCACGTACCAGCGCGCGCTCGACCCTCGGTGCGAAGAGCAGCGTTCGGGTTGTTCGCGTGGGACATCGGCAACTCCGCGCTATTTTGCTTCTGGATCGACCTCAAAGATGCCAAGGGTATTCCCCTCGGTGTCCAGGAAATACCCTTGCCAGCAAGTGCTCGGCACCGCAAACTTGGGGAGCGCGAGGATACCGCCAAGGTTTTGGATCTTGGCAGCGGTCTCATCAAAATCCTTGACCTCCATGGAACACACGAAGGCATTGGTCCCGCATTCGTACGGCGGGGTTTTGGCAGGACGCTTCAAGAGACCGCCGCGCGGTCCGTCCGTCTCGATTCGCCAGTACTCGACTGGAAGCCCCTCTGCCTTGGTAAATTTCCAACCAAAAACCTCTCCGTAGAAGTGCAGCGCTCGCTGCGTGTCATCGGCTTGGATCTCAAAATAGCTCGGTGCGTTCATTCACTGCTTCCTTTCTTCCCTGGTGTTAGCACGGAGCGTCGGCAGAAGACGACCGACGGCCACCCTTGTCAGTATCGCAGAGCGTTCAGGACGGTTTCAAGCCACGGATGGCCGAGCTGGGTTGAAGGGTGTGCGTCGCCTTGGCGGCGCGGTCGGAGAAGAAGGAGGCCGACGCGCTCCACCGGGCGAATTCCTTGCGGCTGCTGGAGAAGCAAAGGGGTCGGGAGTCTTTCGGCATTTATGGGAGCCTCATTGTACGGAAAGACTCCCGACCCCTTTTACACCCCACAAAGCTCGCAGGCACGAACGCAGCCGCACGCCGCCTCCCAGATCGAGGGTCTCCATTGCTTTGGTACATCTTTGTGTTAAAACACAAAGAAGGAAGGCCGTTGGGGAGCGGGTATGGACTTGCGGGACGCCTTGATCGATTGGGACGAGCTGGATGACGAAGGAAGCAATACGGCACATATCGCGGAACATGGCCTGAGCCCGGAGGAGGTTGAGTCCGCACTCTTGGATGAGAAAACCACATTCGAGGTGAGCGACTCCTCTGGCCGCCCCATTGCGTTTGGCAGCACCCGTACGGGCCGGTTCATCGCCATTGTGTTCGAAGTGCTGAATTTGGCCGACCCACTCATCATCCGCCCGATCACCGCCTACGATGTCCCAGAGCCGAAGGAGTGAAGCTATGAAACCGACTATCAAGCCCAAGCGCACACCCGAGCAGCGGGCCGAGGAAGAAGCCATTCGTCGCCAACACGCGGGCCAACCCGTGCGCCAACGACCGGCAGGGACCATTCATCATCAGAGCTTCGCGGCAATTCTGTCCCTGCTTGCGCAATTCAAAACGGCACGGGAAAACCTGGGCATGACATTGGCTGATGTTTCCAAGCGCATGGGCATCGACGCCCCAGCTCTATCCCGCCTGGAAGCGGGCAAGATGCTGAACCCAACCGTGGCAACGCTCTTCAAATGGGCCGAAGCGCTCGGGCAAACACTGAAACTTGACCTATCTCGCGAAAGGATTATTTCATCGACCGAGGAGAGCGAAGAATAATCAATCCACTCGCCATGCTCCATTTGTCAACCAGCCGGCTAGCAGTTAGGCGGCGCGGTGCTCGTAGCTTCGCTGGTCGCAAGGGCCAGTTACTTTAATCTGCTGGCGGCAGTTAGTCCCCTATGTTGATCAATCACGAGTTGCTAAGTCGGAAGGCCGGCGTCCTCTGACGCGCCGCGCGCCAACCCGGTCCAATCCAGGTCCTGGTGTCCCTTTGCCAACTCGGCCAGCAAGCGGTTATGGAGCAGGCTGGCGAGCGGCATAGGCACGTGGCTGGCGGTCGCAGTCTGAAGAACGAGATCGATGTCCTTGAGCCCGAGCGGCAGCTTGAACATCGCTGGCGTGTACCGTTTCTCCGCAATCTGCTTGCTGTAATTGCGCGCGGCGGGCGACGCGAGAATGGTTTGGCCGAGCACGTCCGCAACCTTGGTGCGCTCGATGCCGTTTTTCTCCGCGAGTGCGAACGCTTCGCCCAGGGCCTCGATCAGCGAGGCGATCAGGAAATTGCAGGCCAGCTTGACGACGTTGGCCGATTCGGGGTCGGTTCCAAAGTCGAACACGCCCTGGCCGAGAGTCTGGAGCAATGGCTGGACGCGTTCCTTGGCTTCTGGCGGACCGGAAAGAAAGAGCCAGAGCTTCGCAGCCGCAGCAGCGTCGGGCCGGCCTAGAACTGGGCAGGCGAGATAAGCGACGCCGTGGCGTCCATGGCCCTCGGCAAGCTCGCGCGCCGTTGCCGGCGCGATCGTGCTGGTTGAGACATGTATCCCACCCTTCCCCAAACGCTCGAGCAGTTTCGTGTCGTTGCCGATCGCTTCCTCGACGGCCTGATCGTTGGCCAAGGAGCTGATCAGTATCCCGCCCGGCTCGGCCACGTCGGCCGGCTGGGTAGCTTGAAACGCTCCAGCCGCTACTAGCTGAACAGCTTTTTCGGGCGTGCGGTTGAAAACGCGCAAAGGATAGCCGGCCTTGAGCAGATTGGCAGCCATGGCTTCCCCCATGCTGCCGAGGCCGATGAAGCCGACGTGAGGTTTCATGATGCGCTCCTGGGACAAAACTCGCCGGAAAAAGTCGACCTGCGAAAAAGTTCACGGAGATGGATGCGTTGGTGCATCGATCCTCGGTATTCTACTGCCAGGAATCTGTATGACGGTGCGTAATTCGGCAGCATTTGTGGGGCACGTTTTCAACGTGCCGGCCGGCGTCTGGGCACGTTACAAACGTGCCCCACAAACCCCAGCAGCCGATTCACGCACGGCCATATAGAGTCCAGTTTCGCGCGGAAGGGGTTCGGGGTGGGGACGAGTCCGCGAGAGGCCGCCCGCCCAAGAGGCCTTCGCAGCAACTCTTTGGCAGCTTTCTGGCACAAGTTAGTTGTCATCCCCACCGGCAACCGGCTATATTGAAGTTCTCACCTGCCCGCCTGTTGCGTAGATCATCCCGAGCGAGGTATGCGATGCTCCCGCGAGCCCTTGATGGTTTGGTCCTGGGCGTTTGGTTCGGCGTTCTTGCCAACGCGCAAGCCTTGCCAGCTGCCGAATCGGCGATCGGCTCGGTAGACTTCAACCGGGACATTAGGCCGATCCTCTCGAAGAATTGCCTCGCTTGCCACGGCCAGGATGCAGCCCACCGGGCGACAAGACTCCGTCTCGATCAACGTGAGTCGGCCACCAAGAAACAGAAGAGCGGCGCCACGCCCATCGTCGCGGGAGCGCCGAAAGCGAGTGAGCTTTTCCGGCGCATCAGTACTACCGACGAGGCGGATCACATGCCGCCCAAGGAGTCGGGAAAACATCTCACACCCGCGCAGATCGCCACGCTCGGGCACTGGATCGAGCAGGGCGCTCCCTATGCGGAGCACTGGGCGTTCGTCAAGCCCAAGCGCTACTCTCTTCCGCCGGTGAAGAACCAATCGTGGCCGCGCAACGGCATCGACTACTTCGTGCTCAGTCGCCTGGAACGCGAGGGATTCAAACCGGCGCCCGAGGCCGATCGGTTTACGCTGCTCCGCCGTGCCAGCCTGGATCTGCGAGGCCTACCGCCAACGCCGCAGGAGATAGATCTCTTTACGTCGGACACGAGCGGCGACGCCTATGAGAAAGCGGTGGACCGATTCTTGAAGGACCCGGCGTTTGGCGAACGCTGGGCGCGCATGTGGCTCGATCTGGCCCGCTATGCCGATTCCGCCGGCTACGGTTCCGATCCGCTGCGGACCATCTGGCGTTACCGGGACTGGGTGATTGATGCTTACAACCGCAACTTGCCCTACGACAAGTTCACCATCGATCAAATCGCGGGTGACTTGCTGCCCAAGCCGACGCTGGATGAACGCATGGCGACCGCCTTCCATCGCAACACGATGACCAACACCGAGGGAGGAACCGACCGAGAGGAGTTCCGCGTCGCCGCCGTCAAGGACAGGGTGGACACGACCCTGCAAGTCTGGATGGGGCTGACGATGGGTTGCGCCAAGTGCCACAACCACAAATACGAGCCGATCACGCAAGCGGAGTACTACCGGTTTTACGCCTTCTTCAACCAGACCGCCGACGCGGACAGGCCGGACGAGAAACCGGTGCTCCAGGCGCCGACGCGCGAAATCGAAGAGCAAATCCGGCACATCGATGCCCGCATCGCGACGCTCAAGACCAAGCTCGACAGTCAGACACCGGAACTCGCGGCAGCCGAGCGCCAGTGGCAAGCCGAGTTCGATCAGCAACCTGCATGGCGGACGCTCGATGTGGTCTCCGCCCGTTCCGAGGCGGGCGCCCATCTGGTTTCGTTACCTGACCGTTCGCTGCGCGCCGAGGGGATCAATCCGCCGCATGACACGTACACGATCTCCGGCCGAACCGATCTTCATGGACTCACGGCGCTTCGACTCGAAACGATCCCGGATCCAACTCTTCCCAGGGGCGGCGCGGGACGCGCCGCGGACGGCAACTTTGTACTGTCGCACCTGTCGATTACCGCTGGCACACCGGGCGAGGAGGCGAAACCCATCGCTGGACGCTTCGTCCGGATCGAGATTCCAGGCGACGGCAAGATCCTGTCGCTCGCGGAGGTAGAGGTATTCAGCAAGAGCGTGAACATCGCCCGGGCCGGCAAGGCGGAACAGTCGAGCACCGACTATGGCGGTGTGGCAGCGCGGGCCATCGATGGGAACACTAACGGCGAATACTTCGCCGCCCTATCGACGACGCACACGCGCATCAGCACGAATCCATGGTGGGAAGTGAAATTGGCAGCGGGCCAGAACATCGAACGCATCTTGATCTGGAACCGGACCGATGGCGGTGTCGGCGTTCGCCTGGCCAATTTCCGCGTGCAAGTGCTGGATGATGTGCACAAGGTCGTATGGCATCGAGAAGTGGCGGAGGCGCCGAGCCCGAAAGTGGAGCTATTGCCCTCGACCCGGCTAGCATGGAGCGTGAGCCAGGCTCTGGCAGACTTCTCGCAGAACGGCTTCGCCGTCGCCAGCGTCTTGAACCAGAAGAACCTGTCGCAAGCCGGCTGGGCCGTCGCTCCCCAGCAGAGCCAGCCACACGCAGCAGTCTTTCTCGTCTCCGGGCCGAGCGGCAGCACCTCGCCCCGCTTAGGTGAGCGGCAGGCAATCATCTCCCCTCTCCCCCGCTTCGGGGGAGAGGGGTTGCGGGTGAGGGGGACGAACGATCCCGGGCCAGGGCCCCTCACCCCCGACCCCTCTCCCCGGAGTACCGAGGGGAGGGGCGAACAATTGCTGACCATTCGCCTGGAACAGCGCTTCAAAGATGCTGGCTACAACCTGGGACGGTTTCGCCTGTCCGTGACGAATGATCCCAGGATCCTGGCGCGACAATCGTTGCCTGCGCCGGTCCTGGCCATTCTCGCGACCCCGGCAGAGAAACGCGGGAAGGAGCAGCGCGAGGCACTTTCACGTTATTACCGGTCTATCGCCCCTGCCCTGCAACCTGTCCGCGCCGAGATCGCCAGGCTCGAGAAATCCCGACCCGCGCTGCCGACCTTGCCGGTAATGGTCGAACTATCCGCCAAGCAGCGCCGGGAAACCCACATCATGGTCAAAGGCAATTTCCTGGCGCCGGGCGACAAGGTCGAGCCGGGAATTCCTGCAGCCTTTAACCCGCTGCCGAGCGGCGCTCCCAGTGACCGCCTGGGCGTCGCCAAATGGCTGATCGGCCCGGAAAACCCTCTTACTGCACGGGTAGCGGTAAACCGCTACTGGTCCCAGTTGTTCGGCACCGGCCTGGTTGAATCCGAGGAGGACTTTGGCACTCAAGGAGACATGCCTAGCCATCCCGAATTGCTCGATTGGCTGGCGACCGAGTATGTCCGCCTGGGCTGGGATAGCAAGGCGCTCTTGCGTGAGATCGTCACATCCGCCGCGTATCGGCAGTCGTCGAAGGTCACCCCGGAAGTACTTGCTAAAGACCCGCGCAATAGGTTGCTGACCCGTGGGCCGCGCTTCCGGCTGGAGGCGGAGATGGTCCGCGATCAGGCGCTCTCCCTGAGCGGCCTCTTGAGCAGAAAGATGTACGGCCCCTCGGTGTTTCCGCCTCAACCGCCGGGATTATGGCAGGCGGCGTTCAACGGACAGCGCACCTGGGCTACAAGCCAGGGTGAAGATCGCTACCGCCGGGGCATTTATACCTTTTGGCGCAGGACGGTGCCCTATCCGTCCATGGCCACGTTCGATGCCCCGAGCCGGGAGACCTGCACGGTGCGGCGCGTGCGCACGAATACGCCGCTTCAGGCACTTGTCACGCTCAATGATCCGGTGTATGTGGAAATCTCGCAAGCACTCGCACGGCGGATTGTGCGCGAGGGAGGATCGAGCGCGGAGGAGCGTTCCCGCTATGGCCTGCGTCTCTGTCTGGCCCGGCCGGCACAGCCGGCGCAGGTGGAAGAGGTGCTGGCGCTCTACAAGAGCGAAAGAGAGCACTATCGCGAGAATCCCAAGGCGGCGCTAGAGTTGGCGACCGACCCGCTCGGGCCGTTGCCGGCGGGGATGACGGCGGAAGAATTGGCGGCGTGGACAGTTGTCGCAAATGTCCTGCTCAATCTGGACGGAGTCTTGGTGAAGGGGTGATCGTGGCGCTCGCAGAACGCTGTACGGTGAACTATAGACGACTGCGCAACCAATGCGACGCGCCGGCACACAAGCCTGAAGCGCCAGCGAAGGAACAGCGGCATCCTTCGCTGGCGCTTCAGGCTTGTGTAGCTTTCGATGCGCAGTCATCAATAAATAAGAAAACTCGATCTTGCACCGCTCAGAACGGAGTTCGCCAATGTCCGAGGACGTAAATCTTCATCTTCAACTCGCCCGGGCCCACACTCGCCGGCAGTTTCTGAAGAATTGTCAGCTTGGCATCGGATCGATTGCCTTGGCAACGCTCTTGAATCGTCGGGGCGCGGCCGGCGAAACGACTGCCGACACGACTAAACCGGCTTCGAGCCACGAGCCCCACTTCGCGGCAAAGGCCAGGAGCGTCATTTACCTGCATATGTCCGGCGCTCCGCCGCAACACGAGTTGTTCGACTACAAGCCCGAATTGGTCAAGCACCACATGCAGCCGTGCCCAGATGAATTGCTCAAGGGGCAACGCTTCCCCTTCATCAAGGGCCATCCCAAGCTGCTGGGCACACCTTTCAAATTCAAGCAATACGGTAAGAGCGGAGCGTGGGTCAGCGAGCTGTTGCCGCAATTCAGCAAGCAAGTGGACGACGTCGCCATCGTCAAGTCGATGTACACCGACCAGTTCAATCATGCTCCCGCCGAGCTATTCATTTACACCGGCTCGAGCCGGGCCGGCGGGGCGGCGCTGGGTTCCTGGATCACTTACGGCCTGGGCTCGGAGAACGAGAACCTTCCGGGCTTCGTCGTGTTGATCAGCGGCGGCACAGACCCAACCGGTGGCAAGGCCTTGTGGAGTACCGGCTTCCTCCCCTCGGACTACCAGGGTGTGCAATGCCGGACCAGCGGCGAGCCAATCCTTTATGTCAACGATCCCAAGGGCATGGACCGCGGCGTCCGGCGGCGCAGCCTCGACGCTCTGCGCCGGCTCAATGAATTCGAGCTGCAGCAATTTGGCGACCCGGAGACGCTGACGCGCATCAGCCAGTACGAGCTGGCTTTCCGCATGCAGATGGCGGTTCCGCAGGTCATGGACATCAACCAGGAGTCGAAGAAAACGCTGGAGGCGTACGGCGCGCAGCCGGGAGGCTCATCCCTCGCCAACAATTGCCTGCTGGCCCGGCGACTTGTGGAACGTGGCGTGCGTTACGTGCAGCTTTATGACTGGGGCTGGGACATCCACGGCACTGGGCCGGGAGACGATATCGTCAACCAACTGCCGAAGAAATGCAAGGAGATGGATCGTCCTGTTGCCGCGTTGCTCAGGGACCTGAAAGCCCGCGGCCTGCTCGATCAGACGCTGGTAATCTGGGGCGGCGAGTTCGGGCGGACATCGATGAACGAGGCGCGCGGCGGCTCGAAATATCTCGGCCGCGACCACCACCCGCATTGCTTCACGATTTGGCTAGCGGGCGCCGGCATCAAAAAGGGCGTTACGCTCGGAGCGACGGACGACCTGGGCTACTTCATTACCCAGGGCAAAATGGGCGTGCACGATCTGCAGGCAACCATCTTGCACTTGCTCGGTTTGGACCCCTGGAAGTTTGCTTATTCCTATCAGGGCCTGCAGCAACGGCTCATTGGTCCCGAAGGGGATGCCCAGGTGCGACAGGAGATCCTGGCGTAAAAAGTCGCTAATTGCTAAATCTCAGCTTCGAAGGGACGGTCTCGTACTTTTGAGAGCCAACCGATATAGTCATAAAAGTTTGTGCCTGCTTGCTTTCGACCCATAACCCTCGCGATGAGCAAACTGGAATGGGATCCACTCTCCTTGAACAGATGGCTGCTGGCGAAGCACCTCCCGCCGTCTCATTTACGGTTCAGCAGTATCACGCGATGATTGAAAATGGCATTTTGCGTGAAGGCGACCCTGTGGAGCTGATTGATGGCGTCCTGATACGAAAAGATCGGAGCACCCTTGGAACTAACCAAATGACTCACGATCCGCGCCATGCACTTGTAATCAAGCGTCTGCTGCGTTTGGATCGCCGGCTGGAACCCTATGATTGTCACCTGCAAAGCCAGCTTCCGGTCACGCTGTCGGAAGTGAGCGAGCCGGAACCCGATGCTGCCGTAGTGAAAGGCACGCCGGAGGCGTTTGCAGATCATCATCCAGGTCCGAGGGATCTCGTGGCCGTGTTGGAAGTCGCAGATAGCTCCCTCCAATTCGATCGCACGACCAAGCAGGGAAAGTACGCGATTGCCGGCATCGGCCAGTACTGGATCCTGAACCTCGTCGAAGATCAGATCGAACTCTATGAATCTCCAATCTCCTCTGAGGGCCGCTACGCCCAGCGCGTGGATTATCAACTCGGTCAGGTCGTTCCGCTGAAGATAAACGCTGCTACCACGATCCAGGTCCCAGTTGCGGACTTGCTATCCAAGTAATTCTTCGGGCGGGCCGAACGTGCGAATTATGGCGAGCCGGAGGACTGCGGATGTCGCTCCAGAGCGATGGCACCGTTTCGAGATGGGGCCAACACTTCCAGCGCTGGTCGGCAATCGGGCGGTAAAGTCTCTCGATAAAGCGGATCGCGTTCGCTGCGGCCGTAGACATGTTGCAGCAATCCGGCGGCCACGCCACGCAGCGCTGCTCCATCGAAGGTCTCTGCCGGCTTGTCGACGGGGATCAGAAAAAGTTGCAGCGGCACAGGGCCCGCCGAGCGCCGCATGAAGTTCGGAGCCCTGAACGTCAGACCTGAAAGGTGACGTGCTCCAACACGCCTGAACAGGCGCAATCGGGCTTGCCAGAGCGCACTGTCTTTCGTAGATTCCGGCGCGTCGGGCTCATGGCTTTCCACGACGACAAACGGCAAGTGCACACCTTCGCAGGCAGCGTCCACCTGCAGCACCCTGACCAGAAGGCTCATTAGGCGGCTGCCGATACCTTGGCCGCGGAAACGTGGCTCGACCCCCAGGTAACAGGCGTAGCCGCCGTAGCCTGGAAGATGCATCCCATAGGCAAAGCCGGCAACCGGCCCAGGCAAGCGTGATCTTCGGCGCCTGGCTGAGAGAAGCAAGTGCGGACTCCAGCGACCCGGACGCCAGGTTGCACGACTTGTCACGGCCTTCTCGATCCACAACCAGGGAATTCGTTCTGCTTCATCCAAGGTCGATTCATAAAGGTGTCGAGCCTGCTGCATCTCGGCACTCACAGGATCGAGGGCTTCCCAGCAAACAATCTCAGCCTCGCGCATCGTGCTTCCTCACCAAGTACTGTTCCGTTTTCTAGACGCCGTAGTTGCTCCCGCAAAAGGAGTAAAAGCCATGTTACCTCGCATGCTTGTGTTTTGCCTGGCTTCACTCTATTTCCCAGGGTATCCGACGGCTGCGACCGATGTGCCTTCGACGCCATCCCCGTCAGGTGCTGTTACTACTCCAGTGGCTGCCCTACCTTCCGTCAACGCGCTCGCTGGCGCCGTGCGCGGCTTTGTGGTGCGCAATGCACCTGGGGTTTTGTACGAGAAGACCCACAATTGGGGCCATACAGCAGCGGAGCCGACCGGCATCAAGTGGACGGGGCAGGGCTTGCAAACCCACCCCAAGATCACGAAATCGCAGCGCAATGACGGCAAATGGCGCAGGGTTCGGGTCACCGCGCCAAACCTCGCCGACAGCCTTACTCTGGAGTTGAAAAACCTTCAGCAGCCCGAGCCCGGACGTACGCTGGTTGACGTTTACCTGACTTTCGATGCCCGTGTCGAACTGGAGCGAGAGAACTGGAAGGCCGGTATCCGTCTCGATGCCTGGAGTGCCCGCGCGCGGGCTCGCGTCAAGGTGGCCCTGGCCTGCGAGCTGACCGCACGCGTAGACTGGAGTTCCGGACTTGGCCCCGATGGCGTCTTCCGGTTGCGGGTCGTGCACGCCGATTTCAACTACGATCGCTTTGTGCTGGAGCACGTTGCGGGAATAGGCGGCGATGCGGCCAAAGCCGCCGGCGATGTGATCAGAAGCATTATCCACCGCTGGCAGCCCGCGCTGGAGCAGGAACTTCTGGCCAAGGCCAATGCCGCTATCGAAAAGGCAGCGGACACCAAGGAAATCCGCATCGGGCTGGGATCGCTGCTGCGCGCCAAAGGCAAACGTAGCCCGACAACGGACAAGCCTGCCAAGGATAATCCTGGTTGATGCTCCGCGGCACAAGCACGTCTTGTTTTTCCAGCGATCGCTGCCGCCAATCCGACTCTCTCTACATATCATGGGAACTGACAGCCTCTGATTGCAATGCGGATGGTTGAGACGGCAACCGCTGGAGCAGTTACTTGGCCAAGGCGATCGAGTCCCACGAGCTTCCCGCCGAGTTCGAGCGGCGCGTCCGCCGTTTGCTGCTCCAATGGTTCAAGCGTGCGCGCCGCGACCTTCCCTGGCGACGGGACCGCGACCCCTACCGCATTTGGGTCAGCGAGATCATGCTGCAGCAGACCCAGGTGGCAACCGTCGTTCCCTTCTTCGAGCGTTTCCTGCTGGCTTTCCCGAGCGTAGCGGATCTCGCAAGAGCCGATGAACAAGCGGTTCTGCGCTTGTGGGAGGGCCTGGGTTACTATCGGCGCGCGCGCAATTTGCACCAGGCCGCTCGCCTCGTCGTCGCGCAATACGGCGGTAAGATACCGCACGAACCGGTGGAGTTGGCGAAACTTCCCGGCATTGGCCGCTACACCATGGGAGCCGTTCTCTCGCAGGCATTCGACCTGCGTCTTCCGATCCTGGAAACCAACAGCGAGCGGGTACTCTGCCGTCTGTTCGCACGCACGGAGGATCCGAAGAACGGATCGGGCCGCCATTGGCTTTGGCAGGCTGCCGAGGCCTTGCTCCCTATGCGCCGAATCGGAGAATTCAACCAGGCTTTGATGGAGCTTGGCGCTTTGGTCTGCCTGCCTGTCGCACCGCGCTGCACGTCATGCCCTCTGAAACAGGTTTGCGTAGCGTGCCGCCTTGGCATTCAGGAAGAGATTCCGCCGCGTGCCAGCGCGCCGGAGACCCTCGCCATTCAAGAGGTTGCAGTGATCGTGCGGCGCGGAACTCGATTGTTACTGGCCCAGCGGGGGGATCAAGGGCGCTGGGCCGGGCTGTGGGAGTTTCCGCATGCTCCTCTCGAAGCAGGCGAGACGCACGACAGCGCGGCAGCCCGGATCTTGCCCCTACTGACGGGTGTCCATGCCGACATCGGCCCGGAATGGATGACGGTGCGGCACAGCATCACGCATCACCGCATCACGCTGATTTGCTTCGAAGCTCGCTACCGCTCTGGAAGGTTTCGGCCCGGGTTTTATCGAGCAGGGAAGTGGGTTGTGCCGGAGCAACTGCCTGCTTACCCGGTGAGTTCGCCGCAGAGACGTCTGGCCACAGCGATTCTTGAACCGGCCAGGCAGCGCCGATTCTTCTGAAGGAAACGGAGATCGCGGCCTTCGATGCTCGTGGAACCGCGGTGCGCGTTTGCTCTCCGGTCATTGAGACGGTAGCGCGAAGACATCGGGCTTTGTGATGGAGTTTAATTGCTTCAAAGTGTCGGCGTTTTCAACGTAGATGCGCGGCTTGGCCCCTTCGAAGCCAGGCGTCCTGGGCAGAGGAGCAACTTCATACGATCCCTTCCAATTCGTCACCAGCGGCAGGATGTATCTTCCGGGCCCTTTCCAACCCTCGCAGGAAAGTAAATCCGGAACGGAGATTGTAGTGTGCAGCAGTTTTTCGGCGGCCCGGGTCTGCGGCCAATGGACATCCTCAATCGTGACCTTGGGCGGCTGGTTGTCGGTCTGTGCCACACTGGCAATCACGTCGAAGTTCGAGTTGTCCAATTGCAGGCGTGACAAGATCACCGGGGGCCTTGCGTTACTGAAAGCCGCCAGATAAAAAAGCCAGCCGAGCCAGGCCACGAAGAGCAGAGCAGCAACAGCCAAGCGAATACGGGCCCACTTCATCGCGTCCACTCCGCCTCGTCCAGCCGGATCTGGAAATCTTGAACCAGAGCCTGATCGAGATCATAAACGTCGGCGAAGTCGGCCAGGCTGTCCTGGTCGGTCTTGCTCATCAGGCTTTCCTTGACCAAGTTGAAGACGATTTCCCCGAAGTCCCCGGTGCGATTGATGCCCCACATCCGCAGGACGACACGCGCCATCAAGCCGAATTCGCGGAGCGCCAGGTCGCGGATGCCCTCGACCAACTCTCGGCCGGAAACATGGTACTGAGGTCCGGGGGCGGCTGCTTCGTCTTCGCTGGGCACCCTTCCCAGCAGACGCTGCGTGTGGCCCAGCGCGGCGAACACGAATTCATAAGCCTCGTATGCGTAGCGCGGATCGCGCCGCACCACTTCCGCGAGCCGGGCTTGATAAATCGACATATCCGGGGAGCTCCCTCCAACCAAGGAAAAAACAAAAGCTCTGTCGGCGCTTTCGGGCTGTGGTTCTTCTGCCCAGGCCTCGATTTTCTTCCTTTTTGTCTTTTCTTGTCAATTCCCAAGTCGTGTAAGGACTTCATCGGCTTCGACAATGACACGGCGCCCGTCCTCAAACTGGACCAGCAGTTTTCGGGCGAGAATCTCCTGAGAGACAACGTGCCCCTGTCCCTTGCGCGTTAGAATCCTCTCGCCGGGCGGCGGCAATTGCCTCTGAAATTCATCGTAGACGTCTTGCTCGAAGCGCAGGCAACATTTCAAGCGGCCGCAACGGCCGGAGATCTTGGAAGGATCAAGGGTCGATTTCTGTAACTTCGCCATGCGCATGGATACGGGCGGCATGCTCGTCATGTGGGAGTTACAGCAAACCGGTTTGCCGCAATCACCATAGTCGGCCAGGAGCTTGGCTTCGTCGCGCACACCGATTTGGCGCATTTCGATCCGCGTTTTGTACTCGCGGGCCAGGTCCTTCACGAGGTCGCGGAAATCGACGCGCTTCTCCGCCAGGAAATAAAAGACGATTCTCTCGCCGCCGAAGATGTGCTCCACGTCCACCAATTCCATCTGAAGCTGGCGCTCCTCAACGATCCGGCAACACATGTCCAGCTCGTGTCGCTCGCTCTCGCGGAGCCGATCCATTTGGGCTTGATCCTCCCTGGTGACGATCCGGAGAATCTGTCCGCGTGTGGGCTCGGCAATGAATTCCAGCGCCCGCGGGCTGGTCTCACAAAGGATATCGCCGAATTCAAGACCGCGATCGGAACGAATGATCACCTGGTCGCTCCGGCGATACGCTTCACCCTCGGCCGGCTCATATTCGCCCAGGAAGCGCATGGCGCCGTGCCGAACGAGATACTTCGACGCCATGATTAGCCCTCGAACAAAGGTGCAAATGTCGTTCCCGTTTCTGGCTCACCATTTTAAGGCACGCTACGCAGAAGGAAAGAGGATTCGTGAAGATTGACGGAACGGCCGCCGGCTGCATGGTATACGGCTATGGCGCCGGGGGAGTAGGATTGGCACCGGTGCTCCGGGTGGCGGACGATTTGCACGACTTCCAGTAGCGATAGGACATCACCAGGTTGACGATCAGGGCCGTTGGCAGCCATACCCAGAGTAACTCCGTGTGCACCGTTCGACTAGTTCGGAAATCGGGAATCTCAAAGCCTATGTCCGTAACCTGGATTGGGCCCCAGCGCGGTCCGTACCGCGTCGAATCGAAAGGCCAGAAGAACGCGATGCCGTACCCGCCGTTGGTGAGCGCGTCGAGGACTCCGTGGGATGCGATAGCCGCGGAGAAGAACAGCCAGAGGGGCCAGAAGCGCACGTTGAAATAGCGAAATGTCAGCCAGGCCATTAGCAGGCCGAGCGCGCAGGCAAATACGATCGAGTGGGTGAACCCGCGATGGCTGAGAGGCGAACCGTCGTACGGAATGTTCCAAAACATGCCAAAAACGTCGAAGTCGGGGACCATGGGCGATAGGAATGCCAGTACCCAGAAGAGCACGCCCATGCGCCGAGTCGCGTACACCTTGCCCAGGCCAAGCCCTACGACGCCGTGTGTGACGATGGTGGCCATATGCTGATCCCGCTCCCACCCTCATTCGTAGCGGAGCGCATCGATCGGATCAAGACGAGAGGCTTTCAGCGCCGGGTAGTAACCGAAGAAAATGCCGACCCCGGCTGAAACGACGAACGACAGGAGGACGATGAAGGGAGAGACCACGACTGGCCAGTCGGCGAAGTAGCCCAGAGCGGCGGCGGCGGCAATCCCAAGGGTGATGCCGATCAGTCCACCCACGAGCGCCAGGACTACTGCTTCGATGAGAAATTGCGCTAGCACGTCGGCCCCGGTCGCGCCCACAGCCATGCGAATGCCGATTTCGCGCGTTCGCTCCGTGACCGACACCAGCATGATATTCATGATGCCAATGCCTCCGACGACCAGAGAGATCGAGGCGATCACTCCCACGAGGATTTGCATGGTGGCAGTGAGAATCTCGGCCAGCTCCGCCATTTCGCGCACGGTGCTGACGTCGAAGTCGTCGGGAGCGCCCGGTTTCAGGTGGTGTCGCTCGCGCAGAACGCGAATAATTTCGCTCTTGGCATGGTCGAGCACGGTCTCGGAGCGCGCCGCCGCAGTGATCAAGCCAATCTTGTCTTCCCCAGCCAGCCGGCGCTGGAATGTCGTGATCGGCACGAAAATCTGGTCGTCCTGATCTGCCCCGGTGGGGGAACGCCCCTTTTCGCCCAGCACGCCAATGACGCGAAATTGCAAATTATCTATGCGGATCCATTCGCCCACCGGATTGGGACTATCGGGGAGGAGATGGCGGCGCACCGTGTTCCCGAGCAAGCAGACCGTGGCCATTTTCTTGACGTCGTCCTCGGTGTAAAAATGGCCGAGCGGGACTTGCCAGTTGCGAATCCGCTGCATGTCGGGCGACGAGCCGACCACGGTCGTGGGCCACTTCCCAGTCCGCGTCTGCGCGAGGCGTTGTGTCATTTGCACGGCAGCAGCCCCGATGAGCAAGGAACCGACCTCCTTGCGGATCGTTTCACTGTCGTCTAGGGTCAGGGGCACGAAATCGGCGACCATTCCCTGCTGCGTCCTGGCGCCGGCGCGAATGAGGATCAGGTTTTTGCCAACCGTCTCGAGCCGTTCATCAAGCTTCAGCCGAGCGCCGCCACCCGCCGCGACCATCGCGATCACAGCACTAATGCCGATGACGATGCCGAGACTCGTCAGCACGGACCGGCCCTTGTTGACCAACAGTGCATCCAGGGCCACTCGAATTGCCGATAAAAAGCCCATAGTCCTCGCCGTATGACAACCAGGTTTCTGCTGTCCTCTTCTTCAAGACGCAGTGCGCATGGTGCCGGCGACGCCGCTGCCGGCAAGCGTGGCCGTAGCTGCGCCGTGGCTCGCGGGTCCTGCATGCTGACTGGGATTGACAGCGTCGCTTGCAATCAAGCCATCGCGCATGGCGATCAATCGCGCGGCATACGCGGCGATCGCTGGATCGTGGGTCACCATTACGATCGTCTGCCCGCTTTCCCGATTCAACCGCTGGAACTGGTCGAGGATCTCGGCGCCGGTGTGCGAGTCGAGGTTTCCCGTCGGCTCGTCGGCAAGGAGTAGCTGCGGCTGATTCACGAGCGCGCGGGCGATGGCCGCCCGCTGCTGCTGTCCGCCGGAGAGCTGGTTCGGCAAATGGCCCGCGCGTTGGCTCAAGCCGACAAGACTAAGCATCTCCAGGGCCCGTTTGCGCCGCTGCCGCGCCGAAACACCGGCATAGAGAAGCGGCATCTCGACATTTTCGACCGCGGAATGACGCTTCAGCAGGTTGAAGCCCTGAAAGATGAAACCCAGCTTACGATTGCGAATGTGCGCCAGCTCCGTGCGACTCAGCCGGCTTACATCCTGGCCATCGAAAAGATATTTCCCCTTGGTGGGTCGATCCAGGCAACCAATAATGTTCATGAGCGTCGACTTGCCCGAGCCGCTGGCGCCCATGATGGCCACGAATTCGCCGGAAGCGACCTGCAACGAGACACCCCGAAGAGCAGGCACCTTGACCTCCCCGGTGTCGTAAATCTTCTCAACGTTTTCCAGAGCTATCACGTTGGCCATGCCTGCCCCTCGAATCATCGTCCGCCCGGCGGCTAAAAAAGCTTGACGTTTGGCTGATCGAAGAGGCCTCGTTTCCGCACAGGCGGGGCGTTTGTGATCACCTGCGGGTAGGTTGAAGTGATTCCCGCTTGTGGCTTCGGCTCGAGATCGGCATCCCATTCCAGTACTTCGTTGTACTGGCCGTCTTTGATGCCTGTTTGGCCTTGCGCGTTTCGTCCGCCGATGCGCACAAACACCGGCCAGGGCTTGCCGCGCGCGTCGAGGATCCACACAGGCTTCCAGTCCGCATAGTCGCTCCTGCCCTGCCACTGAGCCAATTTGGCCCGTGCGGCTTCGCTTTCATAGGGCTCCTCGAGCTGAAAGCTCAGGGCTTCGGTCGGCATCTTCCAAACATCCGTGTGCTCGCGGAGAACGATGTCCACGGACGCTGTCATCCCCGGACGGAGCATCCATTCCTTGGTTTTTGGATCGCGCGCGTTGGCAACGTCGATCAAGACGTCGTAAAAAACCGCGCCATGCAGGCTGGTGGGCATGGGCCGAATTTCGACGATTTTTCCGTGGAATCGAGCCTCGTCCTCGGCGTAGGCGAATACGGTGAACGTCGCATTCAAGCCGTTGCGTATCTTGCCGATGTCGTTCTCACTCACCTGGGCGTGGACTTGCATCTGCTCGAGGTCGCTTGTCAACGTGAAGAGCTGTGCCGACGCCGGCGGGCCAATCAGCTGACCGCGCACCACCTTGCGTTCGATGATCGTGTAGTGCTTTTTGCCAGAGAGCGAAGTGCCGGCTCCCTCCTTCCCGTTCGGCACGCGCACCACGGTAAGATCGAGGCCGTACTGGGCCAGCCGTTCGGCGTCGCGCGCTTCCTCGACCTTGGCCTCGGCCCCTCTGACCGCGGCATCCGCCATCTTGAGACCCATCTCGGCTTCATCCAATTCCTTCTGGAAGCCAATCTCATTCTTGACCTGGTCGCTGAGTTTCTTGACCCGAAGCTGCGCACCACCTCGAGCCGCTTCCGCTCTCTGCACGTCTGCCTGCGCCAACCGGATTGCTGTTTTGGCCTGCTGAAGCTTGATCTGGGCCATGCGATCATCGATTTTCAGCAGGGGCTCTCCCTCTGTGACGATCTTGTTGACCTCCGCGCTCGGATAGATCTCAACGACTTTCCCAGAGAGTTCGCTGCCGACAGCCGCCACCGTGTGTGGCTGCAACAACCCGGTTGCACTTACAGTCTCGACCAGCGAGCCCAGCTTCACAGAGGCAAGCGTGAACCGGTCTTCGCTCGAAACGGCAGAAGTGAAATGCCTGAGCCAAATTGCGCCAACCACCAGCAAGATTCCCACAATGACCAGCAAGAGCAGTAGTTTCTTCATCGCAACGACTCCTCCATAAGAGCTGGTCCCTCACTCAACCTACTTGGTTTCTCATTCTTATTTATATGGTTCCCGAGGCCCCAGTTCGCCAGCTTTCCAATTCTCCTCCGGCCTCCGACCTGCGGCCCATCCCGAGCAAACGCAGATGTCATGCCTGGAGCCTATGAAAAGATGGATACGACGCGCACGAAAACCAATTCCCTCAGTTGCTTGCCCTGCCAGCGCCGCGCAAGGTGCTGCAGGATTCTGCGAGCGCGACAATTTCGGTTGGCTGAGTTGAAAACCGCATCAAACATGCATGGACTAGCGTCCAGGTAATACCCAGGCTTGCCCGCCAGCCGGGATTGCTTTCAATTTTCGTGGTGTCTATACTCAGCCCGCTCACGGGACAGCCCCGTTCGAGCCCCGATGCCGCGAGGGAGGGAACCCGATGGCCCTGGCTCTACCTGCGCCGGAACGCGCAGGGC
Organism: Gemmataceae bacterium; assembly: GCA_035296965.1. Classification (GTDB taxonomy): domain Bacteria; phylum Planctomycetota; class Planctomycetia; order Gemmatales; family Gemmataceae; genus DATGZX01. Next base: position 21,008 of record DATGZX010000404.1, read on the forward strand.
AGCGAACGAACAGCACACCGCAACAACGCAGCCCGAAGCGGCCGCGTTCCCTACCCCAGGTGCCCCGGCTATCTGTCGTCATCGTCAACTACTGTCTCTGGAAGGAAACCGCCAGTCTCGTGCGACGCCTCCGGGCAGCCCCCTGCGCTCAGCGCGGGGAAGTGGAAATCATCGTCGTTGACAATCATTCGCCTCTTCATCCGCTCGCGCGGCGCTTGCGCCGCTGGCCGGGAGTTTCACTGCGGCGCTGGGCGCGTAACCGGGGATTTGCCCGAGCCGTGAACGAAGGCTGCAGGCTGAGCCGGGGACAATGGGTGCTTCTCCTCAACCCCGACATCAGTTTCTCCCAGGGATTCCTGGACGGCGTGCTGCGCCTGGCTGAGCGGTTGGCTGCGGAGGACGCGCGGGCTGGCATCGTCGGCTTTCAGCTGCGAAACAGCGACGGTACGCGACAACTTTCTTGCGGCCCATTTCCAACCCTGGCGCAGACGCTCGCACGCATGCTGTTGCCGCGCACGCGTCGCAAGTATCATTTCGTGCGTGCCCGCAGGCGAAGGCGGGTGCCCTGGGTCACCGGCTGCTGTCTCTTGCTGCGCCGTGCTTGCCTGAAGGACGTGGGCGGCCTGGATCGTGACTTCTTCCTGTACTATGAGGACGTGGACCTTTGCCAGAGAGCGCGCTCTCGAGGTTGGTCGGTCTGGTATGAACCGCGGTTGCGCGCCGTCCACCACCATCCGCTGCATTTGCGGAGCGTGCCGGCCTACTTGCGCCTCCTCACACGTCATGCCCTGCTAACATACGCCTCCAAGCATTGGCCTTCGTGGCAATTCCGCGTGCTTGCCGGGCTTGTCGAATTCGAAGCGCGCCTGCGCCGGCAATGGGCAGAGCACCACGGCGACGATGACGGCGCGGAGCTGTTCGCAGACCTGAGAACCATTGCCTCCGACCTAGGCGCCAGGCGCATCGATGAGGCAAGACAGCTATTGGTTCAGGTGGTGCGCCGCGAGGAACACCGGCGTGCCTCCTAAGCCGAGCGGCAGCGCTTGTTCTCCCCTCGCCCCGGTACTCCGGGGAGAGGGGTCGGGGGTGGACTGATGAAAGCCTCGGCACTGCTTTCATCCTGTTTCTGTTGCGCTGGTGGTAAAGGCCAGCTTGCGTTTGGCGAACAATGTCGTGCCGAGGTTTTCGCGGCACCACTCCGACACGGCTTTGGTGCGACTGTG
>DATGZX010000405.1:0-11315 GCA_035296965.1 Gemmataceae bacterium
CGAGAAGCGGGGCTCGACCAAAATTGTCCGTCCATTCCCTGGTTGAAAAACTACCAACTGGTATTCGCTTACCGGTAACTGCGCTCGCCCCCGGATTCGCTAAAATGTTAATCATTTCCCCCCTGCGGAAATCGGCGTTCATACGGCTATGTCCAGTTGAGAGCCCCGCGCTTCACAGCGGGACGAGGAGACTCATGTGAAGACTCGCGTGTGTAAGGTGAATCTTGTTCCACTCATCGTTGCTTAAATCGCCAAACATCGGGTGCTTGGCGCGATGCGGCTCTCGTTGCAAGCGCGCGACGGCTGCGCGAAGATCGGCCAGGCCCTCTTCAGTGGAGGTTGCCTCGGGCACCAAGGCCTTGGTGCCCGAGGATGGCAATTTGAAGCCTGCCGGCATCGGCATAGCCAGCAGCTTTTTCCTGAAGACCTTCGCCATCAAGCGGAAGTACCAGGGAAAGGTCATCGTAAATCCGTCGATCGATCCGTTGTAAGCAAGGGCAAGGTGGCGAAATATCTGACCCGCAGACCAATTGCCGAGCACCTTTACCGGACCGGAGCTTAGCCGGTCGGCGTCGGCCAGCAGCTCTTCGAACGACGCGTAATCGAGTTTGCGGCGACCATCGACTTTGGCTGTAGTTACTGCCATCGACATTTCCTTGAATCAGCGGAAGTCAAGTTGATAAGCCATGTCGGCTCGTTTTGCTCTTACCGTAATGAATCTGTTCACATGGTGCAACACCGGGCGTCTTGTTGCAGCAAGATGCCCGGTGTTCGTTTGCCAGGGATCGACGTTCCGGTCCGCCTTGCCAACTACTTCCTCTCCAGCGCCGGCTGGATCAATTCGGCCGGAAGCTTCCGCAAGCGAAGCATTTTGTCCTCGCTGCCGGTCGCGAGCGTCGTGCCATCGGGAGCGAAAGCTGCCGAGAGGACGCCCGCCTTGTCGTCTATGATCGTCAGTTTGCGTTGTCCTGTCGCGACGTCCCAAAGGGTGACGGTTCCATTCCAGTCCGATGCCGTCAACAAGCGGCCGTCGGGCGAGAAAGTGACGCAGAGCAACCAACTCGCGGACGCTCCCTTCTCACTGGTAAACGACTTCACAAGCGTTCCGTCTTGGAGGTTGTAGAGGTCGACCCTCCCGATGGTCTTGTTCGCGAACGAAGCTGCCGACGGACAAGCGATAGTTTGGCCATCGGGAGAGAAACTGGCTCGGGAGCGACCGGGGAAGATGCGAGTCAACTCGCCAGTTGCCACATCCCACAGTTTCACCGGTCCCTCGTTCGAAGAGGTCGCCAAGTACTTACCGTCGATGGAATAGCTGACAAACGTGACCGGTTTGTCGTCGGAGATGGATCGCACCAAGCTGGCTCGTTCGACATCCCAGAACTGGACACCGCCGGATGGTTTGCCACCACTTCCACCGAATGGTCCCCATTCGGTGATGCCTGCCGCCAGGATCTTGCCATCGGGCGAGAACGCCAAGGGCAAAAGCGGCTTGTCCGTTACCCATTTCCGCGTGACTTTTCCAGAAGCCGCATCGCGCAACTGCATTTCGTAGCCGATAACTGTCGCGAGAGACTTCCCGTCCGCTGAACCGGCCACCCAGCCGGCGCCGGCTACCGTTTCAGACCACCGCAACTTTCCGGTTGAGACTTCCCATTGGCGTAGCTCGTGAGGCCGTTGTTCCAGTGGCGGGACCGATTCCGGATCCCGCAACAACGCGGTGATGGTCGCGCCTTGCCGACCCCAAACAATAAGCGCGGGAACATCGTCGCGGCTGAGGACACCGTCTGCGAGCAGGCTTGAAGTTTCGGGCAATCTCACGCTGGGCTGCGTCGCTTCCGGTCGACGCGGCGCTAACACGACAATGCCAGTTTGAAAGCCGTCGGGGATGCTGAGCGAGAACAGTCGGGCGTCCAGCGGCTCATTCCAGACGAAGTCATCAAACCGAAATTCCGTCTCGGCCTTCGGGTCGGAATCGCGAATCACGATCTTCGCCGGCAGTTCACTGTCCACGTCAACCCACACCAGCATCTCGCCACCTCCCTTGATGCCGAGCAGGTCCACCTTGCGGAGCCGATAGACTTGCGTGCGACGTCCCTTGAGGAATTCCTGGCCGATCTGCTCCGCGTCGTTCGATTTGGCACGCCGCAGTTGGTCGATGGGATTGGTGAATTGCTGCGCCACACTTGCATCGATCTTGGCCGACTGGGCCAGCTTGCGGTGCATGTCTAGAAACAAGGCCTTCTTCTGGTCAAGGTTTCCCACCAGGATCAACATGCCGTCAAACTGTTCGAAACGGAGTTGGTGGCCCTCGAGATACATCTGGCCGTCAATTTCCGGCTGCCGACCGAACCGCGTGGTCGTCGTAAGACGCACCGAACGGGCTGCCTTCACCTTTTCGATCACCTGGGCAAAGGCTCGGCCGGCGGAATGATCCAGCAACAGGCTCACCCCCGTGACGATGAGCAGCAACGCCGCGGCAGCTGTCAGACCCGCGACGACAACCCGAGAGGCTTTCCAACCTTGCTTCCGGGAGCCATGCATTCGCGGCAGCGATGCAGTCGATGTTTTCACCAATTGCTTGGCCCGCGCTTTCACCCGCTCAATCGCATCTTCTGGGAGCGGTTCTGCCAGTGCAGCCTGGACCGCTGCTTCGAGTGGCGCTTCGAGGCTCTCGAAATCGGGAGGACGATGTTCGTCGTTCATTTCGAGTCTCCTTGATTGAAGATGACCAGTTGCGTCCACAAACGTTGACGCGCCTTGTAAAGCGCCGTCGAGACGGCTTCGGAAGAGATGCCCAGGGTCGCGGAAACTTCGGCGCGCGACAGGTGCTCGAAGTGGAACATCGCGAAGACCGCGGCCTGCTGGTCGGGTAATTGAGCGATGGCCTTTCGCAGCCAGTGGGCCAATTCCGCAGCCGCGACCGCCTCGAATGGCTCCAGGGTCGACATCGCGTCCCAATCGCGCAGTTCTACGGTCGGTCGATTGCGGCGCAGCAGATCTATGGACCGCAAGGTCGCAAGTCGCACGAGCAACCCTGTCCAACGCTGAACAGGGCCCGCCTTGTGCAACCGGAAGGCCTCGGTGAACACGTCCTGAGACACGTCCTCGGAGTCCTGGACGGAGCCCAAGATCCGCAGCGCCACTCGGAACACGCGTTTCGCGTGACGCTCAACAATCCGGTCCCAATCACGCAATTCACTGTCGGCCATGCGAGCTACCTTACCGCGAAGCATGTCGTGCATGTCATGAGCATCTATAAGGTAGTCGCAGCAGCCGTCTCCCGATGACCTGAAAATCCGAGCTGGATTGCGCGCGTATGCGCTCCAACTCGGCTGCCGGCCGTTTGATAGAAAAAGAATGGGTCGCCGTTCCTCGCAGGACAAGCGGCCGAGATCGTTGCCAGAAAGTTCAAATCCCGCTAACAGCTGCTTTCGCAACCGCTGGCGGGATCTTGAGTTGTGAAGCAGTCGGGACGACTAGACGCTCCAACGCTGGGAAGGTGGGTTGCAGCGACGGGTTTATGACGGTAAGTCGAACCTGGGTTGATGGTCATGCTTTAGATTAACTCAGGCAAATAGGGGACCTTCGCTGGTATATGTCAAGTTTCTTGGAAAGAGAGCCTGACGCAGCGCCGCCGGCCGCGCTCGACGGGAGCCGGCCGGCCGCCGAGAAAGCGGCGGAAGAGTTGGTCGTTTGGGCCGGCGCCCTCGATTTTAAGGGCCGGTTGCCCTCAAAGGCCGCCGCGGCACTTGAGGAGCGGAAAGTCACAAGGTATCCGACCGATGACCCGCCGGCCGTCCACCGGTAGCCGGACAGAATCACCAGAATAAGAGGACGCAGTGGGCCTTGGTTTTCTGGGGGAGGGGTGGTTCCGCGCGACGGTCTGAGATGGGGTCAATGCGTCCGCATTGGCAGACCTATTTCACCGTGAAGGACGCCGGCGAGACCGCGCGGCAGGCGGTCGAGCTTGGTGCCCGGCTCAGCGCGTCGGTACAGGACCTCCCAGGCAGAGGCCGCTTCTGCGGCATCAACTCACCGCAAGGCGTCACGTTCTACGTCATCACATACACTCACTGAGGCCAGGTACTCGGGCGAAACCAGTATGGCGACCCGGCTAGGTGCCGCCACTGGTTCGAGGAGTCGTTCCCTTTTTCACTGCCTCTGCCGCAGCTCCGGCAGGGCCCTTTGCCAATCGCATTCTTTCAGACAGCCTGGCGAGGCCAAGACAAACAATAAACACGACTGCGATAAAAAAGTAGCGCCAGCCATAAAGGATGCGGTCGACAGAAAGGTTCAGGAGCATCGAATCCGGCACCTTGATCGCCAGATCCGTCTGTCCATCAATGCCGGATTCCTCCTTCAGTTGCTGTCTTTGGGCCTCGATACGCCAATGAAAGACGTACAGACTGAGCGTGAAGAGGCAGCCGACGAGAATTGCAATTACGTAGCGCATGGCAATCGTCCGGGACCGGGACCCGTCCTGCAGCGGCGACACCAGGCCTTGGGGAAGTCATGGCCAAGCGCCGCAGTATAGAAATAGTGTCGCAAGTCCGCGGCTCCGGGACAAACACAAATTCCGTTTCGATGACTCAACCAGCAGCCAGTAAACAGAATTTACATGCGGCACATTCTCGATCGGGAGTTCGTCAGCCCGGACGTGGTTGCAGGTGGCTTCTCCAGGGCTTTGCAGGAGCATGCGCGAGACTCCACGCACTGCCGCGGTCCGCATCACTTTCTCAAGTTGCCGTCAACGTTTTAGGTGACGGGATCTTTGGAATGGCAGTTTATTGTCTGCGATCTCGTGAAAAACCGACCTCCACACCTGATCTTGAGATGAAATCCACATTCTGCTCTCTAGTGCGGCGGTGGTCCGCCTAGTTCCTGAAGACGCAAACGCCGTTGGTTCCAGGTCTGGGGATCGAGATCATGCCAATCGCTGGTTGGGTCGAGTTCCATTCCGGAGATCACCTCGGTCCAGAGTCGGATTCGTTCGATTTCTCCCTGCATCGGCTCGGGGCGCTGCCACAAGCGAGCAGTGCTATCTGTCCCGGCTGTCAGGAGCTCCATGCCGTCAGGACTAAAGAGGACATGGCTGACCGCGAACGGATGTCTCATCGGAGGACCAATCGCCTTCCCGGTGCTGACCGCCCAAAGCCGGGCCGTTCCGTCCAGGCTTGCGGTAGCAACGAACGCGCCGTCGGGGCTGAACGCGACATCAGTTACCTCATTTCGATGTGGCAAAGCCGGCTCGCGTCGCCTCCCCGTTGCCGTGTCCCACAAACGGGCGGTTCGATCGGCGCTTGCAGTCGCGACCATGCTGCCGTCCGGGCTGAAGATCGCCCCACGCAGGGCGCCTTGATGGACTAGAGGCGGAGTCAAGGGATACCCGCTTGCCGAGTCCCAAATACGGGCTGTGCCATCGGCGCTCGCAGTCAAGACCGCGCCGCCATTTGGATTGAAAGCCACCGACACTACCCAACCGTCGTGCCGCAACAGTGGGCCAAGCGGCTCGCCAGTCGCCGCATTCCATAGCTGGGCGGTGCCGTCTTCGCTGCCGGTCACGATTCGACTGCCATCCGGGCTGAATGCCGTGGCGCAAATGCGCTTGCGATGTCGGAGCTGCGGGCCCAAAGGCGCGCCCGTCGCTACATCCCACTGCTGTGCGGCAGAATCGTCCCCGGCAACCAGGATTGCCTTCCCATCCGGGCGGAAGACAACAACACGAATCCACCCCCGCTGGGCGCGAATCTGGCATTGGCGTCGGCCGGTCGTCCGATCCCAAAGGTTCAGCCTGCCATCCTCGCCTGCTGCGGCAATCGTTCGGCCATCGGGGCTGAAGGCTGCCGTAATTACACGGCCATCATTCCGCAAGAGATTGCCAAAAGGCCTCCTCGAATGCCTCGTCCACATTTGCACGCCGCCCTCGGACCCCGCGGTCATTAAGGTGTCTCCTTTTCGGGTGAAGGCGATTGCGTTGATCGATTGCTCGTGCGTCGCAAGGGGGCTGGAGGGCCGGCCTTTGGCGATTTGCCAGACGCGAGCAGTTTTATCTGCGCTCGCCGTGACCAGCATGCTGTGGTTCGGACTGAATGCGGCTGCGAGGACCGCGCCCGCATGCCGGACAGGAGAGCCCAGGGGAGTTCGTGAGGCCGTTTGCCAGAGCCTGGCAGTGCCGTCCTTGCTCCCCGTCAAAAACGAAAGGCTGTCCGGGCTGAAGCCGACTGTGGTCACTTCGCCTTCGTGGTAAAGGGGGTCGCCGATCGGCCTTCCGGTTGCCAAGTCCCACATTTGGGTCGTCCTATCTGCGTAACCGATGAGGGCCAGCTTGCCGTCGGGGCTCAAGGCCAGGGCCTTGACGCATGTGGAGTTGATCAGGGGCTCCCCAATGGGTCTCCAGCTGGCCGTGTCCCACAACTGCGCCTTCCCGCCGGCCCCGCCCGTCATGACAGTTTTCCCGTCGCCCCGAACAGCTGCGCACCAGGTACCGACGCCGGTGCCAAGCGGAGGATCGAGAGACTTGCCGATGTTGGCCTTCCAGAAGTTAACGGATTGATCCCGGGCCTGTGACAGCACGATACTCCCTTCGGAGGCGGCAGTAAGGCCGAGAGGATGGCCTTGCGGAAGACCAGGCAGTTCCCTGAGTTGCTGAGTTCTCAGATCCCAGGTTCGAGCTTTATTATGCGAGTCTACCGTTATGAGCGACTTTCCGTCACCTGTGAACGCCACCGCAACCACCTGACCGGGATGCTCTAGAGGCGGGCCAATTACTTTTCCTGTCGCAGCGTCCCAGAGGCGGGCAATTTTATCGGAGCAACCCGTCGCAACGGTTCGGCCGTCCGGGCTGACCGCCACCGCCAACACCTTTCCCTCATGCACCAGCATCGACTCCAATCGATTTACCGACGACTGCCAGGCGCCGAGGTTGGCCCGAATCGTCCAACGCAGCTCCCCGGCATCCTCCGGCGCTGTTTCCAGGGCACGCGTCAACCACAGCAGGCCCAGGCCGGCATCGCCACGCTCGCAGTTCTGAACTCCGCATTCCAGGGCCCAGTATGCCGAGATCTCCCGGCTATCTCGATGAGCCCGCACCAGGCTTGCATGAGCATTCGCTTTTTGGATTTCGAAAGATGCGAACAGTATGGTGAAGGCGAGCAGAGCGAGAACGGCCAAGGTTGCGGCGGCCGCCAAGGCTCGGTTGCGCCCAGCCCAGCGCGCCAGTCTGGCGGTTGGGCTCATCGGCCTGGTGTGGCGAAGTGGTTGTCGCCTGACGTAGCGTTGCACTTCGTCGGCGAGCTGCAGGGCGCTTGCATAACGTCGCGTCGGCTCTTTGCGCAGGCACTGCAAGCACACCAGCTCGAGATCGCGATCGATAGCCGGGTTCAGGCGGCGCGGTGCGACTGGATCTACTGAGATTACTTGACGCAATGTCTCAACGGGATCCGCTGCCTGGAACGGGGGCCGACCGGTCAGCATTTCATAGAGAATGGCTCCCAGGCTATAAATGTCGCTTGCAGCCGTTGCCCGCGTAGGATCTTGCGCCTGCTCTGGCGCAATGTAGCTGGGTGTCCCCAGCCAGGCCGTCCGGCGGGTCAAGTCGCCGCCGGGGCCCGACCACCTGGCAAGCCCGAAATCACTGACGAACGGCCGATCGAGTGCATCAACCAAAATATTTCTCGGCTTCAGGTCGCGATGGACGACGCCGAGCGCATGGACGGAGGCCAGCGCCCGCGCCATGGTTTCCAGGCTCGTTGCCGCGCGCCGGCTTGGCAGCGGTCCTTCGCGGATGACATCGGCCAGGTTGCGCCCTTCGACCAGGCGCATTGCGTAAAAAAGTTGGCCCTCGATTTGGCAGACCTCGTATACGGTGACCACTGAATCATGCTGCACCAGGGCCGCGATCTGTGCCTCCCGCCGAAAACGCGCCAGCCATTCCTGGCGTTCCTCCGCAGTCAAGTCTTCGAGCCGGTCCGGGCGGATCATTTTGAGCGCCACGGTCCGATTCGCGCTCAATTGCCGGGCGCGGTAAACGATGCCCATTCCACCCTTGCCGAGTTCTTCGAGCAGTTCGTAGTCGCCGAGGACCCTGACCGGAAAACAGGGAGGACTGACCGGGGGCTCTCGGGCAATGCGTGTCTTGCCGGCCAGGTCCCCGTAATCGGAGGGGGCCGCCCGCAGCGCATTGCACGCCCTGGGGGCCGGTGCGGTCAACTCGTGCCCGGCTTCCCCAAATGCGGCCTGGACGATTTCTGCATATTCGGGAAAACGATGGAGGTAAGCGCTTCTAGATGGTTGCTCGCCGCTTTGACGAAGGTATTCGATCTCCAAGGCAAATAGCTCTCTAAACAGGAGGGCCCGCGGGGGAACCGGGGCGAGACCGAAATAATGCTTGATGTAGTGCTCGATTTGCGGGCGCCGGCAGGACTGCCATTCCGCCTCGAATCGATCGCAAATGCGGTCGAGCAGTCGCGCTTCTTGTACAGTCGCGCTGCCCTGTTCCGGAAGCCTTGGCCGAATCATGATTCCAACTCCGATCCGGAAATGGGCACATTCCCTGTAGAGCAAGCTGACAGTTTGCTCCTCCACAATCCGCGGCAAGCTGTCAGCTTGCCCTACAAGCCCTGTCACCCGAGCAGCATGGCTGTTGAACCGTGCCCAAAAATGGCTACTGGTTTGTACTCTTCTCACGCCTTTCGGCAGTGTCTCGCTTTGCCAATCCGGTATCAGTTTTCTCGTAGCTCAAGCTGCCAGCTTGAGCTACTGCCTGCCTTTCCCCATTCTTGCAACAGCCTCCACACTCTGCGACATTCTCCGCGATCCAGATTCTCCGGATCAACCAGAGCTTGCGCTCGACCGTCCGTACGGTGCAGTGCAGGATCCCGGCAATCTCGGCATCGGTATAGGCTTCCATTTTCCACATGGCGATTGAGCGAAGTTGCGCATCGCTGAGGGCATCCAGCAGGCGTTCGCATTGCTCGCTCGTGAGAGCTCGAAGCTCGGGAGAAGGCTGTCGATCGATAACCAGCTGGCTGAGGCTGGGCGTCCCCTGGCAAGGCGAGGCGCCGCTGGTCGTCGGAGCGATGCCTTTCTGGCGCTCTTCGCGGGCGTGCGCTTTGATTGCTTTGCGCCGGGTAATGAGCGCCAGCAATTGCCAAAGACCCCAGCGGTCATGGAGGCGTTGGAACTTGCCCAAGCGTGCACCAGTGAAGAAGGTGCCGAACGCGCTCAGAACGACATCTTCCTCGTCGCCGCCCGCTCGAGAACCGCCAGGCAAACGATTGCGGGCGACCCGAAGCAACTGCGCGGAGAAGCGCTTCCAAAGCTTCTCGGCGGCAGTTGCATCACCCAGTTTGACGGGACCGAGTAATTTCGTGATGGAGCCGATGGAGGGCATGAGGGCGCCTTGCGAGTTGCGAGACCACGGTGTTTCACAAGTGGATAGTGTCTCTCTTTGCCAATCCGGTATCCATTTTCTCGTAGCTCGAACTGCCAGCTTGAGCCACGACCCACAATTGGCCCCAATATTACCGAGTCGGTGAGCCGGCCGCAACAACCCCAACCTGATTCCAGACCATGAGATCCGTCGTTCCCCAAAGCCCCAAGAGATTTTTTTGAAAAACCATGTCGGGTTTTTTCCATTTCTCGGCACTTTATCTACGAGAACTGCAGGCAGGCAGCAGTGTACTGGCAGCGAGGCGCTTATGTGGCTGGCAGCGCAGTTATTGTTATGGGCGTCCGTATTTCTGCTGACATTTTTGCTTCTGGGCACGCTCCGCAACCTGGGACGAGTGACCTGGCGTTTGGAGCAGCTGGAGGCGCTGACACCCCGCCGGGTCGGGCGCAGCGGTCTTAAGCTTGGGCGGCGCGTTCCGGATTTGCCGTGTGTCGACTTGGAGGGAAACCAGGTCCGGTTGCATGAAGTCTGCGCCGGCGACACCCTTCTCGTTTTCTTGAAAGTTGGTTGCGGGCCATGCCAGCGTATCGTGCCGGAGTTGCAGCACCTGCATTGCCGGGGCACGATACGCGTCGTCGCAGTTCAGGATGGGTCCCTGGAGCAAGTTCGGGTATGGGCCTCCGAAGCCGGCATCTCGTTCCCCGTGCTGATGCCCGAAGATGAAGAATTCGCGCGCCGCTTCGAAATCTGTTCGATGCCTTTCGCGTTTCTCATTGATGGAGAAATGGTGATCCGCGCGAAGGGAATTACTTCCAGGCAGCAGCACATCGGCTTTCTCCTGGACGACGCACGCCGGCGGACAAATCACATGCCGACCGCTACCGGCTCATCGACAATCGCGTAGAAAAAGTTGTCCCACACACCTGCTTTCCAGAACATCTGGAGGAGCTCGCTATGAAAAGATTGGTGTCCTTGGCAGCGAGCGCCGCCCAGGAGGTCAGCCTGTCGCGGCGGCGATTTCTATCCACACTCGGGCGCGGCGCAGCGGTGGCGGCAGGCGCCGTCGCGAGCCTCTCGGCGGCCCTAGCAGCGCCCCGTTCAGCCATACCTCCGCCGCCTGGCCAGGAGCCCACGGGTGCCTGCTTCTACACTCTCAACGGGATAGGACATTGCCAGATGTTGACAGAGTCACAATGCTCAACCTATCTCAACTCTGACTGGTATGACTATGCAAATTGCCCGTCGACGAGCGTCTCCAGGCGGTAGGGGAGGGCTTTCGGGAACAAGAACGGTTTTCCAAGGTTGCCGCAATGTTGCGGTCCGGAGGGGCCTGAGCAAGCCTTGCGACCAGGCTCCCTCCCACCTACCGATACTTGGGCGGCCTGCACGTCGGGGGTCGGTCAGCACGCGCCGCTTTGAATCTGACTGTGTCGTCCAACGAATTCGCAGCATTTGCTTGACAACGGACAACGAACATGGGTGGGCACACCGAGCCACCTCAGCCCAACGCCGACGCAGAAGTTCTTGCCGCGCAAAATCTGCGCGCTGCGCTGGCATACCTTTTCGATTCGCATCGCTACGCGCAGGATCTGGGCCGGCCGGCCTGGGACTTCGCCGTTGAAATTCACACGCTTCAAAGCTTGGGTCTCACAACCGGCGACTTGCGTTGGCTCACGTGCAAAGGCTACATCGAGCACGCCGACGAGGTCCGGCGTCCGGGAAAAGTGTGTCGAACCTTTCAGTCTTATGGCGAACTCAGTTTTTCCAAACGGACATGCTTTATCCCAGGGCGAACGCATCAAACTCCACCTCAATTATTGAGAGGGCCTTGATTGGGACAAGTGTACAGGCCTACGATTCTTCCGGACTTTCACCTATTTCCCGGAGGAACGCATGGTTGCTACTACTCACGTGGGGTTGT
>DATGZX010000406.1:0-10846 GCA_035296965.1 Gemmataceae bacterium
CAAGGAAGCGGAGACGGCCTACCGCGACGCCCTCGCCATCCAGAAACTATTGGCCACGGACTTCCCCACCGTGCCCGCGTACCGTCATGAACTGGCAAGGTGCCACAGTAACCTGGGCGTACTGTTCGCGGACACGGGTCGCCCTAAGGAAGCAGAGACGGCCTTCCGCGACGCCCTCGCCATTAAGAAACAACTGGCCGCCGACTTCCTCACGGTGCCTGCGTACCGAGACGACCTGGCGAGGAGCCACAATGACCTGGGAGTACTGCTCAGCGCCACGGGTCGGCCGAAAGAGGCGGAGACGGCCTACCGCGACGCCCTCGCCATCCAAAAACAACTGGCCGCCGACTTCCCCTCCGTGGCCGCGTACCGACACCAGCTGGCGGGAATCCACAATAACCGGGCCAATCTGCTCGTGGCCATGGGTCGGCCCAGGGAAGCGGAGACGGCCTACCGCGACGCCCTCGCCATCCAAAAACAACTGGCCGCCGACTTCCCCAGCGTGCTCACGTACCGCCAGTACCTGGCGAGAAGGCACAGAAACCTGGGCTTGCTGCTCGCGGAGACGGGTCGGCCTACGGAAGCGGAGACGGCCTACCGCGACGCGCTCGCCATCCAAAAACAACTGGCCGCCGACTTCCCCAGCGTGCCCACGTACCGCGAGGAACTGGCGTCGAGCCACAACAACCTGGGCTTACTGCTCGCGGCCACGGGTCGGCCCAAGGAAGCGGAGACGGCCTACCGCGACGCCATCGCTATCCGAAAACAACTGGCCGCCGACTTCCACACGATGCCGGATTACGAAAACGGGCTGGCCGGTTCGCTTGTGAATCTGGGAAGGTTGCTTCACCAGCGCAAAGACGAGCAAGGCGCCCGTCGCTTCCTTGAACAAGCTCTCCCCCATCATCAGGCGGCCCTGCGAGCCAATCCGCGCAATCCCGCGTATCGGGAGTTTTTTAGGAATAACTGCTGGCATCGGGCAGAGGTCCTGGCAGCCCAGGGCGATCACGCCGCCTGTGCTGCCACCGTCGAGGAATGGGTGCAAATCCGTTACGAACCAGCTAACGATGCCTACAACGCCGCTTGCGTCCTGGCCGGGTGCGTGCCGCTGGCCGAGAAAGACCCCAAGCTGACGGAGAGCAAGCGCAAGGAAACAAGCCAAGCCTACGCCGAGCGCGCCATGGCCTTGCTTCGCCACGCTGTCGCCGAGGGATACAATGACGCCGCGCACATGAAAGTAGACACCGACCTCGATCCCCTTCGCGGACGGAAGGATTTCCAGGCGCTCATGGCGAAGTTGGAAAAGAAGTAATGCGCTTAGTTGCGTTTTGGGTGACTTGCCGCCCAGAAGATCTTCACCCAGCAGGATGATAAGTCTAGCCGAGGAACGGACCCATTTTGCCACAAGTGGGTTCGTTCATCCATCTGGCCCCATTGATGCAATTCGATTCCCTTTCGGTCAGCCCAGCGGGGCAGGACAACAACGCGAAGAATTGGGGACCTTAAACAAGGGGCAGAGGAACCGAGCTGGCCCGCCCATGCCAGCGAACAATGCCGGTTTATTCTGAAGAAAGTCGAGCTTCTCGCCGACACCGAGTGAGCACCGGCGATCCATCAATGGAAATCAAGCTAACCGAACAAACCAAAACAACGACAATCACTCCGTTTTACGAGCGTTTCAGTATCTTGGGCATATAGTGGTAGCAGTGCATTTGTGGTTGAGGTGAATCGCGGCTAGTGAGCCGGTCCGCCGCCGGGCGCTCGACAGACCGCTCCGCGTTGCCCCTACGAACCAAACTTATGCCAGACGAAACGAAAACCGATTTCCTTGCCGGAGTCATCGAGGGTTTTTACGGCCCGCCGTGGTCGCAGGTCGAGCGCATAGAGTTGCTGGAGTGGATGACGGCGTGGAAACTGAACACCTATCTCTACGCGCCCAAGGACGACCTGAAACTTCGTGCGGCGTGGCGGGAGCCGTATGCGCCCGCCGAGGCGGAAGCACTGGGCACGCTAATCCATGTTTGCGGCGAGCGCGGAATACGATTCATCTACGCGCTGAGTCCGGGCCTCGACATCCGCTACAGCCAGGAGGGCGAGTTGCAGCGCATTCTGGCGCGCTTTGAGCAATTGATCGCCCTGGGCTGCGACCATTTCGCACTGCTCTTCGACGACATTCCGGACCGGTTGCACCCCGAAGATCGGCAGCGGTGGGGCTCAATTGCCGCCGCGCAATGCCAGCTCACGAATGTGGCTTTTCGCTGGGTTCGCGCGCGCCGGCCCGCCGCGCGGTTCCTATTCTGCCCGACGCCCTACTGTGAACGTATGGCAAAGAAGCAACTTGGCGGTGAGAATTATTTGGAAACCATAGGGCGCGAGCTCCCGCTGGCGATCGACGTGTTCTGGACAGGACCGGAAATTATCTCGCGTGAAATTCCCGTCGCACAGACGCGCGAGGTCCAACACCGTCTGCGCCGCCGGCCGCTGATTTGGGACAATCTCCACGCCAACGACTACGACGGCCGCCGCTTCTTCTGTGGCCCCTATGCCGGTCGACCCACAGGATTGCGCGGCGAAGTGAGCGGCATCTTGTGCAATCCCAACACGGAATTCCCTTTGAATTTCGTTCCGCTGCGCACGTTTGCGGCCTATCTCCAATGTGAGGACATTTGGGATGCGCGTGCCGCCTACATCTCTGCTTTGGCGGAATGGCAGCCTAGGTTTACCACCATCCGCGGGCCGGCGTCGTTCGAAGATTTGCGGTTGCTCGGGGACTGCTATTACCTGCCGCACGAAGAAGGCCCAGAGGCTGAGATGCTGCACGAGCATGCACGGCAACTGCTGAGCCGCGCTCCCGCCGAATGGAATGGAGCGGAGGTCCTGTTCTGCCGGGAGGCGATGCGCTTGCGCGATTTCTGCGCGGGCCTGGCGGAACTGCGCGACCGCCCGTTGTTCCACGCCGTTCACCGGCGCATCTGGGAACTGCGCGAAGAGCTGGATCTGTTACTCGGCTACGTACGGACGAAGCAGGAAAACCAGGACGCGCCCTGCCACTCCGACTATCACCTTCCCGGCACTTATCGCGGTGGAACCGTGGCACGTTTGCAGCGACTGTTGACGTTTCGGCCCGATGGCGCCTTCGAACCGGTGCTCGCCACGGCCGCGACACCTTCCTCCATAAATGCGGGACCATTGCCATGAATAGGTTCACCGTTCGCGCCGCGCGACCTGCCGACCAGGCCGCGGCCTATTACGTCTGTGTCAGGACCGGCGACCACGGCCGGGACGGCGAGCCGTTTTACCGCGATGACCCGGACGCGCTGGCCCGAATTTTCGTCGGCCCGTATCTCGCCTACGAGCCCGAGTTGAGTTTGGTGCTAGAGGACGACCAGGGCGTGTGCGGTTATGCATTCGGTGCCTTCGATTCGCGCGCGTTCTACGCTCGCTACGATAAGGAATGGCGGCCCGCCTTGTGCGCGCAGTTTCCGCTGCCGCAAGGCGACCCCGCCACATGGACGCGGGCGCAGACCGTCTACTCCTGGTACCACCATCCCGACTACTTCTGCCCCACGCCCTACGAAACCTATCCGTCGCACATGCACATTGACTTGCTCGAACGGGCGCGCGGCCAGGGTTATGGCCGGCAAATGATGGAGCAGGTGATGGCAAAGCTGCACGAGCGCGGTTCACCGGGCGCCCACCTCGGAGTGAGCGTACTTAACCAGCCAGCCATGGGCTTTTATCGGCGACTGGGGTTTCACGAGCTGACCCGCACGGGCACGGCCACGGACGGCTGCGTTTACCTGGGCAAAACTTTTAAGGCAGAAAAGGTGTCAGGACCCTTTTCGGCTCGCAGTTAAGCCAAATAAGAGCTGGTCGCCTGGCCGAAAAGGGTCCTGACACCTTTTCTGCAGCGAGTTACCTTCATGGCACAAAGTCTCGCTCTGTTAGGGGGCCGCCCTATCCGCACGCGTCCCTTCACGTCGTGGCCCATCTTCGGAAAAACCGAGGAAGCTCGCCTGCTTCGCGCCCTCCGTAGCGGCTGTTGGGGACGGCTGGAAGGGAATGAAGTCGCGCAGTTCGAAGAGCGCTTTGCGACGATGCACGGCTGCCAGTACGGCATCGCAGTTGCCAATGGTACCGTTTCGCTGCGTCTGGGGCTGATGGCGGCGGGGCTCCGCGCCGAGGACGAGGTCGTCGTGCCGCCGTACACGTTCTTCTCCACGGCCTCGGCGGTGATCGAGGCCAACATGGTTCCGGTGTTTGCAGACATCGACCTCGATACCTTCAATCTCGATCCGAGGGCTCTGGCCGCCGCCATAACGCCACGCACGCGCGCGGTGATTCCAGTCCATTTTGCCGGTCAGCCGGTGGACATGGACGCCGTCATGATCGTCGCCCGAAAGCGAAAGCTCCTGGTCATCGAAGACGCCGCCCACGCTCCCGGCGCGACTTACCGGAACCGCCCCGTCGGCAGTCTGGCCCAGTTGGCGTCGTTCTCCTTCCAATCGACCAAGAACCTCACTTGTGGCGAGGGGGGAATCATAACCACGAATGACGCGCAGCTTGCCGCCGCCTGCCGCTCGCTGCACAACTGCGGTCGCATTCCGACCGGCGTGTGGTATGAACACCATATCCTGTCCGGCAACTATCGGCTCGGCGAATTTCAGGGCGCTGTGCTCAACGCGCAACTCGATCGGTTCGAGGCGCAGACGAAGACCCGCGACCGCAACGGCCGGTATCTTGCGGGGCGGCTCGCGACCCTGCCCGGCCTCTATCCCCAACAACGCCCCGACTTCTGCACGCGCCACGCCTACCACCTGTTCATGCTGCGCATCGACGGGCGTGAGTTCGGCGCGCCACGCGCGGCGGTGATCGGGGCCTTGCAAGCCGAGGGTATTCCTTGTTCGCCAGGCTACGGCCTCTCGCTGCCACAGCAACCCATGTTTCGCCGGCGTGCGTTTGGTCCATATCTACCGCGTCTGGCTGACCGACTAGATTACGAGCGCGTGCAGTGTCCCAACAGCGACTTGATTTGCCGTGAACAAGGGGTGTGGCTGGAGCACAAGATGTTGCTTGGCCCGCGCGCGGACGTGGACGATATCTACCGCGCCTTTGAGAAGGTTTACGAACAGCGCGTCGCACTGGCAGACTGGGGGCGGCGCGCGGGAACGAAATCGCCGAGGACCAGGAAGTGAAGACGTTCACCGCACTGCTCAACCGGTTCGTCGTACCGTCGCTCACGGCCCTCAGCGAGAATACCTATCTCAGCGCCGTCCGTGCCGGCATGGTTTTGCTCGTGCCGCTGACCATCGTTGGAGGGCTGTTTCTCATTGTCTGCTATTTTCCGCTCGGTGGCTGGGACAAGTTCGTTGCTCCCTATTTGCCGCTGCTACAGGTGCCGGTGACTGCCACCTTCGGGCTATTGTCCGTGTATCTCTGCTTCTCGGTCGGCTACCAAATGGGCAAGCTCTTGAAACAGGAGGCCATCGTCAGCGCCGGACTGGCCACGGTGGTTTACCTGATGATCCAATTGCAACTGGACGAAAGGGGGAACGCCACGTTCAAGATGGAGCGTCTCGGTTCCCAAGGCCTCTTCACCGCCATCCTGGTAGCGCTTGTATGCGTGCGCGTGCAAAAGTTTCTCGCGGACAAGAACGCCGTGATCCGCCTGCCCGCCAGTGTGCCGCCGATGGTCTACGAATCCTTCTTGTCGCTCACGCCGATGCTTGTCCTGGTGCTGGCGTTCTGGCTGCTGCGTTTTGTTCTGGGCGCAGACATCAACGAGGTTGTGCAGACGGTTTTCCGCCCGTTAGTCTTCGCATTGAACACACTGCCGGGCATATTGCTGTGCGTTTTTACCATCACGCTGCTGTGGTCGGTGGGCATCAACGGCGACAACGCGCTGGACGCCATCATCGGGCCGGTGTTTCTGCAGTATCTCGCGGCGAACGTTGAGGCCGTGAGCAACGGCGCTCCGCTGCCTTACGTGACCGCCCAGGGGTTTATCTCCACCTTCGTGAATGTCGGGGGCACCGGCGCCACCCTCGGGCTGGCGCTGGTCATGTTGAACTCGAAAGAGCCGGGCTATCGCAAGATCAGCCGTCTGTCGTTGCCCACGCAAATCTTCCAGATCAACGAGCCGATCTTCTTCGGCTTTCCCATCGTGCTCAATCCGCTTTTGATGATCCCTTACGTGCTGTGCGCCCTGGCGTTGACGGTGGGCACGTACCTGCTGATGGACTGGGGGTGGATCAATCGGCCGTATGTCAACGTGCCCTGGACCACCCCTCCCGTTCTCGGCCACTTCCTGATCACGGGTGGCGACTGGCGGGCTGCCGTCTGGGGCGCGGTTTCGATTCCTCTGGCAATGGTCGTGTATTATCCATTCGCTAAAACCGCCGAACGCCAGCGCTTGCAGGCCGAAGCCGCCGGCACTGCGCACGAGTAGCCCCGGTCAGACGGGCAGCGCTACTTGGACGCCTTGCGACCTCGCCGGCCCGCAAAGAGGCCCGGGCGCTCGCCATCCCGCGCGCCAGAGATAGCCCAAGAATTCCTGCTTACTGCGCTTGCTGTCCTCCCGCCTCCGAGGTAAGTGACTGTCCCTGTTGCATCGCGATTGGCGCGATGCACGCACGTGACAGCTACGCAGAAAGGGAGATGCATCATGGCAAGCAAGAAGACAGCGAAGGATTCGGCCCGCACCGAAAAAGCCAAGAGCACCGAGGCCGAGAAGGCGACGGGCACCCCGCAGAGGATCACGGACCTGAGCCTGGGCGACATCGTCCAGATTCCTGGGTTCGACGGCCCGAGAACCATCTGCAACGCAACCAAGGTCGGGGATGGCGCGGACGCGGGCAAGTTCGAAGTCGCCCTGAGAGACGAAACCGGCGAGGTCGAACCCGCTTTGGCCCGGACGAGGAGGTGATGGTAGTTGAGAAAGCGGCCAAGGGCCGTAAGGTCTTGCCCGTGCCCGCCGATTCCGCGGCGCGGAGGACTTCGGCGCAGGGCAAAGGCACGAAGAACAAGGCATCCAAGCCCGAGCGCGCCAAGAAGGCGAAGAAGGCCCTGAATCCGCCCAAGGAGAAGAAGACCAGCGCCCTGGACGCCGCCGCCAAGGTGCTCGGCGAGAACGGCGAGCCGATGAACTGCCAGGAGATGATCAAGGCCATGCTGGATGAGAGCAATTGGTCTTCGCCGGGCGGGCTGACGCCCCATGCGACTTTGTATTCTGCGATTCTCAGAGAGATCAAGGCGAAGGGGAAGGAGGCCCGGTTTAACCCGGTTTAAGAAGGCGGATCGGGGGAAGTTTAGCCTAACATGGGCTTGGCTACGCTATCCCCAGCATCGCCCACGAAGCCCCGCATCTAGCCAGGTTTTCTCGTTGGCGGTTCTGGCCAACCGAGACCTTTCGGAGGCGATGTGGGCGAACGTGGGCGAACTAACATCGGTCAGCGTACGAGCCAACACAAGAAAAAGACCCACCCCAGCAGCGGCAATGGATTCACGATTATGGCGTAGCCGGCATCGCGCTTGGCGAGTTCCGTCGGCCACCGTCCAGCGCCATCCATGACACCGGTAGCAATCTGGAGGAGGTCTGCCTTGGCAGCGAACCACACGTAAGCGGCTAGCGGCAGCCCTGCCAGGGCTGGGACCGCAAGCGCCAGTGAGAAAGCGCCAAATACAGCGCTGCAAATTGCCAGGCGCCCAAGCATTCGTGCGCGGTGGGGTTCGTAATCCCGACGGAGATCATCCCTCTCCACCCAAGCGTACTCTTCGTCCGCGCCCATCAAACTTTTAAGCCAGGATCGCCCGAAGAAACTCATTGCTGCATTCTCAAACTCAGGGCACCCAGGTCATGGACGAAGACTTCCGGACCGTCTGCCATTATTGGCCTGCAAGTCGACTCTGCTGAACTACGGGCCGGTGAAGAATACTACCACCACCATCGCTGCACGCAGGGGAGTTGAGAAGATGGCCGCCACGATTCGGCGCCCCTTAATTAGACCTATTCGCGTTACCCCGCACCGTACGCCATGCCGAGATCCGCATAGAGACGCGAGTTAGGGCGGATTCGCTTCGGCTTGACGTTCAGAGCCTGAGTCAGGGTTGCGACCACCTGCTGCCACCCATCGGTCGGGGGCTCAGATCCAGCAATCCGTATCTTTGCGGCGACCAGTTCCCACAGCTGCCCCGCTGTCAGCGTAGCCCGCGCGTCTGCGGACAAGCACTCTAAATCGGTAGCAGAGAGCGTCACCCCGAACTGCCCTTTCAATCGGTAGACGATGTCTACCCAGTCGATACTCCACAGTTCTGGGACACGGTGCCAGTTCCGGCGAAGCTGAATGAGGCACCAGGCGACGACAAGGAGTCGGGCGATGGCGAACGCGCACAGGGTGCCGAGTATCCACCAGAGCCAATTAGGCATAAAAGATCTCCAAACGCGTGATAGGCCGACGAATCTGAATTCGCGATTGTCGCGAGCACTGCGTTCGAGGTCGTCCAGTCGTTATCATGGCCAGACACGAGCCTGGGACTGGCGATTGACAGGTCGGTAACCTGGTGGCATCAGACAGGAGCCACGCCGCCATCGATCTGGCTAAAGCTGCTTAGCAGAATTCGCTCCCTCAGCAGAGTCCCTCGTCAACATTGGGCGGGCCTTTCCGCAGACGGAATAACCCAGAAGCACCAGCCAGGCGATTGGCGTTGTGCAGAGCAACCAAGTGATAACTCGATGCAGTACGAGGTTACGAAAGCTGTAGAGATCGTCGGGCGGTCCGAACAGAGTCCACTCAAGCTGGCTGACTTTGAAGGATAATCCCGACTCATACGACCAGATGAGGATCGCCACGACTGCCAACTGCCAGGCCCCAAAGGCGATTATCATCCGCTTCCATCCGGGCGAGCGATGGCTGAGCCGGTCGATTAACCGTAGGCTGGCCATAATGGCCGGCAGGGTGATGATGACAAATCCAAAGTACGTGGCGAGTCGCTCGTACCTGCCATAACTGGCCTGGACATCGCCAAACCAAGTGGTGTAAACGCTAAGTACGAACTTGCTACCGACACGCTGGTAGAAGATGAGCATGGCCAAGCAGGCCAAATGCCATGTGACTATCGCGGCCAACAGCGATCTTGCTCGGTAGGACATACGGCTTGCTGTGTCAGCTTCACCTCACCGAATGGGGTATTAAGGCCCACAATTTTATTTTAGCCATTTCTCGCCGTAAACGTCTGACTAAACGCTGGTGGGCCTAGCCCCGAACTCGAAGAGCTTCCCCACCTCGCCGTCATCATCCACCGCCACATGGAGATAAACGCTCGTCCTCAACAGGCTGGCATGACCCGCGGCCGCCCTCACTTCAGCTATCGTTCTCCCGCCCGCAAGGGCGGGGCGTATAAGAGTATGCCGCCCATGGTGTATGGTTAGCGTCCGAAGTCGGGCCAATCCGAGCACCTTGCAGGCCGACAGAAAACGCCGTCGCAGTGCGGCTCTTTGAAGCGCCAAGCCGCGTCGATTGGCCTGCATCGAGCAGACGAACGGGTCGGTGCCGCGGGCGCCGTCTTCCATCCGTCGCGTCTTCCACGCCACGAGATCGGCCAGCGTCCTGCCTCACTGTCATGACGGTGGCCCTTTGTCACTTTCCCGACCGCAAGTGCCTGCTCAAGAAGTCCAGCACCAGTGGCCGCAGATCCCGTTCCTTGGGTTGAAGGTGAAAGGTGTGTGGTGCGCCTTCCACGAGGACCAACTCGCAGCTCGCCCCCGCCTTGCGCAGCGCGGCCGCGAACCGGCGGGACTGTTCTGGGTCGACACTCTTATCCGCCGTCCCATGAAGGATCAAAATCGGCGGAATATTCTTGCTCGCATACGTTGTCGGCGATGCCGCGCGGTACAGCTCTGGTGCTTCCTTGCGGGTTTTGCCAAACATGGGCAGGTCGCGGTACGACAGCAACTCGATCGGCCCATAGAGATCGACGGCACACTGCACCCGGCAGGAGAACTGCGAATACGAGCCGGTGGGCTCCAGTCCGTCCGCAGCACTCGTAACGGCGACCAGAGCGGCCAGGTGCCCTCCGGCCGAGCCGCCGATCACACCGATATGCTGGGCATCAATCTGCAGGCGGTCGGCATTCTTCCGCAGCCAACGCACCGCCGTCTTGCAATCGTACAAGTTTTGCAGCCAGGTCACGTTGCCTCGGATGCAGAGCACATAATTGATACTCATGGCAACGAAACCAGCTCGGGCGAGATTGACGCCAATGTTTGTCTCCCGCTCTTCTGCTTTATCGCCGCTGGTCCAGCCGCCTCCATGGATGACAACCACGGCCGGCAAACGCACATGGGCTGCACGCTTGGCGGGCCGATACAGGTCCGCCTTCTCCGCACGGTCGGCGGGAAGGCACGCGACGTTTTTGTCAATCTCCACCTCCGCGGGCACGGGCGCCGCGTCTGGTGGTTTCCACGTCCGTTTGCTGCCGCTCTGCGACATGGCCGGAAACGCGGACAGTGCAATCAAGGCGCCCATGGAGATTGCCAAGGCGTGTTTCATAATGGAAATATTGCAAAGACGGCCACTGTTGCGGTCCGCCAAGAAGGCGGTCAGGAATTGAAGAGTATAACCTCCGGCAACCGTGCCGATCAAGTGGCTGCTGACGACGCGCCCGCGCGAAGGAGGTCGGGTTCAAGAGGGCGGATCGCGGGAAGTTTAGCCTAACGTAGGCTTGCCTACCCTATCCCCAGGATCGCCCACGAGGCCCCGCACTAGGCGGGGTTTTCTCGTTGACGTTCTGGTCAACCGGGGCGCGCCGGACGCGACGTGAACAAACGTGGGTAGAGGGATAGGCAAGT
>DATGZX010000407.1:0-16962 GCA_035296965.1 Gemmataceae bacterium
CGCCGCTGCGTCCCAAGACATGGGCGGCAGCCGCGTGAACGGTCCGCGAAGCCAAGAGGATGGGCACGGCGGCACTGGCCGCGCCGTCCGCAATCTTGATCGCGAGCAAGACAGCCGGCAAGGTGATGCCGCGGCGGGACAGCCGCACCGCCAGGCGCGCGCGACCGCGCTGGAGCCGGCCGCGCACCGAGTCGGGCGTCCAGCCCAGCCGGCGGGCTGCTTCTTCCTGGGTCAGGCCCTCCAGACAGCAGAGCACCAGTGCCACGCGTTCGACCTCAGGTAGCCGCTGCAATTCGGTGTCAAGAACGGTGAGCATCTCGCGCGCACTCAAGTCAGCCAGGGGATCCGGGTGCGGATCGGGCGCCGACGTTCCAAACGACAACGGCAGGGCGCGGCGCCGTCGCTGAAGCGAGGCACGAGCCTTGCACGCGATTCGCAATGCGACCGTGTGCAAGTAGCCGCCCAGCCTATCCGCGGGGCGGACTCGGCTGGCCTGACGGGCCAGGGCCAGGAAAGTGGCCTGGAAGGCGTCCTCGGCGTCCGGAACGCTGCCGAGCACCCGACGGCAGAGCCCCAGCACCATAGGGCCATGGCGCGCCATAAGCCTGGCGAAAGCTCCTTCGTCCCGGCTGACGATGAATCGCGACAGTAAAACGTCGTCAGCGACGTCGAGAACCTCGGCCGGCGTTGTCAGGCGGCGAAGATACCCGAGCAAATGATCGACGCGTGCAGTCATGAGGCGCATCCTACGAGCTTGGTGCGGACAGGGCTTCTACTTCTATAATGCCCCAGCCCCCTGCCAACCGCACACTATTTCCAGCAAGAGCGAAGGGTCCGCGTGGGGGCCGGATAGCCTAGCAATTTCATTTATGCGCGATCCGGCACTCCAAAGAGCGTCCAATTGTGCTCCTGTGGATGGGACACCTCCTTTAGGCATCGGTCGCTAAGGCAAAGCCGCTCCCCGGAGTGCAAGTAAGAGAGTCAGCGAGCTCAGGAAGAATAAACCGTGCCTGTGCTGCGGCCTACGCATCGGTGCTACTTGAAACTGCTAAAATGCGTGGGAGAGGTGCGATATGGACACCATCTGGTCCGCATTGGTCATTGACGACGACACTGGAGTCCGCCAGTCGCTGCGGCTGTGCTTGGAAGCGGACAACGCGCGCGTACTAGGCGTCGGCACATCCGCAGGCGCTTTGGATGCCCTGGAGCGGAGTCGGTTCGACGTGGTGTTTCTCGACCTGTGGCTCCACTCCGAATCGGGGTTGACCGTTTTGCCCGAAATCCTGCGCCGGCAGCCGGGTGTCGGAGTCATCATGGTCACTGCGTTCGCAACGTTCGAATCCGCGGTCGAGGCGATGAAGATGGGAGCAGTGGACTACTTGCCCAAGCCGTTCACCCCGGAGCAAGTACGGGCCGCCGCCAGGCGCATTGTGACGGCCAACGTCCTCAAGCGTCAGCTCACTGAGCTGCAACACCGCCTCGATCAAAGCGAGGGAGAAAGCACATTCGAGACGCGCAGCCCCGCCTTTGCGGCATTCCTCGAGAATGCCGGCCGTGCGGCTGCCTCCGGCGCGGTTCTCCTATTGCGGGGCGAAAGCGGTACGGGCAAGACAGTGTTTGCCCAATGGATACGCAAACAAAGTCGGCGAGCGGACGGTCCCTTCGTCACTGTTCACTGCCCGATGCTGTCCAGCGAGCTGATGAGCAGCACCCTCTTCGGCCATAAGAAGGGAGCCTTCACCGGGGCTGTCACTGATACGGTCGGCAAGGTCGAAGAAGCCGAAGGCGGGACGTTGCTTCTCGATGAAGTGGCCGATCTGTCGACCGACGCCCAAGCACGCTTGCTTCGCTTCCTGCATGATCGCACTTACGAACGGCTTGGCGAGGCCAAGGAACGTAGGGCCGATGTGCGCCTGCTCGCTGCGACCAACCGCCCTCTCGAAGATGAGGTACGGACCGGTCGGTTCCGGGAAGACCTGCTCTTTCGCCTGAACGTGATCACCCTTACGCTGCCGTCGCTGCGGGACAGGCGGGAAGACCTGATGCCACTGGCCCAGCACTATCTGCACTTCTTCGAGCGCCGCCAGGGACGCCAGAATCTGGCCTTTGCACCGCGGGCCGAGCAGATCATCGCCTCGTACTCCTGGCCGGGCAACCTGCGACAACTTCGCAATGCCGTCGAACGGGCGGTGATCCTTTCACCGGCACAAGTAATCGAGCCGGCCGACCTTGGAATGGTTGGCGGCGTCAGCGAAAACCGGATAGAAGGTTCTTTGGAAGCGGCGGCCACCCGGACGAAGATGAATCTCGGTGACGATATTTCCCTGGAAGAGATTGAGCGCGAACACATTGCACACGTTGTGGCACGAGCCGCCTCGTTCGATGCCGCTGCACGTGTTCTGGGGATCGACGTGACCACTCTCCAGCGAAAGCGCAAGCGGTATGGCCTAGCGTGATTACGTCGGCGGAAAGCGTGGACCGATTAGTCGGCAATTGAGGGCAGAGCCCTGCCTTGTTGCGCTTGGGCCTCCTTGAAGGCTAGCGATAGGGCTATGCGGATGGGGGGAAGTTTCATGAAGTTTCGGAGCATGCAAACCCGCTTTCTGCTGGCGGGCTGCCTTCTCGTCCTCACCACCGTGGCCGGTGGCGTGTGGAGCGTTGTCATGTTCGCGCGCCTCAGCGCCGTGGTCGGCGAGACGGTGCGCGAGAGCCAGGAAACGATTGATTTGACGGCGGGCCTCTCTGATACGCTGGAACGCGAGGACGACGCGCTGCTGTTGGGTTTGAGCGGAAAGGTAAGGAACGCGCGGAGTGCAGTCAACCAGCAACGTCAGGATTTCAATGTATCGTATAGTCGTCTGGTCACCCTTCTAACCGAGCCGGACGAGCGAAATGCGGGGGACGCACTGCGCGAACACGCGGACGCCTATCACGTGGCCGGAGACGCTTTGTTGGCGAGCGCCGGGAAACTCACCACGCTTCGCGAGAGTCAAGAAATCATTGACTTGGCGGCGAGGCTCGGCGACGCGCTCGAGCGCGAGGACGATGCCCTATTGGTGGCTCTGAGCGGGAAGGTGGGTAACGCAGGACGTGAAGTCGCCAAGCGGCGGAGGGATTTCGACGAGGCATATGCTCGTCTGCTGCCTCGATTGCGCGACACGCCGCAGCAAGAGGCGGGGCGCGCTCTCCGCAAGAACGCGGACGCCTATCGCGTAGCCGGAGACTCCTTATTAGCGAACGCCGGGAAGCCCAGCGCCCGCGAATTATACCACCAGCAGGTGAACCCCGCGCTGCGAAAGGCGGCGGCGGACTGCGGCCACATTCGCGAACTGAACTTCCTCGCCATGCAGCAAGTCGGCATCGCCAACGAGCTCTATCACCAACAGGTGAACCCCGCGCTCCAAAAGGCCGTGGCAGACTGCGCCCGCATCCGTGAACTGAATTTCCGCTCCATGCAACAGGTCGGCGTCGAGGCCGGCAACGAGACCAGACGTTCTATGGCCATCGTGGGGGGGATTGCCTTGGTGGCGCTGGGGCTGACAACTCTGGTGATGGTGCGGCTGGCGCAAGGAATTCTTCGGCCTGTCCACGAACTGACTCGTTCGGTGGATGCGATTCGCCACGACGACTTCAAGTGCCGCGTGGGCGTGGACACGGAGGACGAACTCGGCCAACTCGCGCAAGGGTTCAACCGCATGGCCGAGACGTTGGGCGATTACCGCGAGTCCAGCCTTGGCGAGTTGCTTTTGGCAAAGGCAACGTTGGAGGCTACTTTGGCGGCGCTCCCGGACGCCGTCATCGTGGTTGATCCAGACGAGCAGATCGTTTCAAAGAACCCCTTGGCGGTGCAAATCCTGAAAGCAATCGGCGGCAGCGAGGGGAACCGTGTCGAGCAGTTGCCGCTTTCAGCCGCTGTCTTGCGCGAGGTCAAGGAAACACTCCGCGAAGGGCGGGCTAACAGGGAGGCCAGGCCGGACTTGAGTCAGGCGCTATCGGTGAGCCTCAACGGCCGGCCAGTGAAGCTGCTGGTCACTGTAGTTCCGATTCCCCAGTTCCTGCCACGTCGCGCAGGCGCTGCAATCGTGCTCGCCGACGTGACGGAGTTCGCGCGGCTTGATGAACTGCGCGGGGAGGTAGTAGCCGTTGCCTCGCACGAGCTGAAGACGCCGCTTACTTCGCTCCAGATGAACCTCCTCATGCTCCAAGAGAAGGCAGATAATCTGACCACGCGGCAGCGGGAGATCCTGACCGCTGCCGTCGCCGGCGGGGAGGAACTTGCCGCCACGATTGACGAACTGCTGGATTTAACCCGAATCGAAGCCGGGCAGCTGCAGCTTGCAAAGCAGCGCGTGGACCTTGACGCGCTCGTCCAGCAGGCGACCCGCACGCTCCGGCCCCGGTATCAAGACGCTGAGGTCACGCTCCGGGTGGTCCGCGATGCTCCAACCGCCATAGTCCAGGCGGACCCGGCCCGGCTCCGGATTGTCCTCGTCAACCTGCTTACAAACGCTCTCAAGTACACGCCGCGCGGCGGTGAAGTCACAGTCCGCCTGGCGTCCAGGCAAAATGCGGGGGCAGGGGGCAAATCGAAGCTGCAAATTACCGTGACGGACACCGGCCCGGGCATTCCACTGGAGTTGCGCGAGCGCGTGTTCGAGAAATTCTACAGAGTGGAAGACCACCGCACCGACGGCCCGAAGGGCGTTCGTGGCACGGGGATCGGCCTTTACCTTTGCCGCGAAATCATCCAGGCGCACGGCGGCAACATCTCTTGTGAGAAGGGCGACGGCGAGCGTGGCACACGGATTGCCATGACCCTGGATCTGGAGGAAGCCTAAGGGCTTCTTGCCTACAGGCCGCGTGGAGGAATGGACCGGACACCTTGGACCGGATGAGGTATCCAGGGTCGAACAAACGCTCCTGGTGCCCCATTTCTTCAGCTTTTCTTCATCAATTAGCCAGGCCAGCCTCGACGGCTTTGAAGGAGCACTCACATGTCTACCCCACAGCCGAAAACCCCAAGCCCAATCCGTTACGTCGTCCTTGGGCTTTTGATCCTGACTGCTGGCATCGTGATTACGGCTGCGGCCATCTATTACGGTCCGCGCGCATTCTCTGCACACGAGAAGGCGTCCCAAAAGCAGACGGTCACCAAGTCGCGACTAGCGGTCGAGCTTGCCGAGGACATCCCGCATACGCTAATCGTGCCCGAGCGCGTGCGTGACACGCTTGGCATCAAGGCGAGTGTGGTCGCCGAAAGGCCGAAACAGAATCGGCCGCTGGTCATGCCAGGGTCAACGGCACTTGACCCGGCAAGGGTTGCGCGCGTTCGCACTCGTTTCAACGCGGAAGTCGCACAGATCACAAAGGTTGTGGACGGTGAACGTCGGACGGTTTCGGGCGAAACTATATTTCGCCAGCTTCGTCCGGGCGACCGGATCAAAAAGGGCGACGTTCTGGCCGTGGTCTGGAGTACTGATGTTGGCGGCCGCAAGAGCGACCTCGTGGACGCGCTGGTGCAGCTACGGCTCGATGAAGAACGACTGAAAGCACGCGAGGCGCTCTTTGCGAAGGGCGGTTTGCCCGAAGACACCTTGAACCAGACCCGACATGATGTGGTCAGCGATCGCAATGCCAAGGAACGGGCCGAACGCACTCTTCGGACCTGGAACATTCCGGAACGCGAAATTCAAGCTGTTTACGATGAAGCCGAGCTGGTTTCTGCGCGCCAGGGAAAGCGCGACAAGGATAAGGAGCGGCTCTGGGCCCGCTCGGAACTGACTGCACCGCGCGATGGGACGATCGTCGAGTGCAATGTCACTCCAGGCGAGTATGTGGCTGACAACACGGTGAACCTGTTTACCATTGCCGATGTGGATAGCCTGCTGGTCATCGCCAATCCACCCGAGGATCAGTTGCCGGCCATTCTGTCAATTAGCCCGGAGCAAAGGCGCTGGAGTTTGCAGTTGGTCGGCTCACCAGCTATTGAGGGGCCGATCGAAGAAGTTGGCTATATCCTCGACGCCAACCAACACACTGCCGTGATCAAGGGCTACATCGACAACCCGGATGCCAAGCTCCGGGCGGGGCAATTCGTGTCGGCCACCGTCAATCTGCCGCCTCCGCCCGACGTCGTGGAAGTACCGCTGACGGCCTTGGCTGAAGACGGCAAGCAAAGTTTTGTTTTTGTCCAGGCCGATCCAGACAAGCCGCGCTACACGATGCGACGCGTCAAGGTCACGCATCGCTTCGAGAGTACGGCCTTTGTTAGCAGCCGGTTAACGCCAGCGGAACAAAAGCTGACGCCCCAGGAGATTGCACAAGGTTTTCAGCCCCTGGAACCGCTGAAACCGAGCGAAAGGGTGATCGATTCGGGAGTGCTGGAACTGCGAGCGGCTTTGGAGGACAAGGAATCCAAGGTCGGCAATACAAGATGAAAAGGACGGAGGTACGGCTGCTATATCACCGTGCTTGATTCGGCAGCGGCGTAGGACAGATTCCTCAATCTGTCCGGTCAGGGCCTGATTCGGCAGCGGCGTAGGACAGATTCCTCAATCTGTCCGGTCAGGTTGGAAACCTGACCTACTGCCGAATCCTGCACGGTCATTGAGGGTCCTCTTGCCCATTCACCTTTGGCCTGCGCCACTCTAGAGGTATATCCCATGGTTCATGCACTCATCCGCTGGGCTCTCGATAACCCGCTCATCGTGCTCTTGCTCGTTGCCGGCTGGACTGTGGCTGGCATCTACGCGTTCATAAACGTAAACGTGGAAGCCTACCCGGATCCCGCTCCCGCCATCGTGGAAGTTGTAGCTCAATATCCTGGGGCCTCGGCCGAGGAGGTCGAGAGGCAGGTAAGTGTCCCCTTGGAGGTAGCGTTCGCCGGCATGCCGGGGTTGACCATGACGCGGAGCAAGTCCCTGTTCGGGCTTTCCCACATCCGGAATCAGTTCGAATACGGCCGCGACTTCTGGCAATGCAGGCAGGAAGTGATCAACCGTCTGAGCAGCCTCAGCCAGCCGCTGCCAGCGGGTGTCATTCCGCAAATCTCACCGCAGAACCCTATTGGCGAGATCTACCGCTACACACTTAAGAGCCCAAAAGATCGTTATGGCAACGACATCTATACGGGGAATGACCTCAAGGCGTTACAAGACTGGGTCCTCGAGCGTGAGTTCCGCCGCGTGCCCCATGTTATGGACGTCACAAGCACCGGTGGTACGGTGAAGCGCTATGAAATCCACCCCGATCCAGACCGGCTCAAACGTTACGGCGTCACGTTGAATCAGCTGCAGACGGCGCTGAGCAACAGCAACCAAAATGTCGGCGCCGACCTGATGACCCAGGGGCACATTGTTCTTAACGTCCGCAGCGTCGGGCTGTACGGCGGCGGGCTGGACCCGGTCGAGCAGGTACTGGGCCTCAAGGATCCGTACGAGGCCGCGGCCAAACTGCGCGAGGAAGAGAATCGCCGTATTCATGAAATTCGGAAAATCGTGATCGCTTCCGTCAATAACCGGCCCGTCAGGATAGAGCACATTGTGGAAGGCGGCCCGCTTTCTCCAGGCGATGCTCTGGGTATGCAAGGAGTCGTGGTCGGACATCAGACGCGTCTTGGCAAGGTCAGTCTAAGCAAACCCACCGACGAGAGCGACGGGAAACGAGGGGGCAAAGAGGAGTCAACCTCGCGGACCTGGCGGGACGAAGACGATAAGGTACAGTGTATCGTGCTCCTGCGTTCCGGCGACCAGACCATCCCCGCCGTGAATGCCGTCAAGGCAAAGGTCGCGGAACTCAACGACCCGGAATTTGGACGCATGTTGCCGGGCGTCCAAATTGAGCCGTATTACGATCGTGATGAACTCGTTCATGTCACAACCGAGACCGTGCAAGAGAACCTCCTTCTTGGCATGGTGCTGGTAACTGCGGTCCTACTCATGTTCCTAAGTAATATCCGCAGCGCGCTCATCGTGGCAATTAACATTCCATTCGCGCTCCTCTTCGCCTTCGCGATGCTTTTCTTTCGGGGCAAATCGGCCAACCTCTTGTCAATTGGCGCGGTCGATTTCGGCATCATCGTCGATAGCTCGGTCATCATGGTGGAGAACATCTACCGACACCTGAGTGCCGGCGAATATGCCGAACTGCCGCTCAAGGAGCGCATCCTGCGGGCATGCCACGAGGTGGAGCGCCCCTTGTTTTTCTCCACCGCGATCATGGTGTGTGCGTTTATTCCGTTGTTCACGATGCGTGGACCAGAGGGGCAATTGTTCGGACCCATGGCCGACACCTATGCCTTCGCTCTGGGCGGCGCCCTGGCGATGGCCGTCGTGCTCGCTCCGGTTCTGTGCTTGCTCCTGTTTCGCAATTTCAAACCGATCCACGATAATTTGCTCGTCCGGTTTCTGAATTCACGCTATCTGATTCAGCTCAAGCTTTGTCTCCGCCATCGATGGCTCACTCTATTGTTCATGGGATCCCTGATTGTGCTCACCGGTTGTTTGGTTCCACGGCTTGGCCAGGAGTTCATGCCCCAACTCGAGGAGGGCAACCTGTGGATCACGGCGACTTTTCCTCTGAATTCTTCCATGGAACGTGTAGCGCAGGACATTGAAAAGGCTCGGGCCATCATCGCTTCGTACGGCGAAGTGGAGGTTTTGGTGCCCGCCATCGGCCGGCCCGATGATGGAACGGACCCGACAGGTTATTATCGCGTCGAGATTTTTGCGCCATTGAAGCCCATGAAGGAATGGCCGAGGGAGGTCGATGTAGAGGGGTGGCGCCGCTACGCCTACGGGGAGACCCGGCAGCGAACCAAAGAAGAACTTACCGTGGCCATGAATCAGGAGCTGCGCGATTCTCTCCCTGGCGTTGACTGGAATTTCTCACAGTACATTCGCGATAACGTGACGGAGGCCATTGCCGGGGTCAAGGGAGATAACGCTGTTAAGATTTTTGGCCCGGACTTGAACAGGCTTGAACAGCTGGCTGCGGAAGTGAAAAATCGCCTGGAACAAGTCCCAGGCATTCAGGAAGTCGGCATCTTCAATATCATGGGCCAGTCCAACCTTGAATTCCGCGTCGACCTCGACAAATGCGCCAAGTGGGGCGTGAGCGCCGCGGACGTCAACAACCTCATTCAATGCGCTGTGGGCGGCAAAGCCCAGACATCAATGATCGAAGGTGAAAAACAGTTCGACGTCACGCTCCGCTGGCCTAAGGCGTATCGGAGTAGTGAGACATCGATCCTGGACATGCAGGTAGACATTTCCAATAACCAGGTGGTTCCGGTGGCCGGCCCAGGCTTTACGCCATCACCGACGGGATCCGGAGTCGCGCCTCCGTCGACGGTGGGTAGCCTGGTCAACACGGCCAACCCGATTACGAACACGCCGAGACTCAAATTGCGTGAGCTGGTCAGCCCCGTAGGTGCTAACGGCGCGCCGGATCCTAAAGGCTCATTCGAGCGCGCGGGCGCTTCAACAATCTACCGCGAGCAGGGCAAGCGGCTGATTGCCGTAAAGTTCAATGTCCGCGGGCGCGACCTGGGCAGCGCTGTGGCGGACGCCAAGGAAAAGACCCACGATCTCTTCAAGACGCCCTATCGCGCCGTCTGGGACGGCGAATTTAACGAGATGGAAAAAGCCCAGAAACGGTTATTGTTCATCATCCCGGTATCTCTCGGCCTGATTTTCGTTCTGCTCTACCTGGCCTTCCATTCGCTGCTCGACGCAGTTGTCGTTTTCAGCAACGTGCTTGCCCTGTCGATGGGCGGGATCTGGGCCCTCTTGATCACGGGAACCAGCTTTAGCATCTCGGCAGCGGTCGGTTTCGTGTCGCTGTTCGGCGTGGCGATCATGGATGGACTGTTGATGATTTCATCCTTCAACGCCTTCCGAGCGCAGGGAATTCCGCTCGAAGAGGCGATTCTCCGCGGGGCAGGAAACCGGGTCCGTCCGGTGATGATGACGGCGCTGACCGCCATTCTGGGGCTTCTGCCGGCGGCTCTGGCCCTTCGGCCTGCATGGGATTCATCCGGCGCGCTGCGGTGGGTTGAGCCAATCGGCACGCAAACGCAACGGCCCCTGGCCATTGTGGTCGTGGGAGGCATGATCACTACGCTATTTCTGACGCGCTACCTGATGCCCGTGCTTTATAGCTTCTACGGCAATCGCCAACCGCCGGCTGGCGCCGGTGGGATGGCACATTGAACGCCCGCCGCCTGATGGCGTCGAATCGACCCAAGGCGCTGCGCGAGCGAACTGAGGCAACCGGCCTGGCCGGCCGTGGGTGTGCCCGGGTGTGCTGTCCCAAGTCTTGAAACGCCGCCCCACCCGCCTATCGAGCCCGGCCATCGAGATACGAACTTGGAATAAGAGGAACTCTTCCTGTCACATCAGAAGTTAAATTCCGCCCGCAGGAACAGTCCCTGGTCATAAAGTGGGCCGAACGACAGGTCGTTGTCGCCGCGCCCGAACTGCCACCACTCCTCGAATTGATAGCCAATCAAGAAGCGAGCATGGTTCCACCAGGGTATGTCATAACTCAAGCCGACCTGCGTTGCCAGCATGGGGGTGCCCACTCCATTGGTAACCCTCTGCTGGGTGAACCCCGGCGGTTGCACGAACGTCTCGCCAAACGTCTGATGCACGCGCCCGTACATGCCGGCCCCGTCCAATCGGCAGAAAAAGGCAAGGCCGGGGACCCAAAGCTTGCGCCCTGCCTCGAACACTCCGTGAGCCCCGAAATAACGATTGCCAACCGCCTCGGTTTGCGTGAGGCGAGTGAACGGCCCTGTTCCAAAGGGTGAACCCGTGAGGGTCACAGGGTTCAGGAAGGTGACTTGCGAATCTACAAAAGCTGTTGCATAGCGCATGCCAACTGCGGTTCGCATCTCCCAATTGGGCCCGAGGGAAAACTGTCGCGTCCCGAAGTCCAGATCGATGATGTTGACATCCAGGCGTCCCGTCTGCGACGCAGGTCCTAGGTTGTCATTGGCATACGGGGGAGCGACCAAAACGGTGTCGGCGCCTCTGCTGTCCATGAAACGGTAACTGAGCCGCAACTCGCCGAAGCCGTCGGGGAATCGATAGCCGAGTTCGAATCTTGGGCTCACGGTCGCATCCAGGGGGTTGCCGGGAAACCTTACGATGTCTCCTGTGATCGGGAGGCCGCCTGTTGGCGGTGCTCCTACGCTGAAGTTGGGAGCAAATCCCCCTCTCAGTTGGTTGGTGAAGTGGGGCCAGAGAACGCTCGATTCCACATTGAAGAAAACTCCGGGTGGCGCCGAGTCGGGCCGGTCGAGCAGAGGACTGCGAATCCAGTGTTCCCCGTCGACGGTGTAATCGGGAGGCGGCGGCAGGACAAATGCCTGCGGGCGCTCCTGGTCCGGCGTCGATGTCGGCAATTGACTTGCGGCGAGAGGAGCTGCTGGCGTCGCTTGGCCGGTCGTATTAGGGCCGGACGACATTGGCCCGTCGCCCCCTCGGCAAGTAAGGGAGGCGCTTACCGGCACGAGGCACACGGAAACCGCGAGGATGAGCCGAATACAGACCTTACGCAGCATGGCAGACTCTCCAAAGCGGTTGATGGGGTGCAGTCGCTTGTATCCAATGCCGAGATTGGGCTGCGACACATTCGACGTACTATGTTCTCCACCACTCCCCACTCACTGCACTCCAACGGGCAAACTGCGCGGCATGCCTCGAGGCGGTCCCAACTGCCGCAGATCGGGCACCGGAGCCATTTCCTGTTTCGGGCCGACTTGAAAGAGGTCGTCGGTTTGCAACAGATTGGCAACGTCGTTGACCGCCGTCCATTGCAATCCGAGCGCCGTAACGTAAGCGGCGACATAGCCGGCCAGCGTCTGCTGGGCGGTGACGACGTCGCCAAAAGCCACGGCCGTGGGGTCTTGATGGTACCTCGAATAAAGCAGGCTGTAGGCGCGAACCTGATCGCGGCACTGTTGCAAGGCCAGTTCAACGTTGTAGCGGGCTGTTTCATATCGGTTGTATGCGTCCGCGAGTGAACTTGTCAGGCTGTTGCGCGCCAGATCGGGCCCGGCCGCGGCCTGCGCCAACTGGCCCTCCGCCTGTTTAATATTCCCCTGGTTATGGTCGAAGATGGGGACGGGGAAGCCGAACTGCAAGCTGTGAACTAACAGGTTGGGGGGGGCTGTATAGTCTTTCTGCACCAACACATTGAGGGTGACGTCGGGCACGGGGGTCACCTTGGCGAACTCCAGGTTGAACCGCGCCTTATGGATCGAGTTGATGGCCGTTAGGACGTCGGTATGGTCCGCGAGCACCCGGGCCAAAACCTCGTTGTACTTGAAGACGGGAACGGGCATATCGACGCAGCCCGCGACCTCCGTGGGCGGCATGTCGCGCAAGCCAAGAGTCGCTGCCAGTTGCCTCCAGGATGCTAGGTACTGGTTCTGAGCTTGAACGAGGTTGAACCGTGCCTGGATAGCGAGCGGCCTAAGCTGCATCGGCTCGTAGGGAGCCGAAATTTGGCCCTCAACCTTGTCGACCTGGACGCGATAGATTTCGTTTGTGAACCGATACAGGGCCTCGTTTGTCTTGACTCCCTGCAACGCCACCAGCAGGGCGAAGTAGTTCGTGCGCACCTGGTAAGCCAGGTCGGAGTAGGCTCGCTTGAGTGCAAGCTGCGCGTTGAGCAAATCCATCATGGCCGCTGCCTGCTGGAGCTTGAGCTTGTTCGCGGTTTTGACAACCTGGTTGAAGCCGAACCCTTCATAACCACCCGGGCCTGTCCCCACGGTATCTTGCTCAAAAAAGAACTGAGGGTTGGGATAAGCACCGGCCTGTTTCACAGCCCCCTTGGCGGCCTCCACGGCCGCCTCGGCACTCTTGATAGCCGGACTGTAGACAGCCGCGAGGCGCTGAAAGTCCGCCAGAGTCATTGGCCTTCCTTCCGGTCCCGGAGCCGGCGGCCGCATTTTCGGTGCCGCCGGCAGCGGGGGGAACAGTGCCTGGATGTACTTTTTCTTTAGCACCGGGTCTTGCGGAAACTTCGTGATGGGAGGCGCATCTGCCCCTGGCAATCCCGGCGGGACGACCAGCCGCTGTGGCGGCTTTACGGTCGCTTGAAGATAAGCGACTTGTTGCACGGGGTTGCTTTGCGCTGGAACTGCCCTATTGTCTTTCTGCGGAGGAGGCGACGACTCGGTCTCTGCAGGCCGGACGTTGGCTTTTGGCTCCGCGGCGGGGGCCAGATCGAGAGCTGGACGAATCTCAACGTGATCAATTTGAGAGGATAGCTCGCCGACTTCCCGATCGATCCGTGCATTTACAGACCAACAACCGCTAAGGGCTACGAGGCAAATCGCACAGAATGGCCAGCGGATCGGCACCATTGCTTTGCCTCCCACTCCCAGATGGCTGGGTCTGATTCGTCCGGGCATTGCTCCGGAGAAAAGGCTTCTTGTGCAAGCTCTCCTGGATCCCCAGCTTTGCGCAGCATGAACGCAGACTGTCGGAAACATTGGAATTAGTATCGGCTGTAGGGCTTCTAACGATAAGGAAATGATGCAAAACGCTGTTGGAATGAGTTTCCGCTAAAGATGGCGCGGAAGCGACTAGTGCGGACTCAAGTCTTGATTTTGGGGTAAGGGCATGGATTCAGAATTCTTGGAAATATGCACATCAGTACACCTGACATATGGCAGGTGGAACTGCCATTGGGCCAAGGTCCGAGTTGCGATGTAATCCCTTGTAGAATAGGCACTTGCAGAACTTTCTTTTATCAGACAAGTAGTCTGCCTACCCCCGTTTTACCTGACAAAACCTGCCATTCTTCGTTTCCGCCATTTGCTTTGCGTTTCTCTCTGGCCTCGTGCTCGGGCCCCAAAAGTTAGCCTTGAAAATGCACTAGCGGGGGTCATCAGTAGGTTGTTAACGGGCGCTTGCCTGATGCACCTGGACCTCTTTGACGCGCTGCTCAAGCCAATGCATGCTTGAAAAGAAGTTCGGCGGCAGGGGGGAACGCGATTTGGTGGGAGCGAAGGCATATCTCTTGCGGCTCCTGGGCACGCACGAAGGGCCGCACTTCGCCGGCGTTGCGAAAAGTGCACGTGGTTACTTGGCCAGGCATAACCTGGCTGCGGTCTAGCGCGAGTAGGGCCGCAACTCGGAGGCCGAGGCACAGTGGCAAGCCGCGCTGCGGGAACAGCCGAAGTTCACGCCGGCCAGGCTTGGACTAGGGGAACTACTCTTGGGTAACGACAGTTCCCGGAACCGGAACAGCAGATCCAGGCCCTCGAAGCTGGCGGCAACGGCCTCCAAACGCGAGCATCCGTTGGCGACATCGCGCTACGGGCACGATCCCACCTGGTTCGCCAGGAGTATGCCATCGCTCGCCGACTCTTGGAGCAGTCCGTCGTCCGCACACCTCACGAGTCATTCCTTTGGAAAGTACTCAGCCATACGCTCTTGCAAGCTGGCGAGGATTGGCAAAACGCCCAGCGTGCGCTGCGGACCGTGTTGGAATTGCAGCCGGGCAGCACGGCAGCGCAAGGAAACCTAGAGTTGTTGCTAAAAGACGAACGCCGCCATGCCATGCAGGCTAAGCGACAATACTCGCCAACAAAAGAAGATTGGCAAGGCAAGCGCAGCGGACGCCCTTGCCTGGATGCCTCAGATGAACAGGGAGCCAGTTTGCGGAAAGTGAGTGCGTTTTGTCCCGGCTTCAGAATAGTTGGATGGACCGAAGCACCATCTTGCCGTCAGGACTGAAGGCCACGGAGTTGACCGCGTGAGGGCGCGCCGGAAAGCGACCGCCCGCGCGGAGACCAAGGCCTCCCTGCGAGCCGCCGCGGACGATAGGCGCAAGCGGGCTCGGCCCGCGGGGGTTGTGGGCACAACCCTACGAAAGGTAGTGCCATCGCCATTGATGGCAGGATGGGGGATCAGGGGCCGGCATATGCCAAAGCCCTACCAGGGATCTCACGAACGATTTCAAATTTGTAAGATCCCATGGGCCGGGAGCCCTAAGAGCTGGCGCTCGTGGCGTTCAGCGAATTGCCGACCGAGGTGAATGTTTTGTTGGCGTTGGTGCCCAAGGTCGTGATGGCACCAATGCATACGACGATTATGAGAGCCAACATAACGGCGTATTCGACGGCTGTGGGTCCGTCTTCCTCGTGGAGGAAGCGCGCGAGCACGATGCAGAAATGGCGCATTGTCTTGTTCCTTTCGGTAGTCTGGCGATCCACCCACAAGAAATCGTTGTGGGAGCGGACCCATGACTTTGCGTCCCCGCCTTACAGCGGGTTTGCCTGTTCGAGGAAAAGTTGCCTCATGGACACGCCTGGCACTACTATCGAGATGTGCGGCGGCATCCACCACCAGGAGAACTTTAAATCAACGTTGCGGATTTGTCAAATTGCGGGCCTCGGTATCCGCGCTGTCACTGCCGTCGGGCGCCTTGGACGGCAGCGAACTTCGGAAGGCACTCCTGCCGCTGCCATGCATGCTGCCGTTCCGCACGCCCGACACGAGTCGCGACACGCCCTGACAGAGTTCTTGGAAACCCAAATCCCGAACGCAATCTTGGCCCAGACGCCGCTGCGAACAATCTGTCGCGTTCAGTCCAGTACTGTGTTCTGAGGAGCATAGGCATAGGGGGTTCTCCCTCGTCTATGGCTTCCACGATCTCGGCCGAGCGTTCGCCACGATGAACGCGGGCAAGCTCACGCCGGACGCGCTGCAGACGCTCATGAGGCACAAGAGCTACCAGACCACGCAGGTGTACATCAACATGGCTAGGCAGATGGATGCGGCGGTCGCGGGGTTGCACGTGCCGGAGGTGCTCCGTGGTGCCGCGGCGCGATGAGCGTTTTTCTTCTCTTGGAGATTTTGAAATGGCTACCGAATCGTCCTCAGGGATCGCTTGCTTTCGATAGCTGAGACTTATAATCGCGAGCGTCCTGCCCACTTGGATGTTCTCGAAGAGATCAACGGGTGCGGTGAGCACCAGCTTTATACCGGAGAATGGGCTGCATGCCTGCCGACAGAACTGGATGAACTCTGGCCGGAACTCTCGCTGGAATCAAGACTGGTCGGCTTTATCGTCGCGGTTCATCATTTGGAATCGATTAGTCCGCGGTAACCAAGGGATTGAAGCAATGGCGGGGGCTTTCGCTTCATGGGCCGAGTAGAAGCGGACCAGAGATCCAGAGCTAAATGGCAGACGGAAGATTCGAAGCGTTCTCGGGGTTTCTCCGGTTCGGGATCATCCTGGTTTGGGTACTTAAGACTGGAGCACCAAGCCTTAATTCTGGTCGTATCGAACGTGACCCGTTTGAACGACGGATCGTCCCCCGGCTTTGCATCTGCAAAAGTCTTGTGTGCGAACGCATTGCGGATTTGGCGTATCAAGTCTAATTCGTTTCTAAATGGTTCTCCGATGAGGGCAAAGACGTATGCGGCCCGGATCTGGTGTCCAAAGCTGTCAAGGACTTGATCGAAAAGACTGTTGGCGTGCGTGCCTTTCATAACAACCTGCGATTCGATGTACGCCCTGAGACAATCTTCAAGGATCGTTCCGCCAAGAATCGCCATAGACCGGTCGCCTGTCTTCGTTCCGCTATGCTCGGCCAGCGCCTTGAAAAAGGCATCGGAAGAGTCGGTGGTCTTGAACTCAATCCATCCAGGCTTGCTCACGATTCCTCTCATGAATGCGCAACCGCGGAGTACAAAGCTGCGATCTTGCAAAACTCTTTGGACCGTTTTTGGACTTTTGCTACATTTGATTCGCCGTAAGTGATTGCCCCGTCTCGGACTCGAACCGAGAACCTACTGATTAAGAGCCAGGCTCCACAACACGCCGAAAAACCGGGAAAACCGCGTAATTCTCGCTCTCAAGTCGCTGCCGAGGCAGCTTTTGTTCATTGCCAACCGTTGCCAGCAAAAACCGAGAAAAGGGGAAGGTTCCCCCTCC
>DATGZX010000408.1:0-12786 GCA_035296965.1 Gemmataceae bacterium
GGAGACAACAGCCACACGTTCACGAGCGTCTGGGAATGCGATTGGGAAGGAAAGGGACGGATCATTGGCAACAATCACCCAACGCAAAAGCCTGTCGAGCTGTTTGCCCGGCCGATGCGCAAGCACACGCGGCCAGGAGACATCTGCTACGAACCATTTGCGGGCTCCGGGAGCCAGTTTTGTGGTGCCGAGATAACGCGCCGTCTTTGCTACGGCCTAGAGATTAGCCCGGCCTTTGTCGCCGTCTGCCTCGAACGCCTCGGCGACATGGGTCTTGATCCAAGGAAGGTAGGGTAGGTGTGTGCCAGGAGGCCAACCCACCAAGCTGACGCCTGCGACCGAGAAGCTGCTCTGTGAGGCCATCGCTGCCGGGAATTACTACGAGGCAGCCTGTGCTTACGCAGGCATCTCTTATGCCACTTTTGCTCTTTGGATGAGGCTGGGCAAGAGGGCTAAGAAGGGAAAGTATTTCAAGTTCTTCAAGGCGATCATGAAGGCGAAAGGCGACTCGGAAGTGACCGTCGTCGCTCAATGGCGAAAGCAGATCCCTGAGAACTGGCAGGCAGCCAGGGACTTCTTGGCCCGGCGCTTCCCGGAGCGTTGGGCACCAAAGGAGCATGTGCAGATTTTGAAGCTGGCGCAGATACTCAACCAGTTGGAGAAGAACGCCCGTGGAACTCGCAGAGCTCAAACTGAGGGTGAATAGGCTGCGTAGGTTGAGGAAGCGGCCGCAGGAGTCGCTGGCTCGGCCATCCTTTGCCGCGTGGTCTTCCCAACACCTTCGCTGCCGAACCAAGACTGACGTGCGGCCCCTAACTCCCGAATCTGGTCTGCACTGTTGGTTTGTGTCTGAACTAGAGACTCTCCACGAGCGACGCGGGAAGCGCATGGCGCTAGTGGCTCCCCGTGCCAGCGCGAAGACGACCTGGGCCAGCTATGCTTATCCGCTGTATTGCGGGGTGCATGGTTTGGAGCCTTACATTTTCCTGATCTCAGACACACAAGCGCAGGCCCGCATCAACCTCGCGAACATCAGGGAAGAGATCGAGGGCCAGTTCCCTGAGTTTGTCGGTGCGCCGTGGGGACAGGACCGGCTGCGGCTGGCCAATGGTGTGGTGGTTGAAGCCCTCGGCACGGGCAGCAAGATCCGGGGCCGGCGCAACCGGGTGAATAGGCCGACGCTGATCGTCGTTGACGATCCCGAGAACGATGAGCATATCACGTCGGTTTTTCAGCGCGACCGTTCCTGGAACTGGTTCAACAGGGCCGTGGCCAACGCCGGAACCTCTCAGACGAACGTCCTGGTACTCGGGACCGCACTGCACCGGGACTGCCTCGTGCTTCGCCTGTCGCGCACGGCCGGTTGGGATTGCATGACATTCAGGGCGGTTGGCTCATGGCCGACACGTCTGGACCTGTGGAAAGAATGGGCATTAATCTACCAGGACTACGAAGACGATCAACACGAGGAGAAAGCCGAGGAATTCTATCGGTTTCGTAAGCAACAGATGGATGCCGGGGCCGAACTGCTCTGGCCCGAGGCCGAACCGCTCTTGGACTTGATGAAACTCCGCGCCACGATCGGCTGGGCGGCTTTTTCTTCCGAGAAGCAAGGCAACCCCGTGAATCCCGAGGCTTGCGAATGGCCGGCTGAATACTTCGGCGGCCCGGGATTCTGGTTCGAGAGCTGGCCGGAGCACATTCAGATCAAGACGGTTGCGTTAGATCCCAGCAAGGGAAAGGACGCGCAAACCGGCGATTACTCAGCCTTCGTGATGCTTGGTCGTGATCGAGCTGGCGTGCTTTACGTCGAGGCCGATTTGCAGCGGCGGCCGGCCCCGCAGATCGTGGAGGATGGCGTCGAGATAATCCGCGAGTTCCGTCCAGACGGCTTTGCGATTGAGGTCAACCAGTTCCAGGAATTGCTTTGCGTCGATTTTGAGCGTGTCGGGAAGGAGCAGGGCGTGTTCCTGCCGACTTACACGGTGGACAACCAGGTCAACAAGCAAGTTCGCATTCGCCGGCTGGGGCCTTACCTTGCTCAGCGGCTGTTGCGGTTCAAGAGTCGGTCGCCTGGGACGGCCCTGCTGGTCGAGCAAATGAAAGATTTCCCAGTCGGCGATCATGATGATGGGCCTGACGCACTCGAGATGGCCCTGCGCTTGGCGATTGAGCTTTGGAACGGGGGCGCCGTGCCGCGGAGGTAAGTCACATATCGATCCTGCTGCCGCCGAAGCCCCGACGTTCGACCGGACCAGGCTATCGGCCCGGGGTAATGGACCCAAATCGCACTAAATGGCTCCCTTCTCAACGCCGTCGTGGAATCGAGATCAAGAGGCATAGGCCGAGGAGTCGTCGATACGCGCTGGCCGAAGAGCCTCCTGCTGATCGACGGTCAGCGCGGCGCAGTCGTGGTTCCAATTCCGGGAGGATTCTGCGAGTACGGATCTGCACCAGGGGACGCTCGCACGGGCGTTGCCTACCGTGATCGTTTAAGGTCTAATCGGGAAGGATTTCGGGAACGCAAACGCGAGCGGCGCCGCTCGATCTCCGCACCAGCTCGGCAGCCGACAGGTAGTGACATATGAACTCGGATGTTGGCCGTTGGATCACAATTCTTGCTTTCGCCGCAGCCTGTTTCGGCACAACGACGCCTTCGTGCGCCCAGCCAGGCGAATACCATCTCCAAGCGAACAAGACCCGCCGGGTCAAAGCAGACCTCGTGACCCGTCTAACGTACCGGCCTGTTAACCCGACCATGCTGCGTTGGTGCCTCCTAATCGCTGACGCTCCAGAACTCGACCGACAGTCGGACGTGCGCACATACGGGGTGCGAGTCGCGGAATTGCCTGAGGCCAAGGTTGAGTTGCTCCGGGACAAGACGCCTCAGCCACGCTCGTTCTATAGACTTGCAATTCCCGCCGGCCCCGCGGGTGGACTGAAGACGGCGCAAGGATTGACAATTTCGGTGACCTACGAGGCCACACTGTACGCACGCAAGCTTGTCCCCGGGGCACCGAAAACTCAGCCTA
The DNA here is from genome assembly GCA_035296965.1 of Gemmataceae bacterium. GTDB lineage: Bacteria > Planctomycetota > Planctomycetia > Gemmatales > Gemmataceae > DATGZX01. The sequence goes on from DATGZX010000408.1 coordinate 3,033, forward strand.
TGCCTTTAACGGACTCGGAACGAAAGTCCTACCTGGAGCCGAGCAAGTCCGTGGATTTCCAAGATCCGTCGTTCCAGGCATGGTTGGACCGAGTAGCGCTCCGTAGGCGCGAGAAAGAAACAGACCTGGCGTTCGCCTTTCGCGCGTTCAAGCATGTCCGGGCGCAGTGCCCGGAGACCGGTGCGCCCGGTATGAAAGCCTCGGAGGTTTGTGCCTCCAAGATCGGGTCGAGCTGCGGCGGTTGCGCGGTCCTGTTCTGCGCTGTCCTTCGGGCAAACGGTATCCCCGCCCGCAGTCTCTGGGGCCGGTGGGCCAGCTCACGGCAGCAGCCAGAGCAGATCGTCTGGCATGTGAAGACGGAATTCTACGTGGCGGGAATCGGCTGGGTGCCGGCGGACCCCGGGGCTGGCCGCGGCCGCCGAATCCAGCCGGAGGCGCTATTCGGTAGAGACAGCGGGGACTTCATCACGTTTCACCTTGACCCCGACATTCAACTGCCCGACGGATTTGCCGGAATGCTGGATGTTCTGGCCGCCCAGAGCATCCAGACCGTTTGGCAGAACAGCGGCGGCATGAACGATTGGAAGTCAGAAGACCATTGGGCCGTCGCCGCGGTGCCTGAGCGAAAGAAGTAAGACCAGGCAAGCACAGCGCTGCAGTGGGCGTGCACGTCCGGTAAGCCCCGTCCCCTTTGTCGGCGGGACAAAGTCGAGGTGACTGGATTTAAACGTTAGTCAGTATTCATACCTTCCCGCTGTATTTTCCGCTTCGGCCTCGCGGACTCCGCTTCGGCAGTGGCTTTGCGCGCGTTGGTCCCGATGCACCTCGGCAGCACCTCCGGAGACAAGCTCAGTCTCACTCAACGTACTCGCCAACGTAGCAAGGAGTTGGTCGAGCCAAGATCACACCTCAAGGGCTAGACCCCATATCAAAATCGCCCGCGGGGTATCCGCGGCGGGCCCCAGCGCTTATTCCACCTTGCCGACGAGTGGTTTCAGGAGCTGCTCGGGATCATAGATGACGCCGCCCTTGACAACGCGATGAACTTGGCGAACATTGCTGATATTATCAAGCGGATTGGCCCGGAGAATGACGAAATCGGCGAGCTTGCCAGCTTCCACACTGCCGAGCTGATCGGTTCGGCCTACAGCGTAGGCTCCGTTCCACGTCGCAGCTTTCAAGACATCCATCGGCGGTAGGCCGGCCTCGGCAAAGATTTCCATCTCCCGCCACAGACTCCAGCCGGGGAGCATTGTCAGCACCACATAATCAGTCCCGGTACTGAGCAAGCAACCGGCGGCGTGGGCGCGACGGATGAACTCTTTGTTTTTCTTCACCTCCTCGGCCATTACTTCGGCCGGATACCAGGAGGGCGCAGGACCCTTCAAGTGCTGTTCAATTTGCTGCCAGGCGGCCGGCGCATAATACCGCTTCTGCTCATCCATGTGATGTTTCTGGTAGTCTCCCGGTTCGACGAGTTCGCTGACTGCCGCGGTGGGCGTCAGGACCACCTTTCTCTCTGCGGCAGTACGAAATAGGGCCTGAATCTTCGGATGGCTGAGATCCAGCGCCGACGTTTCCTTGGACCACTGAATCCAGTTGGTCTGCGTAATTCCGGGCCGGCGCGTGTCCGGCATGACGGTAGCGCCATGAAAGAGCTGATCCACGCCCATGTCCATGGCTTGCTGAAACGTCACGGCGCCTACATGAGCCCAGACACGCATCGAATGTTCGTGGGCTTCGTCTATCGCAGCCCGAAGCACTTCCCCTTGCGCGTCGGCATAGATCTTGATGGCCGTCGCTCCCAGCGCAGCCCACTGGTCTACTTTTGCTCGTGCCTCTTCCGGAGTTTTGACGGCCTTCATCCAGCCAACCATAAGGGGTGGCATGTCGATGTACTCGCCGGCAAGGAAGTAGCGGGGGCCAGGTAGCTTGCCGGAATCAATCCGGTTGCGCAAGTCGATGTCTCCGGCGCCGTCCATTGAGCCGGGGTCGCCAATGGCCGTCACGCCGGCTGCCAAGTAAAAGATGGGCAGCCGTGCATCCGTCTTCTCCCAGCGCGGCGACTTTAGATGGATGCGCGCGTAAAGATGCCCGTGCGTGTCAACCAGTCCTGGAATTACGTATTTATCGCCAAACTCCACGATCTTTGCATCCGCCGGCAACGAAAACTGACTCGCCTTGCCCACGCGTAGAATCTTGCCCCCGTCCGTTTCGATCAGAGCGTCGGTAATCGATTCTCCGCTCGAAGGATTAATAAGGAGCTTGCAGCGGAAGAAGAGGTGCTCGGCGACAGGTTTGATTCGTTTGGTCGGTGCGTCAGCTCCAGTGAGAAAAACCGCGACCCCCAGACCGACGACCACCTGCAAAAGGCGTAAGACAGTAGTCATCCCGAATTCTCCTGAACTGTTAGATAGGCACGGCATCAAGAACGAATTGCACGTCAGTGGGGTGGGCACACCCGGATCAACTGGCGGCTTAACCTGAACGATATGGCGCGGATGCTGCTTCGTTAAGGCGCTCCTGAGCGATCGAATGCGCTCTCAACGACAGCTCTTTTCGGCAGCTCAACACATTCGGGCCAGGTTTGTCGGTCAGGGCCGTGTTGCTCTTTGCTCCGTTAGCACCCGCTGACCCCCCTGAGTTGACAAATACGCTTTGCGAGTCATCAGGAGTTCCATCAGGAGCCTATCCTTGCCCTCAGAAACAGTGGCGCGCATTGGCCCAGACACACCGAGGAGCCTTTTTTTGGTGCTCGGCCCTGCGTGCAGGCGCCGTTGTTCGGCAGCAGCCGGGCTGACGAGAAAACGGTTCATGCGAGGCGCTCACGCGAGTCCCCGCCGCAGTGATGCAAGCGGAATGATGGCTCCAGTTTAGAAGAAATGTGTCTGTTGTCGTTCAGAGCGAATTGGATCACAAAGACACGTGTCTGCGAAACAGCGGAAGTCAATCTGTCGCGGCGATTCGCTTGCCAGAAGCATGCGAGTACTTCGTGCAGTTCGAAATCGCGGTCGATGTCACGCACACGCACACGGCCCCAGTCCTTGAGAGAATGCTGCTGAGCTGAGCGCACGAACCATTTGACTGGTTGATGTGCTGGATGCCCTGGAGCGTCGAACAGACCAAACTGACCCAAACCACGCGATTGCGAGTGTTTATCCCCAAATCGACCTGGCGCGTCCCGTTCAAATTGACGCATGAGCGGCCCCGGTTCACGCAGCCCGGAGACGACGACTACAGTGATAGTGCATGTCAATTTGCAGCCTATGAGGGGCCAGGAGCGGAAATTGCTTGCTGACCAAGGCTTCAAGGCGTAAAACAGCTACTACTCATCTGAAAGCGACCGAGAATCATCTCACAAGCGAGGGGGTGCCGCATGCCGAGGTTTCTTGTCTCGCGCGGAGGAGCACTGGTCGCGGGTGCCGGACTTGTGTTCTTGGGTATCACGGTCATGATCTGGCTCGCCTCTCGCCAGTCGGCCATGGCCCAGGACGCGGGGCGGCCGAACCCCGAGCAGATGCACCGCCCGAAGAACTACTCGCCCTACGTGGACCGGGGCTACGCGACTCGTGTGTACTGGGGCGATCAGCACCTGCACACGTCCTTCTCGGCGGACGCCGGCCTGGTCGGCGACCGGCTCGGCCCAGACGATGCTTTCCGCTTCGCCCGAGGCGAGCAACTGCGTTCTTCCACGGGACAACTCGTGCAGCTGGAGCGCCCCTACGACTGGCTGGTCGTCTCCGACCACGCCGAGTACATTGGGCTTTCCGGCGCGTTCGCCGATGGCGACCCTGCTATCCTCGCGAATCCTTATGGCCGAAGGTGGGCCAAAGACTTCAAAGAAGGCGGCCAGGCCGGCATGGACGCCTTCGTCGAGATCACCAAGGATTTCGCGGTTGGCAACCCGAGCATCCCCCGCAATGTGGTTGCCAAGTTGACGCGGCCCACCTGGGACCGTTCCGTTGCCGCCGCCGAGACCAATAATAAGCCGGGCAAGTTCACGGCCTTCATCGGCTTCGAGTGGACGCAAAACATCAGGGGCAACAATCTCCACCGAGTAGTGGTCTTTCGCGATGGCGCTGAGCGGGCCCTACAGGTCCTGCCGTTCTCGGAATTCGACAGCCCCGATCCCGAGGACCTCTGGAAGTACATGGCTGCCTACGAGGAGAAGACCGGCGGGCGCGTGCTGGCCATCCCGCACAACAGCAACCTGAGCGGCGGGCTAATGTTCGCCTCCAAGACTTGGACCGGGAAAGATTTTGACAAGCAATACGCGGAGACACGTGCCCGGTTCGAGCGCCTCGTGGAAGCCTCACAAACCAAGGGGGACAGCGAGACGACCCCGCTGCTGTCGCCCAACGATGAGTTTGCCAACTTCGAGCGCTGGGACAATACCAACCTCTTTGCTACCGCCGCCACCACGCCGGAAATGTTGCCTTTCAACTATGTTCGCTCCGCCCTCAAGCTGGGTCTGGAGCACGAGGCGAAACTTGGTGTCAATCCGTTCAAGTTGGGCCTGATTGGCGGCACCGACATCCACACGAGCCTGTCAACGACGCGGGCGGAGAACTCATTCGGCGCCGGAACGAGCATGGAGCCGAAACCCGAGCGCTGGAAGACTCCGTTTATTCCATGTCGCTTCGACCCGAAGCTCACCATGCACTGCTGGCAGATAGCGCCCGGCGCCATGGGCGGTGTCTGGGCGCGCGAGAACACCCGTGCGGCGATCTGGGATGCAATGGAGCGCAAAGAAACCTACTGCACGACCGGCACACGCCCCACCGTGCGCATCTTCGGCGGCTGGGATTTCTCGGCCAAGGAGCTGGGCAGCCCCGATTCGGTCTGGGTAGAGCAAGGTTACGCCCGTGGCGTCCCCATGGGAGGCGACCTGACGAACCCGCCCCAGGGCAAGGCGCCAACGTTCATGATCAAGGCGCTCTGCGATCCCGAAGGCGCGTATCTCGACCGCGTGCAGATCGTCAAAGGCTGGCTCGACAGCGAGGGCAAGACGCAGGAGAAGGTCATCGACGTGGCCTGGTCAGGGGACCGCAAGCCTGATCCAGCGACCGGCAAGGTTCCGCTGGTCGGCAACACGGTGGATGTCGAAAACGCAACTTGGACCAACACGATCGGCGCCCCGCTCCTGACCGGCTTCTGGCAGGACCCGGACTTCGACCAGGCTCTGCGTGCATTCTACTACGTGCGCCTGATCGAGATCCCTACGCCAACCTGGATGGCGTTCGACGCCAAGCGCTTTGGCGTCAAGATGCCTGATTATGTGCCGATGACGGTGACCAACCGCGCCTATACCTCTCCAATCTGGTATAGCCCGGCCAAGTGACGTTCGCGGCGAGCAATGAAATGCTCCGGATGCACCGAAGGCACCTGCTGATCCTCACGGCCTGCGGCGAGACGGTAACGGGGCTGGCGTTATTGGCAGTCCCTGCCATCCCGCTCAGGCTGCTGATTGGCGTGGAGCAAGCCTCCCCGGAAACACTCTACGTCGCCCGCATCGCTGGGGCGGCATTGCTGGCCATCGGCGTGGGCTGCTGGCTCGGGCGAAGTGACCAGGTTGGTCCTGCCCAGCGAGGCTTGATCGCCGGTGTCCTGGTCTATAGCGCCGTCGTCGCTGGGCTCCTCGTGTACGCCGGTCTCTTCTTGAACCTCGTCGGTATCGCGCTCTGGCCGGCCGTCGCGGTGCATGCACTACTGTTCGTGGGGTGTTTCTTTAGTCTTTGGAAAAGGTAACTCGGCCAAGTCCAAAGAACCTGCGCACAGGGCTTTGCATCGTGGACAGAGACCTTGACTGTTGTTTCTCGGATCGGAGCGATACCCGTGCGTAGCCGGCTGGCCGAAATCTTTCGCGAGCCCTTACTCCACTTCATGTTGATTGGAGCCGCGTTCTTCCTCGTCTGGCACTTCGTCGGCTACCAAACCCCCCAGCCCGACCGCATCATCATCACCCCAGGCCATGTGGAGCGCCTCGCCCAGCAGTGGACGAGGACGCACATCCGGCCGCCGAGTGCCGAGGAGTTAGCCGGCCTGGTCGAACAGGAGATCGATGAGGAGGTTCTCTATCGGGAAGCCATCGCAATGGGCCTGGACCGCGACGACCTCGTCATCCGCCGGCGGCTCGCCGTGAAGATGGAGTTCCTGACGGACGACGTGGCCGCGGTGGCCACTCCAACTGACGAACAGTTGCAAGCATTCCTGAGGCAGCATCCCGACAAGTTCAGCGTCGAATCGCTCACCACCTTTACCCAGGTTTACATTAACCGGTCCCAGCGTGGCGAGGGAGCCTCCGCGGAAGCAGAACGCATGCTGACCCTACTCAATAACAGCACGAACGCCGACTCGAAAACAATGGGTGATCCGCTCCCCCTGCCGAACGAGTGCGAAGCTGCTACCGAGGCCGACGTGGCCAGACTCTTCGGGCGAGAGTTCCCCAAGAAACTATCCGGACTGCCGGTCGGTCGTTGGAGTGGCCCGGTGGAATCGGCGTACGGGCTGCACTTGGTCCTGGTCCGCGAGCGGACTGCCGGGCGACTCCCCACGCTTGATAAGGTGCGCGACGCGGTCCTGAGCGAGTGGCGGGCAGCGCAGCGACAAGAGCTGAACACAAATCTTCATCGTCAGCGGCGGGCGCGCTACGCTGTGACCGTGCAGTGGCCCGATTGGGCCAAAGAGTCGGTCACCCTCACTGCTGGGGCTGGGGCACCAGGGGGGGCGAGATGAAAGCCGTCTTTCGGTGCCTAGCACTGGTCCTCCTGCTGCTCATGGCGGCCCCTGCTCACGCTCACGAGTCGCGGCCTGGCTACCTTGAGCTGCGCGAACTATCGGACGGGCGCTATGAGGTGTTCTGGAAGCAGCCCGCGGTTGGCGACCTGGTCTTGCAACTGACCCCGGTCTTCCCTGACTCGTGCACGCTGACAGGAGCCGATCGGCAACTCCTGCCTGGGGCCATGTCCACGCGCTTATCGCTGTCCTGCCCGGGCGGCTTGGTCGGCAATACGATTCGGTTCGCCGGCCTGGAGGACACGATTACCACAGTGCTGGTGCGCGTCTATCACCTCGACGGGACCGAGGAGACTCATCTGGTCCACCCCACTACCCCGTTCTTAACGATTCGCGGCGCGGCCGGTTGGACCGAACGGGCGCGGTCCTACCTGCAGCTCGGTGTTGAACACATCATGATGGGGCTGGACCACCTATTGTTCGTGCTGGGGTTGCTCTTGATCGTCAAGGACCGCTGGACGCTGGTAAAGACGGCCTCGGCTTTCACCTTGGCCCACAGCATTACGCTCGCTGTGGCGACGCTTGGTTATGCCAGCGTGCCTGGACCACCGTTGAACGCTGCCATCGCGCTGTCAATTCTCTTCCTCGGCCCCGAAATCGTCCGCTCGTGGCGCGGCCAGACGAGCCTTACGATCCGGCAGCCGTGGGTGGTCGCCTTCGCCTTCGGGTTGCTGCACGGCTTCGGTTTCGCGAGCGGCCTGACGGCCACGGGCTTGCCGCGCGGGGAAATCCCGCTGGCGCTGCTGCTATTCAACGTCGGAGTCGAGATCGGCCAGCTCTGCTTCATCTGCCTGATCCTGCTCCTGGAGAGGTCGTTCCGGCAACTGGAAATCCGCTGGCCGATCTGGGTTGCGCATGCTCCGGGCTATTTGGTTGGTTCCCTAGGTGCGTTTTGGACGCTTCAGCGCGCCACCATGATGATGGGGTTGGGCTGATGAAACTGCGTTACAGCCTGCCGCTGTGGTTTGTTGCTTCGGTGCTGCTGGCACTCCTGTGGCCCACGCGGGTGCTGGCGCACACGCAGGAGGGCGAAGCGGTCGGGCTGCTAAGCGGGTTGCGACATCCGGTGTCGGGCCTGGATCACATCCTGGCGATGGTAGCCGTCGGCTTGTGGGGGGCCCAGCTTGGACGGCCGGCGGTTTGGCTGCTGCCCGTGACATTTCCGATGGTCATGGCCTTCGGCGGCATGCTGGGTCTCATGGGGTTCGCTCTGCCCGGCATCGAGATCGGGATCGCCGCATCAGCAATTATCTTGGGAGTGATGGTGGGGTGTGAAGCCCGACTGCCCCTTTGGGTGGCCGCGGTGGTAGTGGGATTCTTCGCCATTTTTCATGGTCACGCTCACGGAGCCGAACTGCCGGAGGGCGCGGATGCCTTGCTGTACAGCATTGGGTTTGTGGTTGCGACAGGGTCCCTGCACGCGGCGGGCATTGGCATCGGATTGATTCATCGCTGGCCCGCTGGAAAGGTGGCGCTACGTGCTACGGGTGTGGCGGTGGCTATCGCCGGTATGTGTTTCTTGTGGCAAGCCGTTGCTTAGGAGCCGCGATGCGCTCACGCCTTACGTGGATTCTGGCCTCCCTGCTGGTCTGGGCAAGCTGTCCGGGACAAGCGAATGCGCACCTGGTCAATTCGGGCCTCGGGCCGTTCTATGACGGCATCGCGCACCTGTTCGTGTCGCCCGAGGACATGCTGGCGGTGATCGCACTGGCATTGCTGGGCGGGCTGGGCGGCAAGCGGTGCGGCCGGGCGGTTCTGTTCGTGCTGCCAGTGGCGTGGCTGGCAGGCACTCAAGCAGGCCGGATGCCGACATTGTCTGGCGGCGTCCCCGTCGTGAGCGCGGCCCTGCTAATAGCGTTGGGTGCGCTGGTAGCCGCTGATCGACGGTTGCCACTCGCACTCGTGACCGGCACAGCTCTGGCCTGTGGGCTGCTGAAAGGTTGCTTCAACGGCGCGGCGCTGATGGGAGCCTGGTCGAGCGGTCTAGTCGCCGCGGGAATCGTCTGTGCGGTATTTGTGATCGTGGCGCTCGTGGCCGGCCAGGTGGCCGCTCTGGAGAAAGAGTGGGCACGCATCATGGTCCGCGTGGCCGGCAGCTGGGTCGGCGCCATCGGCTTACTGATGTTCGGATGGGCAGTGCGCTAGGTCCCAAGTTAGACGTTTGAAGGAATCGTCTGATTGGTGCCGATCAGACTGCCGTCAACTGGCCCGTTCCGTTAAGTACTCCATTAGCAACGCACCCCAGCCTTGCTACATCGTATTTGAGAGCCTTGCCGTCGTCATCGGAACATGGCCGTCCGCGTTCGCTGAGGAGCGGGAGTGGCCCCGCACGCATCTGGTGAGCGCGTCGGCCCCAACCCGCAAGCGCGCTCTTTTGGGGCTCGGCCGTGCGTGAAACCGCCGTTCTTCGGCAGCCGCCGGGCTGATGAGGAATCGGCTCACGCGACGCGATCACACGAGTACCGCACCTGCGCCGCGATGCCGGTGGAATGATGGCTCCAGTTTGCCACAAGTGGATCCATTTTGGTGCACCACTCAATCCCCTGACGTTTGTCTTGTTTTGGCGAAGCCTCCTGCGCACGCGACGCCGAACCAGCGAACCAAGCAAGGCCCGTTTTTTCTTGTACGGGCTCCGCAATCGGGCTATATTGCTGGTCTGTTCTCGGATGACCTCGCAGCCAGCGCAACAGTATTCAGAGCAAGGCATATGCTTCAACCCCCGCAATCTCATGTGAAGGCCCACACCGAGTCGGGAGTGCTGGTCCTGACGATCATGGAAAAGCAGATGGCGGGGGAAGAACTGTGCACCGCCATTCGGGATGAACTGCTCGATGCAATACAGCATGGAGCCAGCAAAGTCATCCTTGATTTCCACCATGTCGAATACGTTGCCAGCGTGGCCTTCCGGACTCTTCTCGGGCTCCGTCGTCGGGTGCACGAGACGGAAGGGCGGCTCGTG
>DATGZX010000409.1:0-13595 GCA_035296965.1 Gemmataceae bacterium
ACCAGGTCGTTCTTCAACGGCTTGCCGACCCGCAAGGTTTGAACGACTGGCTGACGGCGCTTCAACAGGGGGCACCGTTCTCGACGATCGATCAAGAGTTCCTCTCATCCGACGAGTTCTACAGCGATGCGGCGGCACATGCGTAAACTCAACTGGATTAGGGCCAACTGGCAACGTTGTTTTCACAGAGTTGCAGCATCTTGGGCAAGCAGATATCGATGTGATAGCGGGTCTGTTTATCACCCAGCATTGAAACGCCGGTTGCCCAACTCGAAGGGTGGCCGGCACCATCACCGTCACGGCCCGGGCCGCCAACGGCACCATTGCCACCGGCTACCTGGGCACGATTCACTTCACCAGCAGCGACACGCAGGCCGGGCTGCCGGCCAACTTCACCTTCACGGCCGCCGACCAGGGGGTCCACACCTTCACCATCACGCTCAAGCTGTTCAGGGGCGACATATGCGGGTGTGCCCATGAAGGCGTCGGCTTGCGTCAGTCCGGCCCCGCGTTTCTGTTCACTGCGCATCCGTGCAAGCCCGAAGTCGAGAATTTTCAGTATCCCCTTCGGCGTCACCATCAAGTTCTGCGGCTTAACATCGCGGTGGACCATCCCTTGCTCGAAAGCGTGTTGCAGCCCCAGCGCCGCCTGACGGGCGAAGTGGCAGGCATTGGCGATTGGCAGTGGACCAGTCTTCTCCACCAGCTGAGCTAGGTTCATCCCCTCCACGAACTCCATGACGAGAAAATGCTTGTCCTTCGATTTCGGTAGCGCCCCTGGGGGCTCCGCGGCCCTTGGGGCGTATGCGCGCACCCTGCTTCTGCGCGGAATTTCGATCTTGCTTGTTGATTTGCCGGAAGGGCCCCGCAATACTGTGTGTGCATCGCGCTTGCGTCCTGGCCGCGTGCGTGGCGCTGGCCGCGAAGGACCCCAAGCTGACGGAGAGCAAGCGCAACGAAACAAGCCAGGTGTAGTGGTCCAGCGATTTTTCCAGGTTGGCAGGTTGGCCCTAACATCGGCTCACGTCATCGGCTAAGTTTGATATGGTCATACACGGAGCCGTGCTGTGTGTGACGACATTCTGCTGGGGTCTCTTTTGAACCCCTGTTCAGTGCGCCGAAGTTTCGGCTCACTGAACAAAAGTGCGTCGAAAAGTCGCTGGACCAGTACACCTTCACTAGGAACCGGCTTTGCATCCGCCCGGGGAAAACGAAAGGGGACGCAGCTCGGAATCGAGCTGCGTCCCCTTTGTGATGAGATTCATCGGTCTCAGGCCGGCAGGTAACGGCGACGAGCATGGACGAAACCTACCGCGACGATCGCGATGCTTGCCAGGATCATTGTGGACGGTTCGGGAACGCTCCCCGCCACCGCGCTCACAAAAACACTTTCGGAGCTAACTCCGGTGATCGCGGTTGTCTCGAGAAGGGCCGACACGCTCGTTGGACTCACCGTGTAGGTATAGATGTCGTGGCCGTCGATCGCATAGAGTGTATTGCCGAAGATGAGGCCGGTGATCGCCCGCTGGCCAACCTCGGCGGGACCACTAAGTCCATTATTAAGGCCGCCGGCCCCAGCCAGTGCCCCGCGACGCCCGCGGACATCGTCGCTACGATCTACGACCGCCTGGGCATTCCCGCCAATCTGGAATTGCACGATCGACAGCATCGGCCGTACCAGCTTGTGCCGTGGGGTAATTACGCGAGATTCTGGCGTGAGCGGGGGCAGGGTTCGCTTGCTAGCAGAAGTCCTTGTCGCTCTGCATCTCAGGAAACGCAGCCGTCGTGACGAGGTGGCAGGGACAGGACAGTGAGGCCAACCAGTTGTCCCTTGGCCGAGCCTCTTGCGCGACACGCCTCCGCGGCAGCCATGACCGGACTGGCCTCTTTTTCAAACGCCGATTCTTGGGGCGGCCCGGCATTCACCTTGCGGAACACGTCCAGCTTCCCTGAAGCTGCCCCATAGCCGAGTAACCCGCCGACCGCCAGCATGGCGATCATTTGTAATCGAGTGCTTTTGAGCACGATGCTCCTCCTCTTGTACACAGGCTGGGATCGATAGGGCCCGAAACGCTCGAGCCGAACTGCCACTTCTCTCTTCCACCCCTCATGTTAGTCCCCATTATTCCCGTTCGATAAACACCTCCAGCCTTCCCGCGCGGACGGCCTTCAGGAGGATCTCGTGGTCGCGTTCGCTCTGGTCGGCATAGGCGATGGAAAAGTCGGCGATGGCTTCATCGAAGGCCTCGCTCTTGCCCAGGTAGCCGCTGATTTTCGCGGGTTCGCCAGCCCGCTCTTGAGCCAGTAGAGCTTCGGTCGTTTTCGGGCGTGGTCGTTCCTTACGAACCCGAGTTCATGACTCAGCAGCAGGGGTATTTGTGGCTGCGGTGGCACATCTGGCTGCAGCAGCAATCTACGGGAAGTAACTGTTCTTAGGGAGCGCGATTCAGGCTCTCCCTCCGCATGGGCTTTGACGCCGCCATCGTCACAGATGATCAGGCCTTTGGCCTCGCACTTGCGCATTGAAGGTCGCATGTCCCAGTTGCTAGCATCGTCCTCTCCGTCGGGGAGCTGGTTGGCGATTTCCTGGGGATACCTCATCCACGACAAGCAATCCTGCAGCGTGTATTGTGGCGCGCGTCGGTGCCTCATCGACGGATGCATCGAAGGGCATGTGCAATGAACCCAATTCAACAAAACTGGAGCCATCATTTGCCTTGCATTCCGGCACGGGTGAGGTACTCATGTGACCGCGTTGCATGAACCAATCCCTCACCGCCGGAGAGCACGCCATGCCTGCATTATCCACCTGGAACCTCGACCCAACCCGCATTCTGACCCGCCGCGAACTCACGACTGTCTTAGCCGACCTAACCACCCGGGCCGCACGTTACGCTAATTACCAACGCAACCTAATCATCGTTCGCCTGGCGTGCTGCTGTGGCCTTCGGGTTTCCGAGATCGCCGGGCTGCAGCTAGACGGCGTGGTGGCGGACGTGCAGCGCCCGCATCTCCGGTTGCGGCGACAGATTACGAAAGGGAAGCGAGCGCGCTGCGTGCCGGTGTGGTGGGATGGAGGGACGGTGGCCGACCTCGTGGCGTGGAAGGCGCGGCGGATGGAAGATGGCGCCGGCGGCACGGACCCGTTCGTGTGCTCGGTCCAGTCCAATCGGCGCGGCTTAGCACTTCAAAGAGCGGCAGTGAGCATTGCCGTAGTCGGCTGGCAGAGTTTAAGGTCCCGCGCCGCTTTACCGTCGCCTCAGGCCTGCCGCGTGGTGCAATAGGCAAAATCCTTAAGCGAGCATTGCGCGATTGGAAGGGGCATGGATGAGTCGTCTTCCGGCAAACCGATACCCGCTCCCACGGTCAAGAACATTGCCCGTCCCACGTAATTCTTGCCAAAGCATTAGCGGGAAATCCGGGTACACGCAACAGGCATTGACATAACACCAGCTCTCGGACTTGGCCCCATCTCCCTCGGATGGCCGGAGTATTTCACAAATGGTTGATCGTTGGCAGGACCCGTGACTGGCACATTACGGCGCTCCGAATTACTGGCATTTAAGTTCTCCGGCCGAGCGGAGCAGAAGGGGACGGATGGACACACCTAACATGTGCCCACTAGAGGATAAGGTCATGAAGCTTTTCAATCGTCTGTTCCGATCCGCAGCAGAGAAGTCCGCCGCAACTCAACGGCTGCCTGGGCGGGTTCGAGCGAAACTGTCACTCGAAGGCCTGGAAACCCGACTCGGCATCACATCGACACCGACTACGTGCAGTCGCTCTACATCAACCTCCTCGGCCGCACCGGCGGGCCGGACGAACTCACCAGTTGGTACAGCCAGATCCAAACACTGGGCCTGGCAGGCATCGCCAACGGCTTCCTCACGTCGCAGGAATACCGCGGGGACAGCGTCAGTGGCGATATCGCGGCCTTCCTCCATCGTCCTGCAACCGCAACGGAAGTCGGCAATTTCATCGCCACGCAGACCGACTTGCTCGGGCTCGAGGCAGCGGTCCTGAGCACGCAGGAGTATTTCACAAATGGTTGATCGTTGGCAGGACCCGTGACTGGCATATTACGACACTCCCAATTACTGGCATTTCGTTCTCCGGCCGAGCGGAACAGAAGGGGACGGATGGACACATCTAACATGTACCTAGGACGAGGCGGCATGGGAGTGGTCTACAGAGCTCGGCAGCTCCGGCTGGAGCGCGTGGTAGCCCTGAAGATAGTCTTGTATGGGGCGCATGCATCAACTGATCGGCGCATGCGATTTCGGGCCGAGGCGGACGCCATTGCCCGCCTCCAACATCCCAGTATCGTCCAGGTCTACGAGTTCGGCGAGCATGAAGGGGTCCCGTTCCTCGCGCAGCGCAATCAAATCGCGGCTCGCGCTCACCTCTCGACGGCGGCCAGAACGGGATATCCAATAGAGAGGGACGTCGGGGTGTGTCAGGCGCCAGTGTGTTTAATTAATCACCAGTTCTGCGACATCGGAGCAAATTGATGGCGACAACAGGTAAGCGATCAAATCCCATGATCATTGCGGGTGTGGTGTTCCTATGCGCCGGGGCTACCTTCCTCGCGGCTAATCTGGCCGTCGGAGTTGGTATGATCGTTGTTGGAGGAGCCTTAATCGGCGCCAGCGTAGTCGCCTCTCGCAAGGCCGATCCTCCTCCCGATGACCGCACGGTGGGCTCTCCTACCGGCGACAGCGGGGATGGCTGACCGGACGACGCCCGTATGGTTCAAGAATTCAAGCGAACGCAAATTGCAGTTAGAGTCCGAGATTGTCCTTGGCGATTCATACAGATCTCGACTGAAGAACGCAGAGCGACGATTCAAGGGGGAGTTTGGGCCTATACTTGCGCGCACGGTGAGGGCTTGCTGCACCCCTGCGGGTTGGACATATGCGATCCAATGGCAACTGCACAAACATTGCCGTTCCATCCAGTTCTTGGGATCTAGGGTGCGCAGCGATGTCCGGACCAGACTGACACGCGGGCTCGAGCGGTCAGGATTTTCAAGAGGAAGCCCGTACCCGCATGAAAGAGGGCCGGCACGTCCGCGACCGGGAAGCCACAGCCGGGCATCGTCCGCCTGTTCGACTGCGAGTTCATTCCGCGGCACGGCTGCGCCGTTTTGATTGGGCCGGCGGTAAATATAGATGCGAGTTTCGACGCTCTATTCCAGACCGAACGACAGGCAAGCGGTTTCACGAGGCCCCGGAGTGCGATCTTCCAGCTGGGTCCATGCAAGACATCTGGATGGGGCTGTCACCAGACCATTCAGAGGAGACGGTCAATTTCGTCTTGTCGAAGAAGCGGCTCGGTTGGTTTGAGGTTCGTGTTTCGGCGATGGTCCCTTGCAAGTCGTGGTCAAAATGTCACAAAGTTATGTTGTGAGTCAGGTGCATCATTCGTTCGGAAAAGGGCTTTGAGATCGCACTGCCTCGCCCCAGAACGCTCGAAGCAGGGTAAATATCGTCCTTCAACCGGGATTGGCTCTTTTTCAGCGATCATTACTCCTGGCTGGGTCGTCGTAGCACTGAACTAACCTGCGTCCAACCTCGACCGGCACGCCAAGTCTCGACACGTCTTCGATGCCAGTGGAAATCGCAATTAGAGAACCCAACAGCTTCCGCTCCTCCTCGTTGGGCAGTGTGTCGTTTCCCAGAAAATCCTCGTGGTAGGCAAGCCACGCCTTCGTGATCCTGAACCACAGGGCGACCTCCCTTTGCGGGTGCATGTCCCTCATGAAGCCGATCTCGAACTGCTCCAGGGTCATGCCGGTGTGCTGGCCGATCACGTCGAACACGGCCTTGATCTGGTCGAGGAATTCAGGCGACAACGACTCGTGGCGAATCGGCCCTGGTCGGAGTTGCTTCGGATCGACTTTACCGGGGGACCGGCCCCAGGTTCTAGCGCCGCAGGTCCCAGGTCCTGTTGCGGGCGTTCATCTCCAGGTCGGCGTAGTTGTGGTTGTTGCCGTCCAGGTTGAGGAAGCTCTCGAAGTGCGTCCCTGCGTAATTGGGGCCAATGTCCCGCAACCCTGATTAGGGCGAGCAAAGAACTGTCCCTTCCACCATGTATTTGCACGCAATGACAAGGAACTCGTTTGTGTCTCCCTGGCGGCAAATCCATAAGCATCTAGTCCCGTTGTTGTTCGACGTCATGGTTCGGTCGCCAACGAGGCACACACCAGCTCTCTGTTGGTGCGCGCATAGATGTGGCGATTCGCATAAGCCGGCGCCGCCCACGCACACTTTCGTCCTGAGAAAGTCACGGCCGGCTCCAGCACACGAGCCCGGCTGACCTCGTGATAACCTGTCGAGGTCACCTGGGCCCGGATCAGCTCGCCACCATCGTTGTAAAGCAGAACCGAACCGCCGATTACGGTTGGATGGACGCTGGCTCCACTTTTCCGATCGGTCACCTTGTCCGTCTCCCAGAGCTGCTTGCCGGTCTTCGCGTCGAGACAGACAAACTCGCCGAACGAGCGAGCGGAATAGATGTGATCATCGCGGAACAGAGCGGTCGAGGTGTCGCTCAGGACTCGGCGGGCCGTGGCCCGCGACTGGGGCCAGAGGATCACGGCGCCGGGCTTGTTCTGGTCGAGCTTCATCATCAAGCCGCCGATCAACAAATATCCGTCGTGATAAACGGGCGTCGAGACGGCAGCGTCCTGCGTCGTGTTGAGCTGCTGCCGCCAAAGCGTGTTGCCCGTCGCGGGAGCCAGCGCGGTTACCGATCGATCCGTCCAAACGATGAGTTGGCGCGTTCCGGCCGAAGTGATAACGACCGGCGAACTCGCGGTCGCTCCTTCGTCGAGCGCTTTCCAGACATGCTTGCCCGTGTGCTTATTCAATGCGATGACGGAAGCACCCGGTTTTGCGCCGACCAGAAGGATCAGGAGATCGCCCTCGATCAACGGTGACGGCGAGGGGCAAAGATCACTCCCGGGATATTCCTTAAGAAGATCCTTCCGCCAGAGCACGCTGCCTTTGACCGCCTCCAGGCAGAACACATTTCCGGACGCCCCCAATGTATAAATTCGCCCGTCAGCGGCGACTGGCGTCGCAATCGGGCCGCGCAGATACTTCTCATCGAACGCGATGTCCGGATAATTGACGTCATACGTGTAGCTCCAGAGCGGCTTGCCGGTCGCTGCGTCGAATGCATGCACGCGCTCGCGGGCCTTGGGCTTAGCCAACTCCGAGTCGGTGACGAAAACGCGCCCGCCAGCTACGACGGGGCTGGAAAACCCGATTCCGACGGCAGCGCGCCAGCGGATTTTCAATCCGTGGGGCGGGAATGTTTGGAGGATTCCCGACTCGCTCCACACGCCATCGCGGTTCGGCCCGCGCCACTGTGGCCAATCTTCGGCGTGCACAGCAACAGCGAGAATCAACGGGAAGATGAACACCAAAGTGAAGCCAGCCCTTGCAGCAAGGACCATCGCCTTATTCCTTCATCGAGCTGTCACGTATTGAGATCGTCACGTCATCAGCGCCATCTCGGACAAACGCGTCACATGTTCGTGCCGGTTCCCTCCGGCTGCGCCCCGACCACCCGTCAGCGCCAATCGAGACCTCGCCGTGGATCGTTTGCCAGAAGCTTCAGGCTAGTCGAAATGTCGGAAACCGGTGTTGCAAAATGGTCGATTTTCGGAATGTAAGGGAAATCGCTTGAGCCGACATTTTCCAGATGGATTCTCAATCGACGCTGATACACGCGATCGAAGCCCAGCCTACACCGATCGAATCGGTGAATCAACGAAATTCTCACTCTCGGAACGACTCGGGGTCACCTCCTTGAGAAACAAGCCCACACAAAGAAGCCGACGGACTCGTCGAGGGCCCCCTCGCAAACGTTCCAGATCTTCCGCATGCTCTTGCTACCTCTGGAGGAAGTCCAGCAATCGGCCCGGTATCAACACGTGATGGGCCTTGTCTTCCGCGTAGACCGTCAGCCTTGCGGGCAGTGATCATGACTAACAGCCGCCACAGATCCTCACTATCGAGCAGCTGGGGAAAACGACCCAGGCGGATTTTGATGCACTTCGCCGTGAAGAATATCTGCAAGCAAACCCACAGCTTGCTCCGGCGGATCAGGGAGAAATCCTGATGCGCGTGGGCATCGCTTGTTATTGGCCCCGGAGGCGAGGTGCTGAGATCGCATGACACCTTCGATCCGAGGGAACACCAGGCCGGTGCAGCTGAGGTAATCGCCCGCCCGGAAGCGCTCAACGGCCTTCTCGAAGATCGGGATGTGGGCGGCGCGCTCCTCCAGTTCGCTGCCGTAGAGGATGACCGGAATAATGACGCCAGCTAGGCCCGAGATCAATTGCTGGAGAGCGGCCTGTGCAACCAGGTCAGGAGCATGCAGGATACTCTTGATCTCGTCTCGAAGAGCGCTGACCAGCGCCTTTCGTTGCTCGCTCTTGTCCTGGTCCTGGACCAGTTCATAGGCCTTCACCCGTCGTGGCCGAATGTCAAAGGGTAGGTTGTCAACATTGCCGGTCGTTTTGTTGAAGACGCAGATGATGTGATCCCAGCCGAGCAAGGCGAAGACACCGCTACCCAAATCCCGGTACAATGGTGATGCGAAATAGAAAATCAACCGGCCCGGGCTTATATTCAGATATCTCTTGTCACGGCTGGAGACGCGACATGTACCGGTTCTTCATGGCCGCCAGTATCACGTTGCTCCTGGGTGCCTTGGCCCAGGCCGACGAAGTCCGACCTCCAATACACGAGCGCTTTGCCGCGGCTGATGCCGATGAGCCGGTGAGCTTCCGGCAGCATGTCCTGCCGCTGCTGGGACGCCTCGGCTGCAACGGCCGGGCTTGTCACGGATCCTTCCAGGGCCAGGGAGGCTTTAGGCTCTCGCTCTTTGGTTATGATTTCAAAGCCGATCACGATGCCCTCACGGCTGGCGCAACTCCGCGCGTAGATCGTGAGGATCCGAGTGCCAGCCGGATGCTCGAGAAGCCAACCCTGGCCATCGCCCACAAAGGCGGCAAGCGTCTCGTAGCCGGCAGCTGGCAATATCGCGTCCTCCTGCAGTGGATTCAGGACGGCGCCAAGAACGACGCCTCGGACAAAATGCGCTTCGAACAGCTCACGGTCGAACCGAGCACGTTAAAATTTCGGCAGCCGAATGAGAAGAAGCAAATCAAAGTGATTGCCCATTGGTCCGATGGCACGGCTGAGGATGTAACCGACCTGGCCCGTTTTCGGAGCAACGACGACGCGATTGCCGCCATAAGCGACCAGGGCCTCGTGGCGGTGACAGGCAAGGGCGATACGCATGTCGTGGCCTTCTACGACAACGGCGTCATGCCGGTGCAGGTGATCCTCCCCGTTTCCAATCAGATCGGAGCGCGTTACCCGGCCGTCCCCACGCCCACAAAGATCGACCAGTTGGTCGTGGCCAAGCTGTGTGAAAGCGGCATCGTCCCTTCCGGCTTATGTACCGATCTCGAATTCCTGCGGCGCGTGAGTCTGGACCTCACCGGCAGCCTCCCCACCCCGGCGGAAATCGAAAAGTTCCAGGCTGACCAATCGCCGAACAAGCGTTCCAAGAAGATTGACGAGATGCTCGAACGACCGTCCTACGTTGCCTGGTGGACCACAAAACTGTGCGACATGACCGGCAACAATGGGGTTTACCGTGAAGCCCGCTTCAGCCCGGGCTATTCCCACCAGTGGTACGACTGGATCTATCGCCGTGTGCAAGTGAACGAGGGATACGACAAGATCGTGTCGGGGATCGTCGTGGCAACTAGCCGTGGGGACGGGCAGAGCTTTGATGATTTCAATAAAGAGATGAGTTCCTATTTCGCCAAGGAACACCCGGCTGACTTCGCCAAGCGCGAAACGATGCCCTACTACTGGGCCCGGCAGAACGTCGCCAAGCCGGAGGATAAGGCTCTCGGTTTCAGCTACGCCTTCCTGGGAGTCCGGCTGCAATGCTCCCAGTGCCACAAGCATCCTTTTGACCAGTGGACCAAACGCGACTTCGAACAATTCACCACGTTCTTCCAGCGCATTGCCTACGGCACCCGCCCCGCCGACCGGGAGGCATATACGAAGCTGGAGACTGCTTTGAAACCAACCGATCCGGCTGCCAAGGGAAAGCAGCTCGATGTAATCAGGGAAGGGCTGGTCCGCGAAGGGAAAACCATTCCCTGGCGAGAAGTCTATGTGGCTCAGCCGGGCGACACCGGAAATGTCAAGGGACAGCCAAAGAAGCCTCCTTCGGCGAAGGCCCCGCCCAAACCAAAGCCGATCGTGGCCAAATTGTTCAATGAACGCGAAATCGCTCTCGATCCCAAGTCCGATCCTCGTGAAGTCCTGCTGAACTGGATGCTGCAGCCGGAGAATTCCTACTTTGCTCGTGCCTTCGTGAATCGAGTCTGGTCGAACTACTTCAATGTCGGCATTGTCGAACCCCCTGACGACCTGAGCCTTGCCAATCCCCCCAGCAATGCCGCCCTCCTCGAATACTTAGCCGACGGCTTTCGCAAGCACGGCTATGACATGAAATGGCTGCACCGCGAAATCGCGACCAGCCGTACCTACCAATTGAGCTGGAAGCCCAACGAGACAAACCGACTCGACACGCACAACTTTAGCCGGGCCTGGCCGCGGCGACTGCCGGCGGAGGTGGCTGTCGACGCAATGACCCAGGCAACCGCTGCCACCGAGAACCTACCAGGCTTGCGCGAGCAAGTGAACCAGCGGGCCATCGGCACCGGCACGGGCTTCAGCCCTAGGAACAAGACGAAATTGGGGTACGCCCTTGCCGTGTTTGGCAAGCCCGACCGAGTCCGCAATTGCGATTGCGAGCGCTCCAGCGATCCGGGCCTTCTCCAGACTCTATTCATGCTCAACGACGGGGAAATCCAGGGCATGATCAACCGCAAGGACGGCTGGATCTCCGAAATCACCCGCCGCTTGGACCCTCCGGTGAAGCCGGCCAAGAAAGAGACAACCATTGCCAACCATCCCAAGGAGGCGGCTGCACGGGCTAAGGTCGTCGCGAACTTGAAGCAGCATATCGGCGAACTCAAGAAAGCAGGCAAGGACGAGGACGCCACGGCCCTCCAGCGTGTTCTGCAAGCCGCCCAGAACAATCCTGCGCCACCGCCGGTAACGAAGGACGTAGCCAAGACGAAACAAGCGGCCCAGGCTCCGCCCGCGAATCAGCAGCATGCTCTTCCGGCCGAAGAGCAAAAGCTGATTCGCGAGGCCTACCTCCGGACGGTCAGCCGGCCGCCTTCGGAAAAGGAGCTGGCATTGGCCCGGCAATACTTGAAAGATTCGAAGAGCACTGTGCTAGGAATGCGCGACCTGCTCTGGGCCCTCCTGAACACCAACGAATTCATCGTCAATCACTAGGCGTGCCGCCCAATGACCGCCATCCAGAAAGGACATTCCCATGGCCTTGAATCGGACTTGCGACGGCGTTACCCGGCGCGACTTTCTTAGAGTAGGCGTGTTGACCGGCACCGGTCTATCTCTCGCCGGCTACCTGCGCATGGCCGAGGCGGGGACCATCGCCCCAGCGAAGGCAAAATCCGCCATCTTCATCAACCTGGGCGGCGGCCCTTCGCACATGGATTCCTTCGATCTAAAACCCGATGCTCCGACAGAATATCGTGGCGAGTTCAAGCCGATCGCCACGAACGTGGCCGGCATGCAGATCTGCGAGCATCTACCCAATCTCGCCAAGTACGCCGACAAGTATGTGATCCTCCGCGGCGTCAGCCACTCGTTGGCCGAACACGGACTGGGCACGCAGTACATGAATACCGGCAACCGGCCGATCCCGGCTCTGGAGTACCCCGGTTTTGGCGCCGTGGTTACCAAGGAACTCCCTGGCCCCGCCGACCTGCCGCCGTTCGTGGCCATTCCCAACACTCCTCAACGCCCAGGCTACCTCGGTGCGCCTTACGCCGCGTTGCAAACCAGCGGCACGCCTGTGCTAGGCAAGCCGTTTAATGTTCGCGGCATAACCATTAGCAGCGACGTGACTATCACCGACATGGAAAAGCGTGAACGGCTGCTTCGGGACGTCGATACCGCCTTCAAGGATGTCGAGACCAAGAGCAACCTGCTCGAAGGCTTGGATAAATTCAAAGAAAAAGCCTACAGCA
This sequence comes from Gemmataceae bacterium, assembly GCA_035296965.1. Classification (GTDB taxonomy): domain Bacteria; phylum Planctomycetota; class Planctomycetia; order Gemmatales; family Gemmataceae; genus DATGZX01. The sequence continues at coordinate 12,167 of DATGZX010000409.1, forward strand.
TCCTCAGCTCGAAGCGGGCCCGCAAGGCGTTCGATCTTAGCCAGGAAGATCCCAAGGTGGCTGAACAGTTTGGCAACTTCGGCTTCGGCCAAAGCTGCTTGCTTGCCGGCCGGTTGATTGAAGCCGGCGTGCGCTTTGCAACCGTGTCGCTAGGCGGCTGGGATACGCATGCCGGGAACTTTGCCCGGCTGAAGGGTACGGTGCCGACCGGCAAAGGCGCCAAGCGGCAGGCCGGACTCTTGCCGCAGCTCGATAGCGGCTTGTCGGCTCTCTTGAGCTGGCTGGCAAACAAGGGCTTACTGGAATCGACCGCGATCATGGTCACGGGCGAATTCGGCCGGACACCCAAGGTGAACAAGAATGCTGGCCGCGACCACTGGGCGCGTGCGATGTTCGTGCTCATGGCCGGCGGCGGCATCCGCGGCGGCCAGGTCATCGGCGCCAGCGACGCCAAGGGAGAAGGCCCTGCCGGCACCGGCCACAAACCAGACGACATTGCCGCCTCGTTCTACAGCGCGCTCGGCATCGATCCCAGAAAAGAATACCAAACTAGCACCGGCCGTCCCGTGATGATTGTCCGCGAAGGGAAGGTCATCAACCAGCTATTTGCCTAGGGCGGCAGCTCCGTCGTTTTACTGCTCCGAAGTAAGATGCCACGACCTTGAGCGTGGAGTCTCAAGGTGGCTTCTACTCCAACTCGGCCAGTTCTTTTTTCTGTCGTCATTCCGCTACTGCTCCGGCGACGAACCGGCTCGGGCCTGGGTGGGCGACCGCCTTCACACCCTGCGTGATCTCATGCCAGATGCTCATGGGATTTCTCCCTGCTTGTGACAGCCCTGACCGGCCTCCGGAGGCTACTTCTCCCAGATGAGGCGGTTAGATGAGTCGATGCTTCTCAATTCAGGGCGGGGCGACCTCGGGCACTGATCACGGCTCGGGCGATGGAGTTACTGCCACCACCTCCGGGGGTGAAGGGTTACATATACCCAGAGAACAAGCACGCCCCCGAGGATCGCCACGATCCAGCCGTGCCAGGCATTGCCGGAAAGAGAGAAAGGCTCAGGCGGCGCTCTGGCTGCTTGGCGCGTCATCCGGAAGAATGGTTCTGTCAAGGTTTGCTCTGGCCTCTAGGAGGCTACGCTCAGAGGCCGCCAGACGCGCCTTCGTTTCATGGAGTTGCTCTTCCAACCCATTTACCCTTTGCTGCAGTGGCGTGACAGCTTGGAGTTCTTGCGCTAAATCCGGACCAACCAGTGCAATCCAGTTGGTGTCTGCCCCGTCGCGACTGAGGTCGGCATCCGCAGTGCAGGAATAATTCAACTCCGAAAAAACTGTCGGGTGTGCAGCCGCGATTTGTCGGGCCTCGCGTGCCGGCAGCAAGCTCCGCCACAATCCAGGCCGCCCTTGCCAGAAGTGGTGGCCAGATTGA
>DATGZX010000410.1:0-80488 GCA_035296965.1 Gemmataceae bacterium
GACCGCAAGGCCCGAATGTCAGCGGCCTGAGCTTCAACAAGCCGTTGCAGACGCTGGCACTGTGGACACGACTTCCGTGCGTGCTTGCTCATACAGCTGCATAATAGGAATTAGCAGCTGTAACGTGAATACTATCGTGAATGGGAACAGATTTGGAAGAGGATTAAGAGCAGGAGTAGGAGAAAGAGCAGGACTCAATAGGCAGCGCAGGCATGACATCCTACTCCTAATCTTGATCGTGATCTTCATCCTCTTCCTAATCGTAATCTTCTTCCTAGATCATACTCTTCCTTCAACCTTTGTCCCGTCAGCCGAAGATTGACCGAACACTAGCTATGTGAACACATGTTGTCCTTCTTATGCATAGCGCTATAATTCAATCGTCCCGCCTGCTGGCGATTTTGGTGATGGGCGACACCATTGACGTCGCGGCGGGACACTTTTTTGCGCCATGGCACTTGAGCCTCTGACGGACGTGGAGCGGGGCTTTTCGGTGCCGCTTCGATTTTTCCGGCGTAGGTCGAATCCGCGGCTTGGTCGATGCCGGAAGCTTCATGCAGGCTGCGCGAGACGCTTGCGGAAGATCACCATGCTATCCCCGTCCGCATAGTAATCCGGTTGCACACACGCCTGCTCATAGCCGTGCTTGAGGTAGAAACGGCGCGTCAGCTCATAATGCGGCAGCGAAGATGTCTCGATGAGCAATTGCCGGCCGCTGGCTCGGCGAATGTCGTCTTCCACGTAACGCAACAACTGGCTGCCGACGCCGCGTGCCTGGGTGTGCTTGCTGACGGCAATCCACCACAGGTGCCACGTTCCCTCGGTCATCGCGGCCGGCGCATAATAAGCAAAGCCTATCACCTTGCCGTCCTTCTCGAAACTCACCAGGCGGTGACCATCGCTCGGTTCATCGGCATGATAATCGTCGAGCACCTCCTGCAGCGCGACGATCTCCAGAGGCTTGAAGACGCCGGTTTCCCGCGCTAGGTGCACGATGGACGGGCTATCGGCGGGAATGGTCTGGCGGATCATTATTGCTTCCTTCGGATTGATGAATCCTTTAACCCGGCCCCTTACGGGGCTCGGCTCGCCGGCGAGCCGAGCCCCGTAAGGGGCCGCGTCAAGAACTTGAAGAATCTCTTGCTGTTGACAGGAACAGTGGTAAGTTAGGTTCTTCCTGAACTAAAGCCGCGCGTTCCTGCCGTGAGTCTATCATGCCGAGCCAGGGGTGGAAACAGTTACTGCGAGGGGCCTGCGATTTCCGCGGCGACGACAGCTATCCGATAGCGGCCTACTCCGAGTTCATGCCGCCTCCCCGCCTGGTCCGCAAGCCCTACGGCTGCGAAGATCTCATCCTGCGAAACGATGACGATGCTTGCGGTTGGCCCGTTGTGGAGTACGAAGAGGCCCTCACGTTGCGTCCGGGTCTCGATAAGATCGCTTGCCAGGTCGTCAACGCACTCATGCATTTGAGTTGCGGACAGAGCACGCATGGCATCTCCAAGAACAAGCTTATCGGCAATTATTGCTGGCCGGACCATCTCGCCAAGCGGGCAGCAGAATTGAAGCACGAGCACTATGTTACGATGTTGCCGCTGGCTCTCTCAAGGACGCAGGACGACAAGGGAAGAGTTCTTTGGACTCTTTTTGGCGGCAGCGAACAAGGACCTGCTCGCCCTTTTTGGAAGAGTTTCTACACGGCTCCCAACAAAGAACTGCCGCAAGAGCAGGCAAAGGAGTTTTTCCGAAGGCTCCTGAGAGTGGTTTACCACGACAGCTCGGCCGATCTGGAGCAGGCGGGCTTGCGCATCCTTCCGTGTCCGGAAGGAAACGAAGGGAGTTCCGCGATTCCCTGGTGGAGCGATGGGCCCGTGCCGAAATGGACGCGCGAGCTCCTCTGGACCAAGGGGCAATCCCTCCGTTCGACCAAGTATCTGCTCACGTTTCAGCCCTTTAGCCGGCTGCCGGCCGCCGTGCAGCAGGGTTATTTGGCCGGCGATCTTCACTTGCTCCCCTGTCCCGGCAGCCTCTTGTTTTGGGCGTCGCCGCCATACATTGGGCTTCACAAGGAATTGCCCCTGGCGGTGCAGATACCTCTCTTGCATACCGTCGCCCGCCACGAGGGGCCGGCGGGAATCCGCGTGCCCCAATCGGGTTGGCTGCATGAGGCTCACGCCGGCCAGCCGGATCCCGACGAGCGCCGCGGGCCCATATACAATAGCTTTCGGCGGACGCACCGCTGGGGGCGGGTGTACCGGGATGAGAACGAACTCGACGCCGGCGGCCATGCAGACAAGTTGGTCCACGTGCTCTTCAGCACGTCGCCGAACGACATGGGCCTCTACGACAAGCCGATGGCGCGCAACGTCCAGCTCTGGACGCATGATTACCGTTCCCTGCTCCACGGGCCGCATGCCGCACAGGACGACATTCAGCGGGCCATCGATGCGGTTCGTGAGGGCGGCATGTTCGGCTATCGCTTTTACTTTCCCCCAATGCGCGTGGGCAAGTATGAAGTCTTTTGGCATCGCCCGCTGGTCGCGTATAAATGTTTCAAGACGGGCGAACCCGCCCGTTTTCCCGAGGCTCCGACGGGATATCTGACGGCTTACCCGGCGGACCGACCCGACTCGTCGAAGCCGATCGAACTCTGGCCGCGCTTGCTCCAGCGCGAGCCACACCTCGCTGCACTGGAGTTATTCGCGCACTCTCAGGACCCCAGGCCGCGCCAGACGACGGTGAACATTCGCAAGCTCCTGGATACCCGACAGCTACTGGATGGCCTGCCGTTGCCGCGCACCTTGGCCCGACAGCTCCTCACGTTGCCCAAGAAGGTTTCGCTCGACGAATGGCTCGACGCGCTGCCGGAGCGCGCCAGCGATCCCGGGCGTGCTCGCCGGCTTGTCCACGAGCTGCGCGAAGGATTGGAGTCTCATCCCTCCGCCGCGAAAGCCGGCAAGGAAGAGCGCACCAGGGCCTTGACCTTCGAGGACACGGCGCGGCGGTCTTTCGAGGAGACGTACTGGAAAACCATCGCTTATCTGGCCGAGGGACGCTATCGCAACAAGAACAATGCCGACTGCGCTCGCGACCCGGCCACTCAAGCAGCTCTCAGCCACCATCACAGCGACCTGGAAGCGCTGGGAAATCATCTGGCGAGCTATTACACGGAAACGATTAGCAAGGCGCGTATGAAGGGCAAAGCTTTCGTGGGCGATTTGCCTTTCGCCTGGAAGACCGACTTTGATTACCCCCTGTATGGCGGCTGGATTCACAATCAAGAAGGCAAGACGCTCGAACGTGACGTCATCGTCGTGATCCCGGGCCGCGACCGCACGCGCGCGCTGATCATGGCGGATCATTACGATACTGCGTACATGGCCGATCACTACGAGAAGCAGTCGGGCGGCAACGGAGCGCGGCTTGCCGCCGCGGGAGCGGACGACAATCATTCCGCAACCGCGGCGCTGATGCTGGGCGCCCCGATCTTCCTCGAGCTGAGCCGGGCGCGCAAGCTTGCCTGCGACATTTGGCTCATTCACCTGACCGGTGAAGAATTTCCGGCCGATTGCATGGGGGCGCGCCACCTGTGCCAGTGCCTTGTGGAAGGGACCCTGCGAATGCGGCTGCACGGCGGCGAGATGCGCGACCTGTCGCAGACTCGGGTGCAAGGCGTGTACGTCCTCGACATGATCGCCCATAACAACGATCATGAACGCGACGTCTTTCAGATGGCGCCCGGTGCCAGCCGGGAGTCGATGTGGCTCGCCTATCAAGCCCACCTGGCCAACGAAGCATGGAATGCTTCGACGCACGCCTGGAATCGCCGGCCCCAGCGCCGTGGCCGCGGCCGGAGCGAGCGCATGCCTGACGGCTCCAAGGTGCCGGCTGTCGCCCAGTATCCGGAACTCTACGGCGAGATTCGGCCATACTACGACCCGCGCAGCACGCTTTACAACACCGACGGCCAGATTTTTTCCGATGCCGGCGTACCAGTTGTGTTGTTCATGGAGAACTACGACATCAATCGCACCGGCTATCACGACAGTCAGGATACGATGGCCAATATCGACCTCGACTATGGCGCCGCCGTGGCGGCCATCGCGATCGAGGCGGTCGCCCGCGCGGCGACCGAGCAACCGAGGTTTTCGTCCAAATGATTCATCTTGGAGACGGCATGCACCATTGGACCAAGCTGACAGCAATCGCACTCGGAATGCTGGCGCTAGCAAGCGTCGCTCCCGTTTCGGGAGAGCCAGTGCGCCCGATCACCATCGACGGCAAATTCCAGGACTGGGCAAATGTGCCCTTATATACCGACCCGGCCAATAATGAGCATGACACGATGCACAAGGGCCGCGACGCCACGCCGAACCACGTCGAGCACGCGGACGTCGACATCCTGGCATACAAATTTACCCACGATGCCGAAAACCTCTACGCCTATATCAAGGCGCGCGGAGTCATCGGCCGGACGCAAGTGCAAGGCCCAGGCAAGCTCGGCGGCCGCTTCTATGCGATTGTGGCGATCGATGTGGATAACAACGAGAAGACCGGCTACTGGCTGGACGAGGGAGGATTCTATCCCACCAGCAACGGCTACGACGTGAACGCCGAGATCGAGTGGTACAATGGCCGCATGAACGCCGGCCCTTATATCAACCACGGCTGCCTGACGCAGGGCGAGCTGGATCAGGCCTTTCTGGACCAGTCCGCGGGCGAATACAAGCGAGGCGTCGTAGGCCCCTACAAGCCCGGCTTCGTGCGGCTAGCGCCCGGCACGTATAACTTCTACACCGAGTGGGTTTATCACCCGGAGCACCGGATCACCTTTGTCCGCGACAAATGCCCGAGGACTCTCGGCATCATCCAGGGGGCGCTTTCGCCCGACGGACATGAACTGGAAATGAAGATCCCGATGAAAGGTTTTCTGGTAGATCAAACCGGCAAACCGCTCGTGCAGCTTGGCCGCAAGCTGAATGTCTCGATATCCCTGGAGGCCAGCGGCGAACTTGCCGGGAGCAAACAATGGGCGTCCAACACTGCTGCGCCGATCAAGGGTTACTACCTCGAACCGCCTTCCCAGAAGTAATTTGCTCGAAAACAACCCAAGTTGGAGTGGGACAATGCGTGGCTTGCTTGTTTGCATCTGTCTGGGCCTCACGAGCCATGTCGCCGGCGCGGAAGAGCTTCAAGCCGGTGCCGCGAAGATCGACATCACGCCGCCTCCAGGCGGACCGATGTGGGGTTATGGCGCGCGCCACGACAAGCCCTGCGATGGCGTCCTCGATCCTCTATATGCGCGAGCCCTGGTCCTTGCGGTCGGCAAGGAACGCATCGCCCTGGTCAGCCTCGATCTGGGGCGAGCGCCCACGCGGCAATCCATGGCGGCGATCCGGGAACGCGTCAAGGCGGACGTGGGCATTGAACATCTCTTTCTTGTCGGCTCGCACACGCACCACGGTCCGGTAATCGAGGTGGACAACTGGCCAAGCCCCCAGAATTCCTACGTCCGCCAACTGGAGAAGAAACTAGGCGACGTGATTGCCGAGGCCGCTCGCTCCCTGAAGCCGGCGCGCATCGGCTTCGCTTCGCGGGAGGTGCCATACAATCGAAACCGTCACTCGAAACTTCCAACCAAAGCCGTCGATCCCGAATTTCTGGTTTTGCGCGTCGAAGATGCCGAGGGCAAGCCCATCGCCCACGCACTCAACTTCGCGGCCCATCCCACCATGGAAGACGTCAAGCAGTTCAAGTTCTCTGCCGATTATCCGGGAGCGCTGGCGGCCGTCGTGGAAAAAGAAACGGGCGCGCCCTGTCTTTTCTTGCAAAGCGCCGCGGGCGACATGTCAGCCAATGCCGGCGAATTTCACGGCCCACAAAGGTTTGGTCAGATGCTCGGCCACGAAGTGCTCTCCCTTGCGAAGAACATCCATTGCGAGCCGCTACGGAAGCAGACTCTCACGGTGGCCGAAGAGGATTTCCGCTTCAAAAACCGCGTCGACTTGGGCAACCCCCTCGTCAAAATGACCTTCGTGCGCGCCTTCTTCCCCGACCTTGTCGAATTCTACGTACGCGAGTATCGCGACGGTGTTCGGCCGCATTTGAGCGTTGCCCTTCTTGACGGCCGCATCGGCTTTGTCGGCGTCTCCGGCGAATTCTTTTGCAGCCATGCTCTGAACCTCAAACGGCGCGCTCGCCTGGAGCATCTTTTCTTCCTGGGCTACTGCAACGACTATCAGCAGTATTTCCCGACCATCGAAGCAGCGGCCGAGGGAGGCTACGGAGCCGACCCAGGCGTATCCACGGCGGAGGTCGGGGCTGGCGAGCGGATGATGGACCGGGCGCTCACTCACCTCTACAAGATGCGCGGCAAATATCCGGATCTGCAGGCCGAAGGTGCCGGGAAACCCTGACCCCAAGGAGCCTGCTGAAAAAGGGGTCTGACCCCTTCCACGAATGGCGACAGCTCCCCAAGAAAGCGGGAAATCAGTGAAGCTTCGTAGGGGGTCAGGCCCCTTTTTCAGCCGCTATCACAATTCGAGTCTCCCCTCTAACTTAATCCCCCACCGCGCGGTAAGAATGCATGGAGCTGGAACGCAGGCGTCCCAACCCGTGGAGCGTCGGGCTCATGAGCGAGATCAAATTAGACAATGAACGACTGGACGCACTCCAGGAAGTCACCCATCAGTACTACATCCACGAAATCAATATCAACAATGGCCTGGTCGCCGACAAGACGGAACCCGGCACTCCGGCCAGCATCGCCGCCACGGGCATGGCCCTCGCTACCGTCCCAATACATGTTGAACGTGACCCAGCGCAGAGGGAGATGTGGGCCGAGCATATTCGAGCAAGGCTCCGCTTCTTCTGGCAGAGTCCCCAGGGAACCGAGCCGGATGCGACCGGCTATAAAGGCTTCTACTACCACTTCCTGGACATGCAAACCGGACGACGCGCCTGGGATTGCGAGCTATCCACCGTCGATTCCGCATTCCTGCTCGCCGGCATATTGACCGCCGGCTGGTATTTTGACCGCGACTCGGAGGTCGAACGGGAAATTCGTACGCTTGCAGAGGCGCTGTATCGACGTGCGGACTGGCGCTGGGCCCAGAATGGCCGGGCAACCGTCACGCATGGTTGGAAACCGGAGACCGGTTTCTTGCCCTATCGCTACGAAGGTTATGACGAAGCCCTGCTCCTGTACGTGCTCGGCCTGGGCTCGCCCACCTATTCGCTACCGGAGGAGAGCTACGCCGCCTGGGCTTCGAGCTACGAATGGAAGAGTGTTTACGGCTACGAATACTTGTACTCTGGGCCGCTCTTCACGCATCAGCTTTCGCATCTCTGGCTCGACCTGCGCGGTATCCAGGATGCTTTCATGCGCGACCACGGCATCGACTATTTTGAGAATACGCGGCGCGCAACCTATGTGCACCAGCAGTATGCGATCCGGAACCCGCTTCAGTTTGAGGGATATAACGACCGCTGCTGGGGAATCACGGCCAGCAACGGACCCGGTTGGGTGACGCGTCGCATCAAGGGCGTTCAGCGTCAATTCTTCGACTACGTGGCGCGCGGCGCGCCCTACGGTCCAGACGATGGCACCATCGCACCATGGGTCGTCGTCGCTTCCCTCCCATTCGCTCCCGAAATCGTCGCGCCGACCATCGAGCAATTCAGCCAGATGGACCTGGGCATGCTCGAACCATACGGTTTCAAATCCACATTCAATCTGACTTTCGAGGCGGGAGGAAACTGTCGCTGCTGGGTCTCCCCCTGGCATTTCGGCATCGACCAGGGCCCCATCATTCTGATGATTGAGAACTACCGGACAGGGCTGCTGTGGAACGTCATGCGGCGCTGCCCTTACATTGTCAGCGGGCTGCGCCGGGCTGGATTTCGAGGTGGTTGGCTTTGAGAGTGGCACGTTTGGCGCCTTGCAACTATTCAGAACTGTGCGCCCAATGTAACGAGCATGCTTTCTCCCCTCTCCCTTGTGAGCCTGCTGAAAAAGGGGTCTGACCCCTTCCACGAATGGCCACAGATCCCCAAGAAAGCGGGAAATCAGTGAAGCTTCGTAGGGTGTCAGACCCCTTTTTCAGCAGGCTCCTTGTACTCAAGGGAGAGGGGTCGTGGGTGAGGGTTTTAGGCCAATGAAGGTTCGCTGGGCCCCCTCACCCCAAACCCCTCTCCCCCGAGTACGGGGGCGAGGGGCTTACGAGAGATGACGTTTTCCTTGCGCAGCAATCAATAGCATGATCGGGCCGACAAATGACTGCAACACTCACATCGAGCATGGCGGGGAGATCGACTCGGGCGGTCGCACGTGGGGAAACACGGCCACCGCCCGAGGAGGGGCTTTTACCGCCGCTGTTGCCGGCGGGCAGGAGGGCGCCGACTTCAGTCGGCCTGCATGACTTCGCTTAGTTTGCCGAGCGCTTCGCCCTCGATCTGACGAACGCGTTCGCGCGTGAGGCCCAGGCGGTCGCCAATTTCCTTGAGTGTTTTGGGCTCTTCGCCTTCCAGACCGAAACGCAAGCGTAGGACAGCCGCCTCGCGCTTGTCCATCTTGTCAAGCAGTTCCATCACCTGATGGAAGTCGTCGGCCTTGAGTATGCTGCTTTCCGGCGACTGAGAGCTGTCGTCCATGAGCGTTTCATCAATCGACCTGCCCCCCTCGGTTTGCTCCGTTTGCGGGGTGGCATTGTAGATGCGGATGGCTTTCTTGATGATGTTGAGCTTCTTGCGTGGAAGCTGCAGACTCGTGGCGATCTCTTCGGTGGTCGGCGGCCGGCCAAGCTCGTCTTGCAAGCGCGCCGTCGCCCTGCGCCATTTGACGAGCAATTCATTCATGTAAGCTGGGATGCGGATGGTCTTGCCGGTGTTGATGACCGCGCGCTTGATCGATTGCTTGATCCAGTAACTCGCATACGTGCTGAAGCGCGTATTCATGGAAGGATCGAATCCCTCCACTGCCCGCAGCAATCCCAGATTGCCTTCGGCGATGAGGTCCTGGAGCCCCAACCCCTTGCCCGTGTAGCTGCGGGCGATATTCACCACCAGGCGCAGGTTTGCGCGCACCATGTGGTCGCGAGCTTCGCTGTCTCCTTCCTCGATGCGCCGAGCGAGTTTCTTCTCTTCCTCGGCACTTAACAAGGGGGTTTCGTTGATCTCCCCAAGGTAGGTTTCCAACGGTGACTGGACTGGATTGCTGTGCAGGCGGCGCCGTTGCCTCTGTTGTAGCGAACCAAAGTGCATAAAAGTCCCAGCCTCGTGTGATAGGAAATTCAGTGCGGCCCAGTACCCAAGGGGAGAACCCAGACCAAAGTCCAAGGATTCCATTCCCACCGACCTCGGCCGGTGCTGAATCAACTCTTCGCGCGCTCCTTCGGGACGCTGACTTTCCGCGCAGTCAGGCCCGCTACTATTGTGCCTCAGAAACTTTGGAGCGGAAGTGAGGTAATACCTGAATTCCCCTAGGGGAAAGACCTGAGAAAGCCGCGGATTATTGGTCGGACTTGATTAGCCCCGTGCGAATCGCATATTTCACCAGCCCTGCGACGTCATGAATATCCAGGCGTTCCATCAATTGCATGCGGTGTGTTTCCACGGTTTTCACACTGATATGGAGGGTTCGGGCAATTTCTTTCGTGGTCTGGCCTTCGGCAATCAATTGCAGGATCTCGCGCTGCCGAGGCGTCAAAAGTTCCAGGGTCCGAGGTTCCCCGCCGACACGGCGAACATAGTCAGCCACGACGTGCTTGGAAACGGCTGGACTGAGGTAGGATTCCCCGCGCGCCACGGCCCGGATTGCCAGCTCGAGTTCCGCCGTGCCGGCGTCTTTGAGCAGATAGCCGGCGGCGCCGGCACGCAGCGCCTGCCAGACATACTCCTCATTCGCGTGGGCCGACAGGATGAGGACGCGCACTTCGGGGAATTCTTTCGCAATGCGGGCCGTGGCTTCCAAACCATTGAGCCCGGCCATGGAGATATCCATGAGAACCAGGTCCGGTTCTTGCGTCTTGATCATGGCTAGCGCGTGGCGGCCATCGACCGCCTCCCCGACAATTTCGACCCCGTCAATATTTTGAGCCAGCGCGCGAATGCCGGCGCGCACGAGGACATGATCGTCGGCAAGCAGTACTCGGATCGAACCCATCAGAGATCCCTCTTCCTCTTCCTTCTCTCCAAGGATGGATGAGCCGCGAGCGGAAAACGCACGTGGATGGCAGTCCCGCGTCCGGCCGCGGAGTCGATCTCGATCCTCCCGCCGATCAGAAGAACCCGTTCCTGCATCCCCAACAGGCCCAGGCTTCCGCCGCGACTGGCGCTGCAGTGGGCGGCGGCGACGTCGAAGCCGATCCCATCATCCTGAATCGTCAATTGCAATTCCTGGTCGCGCTGCACCAGTTCAACACGCACGTGCTGGGCCCTGGCATGGCGGATGATGTTCGTGATCGCTTCCTGGGCCACGCGAAAACAGGCCGTTTCGAAGTTCGCCGGCGCGCGCATATCCGATGCGTCGGAGCGAAACTCCGCTGCAAACCCCGCGCGTTTGGCCTGCCGATCCAGATACCAGCGAAGTGCGGCCGCCAATCCAAGGTCGTCGAGCATCGATGGCCGCAGGTCCAGCGACATGCTTCGCACCTGCTGAAGCACGTTGTCGGTCATGGCAATGCTCTCCCCAAGGCGTGCTGCAGGGGCCGAATCGCGCACAGAGTGTTGCAGCCCCTGAAGATTGATTTTGAGCGCCGTCAAGGCCTGGCCGATCTCGTCGTGCAATTCGCGGGCCAGGTGCCGCCGCTCCGCTTCCTGAGCCTCCATGAGTTGTTGAGCCAGCAACTGCGATCGGGCCCGGCCGGCGCGCACTTGTTCGAGCAGGAGGGCATGCTCGATCAAGGATGCCGCTCGGCCCGCAACAAGTTGCAGCAAACTCAATTTATCTTGCGCGAATTGGCCAGGCCTGGACGATCCAACGAGCACGATTCCGGTCACGCTCCCTTCGGCAAGCAATGGAGCGGCTAGGACAGATGGAAGGCTCTCCGGGATAATGCGGCACAAACCGTCGGCGGGCGGAATTTCTTCAAGGAGGAGTGGCTCTCGCCGCTCGGAAAGCTGCTGAAGAATTCCGCTCGCCGTTGAGAATTTGCAATCTCTCTCCGGCGAAGGACCATGTGCCGCGCGGCACACGAATTCGCTGCCGCCAGACTCCCGCAGCAAGAGTACGGCAGTATCCGCAACCAGGATCGCGCACGTTCGGCCGAGAAGCTCGTCGAGCGACTCCTGGAGGCTCATTTGGCCAAGGGCTGCGTCGGTGATGGCTTGAATAGCACGCAGCATCGTGACTCTACCCTTCCGTCCGCGCTTCGCGTATTGCTACGGTTCTCGGCAATTGGCTTGGCGGACTGCGCGGGTCCGAAAACAATAATTCTACACTTTCTGGACCATCCCCGCCGGATAGATCTCCTGGATCTATTCTTTCGCCGCCGGCGCTCCATCCACCGGGATGATCGGCAAGTCGATATGCGACGCCTGGCCTGCACTGTGATACACCGTGTTATCCGCAGCAAGCATGCGCCGGTGCTGCTGCAACGGTTCGCCCGAGTTTGGGTTCACGTCGAAACGCGGGAAATTGCTGCTGGATATGTCGAGCCGAATGCGATGCCCCTTGGCGAACACATTCGCCGTCGGGTATAGCTGGATCGTTATCGGGTACACCTTGCCGGGCTCTATGAGTTCGGCTTTCTCCAATGAGTATCGGTAGCGCATGCGGGTAATGGAATCGCCGATATTGAGATCGAAACCCAGTGGGTAATCGCTGCTGCGCGGATACACATCTAAGAGCTTCGCCGTGAAATCGGTGTCGGGAGCCGTGGAAGAGACAAAGAGGTTGACCGCAAGGCGTCCAGTAACCTCGACGTCATGCTCGAGCGGTTCTGTCTGAAATACCAGAACATCGCGGCGCTCGGAGAGCGGGAGTTGGTCCTTGGCGAACAAGGTTTCCTTGCGCGACCGCTGATCGAAGCCACCAGCTTCGAGGATGCCGCCGACGGACGAGAGATTGCCGCCAATCGTAGGAACGGGATTGGCGGGATCAAAGCGATAGGTGGTAGCCGAGGCCGCGGCAGCGGGGCGATCTTTGGACAAAGAGCCGTCCGCATGAAGGTAATAGGGCGTATATTGCGTGCGCACTAGAGGAAAAGTGCGTTCTGCGCGCCAGCGACCGCCGTGACGCAGCCGGCCGTCCTTCGATTTCCGCCCATCTCCACCACCCATGATGAATAGCATTACCGGCGGGTCCTTTTCGACACCGTTCTCCGCGTTGTTCAGCCAGTGGTCAAACCATTTGAGACGCCAATCGTTGAACGGAAGCGCTGCCTCGGGTGGGAATTCGACCTCGCCCGCGAAATGCCGGCCTTGGGAACCATGCGTCCAGGGGCCGATGATCAACTTTTGGACCGAATTCTTGCCGCCGGACAGGGCCATCCAATTGAGTGCGTTTTGCCTGCACCACGAATCGTACCAGCCGGTCACGTGGTACACGGGCACGTCGGCATAACGATCTAGGTTGTCCACAACCGAGTAGCCCGGCTGTTTCCAATAAGCATCGTAGTCCCCATGGCGCATGACCTCAACCAGCCAGCGCTCGTACTCCGGCACCTGTTTCAGCGGAGTAGTGCCGGGGCGAATCGGCAGATTGAGCAAGTGCTGCGGCATGAGCTTACCGTTCTGCTCGAGCGCCTGTTTCAATGCGGGGTCGGCCAGGGCCGCGCGAGCGTTGGGCGCGCCGATCGTAAAGATCCAGTTCATGAAGCGGAGTTCGAATGCGCCGCGGTGGCGGATGCCGGCAATGCCTGGATTCGACACCGAGTCCACCGGGATCATGCAGGCAAGGTGAGGCGGCCGGGCAATCGCGAGGGCGTGCTGCGTGCCTCCGACATAGCTGGTGCCAAACGTGCCCAGCTTGCCGTTGCACCAGGGTTGCTGCCCGATCCACCCGACGATGTCGAAGCCGTCGTTGGGGTCGTCCACGAGCATCCGCCACAAGCCCTCCGAGGCATAGCGGCCGCGCACGTCGTTGATGACTACCGCATACCCCCGAGCGCAGAACCAGCGCGCCTCGGCTGCCGTGCCGTTTTTGTCGTAGGGAGTACGCGCTAGCAAAACCGGATGCTTGCCCGGCAGGACCTGGCCGTTCTGGGCGGGCAAATAGAGGTCCAGAGCCAGCTTGGTGCCGTCTCGGACCGAAACTTTGATGTCCTTCTGGACGCTGACTTCGCAGCGAGGCTTGGTCAACAGGACCGTCGGAGGCTGCGCCTGGAGGGGCCAACTACCATTCCCCAGGAGAATGCCAAAGCAACAAGTGACGCCCAGGAATGAATTCCAGCGTACTTTCCGCATTTCAGTGCACCTCCGTCGGGAAGCCGAGAGACGTTGCGAATGGTACGCCGTTGTGATGGAGCTGGCAAACAAAATCGCCGAGCCGCGGCATACACAAGCTGCCAGCTTGTGCTACAAGAGCGGCGCTGAACGTATGTAGCACAAGCTGTCAGCTTGTGCTACGGCTGACCCGTCACGTTGGCTCCACGGGCCGAACCCATGCAGATTCGTTAAGACCGGAGAATTTGACAAACCAGGAATTGTGACTTACATAACCTCTATTGCATTGGAGATTATTTCGGCTGGTCGGGCATTTCAGCCTGGATCCCGGAACGGCCAGGCAGGAATGACACTCGCCCAGCCGTTTCTCCTTTCACAGTAGTAGTCGACAAAGCCAACAAACAGCACACGCAACCGGCCTGATAGTGATCCCGCGCCCATTGCGCGCGTTCGCTGCCATCTGTTCGCTCTGGTCTTAAAGGTTTTTTCTGTGCGAAGGAAATCTTTCGTATTACGTATTGAAGAGCTGGAACCTCGCCTTGCACTCTCTCTTCCTGCCTCTGCGCCCCCTTTGCCGGCCCCGCCGCCGCCAAGCGCCAGTGTCGTCTGGGTGAATACGGAGCCTGCGCTCCAGGCTGCTTTCAAGAACATCCAGTCCGGCGAAACGATCGTCATCCAGCCGGGCACCTACAACCTCACCTCGACGCTTTACATCGGCGCCAGCCGTCATGTCACGAATATCACGGTCGAGGGCGCCACCAATAACTTGAACGATGTTGTGCTGCTCGGTAAAGGCATGGACAACTCCAGCTACGGCAACGTGCCGATGGGCATTTCGGTTTATAACGCTCAAAACGTGACGATCGAAAACCTTTCGATCGGCGACGTTTGGTACTTCCCGATCGACCTGCAATCGATTCAAGGTGCCAACGACGTGCACATTTATCACCTCAATCTCTTCGACGCCGGCGAGCAGTTCATCAAGGCCAGCGGCGGCGGCGTGGGCGTGAGTAATTCGAGCGTCGAATACACGTCCATGCAATACACGGCCGGCCCGCCCAAAATCGACCATGGCGGCGGCATCGGTTACACGAACGGCATCGACGTCAAGCTCGGTACAAATTGGACCATCCTCGACAACCTGTTCGAGAATTTCCATACGCCCGACGCGGATCCCTCCTATAACCATTGGAATCCGGCGGTTCTGATGTGGGACTTCGCTTCCAACGCCACGGTCGAAGGAAACACCTTCATCAACTGCGACCGGGCCATCGCCTTTGGCTTGCAGGACCAGACGACGGGCTACGACTTCCAGGGCGGCATCATCAGCAACAATTTCATTTACCAGGCGCCGGGTCTTTTCAGCGCTGCGCGCCGGACCGGCTCCGACGGCCAGATCATCGTCTGGGATTCGCCCGGCACACAGGTAGATTTCAACACGATCCTCACGAACGGCAACTCCATCGACTCCATCCAGACACGCTGGACGACGACTGGCGTCGCCATCGACGATAACCTGGCGGACGCTCCCATCGGCGCGCGCAACGGGTCGGTTTTTACGCAGGCGGGAAATTATCTCCTGGCCACGCCGAGCATGTTCGTCAACCCCAGCGCGGGCAACCTGAACCTGGTCTTGGAGGCTGCCACGCAGGCCCACGTCATCAACCAGGTCCAGCCTCTTTCCAGCGTGCTCGCGGACTGGAACGGCAATCCCCGGCCGGCCGGTCAGTTGACGGACATCGGCGCGGACGAGTACGTCGCCTCCACGAACAATTCACCAATCATCGTGGACAATGGATCGCCCGGTTACGCAGAAACGGGGACGGGGTGGACCAACTATGGCCTCGGTTACAACGGGACCAGCCGTTATCATGCGCCGGGCACCGGCGCCGACACAGCTAGCTGGCAGATCGCGAACCTGAGTGCGGGCAACTATGCGGTCAACGTCACCTGGCCGCCGGGCGCCAATCGGGCGACGAACGCCACCTACCAGGTCTACGACGGCACCAAGCTGCTGGCCACGGTGGTCGTCAACCAGAAGCTGACGCCGACCGGGACGATCATCAACGGTACGGTCTTCCAATCGCTTGGATCGTTCGCCATCACGAGCGGCACCCTGCGCGTCGTTCTCTCGGACAACGCAAATGGGTTTGTCTTTGCCGACGCAATTGCCGTGGTGCCAGGCTGAGAGCGTGTTGATAAAGGTTTGACCCCTTGAGGACTGCAGAGCCGGCCGGCTCAAACTTGGGGCCTTGCAATATAGAGGAAAGAAAAGCGGCGGAAAAGCGCCGCAGTCCAAAGAATTCACTTTTGGACTGCGGCGCTTTTCCGCCGCTTTTGTTTTCCCTTCCTCAACAATTCACTCCATCAACACTTCAAATAAGGCTTGGATCGCGCATCAGCATGAAGCGCGTGACCTACTTCTCGCGAATTTCGATGCTGCTGTTGCTGGTCGTGAGCTTGATCGAGGTATCGGGGTGATCGCCCACCTCTCCGCGGAGCCGATGATCTTCTTTGGTTCTTCGCTCTTTCAAGGGAAAATCGGAGGTGATCCTGCCATTGCTCGTCTGAGCATCGACGTGAAAGCTCGCCTCAGAGGGCAGGTGAATCGAGATCTTGCCGTTGCTCGTGTGGAAGGAGTTCTCTCCCGCCGCTAAATCGCCGTCGAACCGAATCGAACCGTTCGAGGTTTGCGCATCCACGACGACGTGATTCGAATCGACGTCGATTGCGCCGTTGCCTGTTTTCAATTCCAGCCGGCCCGCGCCGCCCTTTACGGCGATGCCGCCATTCGACGTGTGGAGCGTAAGGGGTCCGTTAGTCCCATCAATGTGGATCTTGCCATTCGATGTTTCGGCACTGACGGCACCCGATGCGCCAGTGACCTCGATTTGGCCGTTTGAGGTGTTCAAATCGAGAACCGCGCCTGCCGGGATTTCCAGCTCGACCGTCGCTCCGCGGCTGTGCCAGGAATCGTGGTCCGTGTTGATCGCGACAACGTGAATCGTGTTGTCTTCGCGGGTGATGGACACTTCGATGTTTTCCAGATCATCTTGCGCTGCCTCCTTTGTCCTTCCCCGCGTGTGTTTGGTGACGGTCGCCTTCACCTTGTTGTCGATCCCCGCAAGCACTTCGATCGAACCGTTGAAAGTCTCCACGATTATTTCAGGCTTGGGTTCAGTCGTAAATGATTGTGATATCGCTTGTTGCGCCGCGTAGCGATAATTGGTGATGCCACAGCCGAGGAGGTTCAACGTGGCGAACGATACCAAGCCAACAAGCAAGAGAAGGCGTGCAGTTCGCATGGCTTCGATCCTTTTACATTGGCTAGAGCGACAGACCTGGCCCCACGAAAACGAAGATACACTCGTTATTCGTAGCGTGGCATCCGCCATTTGGCAAATCCGGGAATGCAGGCCCGGGGCATTCCTGTTCTTGCAGTCACCACAGAATCGTTTGACCGCGAGCCAGCGGCGAGCGCGTCAACAGAAGGCATACTGACACCGTCAGTCCACGCGCTCGCCGCTGGCTCGCGGTAAAACGAAAAACTCCCCAACACCACCCAGGCTGCCGCAACCGCTTGCAAGAACGGGAGAGAGGAGATACGATCCGTGGTTACCAAACTCGAAGCGGAGGATGTGCCTTTGCTTCCCAGTCCACCCACAATGAGACGAGCGTTCCATGTGCTGCAAAGCAATCGTGCGCGTAATGGCTTCTAGCCTCCTTCTCTGGGCAATCTTCGTGCCGGCGCCGGGTGCTCGGTCCGCAGAGATCAAGATGGCGCGTCACCCCGACTACCACGGAGGCAAGATCGTCTTCAGTTATCACGGGAACATCTGGGTCGTCGACGAAGACGGCTCCAACCCGCGCAGGCTTACGGTCAACCGCGGCCACGACATCCACCCCCGCTTTTCGCCCAATGGTAAATGGATCGCTTTCTCTTCAACGCGCTACGGCAACTACGACGTATTCGTCATTCCCGCGGAAGGCGGCGAGCCCAGGCGGCTCACCTATCATAGCGCGCCGGACACCGTCGTCGGTTGGTCGCCCGATTCCAGGCGGATCCTATTCTCCTCAGCCCGTGGCCAACCTTATCCCGGCATAGCCGCACTCTACGAGGTGCCCGTTTCCGGTGGATTGGAGCAGCCGTTGCCCACCGACTGGGGTTATTGGGGTTCTTATTCGCCCGCTGGAGATAGGCTGGCGTTCAATCGCCATCCGATGGTCTGGTCACGGAAGCACTATCGCGGCAGCTACGCCGCGGATCTCTGGGTCATGGACCTGAACAGCAAAACCGCGCGCAAGATCCTGGATGCCGATGTGCCGGACGAGCAGAAGCCAAACAACTTCTGGCCGATGTACGGCAACGGCGAAATCTATTTCGTCTCCGACCGCGAGGTGAAAGCGAAGGCAGGCACCAAGGAGGTGCTCGCTTCGCGCAACAATATCTGGAAGATCCCCGAGGTAGGTGGGCAGCCTGTGCAGGTCACCCATCACACGAGCGGCTCCCTTTTCTGGCCGTCCCTATCCAGCGATGCCAAGGTCATCGTGTACGAGGAGAACTTCGGCTTGTGGAAGCTCGACCTGGCCGCGGCCAAACCGGTTGAGATTCGCATCAATATCAGCGGCGATGACCGGGAGAACAATGAAGAGACCGTCCTCGTAAACGGTGAAGCCGATTCGTATCAGCTGTCCCCATCAAGCAAGCGGGCCGTCATCTCCACACATGGCGAGTTGTTCACGATTGCGACCGACCGTGGCGATGTCCGTCGCCTCACGAACACGCCTGGGGCGCGGGAGACGCAGCCGCATTGGTCGCCGGACGGCAAGTCCATCGCCTTTGTCAGCGATCAGAGCGGCCGGGAAGAAATCTGGGTTTGCGACGAGCGGGGCGGCAACCTGAAGCAGATCACCAAAAGCGATTCGCAGAAAGGGCAGCTCACCTGGGCGCCGGATTCGAAGGCGCTGCTCTACACGGGAAGTGACAGGAAGCTCCACAGGTACAATTTTGCGACGGGAAAAACCACCGAGCTTGCCAGGGGCGATGTCATCGGCTTCGGCGGCAGTGCGCTCGTCAATCCGCGCTGGTCGCCTGACGGCAAGTGGATCTCGTATACGAGGGCTGAGAACACGTTGCTGCCGCATATCTACATCATCCCCGCGGACGGCGGGCAGGAGCGCCGCCTTACCAATGCCGAGAGCTATAGCGATCTAGGCGCCTTATGGACGCCCGACGGCAAGCGGATCATCTATCTCACCGGCGTCGACGTTGCCAACATCGGCCAAGGCGGGCAATCGAATGCCCAGATCTCGTCGATTGCGCTGACGCCGGAAACGACCGACACGCTCGATAAGGCGGTCGATAGCGAGGAGGAAGCTGCGACAAACGAACGTACGCAACCGCGGACCGGCCAGCGCGCCGGCGCTGAGGCCGCCCCCGAAAGACCGGACGGGTCGCCCGCAGAACGCGCCCGTCCGACAACCGCAAAAAAGGTCGAGGTAAAGATCGATTTCAATCGAATCGGCCGGCGCGCTCGGCAATTGACCCGCACCGGCGACACCATTCAGGATCTCACCATCGCGCCCGACAGCAAGACCTATGCGTTCGTCACCTCCGGTACAGAAGGCGGCAGGCCCGTGCAGTCGATCTGGACCATCCAGCCGGATGGCGAGCATTTATCACGCCTCACACAATTGACCAGGTCCGGAGAAGAGGACGGCCCTCCCGGCAGACCAGGCGGCATGGCCGGCTTCTCGTCGTTGCAATTCTCGAAGGACGGTCGCACCCTCTTCTACCGCCAAGGGAATAACCTCTACTCGATTTCAGTCAGCACGGCTCCCGAAGGTGCAGCAGCACAGACCGGGCGCGGTGGGGCTGGCACCGGCAAGCGCATCAACTTTACAGCGCGCGTAGAAGTAAACCATAAAGCCGAACGCCAGCAGGTCTTCAATGAAAGTTGGCGCGTCATGAAGCACCGATTCTACGACGCCGAGATGCATGGAATCGACTGGAACAGAATGAAGGCGGTCTATGAGCCGCTCCTGGAGTTCGTGGAAGACCAAGAGGATTTGCACGACGTCATCAGCCAGATGATTGGCGAACTCAATGCATCGCACACAGGCATCACCGGCGGGGGTAGGCCCGAGGCCACTCGCGGGCAGACACGCTTTCCAGGCTTCGAGCTGCAACCCGACGCGAGTGGATTTTACCGCGTCACTCACATCTACAAGGACGGGCCGGCCGACAAGGATTATGTCAAAATCAACGCTGGGGATTACATCCTCGCCATTGACGATCAGGACCTCAAAGCGGGTGACAGCTACTGGAAACGGTACACGGAGGCCGTCGGCAATCGCCTGGAATTTACCGTTAGTTCCAAACCGACCAAGGAAGGCTCGTGGAAGACCAAGGTTACTCCAGTCGGCGCCGCTCAGCAGGGCACGCTGCAATATGAAAAGTGGGTAGCCGATCGCAGGGCCATTGTCGATAAGCGCTCCAACGGCACCATTGGCTACCTGCACATCCGGCAGATGAACGCCCCGTCGCTGCGCAAGTTCGAACGCGATCTCACGGAAAGGCACCTGAAGAAGGCGCTCATTATCGACCAGCGCTTCAACCCGGGCGGGGGCATCGACCAGGAACTGCTGGAGATCCTACAGCAAAGGCAGTATCAGTACACGCGCGTCCGCGACTCCGTGCATGTCACTCGGCCGCTCCGTGGCTTCTTTGGGCCTATGGTCGTCATGGAGAATGAACGCTCGACCTCCGATGCCGAAGTGTTTCCCGACGGCTTTCGGACGCTCAAATTGGGCAAGGTTGTGGGCGTCACAACCTATGGCGCCGTCATTGGCACGGGAGCGTACACGCTGATGGACGGCTCGACAATCCGTACCCCCGGCTCAGGCCTCTGGAACGTGAACGGGACGAACCTCGAGAACTATGGTGTGCCGCCCGATGTCTACGTGGATAACACTCCGGACGATTACACCAAGGGCCGGGATGCGCAAATCGAAAAGGCAGTGGAGGTCTTGCAAGAGGAGTTGAAGAAGAAGAATTAGGGCCACGCCGGGGAGCCTGCTGAAAAAGGGGTCTGACCCCCTACGAAGCTTCACTGATTCCCCGCTTTCTTGGGGATCTCTCGCCCTTCGTGGAAGGGGTCAGACCCCTTTTTCAGCAGGCTCCCTGGGCAGGGAGGTAATGGATTGAATAACACTCCGAGAACCGCACCGCGCAGCGAATTGCCGGCAAACTTTGTCGCCATCGATTTCGAGACGGCCGACCGCAGCTCGGACAGCGCCTGTGCGGTAGCGCTGGTCCGGGTTGAAGGCCTCGAAATCGTTCGCCGGGAGTTCTGCTTGCTCCGGCCGCCCAGGCCAAACTTCGAATTCTCGTATTTGCACGGGATCACCTGGGCTGCCGTTGCGGATAAGCCGACGTTTGGCGAAGCCTGGCCGGAGCTGAGCCGAATCCTGGAGGGCGCCGATGCCCTGGTTGCGCACAATGCGCCTTTCGATCGCGATGTCCTCATGACTTGCTGCCGGGCGGCACGCCTTCCACCCACGCCCCTTCCGTTCAAGTGCACCGTCCAGCTTGCCCGCAGCACGTGGGGCATTTTTCCGACAAAGCTCCCAAACGTGTGCGCCTACCTGGGCATTCCACTAAAACATCATGACCCCGTTTCAGACGCCGAGGCGTGCGCCCGCATCATGATCGAGGCCCGGCGTGGCAGACCGCGCAACAAGCTAGACGCGAGGAGGGCGCGCCGTCTAACGTAGCTGGTCCCGAAGCAGCTGGTCACGTGATTGGCGGCAGTTTATGATCGAAGCCATGCTGAGTAGGCCACCGGCGCGTAATAATCTCCCCTCTCCCCCGCTTCGGGGGAGAGGGGTCGGGGGTGAGGGGGACGAACGCTCCCCGGCCAAGGCCCCTCACCCCCGGCCCCTCTCCCCGGAGTACCGGGGCGAGGGGAGAACGGTCGCTGCCGCTCGCCCTCGCAGCTCGGAGGCTTGAGCCATGGGACGCTTGCCAGTCTTTCTGGGGCTTTGTTCCTCATTGGCCATTCTGCTCGGCGCGACGACGCCGGAACAGCCCAAATTGATTTACACGTCCAATCGCACGGGCAGCTCCAACGACATCTTTCTGATCAATCCAGACGGCTCCGAACCAAAAAACCTTACCAACAGCGACTACGACAATACCTACCCAGCCTGGTCGCCCGATGGAAAGAAGATTGCCTTCGCATCCAGTCGTGCAGGCAACCCCGCGATCCATGTAAT
Source organism: Gemmataceae bacterium (assembly GCA_035296965.1). Lineage (GTDB taxonomy): Bacteria > Planctomycetota > Planctomycetia > Gemmatales > Gemmataceae > DATGZX01. The sequence goes on from DATGZX010000410.1 coordinate 21,661, forward strand.
GGATGCCGACGGCAGCAATGTGAAGCAGATCACGCGCGATTCTATCCGCGACGGCGCGCCCGCCTGGTCGCCCGACGGCAAGAGGATCGCCTTTAGCAGGCTGATTGACGGGTCGAACCTGGACATCTTCGTGATGAACCCCGATGGCACCGCCCTCGTGAACCTGACCAACGACCCCGCTTACGATATGTCTCCCGCGTGGTCGCCCGACGGCAAGAAACTCGCGTTTTCATCGAACCGCGCTTCCCCAAACGGCTTTCGCACCTACGTGATGGACGCAGACGGGAAAAATGTGCGGGACATCTCCAAGCAGGACTGCGGTCTGGGCTACATGTATCCGGCTTGGTCGCCCGACGGTAAGAGCATTCTCTTTGGCGAAAGCAGCGCCAATGGCGGTGGAATGGAGATTTTCGCTGTAGATCCCTCAGGGGAACACAAGCGACAAATCACGAAGATCGGCGGAGTTAACACGCATGCGGCCTGGTCGCCGGACGGCAAGCGCATCGCCTTTCAACATTTCGACCAGGTCCAGGCATTCGGCTCGCTCTACATGATGGACGCCAACGGGGCCAATCCCGTTGAAATCCTCAAAGAGGAAGGCTTATTCGACGGCGGCCGGCCCGCGTGGAAACCGGGTAAGTGACCTGCCGAAAAAAGGGACGGGACTCCCGATCCCTTTCTCTTTTTGAAGGGATCAGTTTCTTGTAGCCAGGGTTGCCGGTTTGGCCCACCTCCGTTCACGGAAATATTGGCCGGCGACCAAAATCCAAGCTACGCTTTCGGGAAGGAGAACAGAGGGCGGATCGGCAGGGCTGCAATCCTTTGTATCGATCGATCGGAGGCAGTCATCATGTCGCAAGATCTTGAAAAAACCTATCACACCTGGAACAAACTACTCTCCGTCGTGATTGGGTTGTTTCTGGTGACAATCGGCGGGGTCTGGCTTTACCAAAATCGGACGGCACTGACCGATGCGCGGGCAAAGGCCGGCAATTCATATACGCAATGGCTGTTGTCGAAAATCAGCAATCAGGATATCCCCGCTGAGTTCAAGTCCTCGATCAAGACTTCCGACGGCAAGGACCTTAGCGAGCTGATGAAATCGACAGACTGGCAAAAGCGTATGGGTGAATTCAATAAAGGCAACCAGTTTCAGCCCACCACGCCAGTATTTCGTCCGCCGCCCCCACCGGCTATGCCGCGCTTTGGTCGCTGATTGGAACATCCGCTGCCAACCAAGTCTCCAATAGCTCGCGAATCAGCGCTACAAGCCGGAGCGAATTGCGACCCCAAACGCGATCCGTTTCCCTGGCAATTCATGCCCCCCTCCTTGCATTGGGATAGCAGTAATCTGCGAGACAGTAGCCTGTCCCGCTTCACGGTGGCGTCGAAACTGGACGCGTCCTCTTGCTCGCGGTTGCGGGCGAAGTCGCGCGAAAGGGTCGACTACGAATGCTCGCCAAGGCGGACCTATCTTCTCTTCTTGAGCAAGTACTGTCCGCGAAGATCAAACTCCCGCCCCACTAATCCTCCCGCAGGCACTATGTTCGCACGCACTGTGGCATGGATTGTTTTGATCTTCAATAGCTGAGCCTGGTTACGGCATATCTCGTTCTCTCTTGGGATTTTGGCACGTCGCTTGCAAAGCTCTGAAAAACGGGAACACTTACGGCAAGAGGTGAAGAGCCCACGCACTGCCCTCCCTCGTCGCTACTTTCTCTCCCATCAGGACGAGCGCACGCCAAGGAAGCGGCCTACAGATCCACCCCCCCGCGAGCGGACACCCCCGCTCTGTTCCGTTCCGCAGTGATAGCATCTCGCGTTGACGCCCAGGCGTACATCGTGCGCGCCAGGGTTCGACGCGAAGGCCGTGTCTTCATCTTGGAGAACTCTTTATGTCGCTTCGATCCTGGCAAGAGCAGCTCGGTCGCGTATGCAGAATCATCAAAGGCACATCGTGCCGGCCCATCAAACAGAGAAGTAGATCGAATTACCATCCGCAATTGGAGGCACTGGAGGAGCGCCGTGTGCCGACCGTCCAACTTCTTCAAAGCATCACGGGACTGAACTACCTGGACACGTCGTGCGGTTGCACGCCGCCCGACAGCATGATGGCAGTCGGGCCCAGCTCCGTCATCAATGCCGTCAACACGGCCATGCGGATTCAGTCCAAGACCGGCGCCGTCATCGCCCCGGCCACCGAATTCTCGACCTTCTTCGCGCCGGTCGTCACCGCCGGCGACGGTTTCAGCGATCCCCAAGTGATGTACGACGACCTGGCGGGCCGGTTCTACGTTTGCGTCCTGGAATTGAACGCAGCGGGGAATTCCGACCTTGACTTTGCCGTGTCGACGACCTCGAGCCCGAGCGACTTCAGCTCCGCGAGCTGGACCGATTTCACCAAGATCACTGCGGTCGAGGAAGGCGGCGCCGACTTTGCCGACTTCCCCAAGATGGGCTGGAACGCCGACGCCGTTTTCGTTTCGCTCAACCAGTTCCCCAACGCCGGCGGCCCGGTGCACGATACGATGCAGTCACGTTCGCCGGTGCCCAGTACCATGCAGTCGACTTTGCTTGTACACGACCTGATTGTGTCGATGTCCAAGGCAGCCATCCTGGCCGGCGCACCGCTGGTGCAGAACGTCAATTACTTCCTGACCGATGTCACCACCGACATGGGGCAGGGCGACGGCGACCATCGCATCCTCATCCCCGCGCGGATGCACGGCACCCAGCCGGGCAACCTGGAATACTTCGTGCAGCGCGACCAGGACCTGACCTGGGAATCAGAGTCCACGGTCAACGTCGTCACAATGCAGAACTACCTGGGCGGCGGCCCGACCTTTGCGACCAGCACATTCAGCGTCAACCCCTATCAGGACAGCCCCGGCACCTACTCCACGCCCCAGATCGACGACCGTATGCTGAGCGCCGACTGGATCAATAACAACTTGGTCGCCGCCCAGGACGTCGGCACCGTGGGAGGTGGAGACAACCTGGCGCGCTGGTATGAGTTCAACACGGCCGGCAGCATCACGCTCACCCAGCAAGGCGACATCGATATGGGTCCTGGTATCGATACCTCGTATCCCTCGATCGCGATGGCACCGAACGGAAACATAGGAATGACATTCATCGGCAGCAGCCAGGACGGCAGCCTGGAACCGTCGGTCTATGTCACCGGTCGGGGGGCCACGGACGCGCCGGGCACCATGGAAGCGCCGGTCCTGGTACAGCAGGGTGTCCCCAATGCCCCTGGGGGTGAGCGTAGCGGCGATTACAGCGCCACCGAATACGACCCCGTCGACGGCACCTTTTGGGCGGCGAACGAGTACAACGTCGATAGCGGATCGACCGACGACTGGGGCACCCAGATCGCTCAGTTCCAGATAGATACGGTCTTCAACGTCAATACGCTGGCTGACCTGAGCATCGCCGGCGGCGTCGATCCAACCACGGGCCAGATCATAGGCCAGGGCAATACAGTTACCCTGCGGTCGGCCATCCAGGCGGCGAACAGCACGCCTGGGCCCAAGACCATCAATCTTCAGGTTCCGGGACTCTACCAAATTGGCTTGCCGGGAACGGCCGGCGAGACCGACAATCAAGCCGGCGAATTCGCCATTCTCCCCAATACCGGGCAACTAACCATCCAGAATGGCAGTGGCAGCACCATTGTTGTGGATGGGAATCACCTGGCCCGCGTCTTTGATATCGACCCCGCGGGCACCGCCGACTCGGGCTTCTCCATGTCACTGGAGGGGTTCGTCATCCAAGATGGCAGCGCACAGCCCGGCAGCCAGGCCGCCGGCGACGGGGGCGGCATCCGCGTTCAGGGCGATGCCAGCTTGACGCTGACCAACATGGTTCTCGAGCATAACGCCGCTGCCGCCAAAGGCGGCGGCATCGCCATGGAGAGCGCGCCCGGAAACCCGTGGACACTGACTTTCATGAATACCGATCTCCTTAATAATCAGGCCGGCGCGGCCGGCGGCGGCCTGGAAACCAATGGGCCGGGTACGATTTCCATCCCGCCTGGCATGATCATCAGCGGAAACACGTCCGCCGACGGGGGAGGCGGCATATGGATCAACGCCGGTTCAGTGGGACCCCTGTTTCAGAGCGCCACCCTTACGATGACCGGGGCCCTCGTCAGCGGCAACTCTACGACTGCCCCGGGTAGCATCGGTGGCGGCATCGGCGCGTCGGGCGCTGGCGCAATCACCATCATTGACAGCACCATCAAGCACAACCAGGCCGCTGGCGCGGGTGGCGGTTATGGTGACGTCGATTTCACGGGAACGCTGACTCTGCTAGACAGCCCCTTTCTTGGCAATACGGCCACCGGCGATGGCGGCGCCATCGATACCCGCGGTGGCTCCACGACGATTTCTGATGCCGAGATTCAGGCGAATACCAGCGGCAGCAATGGCGGCGGCATCCTTGCTGGCGGCCAATCGTTGACGATTCTGGGCGGTACCATCGCTAATAACACGGCTGGCGGCAACGGTGGCGGCATCGATACCGGCTGCGTCTCCACGGCGATTTCCGGTGCCGAGATTCAGGCAAACACCAGCGGCGGCAGTGGAGGCGGCATCCTTGCTGGCGGCCAATCCTTGACGATTCAGAGCGCTACCATCGCCAACAACAACGCTAGCGGAAATGGCGGCGGCATCGAAGTGGATACCTCGGCCGGTAGCACCGTTACCATCACGGCCAGCATCATCAACCAAAACAAGTCGAACGGCGCCGGAGGCGGCATCGGGGAACTGAACGATCTCGGCGCCCTCGTTGTTCAGACCAGTCTCTTCTCGAACAATTCCGCAGGCGGCAACGGCGGCGCTATCCAGGAGGGCAGTCCGGCAACAACAATCATGGATAGCGAATTCAAGGGCAATACTAGCGGCGGCAGTGGCGGAGCTGTGTTCGACAGCGGCAGCGCGCTGACTGTCATGTGCAGCACGATCGCCAACAATACAGCCGGCAACGGCGGCGGCATCGAGATCGAGACGATCACAGCGGGCGTCGCCGGCGCGCAGATCGTCGACTCGAGTATCGTGGCCAATAGCGCCATGAATTCCGGTGCCAACAATGAGGGCGGCGCTATCGACGCCCCGGCAAACTTCTCCGGCAGCCTTCTGCTCGTCAATGACACCATCAATGCCAACCTCGCCGCCTCCGGAGGCGGCGTCTTTTGGGCAGGAGCCATCGGTTCCGCCTTCAGAGTGCAAAACACCATCATCGCCCAGAACAACGCCAACACCGGCAGCGATGCTTCCAACCCAACCGGAATGTTCGCCGACCAGGGCGGCAACCTGATTGGGATCAGCGGTGCCGGCAGCGGCAATACCGGCTTCACCGCGGCCAGCACACAGGTTGGTACGACGGCGCATCCGCTCGACGCGCAGCTTGGACCCTTGCAAAATAATGGGGGACCGACAACTACGTTCGTCTTGGAGACCGAGGCCCTGCTGCCCGGTAGCTCGGCCATTAACCGAGGCGTGGCCGGCGCGACCGCCGTCGACGAGCGCGGCTTCGCCCGCAGCAATCCGCCTGACGTTGGCGCCTTTGAGATCCTGAGTCCCGCCTGGAACTTTGTATCAGTCGTCTACGGGCAACTGCTCAACCGCTCGACCGATCCCAGTGCCGCGGCTTGGGTGAATTTGCTCAACGCTGGCGCCTCGCCCGGCAGCGTGGTGAGCGGCATCGAAGGCAGCACGGAGTACCTGACCGACGTGGTGACCGGTCTGTACCAGCGCTATCTACATCGCGCCCCCGACCCCGGCGGAGCCCAGTCGTGGGTCAGTGTTCTGCTCGGCGGTGCGACCATTGAGCAGGTCACCGCCGACATCGTCGGGTCGGCGGAGTATTTCGCCTTGCATGGCAGTAGCAACCAAAGCTTCGTGGATGCGCTCTATCAGGACATGCTCACCCGTACCGCCGATTCCGGTGGAGAGGCTTACTGGATTAACGCACTCAATGGTGGAGCCAGCCGTGACGCTGTGGCCCAGGACTTCCTCACTTCCACGGAATATCGGGCAGATCTGATAAACGCGGACTACCTGCAATTCCTCGGGCGGCCGGCCGAGGCGGCGGGCCTTGCCGATTGGATGGCGGCCCTGTCCTCCGGTATGACCGACCAGACGCTCCTATCGGCCATCTTTGGCTCGTCCGAAGGATTCAACAGGTGGTCATGAAATAAAAAGGGGACGTATCTAATTATCAGTCGCCCTTTCGCGCGTCGTCTGGTCGTTTCCGTGGCCGGCCGCGGGGCCGGATCGTTGACTGCAAGCCCAAGCGCTTCACCACCGTTTGCACCCAGCCGTCCGAACCGTACGGTCGGCCGCTCGCCACCGACCGGCGCATGGCTTCCAATTCCGCTTCCGTCTGTGGCTTGTTGACCAACTGTAGCCAGTTGGCCGGCAGGACAACCGGCCCAGGGTGCAAACGCCGCAAGGCAACCTCGCCGCCAGCCAAACGGCAGGCCAAGCTGGACCAGCGCCAGTCCTCGGCTCGGCGCACCAGCCCAGCCCGCAGTGGATTGCGCTCGACGTAGCGAAGCACGGTCAAAAGGTGATTGTCCTCTGCCACCGCAAACGCCTTGAAGTGATTCTGGTATACGTGGCCACTGCCGGTCGTGTGGTGGTGTTTGTGCCAGCGGACCGAATGCGTCAGGGTCAGCCAGCGCAAGAACGCAGTCAGTTGCCCATCGCCGGCCGGCCAGAGCAGGAAATGCCAGTGGGTGGGCATGATGCAGTAGCCCAAGACGCGCAGGGGATGCTTTTCCAGGGCCTCGTCGAGCACGCCGAGGAAGGCGTCGTAATCCGCAGCTTTGCGAAACAGCTTGAGCCTGGCCGTCGCACGGTTGAGCGCGTGTCGACATAGCCGGCCGGTGTCTGGCGGGCAGTGCGTGGCATGCAGGAAGGCTAATAGCAGCTTGCCGCCATGTCAAGGAAATCAGATGCGTCCCCTTTTCTCACGTCTGGTCCAGTATGTTCTAGCAACCCCTTGGGATTCAAATGCGTCCCCTTTTTATTCTCGCCACTCCGCCGGTCATCGCTAAAGCTACTGAGCCGGGAAAGCCTCGGCAAAAACCTCTGGCAATTTCGCGACGACAAGTGAGTTCGCGAACCTATGATTCACGGTGTAGAATCATTGAAGCCAATAAGCTAAACCGCCTCCCGAACTGGACGACGACTGGAGGACTTGTCATGACCACAATGCCGCCAAGCTCTGTTCCCACCCCGGGACCCACGTCCAACTCGGCTCGCGTAACAGGTCCTCTACTTCTCAAGTCCATCGGTTTGGGCAATTTTCTGTCATTTGGCCCAGAGATGCCGCGCTTACCACTTGGCAGTCTTAACGTGCTGGTAGGTCCTAACGGATCGGGCAAGTCCAATCTGTTAGATGCTATAGCGCTCCTACGTAGTGCGCCCACTGATCTGCGCCCCGTCATCCTCCGCGGCGGTGGCGTCGGCGAGTGGATCTGGAAGGGTGCCCCGCATGGCGACGCGATGCTTGAAGCAATCTTCGACAATCCCGACGGCTCGCAAGCGCTGCGCCATTTTCTCGTTTTCCAGGTAGAACAACAGAGCTTCCGGCTAAGAGATGAGCTCATCGCCGTTGAGCGCATTGCGAATAAAGGGCCTAATGATTTGGAAAATGAGCCGTACTTTTATTATGGCTATCAGCAAGGACGGCCAGTTATCAACACCCGCACCGGTAATCCGCGCAACCTTCGCGGGGAAACCGTGCAGCCCGACTTATCTATTCTGGCACAGCTGCGCGACCCGGAGAGCTACCCCGAACTCACGTATCTGGCCGGCGCATACGAACGAGTTCGTCTGTATCGCGAGTGGGCATTCGGCCGTAACACGGTCTTCCGCCAGCCACAAAAGGCCGACTTGCGGAACGATCGGTTGGAGGAGGACTTTTCCAACCTGGGTTTGTTCCTCAACCATCTGCGCCGTAAGAGCAAGACCAAGGCAGCCCTACTGAACGGGCTGCGTGACTTGTACGAGGGCCTGACGGATTTCGACATCAGCATCGAGGGTGGAACGGTTCAGGTGTTCTTCACGGAAGGCGAGTTCACCATTCCGGCAACGCGCCTCTCCGACGGCAGTGTCCGCTACCTCTGCCTCCTTGCCATCCTCTGCGATCCGGAGCCGCCGCCGCTCATTGGCCTGGAGGAGCCGGAATTGGGACTACACCCTGATCTCCTACCGAAAGTGGCCGATTTGCTGGTGGCTGCAGCGCAACGCACGCAACTTATCGTGACGACACATTCAGACATTCTCGTGGATGCGCTGACGGAACACCCCGAAGCACTCGTGATCTGCGAGAAGCACAATGGTCGCACCGAGCTGCGTCGCCTGAACAAGGACGAAGTGCAGCCCTGGCTGGAAAAGTACCGGCTGGGACAATTATGGACGCAAGGCCAGCTCGGAGGAACGCGCTGGTGAGCAGCACCATCTACCTGGAGGGTGGTGGCGAGTCGCGCGACTTGCACATCCGCTGTCGTGAAGGTTTTTGCAAGCTGCTGGAGCGGTGTGGTTACGCAGGCCGTCTGCCAAAACTGAAGGCGTGCGGTGGGCGAAGTACCGCGTTCGATGACTTTAAGACCGCTCTTGCTAATGCCAGGGAAGGCGACTTCGTGGCCCTCTTGATCGACAGCGAGGATCCAGTGGCCGACATTGAAACCACTTGGGAGCATCTGCAAAAGCGTGACCATTGGGCCAAGCCCAGAGAAGCGACAGACGAGCAAGTGCTGCTCATGACTACGTGCATGGAGACCTGGATTGTCGCTGACCGGGCAACCCTGGCTAGCCACTACGGGAACGACCTGCAGGAATCGGCACTGCCTGCGCTGCCAGACTTGGAGGCGCGTGCTCGTGATACCATCCAAAACACTCTGACCCAAGCCACGCGCAATTGCAGCAATGCCTACATCAAAGGCAAACGGTCATTCGAGGTGCTGGGCCAACTCGAACCGGCGACGTTAAGCGAGCACTTGCCGAGTTTCGTCCGTGTCCGCCGCATCCTGGATGCACGGCTATGAGCGGAACATGAACTCCGCCGGAAGTCATTCACGTTTACAATCGATCCATCGCACATAGGCGTCTGAAACGCCGGCACGTCGTGATTGTGAAAATGCAAAGGGGACGTATCTAATAAACATACAAAGGGGACGTATCTAATTATTACTCGCCCTTCCCCGCGTCGCCTGGTCGTTTCCGTGGCCGGCCGCGGGACCGGATCGTCGATTGCAAGCCTAAGCGCTTCACCACCGTTTGCACCGAGCCGTCCGAACCGTACGGTCGGCCGCGCGCCACCGACAGGCGCATGGCTTCCACTTCCGCTTCCGTCTGTGGCTTGTTGACCAACTGCAGCCAGTTGGCCGGCAGGACGACCGGCCCGGGGTGCAAACGCCGCAAGGCAATCTCGCCGCCAGCCAAACGGCTGGCTAAGGCCTCGTCGAGCAGGCCGAGGAAGGCGTCGTAATCCGCACCTTTGCGAAAGAGCTTGAGCCGGGCCGTCGCACGGTTGAGCGTGTGGTAGACATAGCCGCCCGGCGTTTGGCGGGCAGTGCGTGGCATGCAGGAAGGGTAATGGCAACGGGCTGAGATGCCATGAATAATAGATGCGTCCCCTTTGTCTTCCCCGAAGGGCGTGACGAAGCTGCGGCGCTCTTACCCACGTGCCAACTCGATTAAGACGTCCTGGTCCATTTCCAACTTGACTGGACGTGGGCCCACGTACCAGCGCGCGCTGGACCCTCGGTGCGAAAGGACAGCGTTCAGGTTGTTCGCGTGGAACATCGGCAATTCCGCGCTATTTTGCTTCTTGATCGACCTCAAAGATGCCAAGGGTATTCCCCTCGGTGTCCAGGAAATACCCTTGCCAGCAAGTGCTCGGCACGGCAAACTTGGGGAGCGCGATGATACCGCCAAGGTTTTGGATCTTGCCAGCGGTCTCATCAGAATCCTTGACCTCCATGGAACACACGAAGGCATTGGTCCCGCATGCGTGCGGCGGGGTTTTGGCAGGACGCTTCAAGAGACCGCCGCGCGGTCCGTCCGTCTCGATTCGCCAGTACTCGACTGGAAGCCCCTCTGCCTTGGTAAATTTCCAACCGAAAACCTCTCCCTAGAAGTGCAGCGCTCGCTGCGTGTCATCGGCTTGGAGCAAAGGGGGACGCATCTAATAATCAGTCGCCCATCCCGTGCTCGTCTGCTCTTTACCGTGGCCGGCCGCGGGACTGGATCGTCTACTGCAAGCTTAAACACCTCACTACCACGGAGTCGGCTCGCTCTCCGTGATGGATGCGAACGTCGCCAATGCCGAAGAAATCCTCCTTGAGGAGAGCTCCTTGACGGCGGCCAGCGTGTATACCGCAGAGGAGATCGGGATCGAAAAGAGTGCGGTAGCTCCCGACCCATTTGGATCCGGCCCAATGCGCAGGCCCTGTCCGTTACGGAAACAAGAAGCCTGCCGGGACGGGCGCCCCGGGCGCGCCAGCGTCTAATACGCCCGGAGCAAAGAAGGTCGCGTTGAGCGGGGCACCGAGCCGGGCACTGGCGCGAATAAGGTACTCCTGGGAGCCGACTAGGCTCGCCACCACGGCCTCCTCGGCCACGTCGGCCTGCAGATCGCCCACAAACGTCTCCAGACCGCTCGGATTCGCTAAGCGGCCAAGGAACTGCTGATAGTAGGATTGCACCTCGTCGGTATTCGACTCCATGCTGCCCAGAATCTCATAAGCCGCCAGGGCACGTGGGCCGAAGTTCGGTAAGCCGCCTTGATCAGTGGGGTCGTTGGTGAATTGCGTGATGGCGTTGGTCCAGCCAGACAGCCCGGTCGGATCGATGGCCCGGCCCAGGATGTCCGCGGATCGACCAGCACCGTCATCGCTTGGCGGGCGTCATCTAGATTGCCTGTAATCATCGCCAAGATGGTGTTGGCGAGCCGTTGGCTTTCGGAGTCGCTTTGGACCACCACCGCCGGGCGGATTTTCTCGCCCGACTTGTCCTGGAAGGGAAAGGGCTCAATCACCACGTCGCCGCGTTTCATGCCTTTTTCCCGGAACGCTGATAACTCTCCAGGTAGGGATCTTTGGCGTCGTCCTCAGCCATGACTTCGTTCATGGACCCGGCCCCTTCATCGGGATCGTAGTCATCTAGCGCCAGGAGCGTTTTGAGACGATCGTAGACTTCCCGGCGGACCAGGACATAGATCTCCTGGGTTTGGGGGTCGATGGCTACCGGCTCTGGGGCGCTCAACTCATGCCTCTGTTGTTCGTTCAGTTCGATCATGATGGTCTCCTTGCCGGCATCGTACCATGTCGGGGAACGCGTTAACCAGCACAACTTGACACACCCTACGGCTAGGCATTTCCATCCTCGGCGTTTATCCTGCCGATTCACCGATAAGAATGGCACAAATCTCGTCGGCTGCGGTTCCTCATGCGCCTTGCTGGATCTACAATTGACTCAGCGGGACGCCGGGAGACGACCTCGGCGTGCGAGGTCGTGAGCCCTGCCGCGTCCTCGATGTTGCGAAAGCGCACTTCGATGAGAGTTGCAAAAATGCAGAGGCAGTTGTGCACTCATTGGCCATGCTCAAGCACGATTTGGCGTCGATATTGGCAGGGGAGACGATGGGCGCGCCGGCGTATTTTTCCTTTTTGCCCCCAAAACGGCGCACTTTTGGCGCACCTTCGGCGCACCTTCGATTGGCCCGCCCGCAATCTGATATTCCTTGGCATGGAGGCGTGGTCAGAGCGTGTTGAAAAAGGGGTCAGACCCCTGGAGAATCGCGGCATTCCGTCCATTCCAAGGCCACCAGGCTTTGCAGATTCGAAGGGGTCAGACCCCTTTTTCAACACGCTCTCAAGGCAAAACCAGTGGGAAAGATGCCACCGTCTTGCTATCTTGAAGTACTGCCTCGGTTTGGACACCTCCGCAGCGGGCAGGCAGGAAGCTCGATCTCCATCACGCCAGTAAGTCGGGTTCTCTCCAGTTTTTCATGGCGCAAGAGGTTCGATGGCAATGTTGTGTAACCGAGTCACCCTGGTCGCCGTGCTCCTGGCAGTTTCGGCACTCCTTACGCTAGCATTCGTTCCCGGGCAAACCCTGGGACAGCAGCGATCCGATCGTGATCAGCAAATTGACAAGCTACAAAAGGAACTCGACGCCCTGCAGAAGAAACTGGAAGAATTGCGCCGCACACCGCCCACGCCCACGACGCCTCCGGCCCCCGAGGGAACACTCAGTCCGGATTGGATCAAGACGCTAACGTGGCGCTGCATAGGTCCCGCTTCGATGGGAGGGCGCATCACGTCCATTGCGGTCTACGAGAACGACCCATGCACCTATTTCATTGGCACTGCCTCGGGGGGCCTTCTCAAGACGGTGAACAACGGCGTAACCTTCGAACACCAGTTCGATCATGAGGCGACCGTGTCGATCGGCGATGTCTGCGTGGCGCCGTCGGATCGCAACATTGTCTGGGTCGGCGCGGGAGAGGCGAATCCGCGCAACTCCGTCTCCTACGGCGACGGCGTTTACAAGTCGACCGACGGCGGCAAGACCTGGAAGAACATGGGTCTGCGAAGATCGTTCCAGATCGGCAAGATCGCCATCCATCCCAAGAACCCCAACATCGTCTACGTCGGCGCCATGGGCCGTTGCTACGGCCCCAATGAAGAACGTGGACTGTTCAAGACAATCAACGGCGGTGAAACGTGGCAGAAGATACTCTATACCGACGCCAACACGGGTGTGGTTGACATCAGGCTCGATCCAGCCGTCCCAGAAACCTTGCTGGTCGCGATGTACGAACGCCGGCGGGATGGTTTCGACACGCACCCCGGCGAGCCGGCGATGGCTGACGGCTACGACAGCTACGATCCCATCACGAAATGGGGCGCGAGTGCGGGCATCTACAAAACCACGGACGGAGGCAAGACTTTTCGCAAACTGACCAAGGGGCTGCCAACGTGCAAGTGCGGCAGGATCGGCCTGGATTACTACCGAAAGGATCCCAAAATCGTTTTCGCCACCATCGACACGGAGAAAATCGGGATGGGGCCCGCGGCGAATGCGGAGACCGTCTACCTGGGCGTCACCGGCGAGGATGCAGATGCCGGCACGCGTATCACACAGGTTTCGGGTGGGAGTCCGGGAGACAAGGCCGGGCTCAAAGCCGGCGACATCATCCAGGCGGTCGATGGCAAAGCGGTTCCATCGTTCGGCCAACTCGCGCAATCGATCCGCGGCCACAAGGCCGGCGACAAGCTCACGGTACGCTATTCCCGGGATCGGAAGAGCCAAGAAGTGGTCGTCGTCTTGCAGAATCAACCCGCCGCCCGGCAGATAACGGGTCTCTTTGGCCGGCGCGGACGCCCCAATGGCTTCATGTACGGCGGCCAACGGGAGAATGTCCAGGATAAGCAAGGCCCCGATGGTTTCCAGTATGGCGGCGTCTACAAGTCGACCGACGGAGGAGAGTCGTGGACGCGTATCAACAGTCTCAATCCCCGCCCAATGTACTTCAGCCAAATTCGCGTCGATCCTAGCGACGACAAGTACGTCTACGTGCTTGGCATCAGTCTCTATCGTTCCGCGGACGGCGGCAAGACATTCCGGCCCGACGGCGACCACGGCGTGCATCCAGACCAGCATGCCCTCTGGATCAATCCCAGGGACGGCCGGCACATGATCGTCGGTTGCGACGGCGGCTTCTACGTGACCTACGATCGCATGGCCAACTGGGATTTCCTCAATCACGCGGCGATCGGTCAGTTTTACCACGTCGCGCTGGACAACCGTAAGCCGTACCACGTCTACGGCGGCTTGCAGGACAACGGCAGCTGGGGAGGCCCCAGCCGGAGTCTGCGCGGCGACGGTCCCATCAACGCGGACTGGATTCTACTCGGCGGCGGCGACGGCTTCGCGTGCCAGGTCGATCCGAATGACCCGGACGTGGTCTACTGGGAATTTCAAGACGGCAATATGTTTCGCCGCAACCTGCGCACGGGCGAAACTGCCAACCTCCGCCCCAAGGGCGGCCAAGTTGGTCCCATGCAGATCAACCGGTCGGCTCCGTTTATCATCTCTTTCGGGAACATTCCCATTGTGCTGCTCACGCCAACCTTGGTGCGCGGCGAGCCGAAGTATCGCTTTAACTGGAACACGCCGTTCATTCTCAGCAGTCACAATTCCCACATCTTTTATTGCGCGGGCAATTATGTCTTCCGGTCGCTGAAGCAAGGAGATGGTCTCCGGCCTATCTCCCCGGAAATCACGCGTACCAAGCAGGGCTCGGCCACGGTCCTTGCCGAATCGCCGCGCAACTCCGACGTGCTCTACGTCGGCACGGACGACGGCGCCCTTTGGGTCACGCGCGACGGCGGCATCCATTGGGCGGACATTGCAAGCAAGATTCGTCTGGCCGGTCCGCGTTGGGTATCCGGGATCGAGCCTTCGCGCTTTATCGAGGGCCGTGCTTACGTGGTCTTTGACGCGCATCGTTCCGACGACGACGAGCCATACGTATATGTAACGGAGGATTTTGGCGAGACCTGGAGATCGTTGCGGGAGAATCTCCCAACCGGATCGTCGCGCGTGCTGCGCGAAGACGTGCAGAATTCCAGCCTGCTGTTCCTGGGAACCGAGTTTGCAACTTGGGTATCGCTGAACCGGGGGGCGTCCTGGACCAAGTTGAACAACAATCTGCCCACCGTGGCGGTGCATGATCTGGCCATTCACCCCACCGCCGGGGAGATTGTCGCGGCCACGCACGGACGCAGTCTGTGGGTCCTGGATATCACGCCATTGCGGCAGATGAGCACGGACGTGTTGAAAGCCAAGGCGCATCTCTATCAACCGAACATTGTCGTGCGCTGGAGGTCGGAGCCGGATCACGATTCTCCCTATGGAGTCGGCTCGCGTCGGTTCGCAGGACAGAATCCACTGCCGGGAGCGCAACTCTATTATTCGCTGACCCAGAAAACCGCGAAGGTAAGCCTGAAGGTGGTGGATATTAACGGCAAGACCGTGCAGGAATTCATCGCCAAGTCCGAACCAGGTCTTTACCGAGTCGATTGGAATCTGATTCGCACGGCGCCGCGGCCGATTGCGGGCACCGCGCCGCGGCAGCAGTCGTTCATCATTCCCAGCAAACCGCTCGATGCTGGCACTTACCGAGTCGTGCTGTCGGTCGACGGCCAGGAGTATACGCAAACCTTGCGCATCGAACCCGACCCGGCTGTTCCCACGGCACTATTCCTGCCGGAAACTCCAAAGGCGGAAGAGTACGAGGATCGCGACAAGGATCCAGATCGATAATCATTCGTCGATGGGCTGACCACGCCGCTGGAGATCGAGCGCGTTCTCGGTCCGAGATCATGAACCTTGCCGGGAATACGCACACAATCCCGAACAAGGGCTGGCCGCGGCCGCAATCATGGCGGCCGGCCGATCAGCGTCAGCGACACATCGAGGCGCATGCCAGCGCGGAGTAGATTATATGTGACATGGTCGCCCAGCTTGTAATTCAACTTCACGAAGGCCTGAAACTGCTGGGCTGTCATCTCGAGCTTCTTGCCATCCAGGCCGATAATAACGTCATTCTGTCGAATCCCAGCCTGGCGAGCTGGTATTGAAAGGAAATTACCCTGGAAGAACGCTAGCTGACGCTCGCCGAGACCCAGTTTCTTTTTCTCTTCAGACGTCAGATCATCCCCATGGACCCAGGAAGAAGGCTCGAGCCCTCGCAGCGACCAGCGCCAGGAAATGTCTGTCTTCCGCCAACCGCTGGGAACGTCCAAGTTGCTAGCAAGCATCTTGCCCGCGCGCATCCACGTAATGGGAATGATTCCTTGCGCCGGACTGCGCTGGAGGCCGTATTGCACGTCGGCAAGCGAGGCGGTGGGCACGCCGTTGACGGCCTGCAGGCAGTCGCCGGCGCGCAGGCCGGCGGCGGCAGCGGGAGAATTGTCGGCAACGCTCTTCACGCGGTCGCCTTCGTCCACGTCGAGGGTCAACCCCACGTTCTCTGGGAATGGGTAGACCCACAACTCATCGAGGCGCCATTTGGCTGCAGTTTGCAACGCTTCCCGGCGAAAGTCATAAACGTGATGACAGTGGATGCAGGCATCGGCCTGGCGGCGCTGCGCAGCCGGGTATTGCTCCACGGTTTGGACAGCCGTGGGCGGACTGGCAGGACCAATGTTCGAGATGCGACGATGGGTTGCCAGGGCCGCCGCCATGGCATGCCTGAGGCCGGCCAGCGACATCTGGCCGTCTGCCGAGGATGCGTCTCGCCCGCCATAACGGCCGTACATTTGTTCGTTGGCACTAAGGAAGAAGCCTGCCCAGGTCAGGTCGTAGTCGAAATCGAAGAGATTGAGGTTGACGCCGCGCATGCTGGTCAAGCGAACGAGGATAAACTCCTCGGCCAGGTCAGCAATTCGGGGATGGAGGCGAGCAACCTGCCCGTCAAATTCATTGCAGTCCGCTCAGTGCTGGCAGCGGAAAACGATGAACAGCGGCTTGCCGGTTGCGCGGGCGACCTTTCTCGCTTGTTCGTAATCGGTCAGCCAATTCGTTTGATCCTGGCCAACGCCGTGGGCATGTGTTGCCATTGCGCCGGCCAGAATCAAGGTGATGCTCAATGCAATTCCTGGCTGCAAGTGTCTCGCCTTCATGCAAGTCCCCATTTCGATTCAGACAGGGGCGATCCAGTGTGCAGCCAGAGTGCATGGTCTGCTTCAAATCTTTTTCAACAAACCCAGCAAGCGCTGCCAGGCATCGTCGCGTGCTTTTTTGTTGGCCGCATTGCCTTTTGGGTCTTCGCCGGCGCGCATGAAGCCGTGGCCGGCTCCGTCGTAGGTCACCGGCTCGAAGGTCTTGCCGGCCTTTTTCATCAATGCGATCGAATCAGGGATCGTCTTGCCGATGCGCGCGTCGTTTTCGGCATAGAATCCGTAGACAGGGACATTGATTTTAGCAATCGCTTGCTCGTCGGTCGGACCATCGCCGTAAAAAACGAACGCCGCCTTGATGCGCGAATTGTTGGTGGCGAAGCGAAACGTTTGACGCCCGCCCCAGCAGAACCCAGCCACCACCACATTGCCGTTGCACGCCGGCAGCTTGGCTACGTAGTCCTCCACGGCGTTTAGATCCGCTGTCACCTGGGCCGGGGGTAGAGAGGAAACGGCCTTCGTGACAGCGCCCACGCCGGAGTACGAACTCGTGCCTCCACCTCCCGAGCCGGTGCCCGAGAGAAGATCGGGAGCGATGGCAATGTAGCCGGCCTCCGCAAGTTCGTCAGCCAGGCTCCGGGCCCAATCGCTCAGACCATAGATCTCATGGATCACGAGGACGGCGGTAGCCTTTTCCTTGACTTCGGGATAAACCACGAAGCACTCCACTTCGCGCGCGCCTTGTTTCACCTTCACCCATTCTTGATGGCGCGGGGATTTGTCCAGGCGTGCCTTTGCCCACTCTTGAGCAGAGGCAGGCACCGCCAGCAGCATGGCGGCAACGACGGGGGTCCAAAGTCGGATCATGGCAGCTCCTCTCGTAGGTTTGGTCCAGTCAGCAGTTCATTTCAAGCTAGCTAAATAATCAGCAAGTGATTGAAGATCGGCGTCGTTGATTTTTTCGCCAAAGGGCGGCATGCGGGAATTTGGGCTGTGAGTCTTGGGATTGCGCACATGTTCCACGATCCAGTCGCGGTCCCGCTTCGCTCCGACTTTGCTCAGATCTGGGCCCTTGCCTCTGCGCCCCTGTCCGCCAGCGTCCGCGGCTTGCCCTGCGATGGCATGGCACCGGGCACACCGATTTGCCTCGTAGACCTTATTGCCCGCAGCGTATGGACCGGCGTCGGCAGACGATGACGTCGTGTCCTTCGGCGATCCAGCGTTGGCCTGTATTGTGGTCGCACTATCCGGCTGTGCTGAACGATTTGGCCGGAGGCGATTACAGCCGAGCACCAGCATAAGCCCCACGAGCGAGACGACGGTCCATTTCATGCAGGAGTCCCCTTCGGAAAGGTAATTTTCGGCCTCTCATAATTCGGCCAATAAGACTACAAAGTCGCAGGAACATCCTACAAAACTAGCGCCTGAGGGACTATATCCAGGACAAACACGGCCGTGGCGAAGCTGACGAAGGCATTTCTACTTCCGACAGCAATCGGAATAAAGCGGCGCTCAACGCGTTTCCTGAGATGCTTTTTTCGCCCAGCGCAATTTAGCGGATCTTGAGCGTGGGTTCGCGGCGCATTCCTCCGACGTTCCGCGAAGGGGCTCGGAGGAAACCTGCGAGTAGGTGCCGGCCAGATGCCCCGCTCGGAGAGCCGTCTTCACGAGCCTATCCTCTCCGCTGTGGAAGCTGATGATCGCGGCTCTCCCTCCGGGCTGGAGGCAGAGCGGCAAGACCCGCAGCAATTGTTCCAGGTTCGCCAGCTCCCGATTGACAAGGATGCGGAGAGTCTGAAAAGTCCGGGCCGCGGGGTGGAGGTTCCAGCGCTGCGGCATGGGGTGCAATCGCCAAGCCGCGCCTTGTCGTTTTTCTTGAGTGGCATCCAGAATCACGCGGGAGAGGTCGGCCGTTCGCTCCAGCGGATGCTGCTGCCTGGCCGCTACGATCGCCTTGGCGATCAACTCGGCATCTGGCTCGTCGCCGAATTCGCGGAGGGCAGCAGCGAGATCTTCTTCGGAGATGGCGGCCAGGATTTGCGCAGCCGTTCGGCCGCGCGATTGATCCATGCGCATGTCCAGGGGGCCGTCCCTTCGATAAGAGAAGCCTCTCTCCGCGTTATCGACTTGCATGCTGGACATCCCCAGGTCAGCGATCAGGACATCGACGCCGGGGAGCCCCTCCTCGGCCAGGATTGCGGAGAGACCCGCGAAATTGCCCTGACGAAGGGAAAAAGTTCCGCCCAGTGTTTCCAGCCGCTCCCGGGCCCGCGGCAGATTCTCGATATCGAAGTCGATGCCGACCAGCCGGCCGGTAGGACCGACGCGTTGAAGCAACTCCAGAGCATGTCCAGCCCAACCGACGGTGCAATCCGCGACGACATCACCAGGCTGGGGCTGGAGCGTCCCGAGCACTTCTTGCAACAGCACCGGCCGGTGTTCGCCGGCCGGCGTGCTTCGTTGGCCGCGGCGCATCTTGAAACGCTTGGGCTCCTCTGCATTCTGTGGACTTGTTGTGCCATGCTTGAGCGATCGCATACATGATGCGGGCTGTGCCTTGCTGGCGTTCAGCTTGTGACTGCGCCCTCAGATGCGGAACGAACCGTTCGTGCATATTTGGCGAGCACGCCGCGCGACACGCGGGGTTCGGGCCTGGTCCATCCCTTCCGGCGCCTTCCCATCTCCGCGTCATCGATTTCGACCGTGAGTTGCTTGCCGTCGGCGTCGATCGTGATTCGGTCCCCATCCTTGAGGAAGGCGATGGGTCCTCCCACCCAGGCCTCCGGGGCAACATGTCCAACCATCAAGCCATGCGTGCCGCCGGAAAAGCGGCCGTCGGTCAGAAGCCCGATGCTCTCGCCCAGTCCTTGCCCAACCAAGGCGGCGGTGACCGACAACATTTCACGCATCCCCGGCCCACCAACGGGGCCTTCGCCGCGGATCACCACAATGTCTCCGGGGTTGATGGCCCGGCGCTCTATCGCTTTGAAGCAGGCTTCCTCGCCGTCGAACACGCGCGCGGGCCCCGTCATTCGGCGTTGCTTGAGACCAGCCACCTTGGCTACGGCTCCTTCCGGAGCTAGGTTGCCGTGCAGAATAACGATGTGCCCTGATGGGTGCATCGGGTCGTTGAGCGGCCTGACCACAGACTGGCGACGTTCATAGATGCTGCGCACTGGCTTGAGGTTCTCCGCGAGTGTGGCGCCCGTGCACGTCAGGCAGTCGCCGTGAAGCATGCCCGCTTCGAGGAGAGCTTTCAGCACGGCCGGCGTCCCGCCCACCTTGTACAGGTCGTACATGACATAGCGCCCTCCCGGCTTGAGGTCCGCAAGATGCGGGACTTTTGCGCCCAGCCGATCGAAATCAGCGAGGTTCCACTCGACTTCGGCTTCGCGAGCGATGGCCATGAGATGCAATACCGCATTGGTCGAGCCTCCAAGGGCAAGCACCAGGGTGTACGCGTTCTCCAGCGATTTTCTGTTGATGATGGCGCGTGGGCAGATATTCTTTTCGATCAGGCTTAGCAGCACTTTGCCAGCCAGAAATGCCTCGCGCTCCTTGGCAGCCGAGACGGCGGGATAGCTGGCATCGTAAGGGAGCGACATGCCAAGCGCCTCGATCGCCGAGCTCATGGTGTTGGCGGTATACATTCCGCCGCACGCTCCAGCGCCAGGACAGGCCTCGCATTCGACTCGTTTCACCCCGGGCTCATCCAGTTTGCCGGCTTGAAATTGCCCCACGGCCTCGAAAATCGACACGATATCGATATCGGCGCCATCGGCGCCTGTTCCCGGGAGGATGCTGCCGCCATACACGAAAATGCTCGGGATGTTCATCCGTGCCATGGCCATGACGCAACCCGGCATGTTCTTATCGCAGCCGCCAAAGGCCAGGAGCCCGTCATGGTTCATGCCCGCGGCGACGACTTCGACGCTGTCCGCGATCACCTCACGCGACACCAGGCTGTAGCGCATGCCCTGATGGCCCATCATGATGCCATCGGATGCCGTGGGCGCCCCGAAGACTTGCGGTACCCCCCCTGCGGCACGCACGCCCTCGTACCCCTTGCGAGCGAGGCGATCCAGATGCGCATTGCAAGGCGTGATGTCGCTGAAGAGCGAGGCGATGCCGATAACGGGGCGCGTGAAATCCTCATCAAGAAAACCAACGGCCCGGAGCATGGCCCTGTTCGGCGCTCTGCCGATGCCTTCGGTGGTGAGACGGCTGTGAAGTCTATTCCTGGGTGGCATGATTGGCGGCCTCGGAGTGAGCGAGAGTCCTATTTCAAAAAAGGGCGGCAACTCTCAAAGTTATCGCTTCGGATCAAAATAGCAACGGGAATGCGAGCCGTCGACGGCCCCCGTGCGCCAACCCTGGAGCGGTGCATGTAACCGCCGCAGCTGTTTTTCCCAGGCAGCTCGCGTAGTTGTTCATCGCGCAAATCGTCCAGCAACTCGTCCGTCTGTGAACCGACCGGCCGGAATCTCCAAAACTTCTGAATGCCTGCATTCAATGGGCGGCGAGGTGGCAGTAATAGAAGGAACAGGTTAACCCTTCTCAAGAGGAGGCTTCCCCCCCCGTGCCAGCGGCCCTCCGGCCTTTGAGCTGGAGGGCCGTTCAAGTCGAGCGCCGTGACGTGACTTGACGGCGTGCCTCGGCACGAGGTCCTGGAGGAAATCGCTCGGCAGGTTTGACCATTGCCGGTCGATCGCGGTTCTTATCGACGCCGGGCATGCCGCTCCGGGAATCCAGGGATTCAACTCGACACAGGGCAGCCTTAGAGGTCGATCTGTTCGGCAAGGAGTGATAGCCATCTGCCCCTTTCGGCATTGGAGCCTGCTGAAAAAGGGGTCTGACCCCCTACGAAGCTTCACTGATTTCTTGCTTTCGTGGGGATCTATCGCCCTTCGTGGAAGGGGTCAGACCCCTTTTACAGCAGGCTCCAATGGCACCAGGGGTCCGGGCAAGGTTGCTTCATGCGGCCGCTGGTGCCCTCTTCATCTTTTACACCATTTTGGAGACACAGTATGAAAATCTGGACACGCCGTGTGGAAACGTGGGTACGTGGAGGCCGAAAAGAGACCAGCAAGCGCGCCGCCCGTTTGGGTGTCGAGGAGCTGGAGGCACGCCGCCTCATGGCGGGAAACTTCCTGCAAACGAACCTGGTTTCCGACATTCCTGGTCTGGCCATGACTGCCGATCCGAACCTGGTCAACCCATGGGGACTCGTTGCCAGCGCAACAAGCCCATTTTGGGTGTCGGACAACGGCACCGGCCTTAGCACGCTCTACACCGGCCAAGGCGCGATAGTGCCTTTGGTCGTCAACATTCCGAACAGCGCCGACATGAACTCACCTCATGGCACGCCGACCGGCATCGTTTTCAACGACAGCCAGTTTGGTTTCAACGTCTCGGAAGGGACAAAGAGCGGCTCCAGCATTTTCATCTTCGATACCCTGGATGGGACGATCTCGGGCTGGAACCCAGGCGTGGATCGGAACAATGCCATCATGGAGGTCGATATCCCCGGCGCGGTGTACACCGGCCTGGCCATCGGCAACGACAGTGATCGGGTGCTTCTCTTCGCCGCCGACCATTCCAAGGGTACCATCGATGTGTTCGATCAGGGATTCAAGCCGGTCACGAACTTGCCCGGCAACTTCACGGACCCCAAGCTGCCCGCGGGCGCTTCTCCGTTCAACGTGCAGACGATCAATGGCCAACTCTACGTGGAGTACACGGCGACGATCCCCGGCAAGAACGGCGGTCCGGCCCAGCACACCGGCTTCGTGGACGTCTACAACACCGACGGCACGCTGGCCCATCGCCTGATCAGCGAGGGCGTGCTCGACAGTCCCTGGGGAGTTGCCCTTGCCCCCTCGAATTTCGGCCAGTTCAGCAATGACCTGCTGGTTGGCAATTTCGGCAACGGCCACATCAATGCTTTCAATGCCGCTACCGGCAAGTTCGCGGGCGAGCTGATCGCCAATAACGGACAAGCCTTCGAGGAGGATCACCTCTGGGCCCTGAAGTTTGGCAATGGGGCGGCGGCCGGCAACTCGAACACACTATTCTTCACAGCCGGCATTAACGGCGAAAGCGATGGGCTGCTGGGCTCGCTGCAAGCGATCGCCAGCATTTCTCCGCAGACGCCGATTCTTCCAAACCTGACCACGACCGCGGAGCAGGTTGTCTCGACCATCCCGTCCACCAACGGCGACCTGAATCCTTACGGCGTGGCCTTTGTGCCGCAAGGCGTTTCGAGCGGCGGTAAGCTCCAGGCGGGCAACATTCTCGTTTCCAATTTTAACGACAGCGGCAATACCGAAGGGACCGGCTCCACGATCGTGCAGATCACCCCGCTTGGTCAGCAATCGGTCTTTTTCCAGGGCGGACCAGGGCTGGGATTAACCACGGCACTCGGCGTGCTCAAGAGTGGTTTCGTCATCGTCGGTAATGTTCCCACCGCCACGAACGGCACCGCGGAACAGGGGTCGCTCCTGATCCTCGACAAGAACGGCAACGTTGTGCAGACGCTAACCGATTCCGCGCTTCTCAACGGCCCTTGGGATCTGGCGATCAACGACGAGGGCACGCATGCAGAGGTGTTTGTTTCGAATGCCTTAAGCGGTTCAATCACGCGCATCAACTTAAGCATTCCCAACGGCGGCACGCCCATCGTGGAGAGCGAAACCCAGATCGCCTCGGGTTACGCCCACCGCCTGGACCCGAACGTGGTGGCTGTCGGCCCAACCGGTCTCGCCTTCGACTCGGTCAACGACATCCTCTACGTCGCCTCCACGGATGACAATGCCATCTACGCGATTCCGAATGCAGCGATTGCCACGCAGGATAACGGCACAGGAAAGTTGATCGTAAAGAACAATCCTCACCTCCACGGCCCGCTCGGCCTGGTGCTGGCGCCAAACGGCGACCTGATCGCTGCCAATGGCGATGCTGTCAATCCAGATCCCAATCATCTCAACGAACTGGTCGAATTCACTCCCAAAGGCCAATTCGTAGCGCAATTCCAGCTAGATGCTGGGAATGCGGGCGCTGCGTTTGGAGTCGCCGTCTCCGTAGCCGACGGCCAGATACGATTCGCAGCAGTAGACGACAACACCAACACACTTGACGTGTGGACATTCAATAAGGAGCCGGCCGGGGCAGCAATCGCGAAGGAGGCCATCGATGGGGTGTTCGGCCAGGAAGCGGCATTCGTAGCAGGAACGCAAATCAGCAAGCAGCCTTGACGCGAGGAGCTTCGGGTTAGAACGACATCACAATCTGCTAGGCAGGAGGGCATGAGCCCTCCTGCCAAATGATCATTCAATTCTTTCCTTCGACCCGTTTCCGCCCTCGAGCGCCCAAAGTGGGCCGCTTGTTCGGCTTACGCAGTGAAGAAGGCGGATAAGACATATCGGACCTATAGGTCGAATGGAATGTTCACCGGCTAGGATTATTCCCGGTCCAACGTTGCCCATTGGGCGGCACAGGATTCGAACCTGTGACTTCCACCGTGTGAGGATGGCACTCTAGCCGCTGAGTTAGCCGCCCAGGAAGGCGTCCGCACGGCAACTCGATCCAGGATGCGCGACCTGGATCGCCGCCGGCAGACGCGGTGCATTTACACGGTCGGAGGTTGAGGTGGAACATGCTCCTCGAACTTGGGCACATTGGTCGCCACACGCTGCGGCGGACGAGGCGGCTCCAGTGCAGTCGGCTCCTGACGCATGGTGCCGATCACATGGCTTTCCACTTCATCCTCGAGGCCCTTGAGGCCTTTCTTGAATTCGACAATGCCCTTGCCCAGGGACCTGCCTACCTCGGGCAACCGGCGACCGAAAAGGAGAACACCAATTATCAATAGTATCGTGATCTCCATGGGGCCAAGAGCGAAAGCAAACAGCGGGTTCATGATAATCCCCTTGTTTATTCAGGTAGTTCCAAGCTTAAGGTTGGTGCGTTCAGAGGGGCCGGAGACGTACCTGATCGATCCTTCCGAACTCTCTGGTACACCTAAGTATAGCAACCAAAACTGCACGTGGACAAGCAGAATGTCGTGGCAAACCTCTTCTGGAATTCGTGTCTCCAGGCAATCCGCTCGCGTGAACGTGCCCGGCAAGGATTATTCGCTACAATCGCTCCGGGCTGCTCTGACTTTCTGTAGGGCCATTTCTTTGAACGGCAGCCCCTGTCACTGGAGGATTCACTCAGAATGCGCGAAAAGACCTGGGCTGCACGACTACAAACATGGAAGCACTCCCTTGATGAGATGACCAGGCGGGAACGCGTTTGAGGGACCGGAGCAATGGTACCCTGCGAGGAGATCCACTCAGGTGGATAAGAAAAGTATACTCGGTTGACATGTCCGAAGGCAAGGAAAGTTGCAATTTGTTGCCAAATTGTCGAACGATTCACCTCACGGCGGCTGCTGGATTCGGCGAATCCTGAAAAACCTTCGTACGGCTGCGGTCAGGTGCAGCGACTAGTGAGGCTCCCAAGAATGCTCTCTGGAATCACAATGGCGGCCGCGACCTGTTCCTCGTCAGAACTCGTCGCCAGCGGCGGGCCGACCCAGCCCCAATAGCGCCGTAGGAGAGCCAGATATGCGTTGGCGGCATGAGAACCAGCGGGGTCAATGGCCATGGTGTGTTCTTTCCATTCAGACAGCGCTGATTGAACCGGAATCCAGCCCGCGTACCGGAGCAATCGGCCGGCAACTTCGTTGGCCGTCTGCCTTGCCTCCCCGACAAAGACGCTATTTGGACGTGCAAGGTCTGCCATTAAAATAGCGAGGTCGATAAGAAAAGTGCTTCGTGCCTCGCTTGGGCGCATGAAGTCCAACCCGCGTGCCATGAAGTAGCGAGAAACCGCCCTGACCAACGCTTCCCTTCCTTGCTCAGCAAGATCGAGCTCCTCGAGACCTACCGGCAAGCGCTTGTCAAGTTCGCGGGCGCGATCATAGAAGATCGCACAAATCAATAACCTAGGAAGGCGCGCTTGGTTGTTCTCCTCGGTTTTTTTCGCCCTAGACGCATCGAACACAAGTTCCTCGACGACCGTCATCCCCTCATTGCGCCCCTGACTCGCGGGATTTGCGAGGGGCACAGAAGGATCGTGAATCGCTTCGCAAACAAAATCCTCTAGGACGTGGAAGCCCTCGTTGCGACCTGGGTTAGCCATGCTTCACCTCATTCTGAGCGGGCGCTCCTCAATTAATAGCCCATCATACCAGTACTGAACCGAATACAGACCTGGCCACGGAAAGGAACAGTGCTGAATCCGAAAGGGAACTCCCACTACATCGAGCGGGTCGGAGCTGAACTGGATTGGTCGCTTTTGTGTCTCGAATACCGTCTGACCTGTTTCCTCGAATACGCAAACGATGTGCCCTTGCCCCTGCCCGCGACCTTCGGTGAGAGCGAGGAATGCACAGAACTCTTGGTAGAACAGTGGGTACGGTGGCTCACTGACCGAATGGATGTTACAGATCAAACCGACGATCGTGACCCGACGGTTGTTCTGCCCGTCCAACCGCCAATCGTCGCACAGGAGCATGTACCGAACGATAGGAATAATCGCCATGGCCCGTTCCCGTGGGAGTCTCGGAGACCAATTGCCAATATACCCAGGCATCAGAGCAAGGCGCTGCAATTTTTGAGGAGATCGCCGTTCGGACACTGCCGCATGTGGTGGCGAGAGAGGCAAAAAGACAGAACCAGGGAAGCCGCGAGCAAAGATCTGCTTTTGCTGTCGGCTTCCCTGGTTGTCGAGTCAAATTATCCCGGCCAGCTCGATCAACTTCGTTACACCGTTTGGGCCTCAAGGCGGAGCGCCGGATGATTGGGGGTCACGGGGGGTGGAACCATCAGGAGCGGGCGGCGCGGCATCGTGGTCATCTTGTAGATCGGTCCGCGGTAAAGGTTGGTGATCCAGCCCCAACTTTTCGCAACGGAGCGGACCAGGCCAGCCATGCCGTAAAGCTGGTACATCACGCGGAAGCTCCACAACGGATCGTTCCAGTTCGCCACGGCGCGTACAAAGTTCAAAGGGTTGTAAAAACTGGCGTAGCCGAGGTAGAGGTTGATTTGCTTCCGCCAAGGATTCGGATCCTCCGTGGCGACACAGTGGTTGCCGTCGTAATGGAAATCCTCCACTTTTTCGTTGCCGGCGTTGGCGATGACCATCCCTCTTGCATAGGGCTCCTCGTAGCCCTTGCTGCCCACCGAAGGCGTGAGGATGGTGACCTGGACGGTAACGGAACCGGACTTGCGGAGGAAATTCACCTGATTGAGGAGGCCGTAAAGGTTGCCTCGGCTCACAAGTGGCTGGCCATCGTGGTGCATCATCATGGCCATCGGGGAAATGCCGTTCTGATTCAGGAGCTCGAAGAGCTTCTTGGTTTTTTCCGGGCTTTGGCCCTTCTTGACGAGTTCCGCAGTCATATCCTCGATACCGAACCAGATCGCACGCAGCCCTCCCTCGCGACACAAAGGGAGCAGGTCCTGGTTCTTGAAGACGTCAAACTCGGTCGCCTCGGTGCCGAGGATCACTGCGTCGCGGAAGGGTCGTCCGTGCACCTTGCCGCGCGCTAATTCGGTGAAGATTTCTTCAACGGTCTCGCGATTATTGAAGAAATTGTCGTCGGTCCCGAAGAAAGTCCGGATTCCAGTCCCTTCCGTAACCCTCTCCATTTCGTCGCGCAGCCGGGTGGGACTCTTGAAGCGGAAAGTAAACTGGTTGTAAGCGGGTATTGGACAGTATGGGCAGTGGAACTTGCAACCGTGGGTCGTCACGAGGGAAACGATCCCACCATAGCGGTGCAACTTGGGGAGCGGGATAGGCTGGGATGCCAACGTCCTGCGACGGTGCGGCGGCTCAATTAAGGCCAAGCCCACCATCGGATGCGGCAACTCGTCCAGATCTTGCACCATCCGCTGAATGCCTGTATCGATCAGCCGGTCGAGCGGCGCCTTCTCATCTCCTTCTCGAAATACGAGTCCGGGGATGTCGTCGAGTAACCCGGAGCGGCGCAGCCTGTGGAACGTTTTGCGCGGATGTTCGCCGCCGCACCGAGATTCCATGATGCGATCTAGCAACTCCAGGGCCACGTACTCCTCGCCGGTGACAACCACGTCCGCGCTGTACTTGCCGTCGGGGCCACAACCAAAGAAGTCCCAGGGCTCGTAGATAGCCTTGGCGCCGCCGGCCAGGATGAGCGGACGGCCCTCGCCAAGCCGATAAGCGTCCGCGATCAGCTCGTAGGCGTTGGCGCTATGAATCTGCATGCTCGAGACAAACAGCATCTGAGGCGGCACACCGTCGAAACGAACTTCGCTGGGCCGAACGTTGCGGTTCCACTGATGCTGCACGATGCGCAGCTGCGTGAAGCCTGCCTGGTATACGGCAGCTGCGATGGCGCGCGGGCCGGCGGTCAGCAAGCTCATGTCGGCAAACAGGAACGGCCCCAGACGCGTTCGGAAGTCAAAGGCATAGCAGACAAGCACCGGGATTTGCTCCGCGTCGGGGTTGGCGCGAAGGCGTCTTTCAAGTTCGTTGTATTGCCCCGGACGGGTATAACGGTCGTTCTTGGGACGACTCGGTAGTTCCATGGGGAGCCCTTTCTATGCGTTGTCTGTAATCGCCATGTTCTTCCAGACCTGCACGAAAACAGGAGTGCGGATCAAGATGCTGGCTGTCCACGCGTGGTTTTCATCTGTTCCGAGGTGGGCGACCAAGATGCTCAATACCGGTCCCAGGAGGTTCGGGAATCTGAACAAAATTAGAGCCACGGACTGTTAATTGCAAGAGCAGTCAACTTCTATTCGCGGTTTCTTCGCGCGAATTTGGCAATTCTTAATGGAAGGGGAAACCATCTCGCCCTCCCAGCCAGACTCCCGTAACCCGCGTTCACCCCTGGCATGCACGTTTGACAAGGGGTCGTATCTATACTACTAAGTTTGGCAGGAAGAAGGTGTGCGCAATCGTAAGAAATGGGCAGAAGCTACGCCGAAGGGTGGAGGGTGCTCTGGGCCCATAAGAGCGTGTTGAAAAAGGGGTCGGACCCCCTGGAGAATCGAGGCAATCCGCCCATTTCTGAGGCAACCAGGCTCCGCAGAGTCCAAGGGGTCTGACCCCTTTTTCAACACGCTCAAAAGGTGTGATTCGTGGAAGTCAATCTCGAATCTAGCATCGTCGGTCTCGGCATCCAGTGGGCTGGGATCTTCCTGGTAACGATTCTCTCGTTCCTCCTCACGCGGTCGGTCTGCCGCGACTTCCTCGATTACTGGACGATCGCATGGAGCTGCCTGGCCCTGGCGCTCTCAGCGCTCCTCGTTACCTTCTGCCTGCACGTCAACCCCAGGGTCTGTTACACATTCTATTGCCTGGGCGAATACGCGTTCGGCTACCTGTTTGTGGCCGGTTGCCGCAATCTCGCAACCGGAGTGCAACTGCGCCGGCGCGACCTGTGGGCGATTCCCCTGGGCGTTTTGGTAGCGATCGCCCTGCCACATTTGTGTGACAACTTCTCCAGCTTGCTTATACCGCATGCAGCTATTCTGGCGGGGTTCTGGATCGTCAGCTTTTGTGTGTTGCGGCCCGCGCGCCTGCAGAAGCACTGGGGCAGCGGCCTCAAGGTAATGTCCGTGGCGCTCCTGCTGTTGACGCTGGATTTTCTGCAATACATCCCGACCAACGCCTACACAACCATCACCGGACATCCGACATCGTTCACGTATCTGAAGTATTCCTCGCTTTATGACTTGATCCTCGAGATTCTGCTCGGCTTTGGCACGGTCATGGCGGTGATGGAGAGTATCCGTGGCGAACTGGAAGACGCCAATCTGGAACTGGCCGAGGCAGGTTCGCGTCTCAGGGTCCTGGCCGAGCAGGATCCTCTGACCGAAGCTCTCAACCGGCATGCGTTTTACGCCTTCCTGGAGAAGAACCCGAACCAGAACAGGACACGGGGCAGCCTTGCCATCGTGGATGTCGATGACTTCAAGTCGATCAACGACACTCTCGGCCACTCTGCCGGCGATGCCGCGATCAGGGCCGTGGCGAGCGCCATCCGATCGATTATCCGCGCCGATGATCTCCTGATCAGGTGGGGAGGCGATGAGTTCCTGATCGTCCTGGTAGGACTTGCCGAGAGCGAGGCTCGTGCCCGGCTCAGCAAGTTAAACGGCATTCTGGCCCGGACATCTTTGCCTGGATTGGACGAATGCGTGCTGCTGGCAGTTTCCTGCGGCATAGCTTCCTTCGGGGATGCCGCGGGACTCGAACGAGCTATCGATAGCGCCGATCGCGAAATGTATCTCTGCAAGCAGGCCCGGAAAAGCGCTGCTAACGAAGACTCAGGTTATCCACCTCAGCTCGTCGGCATCTCCTGAGCGCTTGTTGAAGAAGGGGTCAGACCCCTTGAGTTCTGCAGAGCCTGGTCCCTCAGAAATGGGCGGATTGCCTCGATTCTCCAGGGGGTCTGACCCCTTTTTCAACAAGCGCTGAGCGCGTGACCTCAACCCTCATCGTAGACTCTCAGTCGCACCGTGACGGGAAAATGGTCGCTGTATCCGCGCGCAGAGCGATCATGCTTATTCCCGAAGCGCCAGGGTCGACGTTTGGCGTCACCCGGCCGGACCAAGGTGTTGACCACCTGCGCCGACCCGGGTTCGCAAGCCCAGCCATGCTCATCAAGAAGGCCGGGCGAGACGACAACCTGGTCAAAAGTGAACCACTTGTTGCCGTAAAAATGCGTGCCGAGATTGGCGCCAGGGTCTTTGTTCGCGAATAGATCGAAGAGGTACGGTCCATCCACTGGATGGAGGACGCTCTCGAGATTGCCAACGGCATGCAAATGCTTGGTGACGCTAGGCGCCTCGGGCGGATCGTTGAAGTCTCCGCAAATCAGCATATCGACTTTGGGTTCGCTTTTGTGCATTCCCTTGAAGAGGCCGTAGATTTGGTCGCCATATTTGTCCCGGTGCTCGCCGTGCTCATCGGTAACGCGCGCGGTCCAGTGAGTGACCAAGACCACCAAATCGTGCCCGCGCACCCCGATGTGGCCTTCGAGAATGCGGAGCCTCGACCCATGCAGCCGTGTGCGGTCCCGCGCAACCGGCAGCCGAGTGATGATCGCCGGCGCAATGTGCCTGCCCGCGACCATTTCTTTCATGAGTAGTTTTTCGTAGCGAAGAGAGGGGTCGCTAACTTTTTGGTTAAGCGCTTCCTGCAACAATTCCGCCGCCCGGACGCTCTCGACCTCCGCTAAGGCGATGATATCCGGTCCCCTGCCATCGTTCAGCTTCATGAGGGCATCGCTTACATGATCCAGCTTGAGGCGAAGTGCCTCATGGTCCTGGGCAAACCATTCATCGTATTCTTGATCCGCCTTGTTCTCGCGATGATCCAGGCGGTCGCCGAAGAGATTCTCGACATTCCAAAAGCAGAGGAGATACCCGTCCGAGTCGGCGGGTGGAAGAGGTGCCGGCGCCTGGCAGCAGCCACTGAAGCCGATCACCAGGGCGGCGAGCGGGGTCGTGAGGCAAAGTGCCTGCAAAAGCCGCTTCAACATGAATGCCTCTCCTTTTCAATCCATTGAAAGAGCGGCCAAAACGTTCCGAACGATAAGTCTGTCCCAAGGCGAGCGGCAGCGAGTGTTCTCCCCTCTCCCCCGAAGCGGGGGAGAGGGGAGATTATTACGTGCCCGACGCCCGTCATCCACCGGGACTGTCAGATGACGCTCAAGGCGTCGGCACCCATTCAACACGCTTTCAGCGACGTTTTCGCGGGGTCCCGAAAACTTGCGTGTAGTAGACCTGTTTATTATCTCCTCGGACAATGCCAATGCCGATTTCGGTGTATTTCCCCTGGAGAATGTTGGCCCGATGCGGAGGAGATTGCATCCAGTTTTTCATGACCATCTCCAGGGACCAATTGAATGCAGTCGCGATGTTTTCCCCCGCGGAAGAGAGGCGATATCCCGCTGCTTCGACGCGTTGGGCGGGGTTCTTGCCATCAAGAACATGCTCCATTTTGCCCTTTTTTGCCATATTGGCCGAGTGTGCCCGGGCAACCTCGAAGAGCACCTTGTTGGCTTTGAGAGGAGGAAGGTTCTCCTTCTTGCGGGCAGCGTTCGTCAGATCGAGGAGAGACTGCTCATCGTCGGAGAGCTCTAGCTTCTTCGCTTTCGTTTCGCTTTTCTCATCATCCGCGACGATCCCCGTTGTGCAAACTGCAAGGACGAGAAAGACCCCTGAAAACTTGGCAAGCATAGAGACCTCCAGCGGCTGGTGGGCGGTCGTCCCCAATGGCACCATTCTACCCTTCCTGTCCGAGATTGGGATGCCTTCTTCAACTGCAGGATGACCCGCATTGACCGAGGATCAAGACTCTGGCATCATGCCGCAGCTTGACCTCGCTCATCGTGCGCACGGAGGCGCCATGCGACATATCGATGCGGACCCTGTTCGCGATCAGAATGAAATCTCTCGCGGACTCCCCCAGAACTTCTCCGCCTGGCCGCCGTTCCTTTGGTCACATGTGCTCTTTCCTGGAAGCGTCACCGCCGTGGGACCTTTCCGGTGGCGATCCCTGCTGTTACTGATTCTGTTGCCGGGCGTACTCCTTTACGGCTGCCTCTCGTTTCATCTTTTCGAGCCCGATGAGGGTCGCTATGCGGAAATCCCCCGAGAAATGCTGAATCGGGGAGATTGGATCGTGCCCTACCTGGAGGGCGAGCCGTACCTCGACAAACCTCCGATGCTTTACTGGCTGGTGGAGTTGAGCTATCGCCTGTTCGGGGTGCACGACTGGTCCGCACGCCTGGTTCCCGCGCTGGCAGTGCACGGCTGTATCCTTCTGACTTACCTCTTTGGTCGGCGAATCCTTGGGGAACGGGCCGCGTTCTGGGGAGGCCTCCTCTTGAGCCTGGCGCCTGGTCTCTCGAGCATTGGCCGGCTCCTCGTGATGGACGGCCTCTTGAGTTTTTGGACCACCCTTGCCCTCTTCGCGGGCTTTGAAAGCGTGCGGGGCGACAAGCTTCGCTGGACCTGGGGTCTCCTCGCCGCCGTCGCCTGCGGCCTTGGGATTCTTACGAAGGGCCCTGTAGCGATCCTGCTGCTTTTACCACCGCTCTGGATTTACCGCTGGCTGACCGGCAGATCGTGTCAGGTTGGCTGGCGAGCTCTGCTGGTGTTCGTGCTCGTCACCACTGGAATTGCCGCTCCGTGGTATATCGCCATCTGCGTCCGCTTGCCGGCGTTCGCCTATCATTTCCTGTGGCAACACAACGTCGTTCGTTTCCTGGCGCCGTTCGATCACCAGCGGCCGATTTGGTTCTATGCTCCCATTTTGTTGCTGGGACTCTTGCCAGGGACGCTCGCGGCTTTCCCCTTTCTCCGATTCCTTGCTTCGAGCAATGAGGAGACACGTCGGCGCCGCTGCCCAGCATTGGGCTTTGCGCTCCTGGGCGGCATTTGGTGCATCTTCTTTTTCTCCCTTTCGGGCTGCAAGCTGCCCACGTACATCCTGCCGGCGTTTCCGCCACTCGCCCTGGCACTTGGATACTACCTGGCCCAAAGTCATTGGGAACGCACAGCCTGGCCCAAGATTTTCGGCGGAACAGCCTTCCTCATCCTGTTCGTCGGCCACAACGTCGTACTCCCGTGGTATGCGCATTATCGCGCTCCGATGAGCCGGCTCGCCGAGATCAAGGATTACTGTTCAGACCTGCAAACAGCCCTGGTGTGCTACCCGCGCAACTGCGATTCGATGGCCTTCTATCTTGAGCGCGACAGTTTACTCAACTATCGAAGCAAGCAGACGAATGACCTCGTCCGCTTCATGCAAGAGCGCCCGCGTACCCTCCTCTTGCTCACGCACCGGCATTCCTTACAAAGCCTGCGCTATGCCCTTCCTCCCGACCTGCGCGTCGTGGAGCAGAAACACTTCGGGCTTACTCCCATCGCATGCCTGCCGGATGGACTCGCCGAAAAGTTGACCTGGCTGATGGGAGAAACGTCCCTGGGCCTTTGCGATTTTGCAGTCATCGAGCATTGTCAACCGGCGCCCGCCGCGTTGACCAAGCATGAAATGCAGGATGAAGAAAGAACGCAGACAAAACTCGACGCGGAATCGTCCTTCCTGCAACTGCCTCCCGAATAAGCGGAAGTCTCTCCCTTCGCCAATCCGGCTTCATTCTCTTGTGGCTCAAGCTGCCAGCTTGAGCTACTACCGAATAAGGTGGAGATTTCAATCTCGCGCCAGGTATACTGAGATTTCGTCTGCCGACCTTCCCGCCGCGCCCTGCCCGCATGCACGGAGATCCACGTCATCATGAAACATTGGCCATTCCTTGGCTCACTGGGCCTACTCGTTTGCTGTTTGATAGCCGGCCACACTCAGGTTCCCCCGGAGAAGGCGGTTTCCACATTCAAAGTTGCCGAGGGCCTGGAACTCTCGCTCTGGGCGTCGGAGCCGCTGTTCGTCAATCCAACCTGCATCGACATCGACCATAGGGGCCGCGTCTGGGTGTGCGAGTCGGTCAACTATCGGCACAAGCTGCACAACCAGCCGCCCCGGCGTCCGGAAGGTGATCGCATCGTCATCCTCGAGGATAGTCACGGCACGGGGAGAGCGGACAAGGCGACCACCTTCTATCAATCGAAAGAGACCCTGGCTCCGCTGGGCATCGCAGTTGCCAAGGATCCGGTCGGGCCAGGGTACAAGGTCTTCGTTTGCCAGTCTCCGGATATTCTCCTTTTCGAAGATAAGGATGGGGACGGGAAGGCCGACGGGCCGCCTCGAAAGCTTTTGAGCGGCTTTCGCGGTATCGACCACGACCATGGAGTGCATGGGATTTCGATCGGACCGGACGGCAGGCTCTATTTCAGTATCGGCGACCAGGGCGTAGCGGGACTCGTCGACAAGCATGGCAAAACCTGGACGACGAATCAGACGGATTGCCGGGCCGGCACCATCTGGCGGTGCGATCTTGACGGCAAGAACCTGGAGCTGATTGCCCACAATTTCCGGAACGAATACGAGCCGTGCGTGGACAGCTTCGGCACTGTGTTTGTCTCGGACAACGATGACGACGGCAATCAGCAGACGCGGATTTGCTACGTCATGCCCGGCGGGAACTACGGCTATTGGCCGCGGGGCCCCGGCCAGAGCCACTGGCACGAAGAGCATCCTGGAGTTGTGCCAAAGATTCTGCGGACTTACTTCGGCTCGCCGACCGGAATTTGCGTCTATGAAGGAGCGCTTTTGCCCAAGAAATACCAAGGACAATTGCTGCACACGGATGCCGGCCCACGTCAGCTACGTTGTTATCATCTGACGCCTGAAGGCGCCTCCTATGCCGTGGAACGCGAAGACATCGTGACGAGCACGGACAACTGGTTCAGGCCTTCGGACGTCTGTGTCGCTCCCGATGGCAGTGTACTCATTGCGGACTGGTACGATCCAGGCGTCGGTGGGCATGGCATGGGCGACACGACTCGTGGTCGAATCTTCCGCTTGGCACCCAAGGGAGCGGTCTTGAAGACTCCAGGCGTGGAGTTGGGAACCAGTGCTGGCATTCTGGCAGCTTTGGCATCGCCCGCGCTCTCGGTGCGTTCGATGGCAATGGCGAAACTCGAAAGCATGGCCAAGGAAAGCTCGGCGGAATCCAGCAAAGAGGTCGCCTCGGTCATCGAGGCCGCCCTCAATCAGAAGGAGAATCCCTGGCTGCGGGCGCGTGCCCTGTGGCAAGCGGCCCGACTCCACGTTGGCCTCGATCACGTTTACGCTGCCGTGCGCGATCCGGATCCCCGCTTTCGTGTTCAATCCCTACGGCTCCTCCAGGAGTATCTGCGCGAGCGCTGGAACGGAGCGCTGGAACTCGCCATCAATGATCCCTCTCCGGCTGTGCGCCGCGAAGCACTGCTGCTTCTCCGCAATGAGCCCGCAGACAAGGCCAAGCCTGCCATCTACCGACTCGCCAGAGGATACGACGGCCAGGACCGCTTCTACCTGGAGGCAATTGGCATCGCTGTCGGCCAGGACAAGGTCCGCCGGGAATCGATCCTTTCCAACTTCGAAGAGGAGTTCCCGCAATGGGACGAGAAGACAGCCAAGCTGATCTGGGAGTTTCGCCCACCCAAGGTTTTGCCGAGGTTGGTCGAGCGCGTTACCGACAAGAACTTGCCGATTTCGCAGCGAAGCCAGATCGTGGGCATCATCGCCAGCGCGGAGGGGCCGGAGGCCGGCGTCTCCCTGCTGAAGATTCTGCAGCAGGACGTATCCCAGGATGTGCGGGAACCAATCATCGAGAATCTCAAGCTTTTCCTTCCCTCCAAATGGCGTTCGCTGCGGCAGAGTCCGGAACTTGGCCGCGTCATCGAGCAGCTTCTCTCTCAACCACAGACGCGCACGCTCGCCCTGGCACTGATTGTTGCCGCAGAGAAGACGTCCGCCTGTAACGCAGTAACTCAGATCGCCATGGACGACAGGCAATTGACAACGGTCCGCCTCGCAGCGCTCAATGCACTAGGATCGCTGCCGGCCACGGAAGCAGTGCAGGGCCTTGGCGAACTCATCAAGAATTCCGGCCAGCCCTTCGCGCTTCGCAACGAAGCAGTGCAATCACTGGGATTGCTGGCCCAGAGGAAGCCGACTCAACCCGCTACGCGCGCGGCGCTGGTATCCCTCCAATTGATGGCCAGCGCCAATGATCAGGATCTCGCTGTGCGCCAAGCAGCGCTGACGGCGTTGGCCGGCAGCCGGAATGGTTCGATCTGGCTGCTGCAGTCCGGCAGTAAAGGCATTCTTGCCGGTACTTTGAAGGCCGACGCGGGGCGCTTGCTGCGCAACAGCCCGTACCAGGACCTGCGCAAGCAAGCGCTGGTCGCATTTCCAGCGCCCGGCAAGCTTGACCCAAAGAAGCTGCCAGCCTTGCCCAGGCTCGTCCAACGGACGGGAAATTCCCTGCGCGGCAAAGAACTGATGACTGCCAGCCTCAAGAATGATTTGCAATGCATGAAGTGCCATCGCATCCGCGGAGCGGGTGGCAGCGTTGGCCCAGATCTCTCCGTCGTCGGCAAGAAGGCCAGCCGTGAGAATCTGTTCGAATCGATTCTTTTCCCAAGTAAAGCCATCGCGGACCAATACGTAACCTGGGTTGTTGAAACCAAAAAAGGCATCCCTCTCACAGGCTTGATCGTCGAAGAAACCGGCGATCACATCATTCTCCGGGACGGCAATGCCAAGGACACACGTGTTGAAAAAAGCGAGATCGAAACGCGCGCCAAGAGCCCGAACTCACTCATGCCCAACGACCTGCTTGCATACATGACAGAAGACGACCTGGTGGACATCGTCGAGTACCTTTTCGGACTGAAGTCCTCGGCCTTAACGCTCGAGAATTGGCATATCGCCGGACCTTTTGACAACGGAGACAATGATGAGGGAATTGACCGAGTTTTCCCACCGGAGAAACAGATCGATTTGAAGGCCAGATACACCGGCAAATCTGGTCCTGTTGGCTGGCGCACCGTAGGCGCCGGGCCGCAAGGCTATGTCGACCTCCAGGAATTCCTGGCCGGGGATTCGAATAATGTGGTGTCCTATCTCTATCGCGAGATCGAATCGCCCGGCGACCAGGAGACGGCCATATCCCTGGGTACCGATGATTGCGCCAAACTCTGGATCAACGGCAAGCTTGTGTACACCAATCGCAGCCACCGCGCAGCGGCCCCCGAGCAAGACATGGTCAAGAGCAGATTGAAGAAGGGCAGGAACCAGATTTTGTTGAAAATCAATAATGGCGACGGGCCGCACGGCTTTTACATGACATTCGTCGCGGAACAGGACTTGAAAGGGCTAACGGAGAAGTAGCTCGAAGGGCTATTCGCCATTGTCTTCCTCAGGGCCGTCTTCTTCCTTGATCTGATTCTCCGCAGGTGATTGCAGTCCGAGGTAGCTGCGTGCCTTCAGGCACGCCTGCATCAAGTATTTGCGCGTGGCCCGATTGTCAGCCAACAGCTCGCGATTCAAGACCTGAGGGGCATCGACGCCAATGTCGATCGGCCGCCGCCAATCGATTCGCTTCCGAACCATTGGCGGGCTGCCGCAATGCGACGTGAAGCTGCCCCAGCCTCCTTCGATCCAACAGGCAACGACAGGCGTATCCGGTCTCTGGCTGAGGATGCGCCATATTCCCTGACCGAATGGGTGCAAAAGTTGTTCCGGGCGGCGCTTCACGAACCCTTCCGGAAAAATGACCAGGCAGCCTCCCTTGTCCAGGACCTCGATCCCCAGGTCCAGCTCGGGTGCCTCGCGCCGAAAACTCGATGCCTGAACTCGGATCGCATGGACGACTTTCTCCATGAGGAGCCTGAGAATGGGTAAGTCGTAAAACACACTGGTCATCATGGGAGTCACTTGACGGGGCGTGACCTTGGCCAACCAAAGGGGATCGAACCAGGCGGCGTGATTGGCAATGATGAGCACGGGACCTTGCCTCGGAAGGGCTTCAAAACCTGGCCCATGCACTTTCACCCGGTAGAAGGGCCAAAGAATGATCTCCGAAAGCTGTTCGAGTGCCTCGCGGAGAAAAGCGTACCACGCCCAGGCAGTGGCCGCCGCAACGAGGAGAAACAGACTCCAAAGAGCTGCCGTCGCTGTCACGACCTGTTGTCCAATCAAGGAGGCCAGCAGCCCGCTGAGTGCAAGCGTGACCGCAATGCCGACAGCATTCATCAGAGCCGCGCCATTGCCGCGTGCATCGGCGAGCAGACCCGAGAGATAATTCGCAGCCAGAGGCACGGATATGAGGCCAGCTGCCAGGCCAAGCAGCAAGCATGGCCAGCGCGCGTCGGCGCCCGTCGCCTCACCAACGACCCCAGCAACCAAGAGCGTTGCACCATAGGGGACCAGCCCGAGAGCGCGCAGGAGATGGCCTTGGGCCCCTGCCAGCAACGATCCTGCCATAGCGCCGCCGCACCCAAGGATCAATTCCCAGAACAGTGCACCACGGCGCTCCGAGGGTTCTGAATCAGGTATCCTCAGTACTGAAATCACAAACGCGGAAATCGCCACGGCAAGAAGGACTACAAGGGCCAAAAGATATTTTCGAGACTGACGATCCCTTGCAATCGCTACGGCATCGCTCAAGAAGAAGGAAACGGCCCTTGTCCACCCAACCCGCCGGCATGCATCCGACGCGAATTGGTTGAAGAGTGCGGCAAGCAAACTGGCAATATTCAAGCCAAGCACTACGGCAATGGCAGATGAAACATTCCAACCGAGAAGAACGCCCGCGGCCAGCCCAGCCCAGACAGCCGAACCGATCGCAGCTGTGACTCGGCCAGGCGGTAGTCGAGAATCGCGCGCGACGGCCGGGACGAGGCCAAAGACTGCCGCCCAGTATACGGCCGCTCCACTACCCGCCAGCGCCAACCCTAATCTCACGACGAAGTCATTGCCGGCCCCACTCATCCCGAGAATCACGAGTGCCGTCGCAGGCAGGCACCAGGCCGCCGCAACCACCAGCACCCTGCGCTTGGGAAAGCTATTGCTAATTGCCCCAATGAGGAGTGCCAGCAGGACGGCGGGCGCTATGAAGAAAGGAACAGCCTGGCCCCAGAAGCAGTCATCCGCGGATTGCCGAGTGGCCTGCCGCGCCACGAGGACACACAAGCACGCATCCGCTGCGATTCTGGTGAACAATGTAATCCACAACGCCAGCAAATGCCCGCAAGGGCCATTCATGCGAATGCCGACGCCTTTTTGCCCTGGACCCTCGAATCGCACGGTGAGACTCGCTAATCCTTGTTTCGACAATGCCTTGCAGTGCATGCGTGTCAAGAAAGCATCCCGCGAAAGAATTAGCAAGAGAGCCTGCTCTGATGGCGTGATGCAATTCGCGCATTTTGTGCCCTTTGTCCAGACGCTTGCCTCTGCGATGCTCAATGGGTAAGGTCAAGAAGACTTTGGAATCCATTTGTCGCTCGCGCCAAGGAACCAACCCATGTTTTGCTCCAATCGGTCAATCATCCCGGCCTTCACCGTGATCGCAAGCCTTCTCGTCGCGCCCTCGGTTCGAGCCGTAGCTCCCGAAATCAAGGACGATGGGAAGTTCTTTAGTGCCGAAGCCGTCAAGAAGGCAAACAAGGAGATTCGTGAGATCGAGCGCAAGTTCGGCATGGACCTGCTGATCGAAACCTTCGCGGGCGTGCCGGGCGACCAGGCTGCCAAAGTCAAAGCGATGTCTGCCGAGGAACGCGCCAAGTTCTTCCGCAACTGGTCGGTGGACAGGGCGGAAGCGGCGGTGGTCAACGGCGTCTACATCATGGTCGTCAAAGACCCCCCGCGTTTGGAAATCGAGATCACGCCGAAAGCACGGGCTGCCTTAAACAACGACGCCTTCGAGAAACTTCGCAGTGGGCTTCTGAAGAAGTTTCGCGACAAGCATTTCGATGAGGGTTTGGCCGAGGCGGTGAGCTTCGTGAAGGAGAGATTTGCAGCTGTTGAATCAAAATGAACAAAAAGGGGACGCATCTTATTATTGTTGGCCTGCGGGGAGGACAAATAGATGCGTCCCCTTTTGCACCTGGACTGCGGCGCTTTTCCGCCGCTTTTATTTTTCCCTTCCTCAACAATTGACTCCGCCAACCCTACAAAATCTGCGAAACTCGATTTGAGGAGTGCGAGTCATCAATTACTCGTCCAGACATTCACGCAAATAGCGGATTCCGTGAGCAGCGTCGCGCAGCCGTTCCTCCTGATTGCCTACCTCACGTTCGATGCAGAGTGCGCCGCGGTAGCCCACTTTCTGGAGTGCTTTGACAAACTGGCGAATGTTTGCCTGTCCCTGACCGAGCGGCACCTCTTCGCCCCACTGCCCAGGCGTCGTCGGCCGGTTGGCGTCCTTCACATGGACGCTGCGAATGTCCGGGCCGAGAATCTCGACAGCCCGAAGCGGATCGCCCTTGTCGTAGAGCAGCATGTTCGCCGGGTCAAAATTGACCTTCAGATTGGGACAGCGCAGTTCATCGAGCGTGAGACGTAAGAGATCGGCCGTCTCCTGCCCGGTCTCGAAGGCAATGGTAATTTTCTTTTCTTTTGCCAATGTGCTTACTTTGCCCAGCGTCTCCAGGAATGGCTTGCGATCGCCATTGCCCGGTTCGGGAATGAAGCCAGCGTGCAACATCAAGTCGCTAAGTCCAAGCGCCCGGGTCCGCTCCAGGGCCCATTGAAGCCGCTCCAGCCGTTCGGTGCGAGTCGCCGGGTTGCCGAACCCGCCCGTCTTCTGAATCGTCTGCGGTGTCGTGTAGTCTTCACCAGGAAAGCCAAGCATGGCTCCAGTCATTTGGAAAGCTGCGTTCCGCGCGGCCTCGGGCAGTCGTTCGCCTTCGTCCCACGCGGCGTGATGCGGATCGCCGCAAGCGATTTGCACCACATCGATGCCAAGGCGGCCAAGAAGCTTCGTCAGCTCTGGAATGCTTTTGACCTGGAGCGACCAACTACAGACGCCGAGCGCCAGGGGTTCAACTGCCATCAAGGATTCTCCACGCACGCTAAATAGATGTTACAAGCTCCGTAGCTCGCTTGAGAGTCGCGCCAGAGGGAAGTCATTCACCTGCCGCAGGTTCGATGAAACAGCCAAGAGGACCAAGTTTAGGCACGTCCCCTGAGCGCACCTCATGGAAGCTGCGAATCTGTTCGACTTTCAGTTCTGCAACTTCCTTGGGTCCCGTCCAGACGACTGCTCGGCCGCTGACATGGGCTTCCAAAGTCAACCGCACAGCCCTCTGCTGCGGGCACCGGAGTACTTTCCGCAGCACTTCGATGACGAATTCCATCGAATGATAGTCGTCGTTTTCGAGGATAACGTTAAACGGTGGCAGGCGGCGCACAGCCGTTTCGGATCGCTGCTTGGGTTTCGGATTCACCGTGACATCGGGCAATTGAACCGGATCACTCATGGCATGCACGGCCTCGACGCGCTGGTATTTTCCACACGGGTGTAGATTCATTTTACCGGCGCGCGTGGGCTGGGACCAAGCAAGAAAATGAACTCTTGAGTCAAGCGGCGGCTTTGGTCGCGAATGCATTTGCGGAAGTTATTTCACTCGTCTCATGCCGATGAGGTTGGCCAAGCCGCAGCAGCAAGATGCTGAGGAAGAGGAGGGCGCCAATAGGCTTACATCCATGTTCGTTGGCAAAATTACGTACTGTCTGCCCTACCACGTCCGTCCCGATCGGTCCCATTAACACCAGGCTAGCGATCAGCACGAGACGGGAAGCCCATGAGGCGCTTTCAACGAAAGAGTCCAGTATGAGCCAGGCCACGGCAGGCGCGATCACCACGTACGTGCAGGACTCAGTAGCGGGTCCGAATAGCGCTACCCAGGCAGTGAACAACAAGAAGGTCATGGCCAGCCGGTCCCTCTGATCGCGGACAAGGCGCATGTGAAGCGCGCACAATCCAAGCACGACGAGGCCCGCGGACAGCTGTAACAATAGGAAGGTCCTAGGGGTCAGCGGTTGACCGTAGAGCGCGAAAAGATGATCGATGGATCGCAAACGCTCGCGCATGATCGACGTGCTATCGCTTAAGTGCGTGAACCAACTTGCATAGTTTCCCGCTACTACCGCAGGCGACTGTGCGGCAAATGGCAGCAGGAGGCCAACCGCCAGCGCCGCTGCAAACCGCCAAGTAAACCGGCGTGGATAGAGCACAATCAATATCCCTGCAAGAGCGAGCGGGTAGCCCTTGATAAGCGTCGCCAACGCGAGCCAGCCCGCAGAACTGCTCCAGCGCTCATCCGCGGCCGCAGATAGAGCCAGCAAGACTGCGCCGAGCATGAGCAGATTTGCCTGGGCGTTCTGCAAGCTTTGCAGCGAGAGTGGCAGCACCAGCAGAAGCAGGGCCGCTATCTGCGTGGCCGTCTGTCGACCGGGAAGGGCCCGGCGCGCCCAGCATGCGATTCCCGCAACGTATATCAGGCAATTAAACACTCTCCAGAGCGCATTTCCCCAGCTATCCGGCAGCAAAGCGAATGGCGTGATGCCAACGGCAAACAGTGGGCTGTACCTGTAGTAGCCCTGGCTGCTATCGAGGTAAAGGTCTTCGCCAGCCCACCAGCGTCGGGAAGCCAGCTCATAGACATCGTAGACCGTGTGCGTCCGAGGATAGTGGTAGCCGTAAATGGCCAGCCCAAGCGTAATGGCTACCCAGGTGACCACGGCCGTGGCGACCCAGTGCGAGTGAGCGCGCGCGATCATACCCAATCCTCATCGAGGGATGTCTTGAAGTAGGTGGGTTGGTGGAGGGAATGCGTCAAGCCACGGCTTGCGGCTTGGACCTAGAGCGTGTTGAAAAACGGGTCAGACCGCTTGAGTTCTGCAGAGCCTGGTGCCTCAGAAATGGGCGGATTGCCTCGATTCTCCAGGGGGTCTGACCCGTTTTTCAACACGCTCTTAGACCGGAAGGACCTCGATCAGGGCTTGAGCCAGGGCGCTACTTCCTTGCCTACGAAGGCTGGCATGCTGGTGCCGGTGTGCCCGCCGACGTGGCCTTCCCAGATCATCCTTGGACTCCAGGGAAGCTGCACCACGCGGCCGTATAGTACTTCGTCTACCTTGCTGCAGCGCTTCGGTAAGACAAAGCCCGTCAATCCCGCACTGGGGCCATAGACGCGGTCGATGGTGCCGAACTGCCGGGTCCCCCAGCCCAGGATGAACTGATCGAGCGGCGAATAGAAAGACACCAGCTCGTGCTTCGTCGCTCGTAACGCAGGGCGCAGGTCGTAATTCGGCGCCAGTGCCGATGATAGCAGGACGATTCGCTCCAGGGTAGCAGGAGGCAATTCCTCCGCCGCGGCAAGCACTAACCCTGTGCCGCCGCTTTTGCCCAGGAGATAGATCGGTCGCTTAGGATCAGCAGCTTTAACCCGAAGGACGCAAATTGCCAGCTCATGGGCCTTTTGCACAACTCGCTTGGTATCCTGCAGGTCTTTCAGAATGTTGCCTTTGCCATGCTGCCACTCGAATTCTCTGATTTCATGCGCCACGCCCGCTTTCGGCAGGGCCCACTTGGCTGCTTTGCCCATCAAGTCGAGCCCGCCCACGCCGTCGACTACAAACACGATCCCTGGTCTCGCCGTCGCCGGCTCCACGGCAAAGACATGGTCGACGGGCTTGGCACAAAGCATGCTTCCCAGGATGATCACCCGGAATAAGGCGAGCGGCAGGAAATAATCTCCCCTCGCCCCCGCTTCGGGGGAGAGGGGTCGGAGGTGAGGGGGAGGAACAATCCCCGGCCAGGTCCCCTCACCCCCGACCCCTCTCCCCGGAGTACCGGGGCGAGAGGAGAACACTCGCTGCCGCTCGCCTAAGGCGTCCCGGCGCTGGAGAGGCATGCTTGTCTCCTTCTCGGAGCGTGTTGAAAACGGGATCTGACCCCTTCGAATCTGCAAAGCCTGGTGGCTTTGGAAAGGGCGGACCGCCTCGTTTCTCGAGGGCCTGACCTCTTTTTCAACACGCTCTCAGGCTGCTCTGGATGGCAAGGATTCGAACTCTCGTTCGTGGGTTTCCAGCGGCTTGATACTCCGCGGGAGGGCGGTTGCCAAGAGAAAGATCCAAAGAAAAAGCGCGGCCAAGGGCTGGGGCCCAAGCGTGTGAAAGTGGCGGCCCCCGGGGAACCAGGAAGACATGGCCGAGGCGGTAAACAGCGTGAAGCTCATGACTAGAGTCGAGCGAATCCAGAAGGGGTGGTGAGTCATCCAAGCGGAAATGAGCGCCCAGGAGATCGTCGGAGCCAGCAAGATGTAGGTGCAAGACTCGGCCGCCGAACCGAACAACGTCATCCAGCAACAGGCTAGGCCCAAGAGGGTGAGATGCAGTTCGCGCGAGTCCGAACCACGACGGCGTGCGCCAAGACAAACTGC
Organism: Gemmataceae bacterium; assembly: GCA_035296965.1. Lineage (GTDB taxonomy): Bacteria > Planctomycetota > Planctomycetia > Gemmatales > Gemmataceae > DATGZX01. The sequence continues at coordinate 66,307 of DATGZX010000410.1, forward strand.
TGCGCTCGCGGCCGCGGCCGCCAGTTGGATGGCCAGGTAGGCAGGCGGACTTACTGGAATGTGGCAGGCATTGCAGAGCAGGCGCAGGTCGCGATACCAGTACTCCGGAGATTCGACCTGTCGATCCTCCACTTGAAGTCTGTGAAACCAGCTTGCGTACTGCACTGAGACATATTCCGGCCGTTGCAACACAAAGGGAGCCAGTAGTCCCATTGCCAGTACCAGGGCAAATCGTCCGCCGAAGCGGCGCGGATGAATTACGGCAAGAAGCATTCCAATAGCGATGGGATAAACCTTGAACAGACATGCCAGTGCTACGCAGCCGCTCGCAATGTTCCAGCGCTCACCAAGCACACAAACGATTCCGGTCAACATTAGCCCCAGGATGAGGGGATTGCTCTGGCCATTGTTGATGCTACCCAGCGACAGGGGGATGACGAGCAGGAACAACAGCCCTAGCTGCCGCTTCGTCAGAGATCCGGGCAATGCAACCTGGCTCCAGCACCAAAGGGCGCCCAGATAGGCACCAGCGTTCAAGAGACGCCAAAGGACGCCACCCACGCGGTCGGGCAAGAGGCTCAGCGGGACGAACAAAACGGTGACAAGAGGGCTGTACCTATATGGGTCATGGAGATCTTCGTAGAGGTTGTTGCCATGCACCCAATTGCGTGCGGCCGTGGAGAAAATGGGATAGACACTATTGTGCCTGGGTGCCAGCAAACCGCGCACACTGATGGCTACGATCAGAATTGTCCACAGAATGATGGCCAAACGTTTCCATTGCTGGAAACGAGTCAGCCAGCTTCTTAGCCTTTGCATGGCGGACCACACAGGAAAAGGTGTCAGGACCCTTTTCAGTCATCTTCCACCACTGAGCGTTTTTCCAGCACGGAAAAGGGTCCTGACACCTTTATCTTGCCGTTACGCTGCCTGGGTGGAAGCCGTTCTTAGATGGGAAGCGATTTCCGATGGCGCGGCCAGCGTGAATCCGGCCCGCTGGAAGCACTCGACAAAACCAGGGTTTCGAAGAAGGTTGAACTCGTAAACACGTCTTTCCAACTGCGGATCGCCGGCCGCACAGTCACGGCCAATCAGCGTGCTGTCCAGGTACCCCGGATGGCAGGTCAATTCGACGCTGTACCCTGGAATCTCCTTCAACCAGCGAGCCAGAAAGTAAGGATCGGCGACGCACTCCGGATTCGTGATTCCCCCCAGGGAATCGTTGCCGGGAAATCCGGCCAGCGCCTGGCGCCTAGATTCTCGTCGACCCAGTGTGCCTAAGAACGCCCTCTTCAAGCGCGCGCCAGGCACGCGTAACAGCGTGCGCCCGCGCTCGCGCACCCGGCGGAGGTAGGGCAACGGCCTCTGCTGACTGAGAAGTTGCCGCAGGATGGCTCCGACAGGTTTGAAGATCTGCACATGGTGGTGCGAATTGATCACCGTGGGAGCGAAGCCAAGCAAGTCATGGAAGCGACGGTATTGCGTTTTGAGTTCGATTTCTATCTCGCGCGCGCGGACTTGTCCCAAGAACAATCGGCGGAGAAAGGAGCCCAGGGGCCAAAAGGTACCGTCGGCGCGGACGAGGGTGGGAACCTGACCGACTGGCGCCACGGGCCGATCCAACGTCAGGCAGGGATGCCAACCCAGTTCGAAAGGCTGTCCCGCGCGGCGCCAGGCAACGACAGCTGCCTCGGCATAAGGCGCGGTGACGAGTAGCACGGAGGAGGTCACCCGACCGGCGACAGCCAGATCCAGAATCCCTCTAGAAGTGGCGGGTCCTATCCCGTAGTCGTCTGCAGTAACTAACAAATAGCGTCGGCGGTTCACAGGTCCCCCGAGTCCCAAGGAGCCTGCTGAAAAAGGGGGTCTGACCCCTTCCACGAAGGGCGAAAGATCCCCAAGAAAGCAGGAAATCAGTGAAGCTTCGTAGGGGGTCAGACCCCTTTTTCAGCAGAGTCCCAGGCAGGGAGGTTATCCCTCCTTACCGTCCACTTGCCTTCCTCAGGCCGCCTTCCTGCGGCTGTCGGTAGTCGCAGAGACAGGCTCTGTTCCCGGTCGGTGACGCCATGCCCGGCGGATGCGCCAGAGTTCCCTCACCATTCGTGACATTGAGCCAATGCCTGTGGTACTGAGCCGGTCTTCATAGCGGACGCAGACCGGCACTTCCTCAATCGCGAGGTCGTAGCGCGTGCAGGCAGTCAATAGCTCGCAATCGAACCCAAAACCATTGCAGGAGAGGTGAGGCAGCACAAGCTTGGCGGCGTCGGCACTCAGCCCCTTCAGTCCAGCCTGAGTGTCGCGCTGGGTCAGCGGCAAAAGCAGGCGGACCAACCGGGAGAAAGCAAGGCTTTGTAAGTGCCGGCGATAGACATAACCCTGGAGGCGCGTCGGGAGCACTACCTGACTATCCCGATGCGTACGCGACGCCATGGCTACCGGTACACCTGCCCTTAGCACCTCGGCCACGCGAAGGACATCCTCAAACCGATAGGCCAGATCCACGTCCGTGAACAGTCGCCAATTTCCTTGGGCAGCCGCCAACCCTGTACGCACGGCGTAGCCCTTGCCTCGGTTGGGTGAGTAGCTTAGGACACGAATGCGCTCGGTCGTCCACCGGGCCCACTCGGTCAACCGGCCGGGCGTGCCGTCGGTACAACCGTCGCATACAAAAAGTACTTCCCATTTTCCGGGGGCACGCTCGAGGAAATGCGTGAGCTGGCGCCAGGTGCGCTCGATGATCTGGCCGGGGTTATAGGTCGGAAAAATCAGACTGGTCAGTTGCCCCTCTGGGCGGCACTCCAGATTGCGCGCGTCCATCCGGCGTCTCCGGTCTTGCACCCGGCGAGTGTGGTGAATCGCATCTACTGTCATTCGGCAGCGCAACCCAGACGACCCACATGGGGCCAGGGGCTTGCCTGTACCTCAAACGAGAAAGTACGTCAAGACTGCCTGGGCCGTTTTGCTAATCCGCTGCCAATGGCGAAGTTCACACAGCCTGGCGAAGTTCCCTGGCCCGCGGGCTAAAGGAGCCAACACCCGCTAAGGCGAGGAACAAGTAGTAATCTCCCCTCTTCCCCGCTTCGGGGGAGAGGGGAGATCAATCGCTGCCGCTGGCTCAAAAAGGTCTGGCGTTGCTCGTTTGACCTCGTCCTTTTGCTTTTCAATTGCCCTTGCCTAATTTGCGACCTAAAGTTGGATTGCGAACGGAGTTGTCAGCTTTGGTGGCGATTCCGGGGGCAAGTCTCCGTGGCAGGCTCGGATCACAACGCCTTTCATCCTCGAAAGGGCAAACCTGCCGAAAGGCGGGGACGCAAAGCTATGGGCCTTCAGCCGTTAGGCTGGTGGCTGCCAAGCCGCCGAAGGGATGGGGGGGCGAAGAGCCCGTCCGTCCCCGAGCATGCGGAATATGGACTGCACAATCCGTATGCTCGACACCGATCCGAGGGCCGGCCTTGCCGGCTCCGTGGAGGCTTGCCCTGCTTTTTCCAATCGCTTCGCGGCAGCGCGCTGGGCTTGCCGCTCCAACCTGAGTCTACTTTCACTTCGGCTTACTCTTTGTCGTCATCTTGACCAGCCTGATTGAATTATTTCTTTTGATGCAACCAGCCCTGCCGTCCGTGCTCTCTCGATCCGCTATGCCACTGCGTCACTAGAATTCTCTTGTGGCCTTCGCTGCGACCTGGTTGATTTGTAAAGAGAATCCGGATAGCCCTTCCCGGGAAACATCCGCCAATTACGGGCCAATTTCCGTAAGAAGAGGGAACGATCATGGGGACTCGGGTACAGTGGTTGGGCCATGCGTGCTTGCTTGTCGACACGGGCAGCCATCAAATCCTCATCGATCCGTTCCTTACGGGAAATCCGGCGGCGGCCACGTCCGCAGATGCTCTGCAGCCGGATTTCATTCTGGTGTCGCATGGTCACGGCGACCATCTTGGCGATACGGTGCCGCTCGCCAAGCGTACCGGCGCGACCGTCGTGGCCAATTATGAGATCAGCGAATGGCTACAAAAACAGGGACTGAAAAATGTGCACGGTCAACAGCATGGCGGGGGTCATGCGTTTCCTTTTGGCCGAGTAAAGCTGACCCTCGCATTTCACGGCTCGGTCCTTCCCGACGGCACCTATGGCGGCAATCCTTGCGGCTTCATCATCTATCTCAATGACGGAACCAAAATCTACGATGCTGCGGACACGGGATTGTTTGGCGACATGCGCCTCATTGGCGAAGAAGGGATCGATCTAGCAATCCTGCCCATCGGAGACAACTACACGATGGGGCCGGACGACGCTCTGCGAGCCGTGAAATTGCTGCAGCCGAAAAAGGTCTTGCCCATTCATTACAACACCTGGCCGCTCATCGCGCAGGATGCCGCGAACTGGGCAACTCGAATCCGCCGGGAAACAAAAGCCGAGCCAGTCATTTTGAAACCTGGCGAGTCGCTCAACTTGTGATCTCAGCAGCACGCCCCGGCAGCCACGAAATTGCATGACAATCTTCTCTACCATCCAAGAGCGTGGCGCAAGTGTTCCAATCCTCCGCGAACTGCCTCATCAAGAGAAGGGAAAGTTTCCGGGCCATCCAGGCGCCGGCCATTCACTGTCTGCACAATCTGGCAAGCAAGCCTTCCGCCCGCGGGCACGGGCCTTAGCTCATATTGGGGCTCGGAGTTGAGCAGCACTACCCAGGTGTTTCCGGCCGTGCTTCGACGTAGCGTGCCGCCACGCTTTGCCAACCAATCCGGTGTAGAAACGTCAGCCATCTCGTGCTCCTTGGAGATTTGATCCTGCGCGCAGGATTTCGAATCTGAAGTCAGCGTGACGCCTGCATCAAGCATTTTCGCTATTCCGGGAGGGGCCGGCCACGCGTTTCTGGGGCGAACGGGAGCGCCAGCAAGCCGATCAAGAAGCATGCGCACATAGTCATGCCGGCATAGCGCAGGCGCAAAACGTCCCCGTAATCGGCAAAGACGTTTTTCGCCAGCAGGCCTAAACCAAGCGGACCCAACGCCGCGACGAAGCGACCAACGTTGTAGCAAAATGACGTGCCCGTACTGCGCAATCGCGTGGGAAACAGCTCGGGGAAATAAATCGCGTAACCGCCGAACAGCGTCAGCTGAGAGAAGCCCATTAGCGGGATCAGCCAAAAAACCTGAGAAGGTTCCCGCAGCTGCCAGAACGTCAAGAAAGTGAAGATTGGCGCCACCACGAAAGATATCGCGAAAGCAGGCTTGCGGCCGATGCTGTGCGTCAGCTTGCTGAAGGCATAAACACCAAAGAAACCGCCCAGGTTCTGTGTCAGAGAAGCAATCCCCACCCAGAGAGTCAGTTTCCCGTCGATTTCGCTCGCAGGCACGCCGTGCTCGACAAAATACGGGCGGAAAACCGAACGGATTAGATCGAAACTGAAGAAGCCGATTCCCCAGAGCCCAACGACGCCGGCGAAGGCCAGGACCATGCCGACGATCGCGTGGCGGCGATAAACAGGATTGCCGAATAGCTCGACAATCGACCCCAACTTCTGATTCGCATTCGTCTGGGATGCCGCGGCCTTCCAACGTTCCGGCTCGCGAAGACGGCGGATGATCGGAATCGCCAGCAGAGCCGGCAAGACTCCAATCACGAACATGATGCGCCAGGGCGCCACGGCCATGCCAAGCGTCTGCAGTCTACCCAGCCCCATTCCAACGAGAGCAGCGGTCATGTTGCCGACGGCCGAGAACGCCTGAAGCCATCCCAGGGCGTGGGGCCGGGCTCGGTCAGGCATTACCTCCGCAACCAGTGCAACCCCCACTGCAAACTCTCCTCCCACTCCCAATCCGGTCAAAAATCGATACAGCGAAAAGTCCCACACCCCAGTGGCAAAGGCACTGAGTCCAGTGAAGACAGAATACGCCAGGATGGTCAGCAACATCGTGCGCACACGGCCGATGCGATCTCCCAGGATGCCGAATATCAGTCCTCCCAGCGCCCAACCGACAATGAATATGGACGTCGTATAAGCACCGTACTCATCGACACGCGGGTCGTTGGACTGCACGCCGAGCAAGGCAGTAATGGCAGGTTTTCGGGCCAGGTTGAAGAGCTGCTGGTCCATCGTATCGAAGAGCCAGCCAAGGGATGCCACGACGAAGACGAACCAGTGGTAGCGGCTCAATTCCCGATACCACGGCCTGGCCTTGGCTTCGTCTTCTGAAGAGAGGCGCTCCGCTGAATCGTGCATGACGCTCCGTCTTAGAAAAGCTCAAGGCGTGCTTCGTGGCGAGATTTCAAGGTATACCGTCCGCCGGACGGCGACGCCAGTAATTACTCATGGCTCGATGATTTTTGTATGATAAATAGCTCTCCAGCGGGCTGCCTAGCAGTACGCCCTTGTGGGAAATGAACCTCGGAGCGATCATGGCGGGCGAGCCATCGAGGCGCGTCGGTTTCTTGGGAGCAGGTAAAATGGCCACGGCGCTGGCGCGTGGCTGGCTGGACGCTGGCCTGGTCGCCGTTGATCGAATTCTCGCCAGTGACCCTTCGAGCGCGGCCCGCGAGCATTTTCACAGTAGCACGGGTGCACCTGTCACCGAAAACAATCGCCAGGTTATGGCCGCGAGCGATTTGCTTATCCTTGCCGTCAAACCCCAGTCAATGCACGACCTTTTGCAGGAAATTCGCCCGGCAATGGCCGGCCATCACCTGGTCGTCTCGATTGCCGCCGGGATAACGATTCGCCAGTTGACAGACGTATTGGGTAAAGACTGCCGCTTGGTCCGCGTGGTGCCCAATACGCCCTGTCTAGTGGGCGCGAGCGCTTCGGGCTATTCGCCCGGGACGTCGGCCACGCCGGTAGACATCGCCCTGGTGGATCAACTCTTGAATGCGGTCGGCCGGGCATTTCGGCTGCCCGAAGCGCTGCTCGATGCCGTGACCGGGCTCAGCGGCAGCGGCCCCGCATTTGTCTACATAATGATCGAAGCACTCAGCGACGGAGGTGTGCGCGTTGGCTTGCCCCGCGATGTCGCTACGGCGCTGGCAGCCCAGACCGTTTACGGCGCTGCGAAGATGGTTTTGGAAACCAACTTGCATCCTGGCACGCTTAAGGATGCAGTAGCAAGCCCTGGCGGCACGACCATTGCGGGATTGCATGCCATGGAGCAGGGAGGCGTGAGGGCCGCCCTTATGAACGCGGTCCAGGCGGCCGCGGACCGCTCGAGAGAACTAGGGAATTCGTGATTTTCTAGATTGCCCCAGGGCTTCAAGGAGATTTTGCAATTAAGGGAGTCGTAAACGAGAATGACGCTATTGCCCGAGAGTGAACGCATTCTGATCTTCGATTTCGGCGCACAATATGCCCAGCTCATCGCCCGGCGTGTCCGGGATCAAAACGTCTTCTGCCAAATTGTTCGTCACGATCTGCCGGCCGAGCGCGTCGCCGAGATGGCACCACAGGGCCTGATCCTGTCCGGAGGCCCTGCCAGCGTCTACGATCCGGGCGCCCCGCGCTGCGATCCGGCCATTTTCGAATTAGGCGTCCCTGTCCTGGGAATCTGCTACGGATTGCAACTGGCCTGTCAAATCCTGGGAGGCAAGGTTTTGCCGTCCTCCAAGAGGGAGTTCGGGCGGGCTCATTGCCACATACACAGTAAGGACCCGCTCTTCACGGGCGTTCCCGAAGACATGGTCGTTTGGATGAGCCATGGCGATCAAGTGCAGAGCGCGAACGGCGAGTTCCTCGCTCTCGCGACGACCGATACGTGCCCTGTGGCCGCGGTACGGCACGCCCGACTCCCCGTGTTTGGACTTCAATTCCACCCGGAAGTGAGCCACACGCCTTATGGCAATCGCATTCTCCGCAACTTCCTCTACGAGATCTGCGGCTGCCAGGGGTTGTGGAGGCTCCCCTCGTTTGCCGACCAGACGGTGGCTGAGCTACGTCAGCGCATTGGCTGCAATCGGGTGATTTGCGGTCTCTCGGGAGGGGTGGACTCGTCGGTCACGGCGGCCATGCTCTTGCGGGCTGTCGGAGGTCAGGTCGCCTGCATCTTTGTCGATAATGGCCTGCTGCGCAAAGGCGAAAACGAAGCCGTGCGGCGGACTTTTCGCGATCACTTCCATGCCGACCTGCACGTTGTCGATGCCCGCGAGCGATTCCTGAGCGCGCTAGCCGGGGTCGCCGACCCGCAGGAGAAACGACTCATCATCGGTCACGTCTTCATCGATGTCTTCAGAGACGAGGCACGGCGCATTGAAAATGTTCGTTTTCTCGCTCAGGGAACGCTCTATCCCGATGTCATCGAGAGCGGCGCCTCTCACAACGGGCCGGCGGCAACGATCAAGACACACCACAATGTCGGCGGACTTCCCAAGGAACTGGGCTTCGAGCTGATTGAACCACTCAAGGATCTCTTCAAGGACGAAACCCGCAGGCTGGGACTGGAGCTTGGCTTGCCCGAAGGGATCGTTTGGCGTCATCCCTTTCCCGGTCCAGGTCTGGCGGTGCGCTGTCTTGGGCCCGTCACGGCCGCCCGGCTCGACGTGTTACGAAATGCAGACGCAATTTTTCTCGAAGAATTGAAACTGGCAGGGCTCTACCGGCAGACGGCACAGGCGTTTGCGGTCCTCCTGCCGGTTCAGTCCGTCGGCGTGATGGGCGATGGCAGAACCTATGAAAACGTCATCGCCTTGCGAGCCGTGGAGACCGAAGACTTCATGACCGCAGACTGGGCCCGCCTTCCCTACGACCTCCTTGCCAAAATTTCCACACGCATCATCAACGAGGTCGCCGGAGTCAATCGCGTGGTGTACGACATCAGCAGCAAGCCGCCCGCGACGATTGAGTGGGAATAGCTGATGATGGCCTGTTTACTCGGTAGAATCGCCAGGCGCTTGGTTAACCGGGTGCAGGAGATGGTATGCAGAATTCAGGGAGCCAATTTCAATCAGGCGAATCCCTTTCGCGGTTCTAGCGGAGATTGAACAACCTACGCCCTTGCCAAGGCCGGCGCTGTCGTTGCCTCTTCTTGCCCTGCCGTCCTCAGGATCTGCCACATGAGCCAGGCGAAGCTCGCCAGGGCTGTGATCAGGGCCGGTAAGGGCAGGTCCTTTTTCAGGAGCGTGTCGTAGAGGCCGTGCAAGACCATGGCGACGGCAAGCACGCGGAGCACGCCGAGCGCGTACTCCGTCCGATGCCGGCTTTCATGCACGAGGCGTCGCGAATGATGAAGCGTAATGGCCACCGACCCGCACCAGATAGCGTGCAGGGCAACGCAGGAGATGAAGCGGACCAGGTACGATTCGAACGGCGCGATACCGTTGTACTGATCGCCCGCGTACATGATGCCTTCGGCAACGCCAAAGCCCGCGCCGGACGCCAGCCCCCAGACCAGCGCGCCGCCTAATGTGAGGGTGGGTCGACGCCGGAAATGCACCAGCAGCGGCAAAGCCTTGCACAGCTCTTCGCATAGGCCGACGCCGAACGTGAAGCCCACAAGGCTTATGAAAAAATTACTGTTGGGATCGAGCGCCGAGCGGTAGGAGAAACCAATAAACTTGGCGATATAGAAAATGATGACAATGATGCCCCGTCCGGTTATCCACACTCCTTGCGTCCAGTTCGCGAAGAACTGCACCATGAAGAGGAGCAAAATGCCGATGGTGGCCGTGAAGAGGCTCACCCCCAAGATGAGCCCGGGTGCCTCGTCGGGCCCTGCCAGCAGCAAGGTGAACGCGAGGAAAAGGACTGCGGCCGCCAGTGCGTAAAGCCAATGCATCCCGGAATTGCGGCCCAGGTCGGCGCCAACGATGCGCTCGTCGGGAAGAGCCGTCAATAAAGCTGTAAGCGTCGTATTCTTCGCCTGAAGCAAGTGTGCGACCTTCGTCTGCACTTCTGGAGGAGCGTTCTGCAGGGTTTCCACAAATCTACGCTTCGTCGATTCCTGGCTGCTTTCTTCCCGAGCCAAAGAGAATCCAAGCGGAATGAGAGCGAAAACGAGCAGCCAGCAAAGGTGGTGGTTCGATGAGGATGGAGGCACGGACCGGGCTGGCTGCTTTGCCGGTGGGGGAACCGCCTTTGGTGCGGACCACGCAGTCGGCTTCGCCGGTTCGGGCCGGGGCTTGGGCGGAGGGGCCGGCGCGTCAGTCATGCTGTATGCACCTTCTGACATGGCAAAGCCGGCCGGGGTCGGCGGAGCGGACCTCTCGGCAGTCTCTTTGAGCAATTCGTCCGCAGCCAGGTCTTCCGGATTGGGCACGCGCACTACCAGGCCGCAAGCGGGACACTTCGCGCGTTTGCCGCCGAAATCGTCGCGGGCCTTCAGTTGTTTGCCGCAGGAACAAGTCACATAGATGGGCATGAGGGTGCCGTGGGCTGGAACAACGAGCTAGTTAGTGGAAGGGTTGTGAAACCGGTCCCATGATAACCGATGCCGCGCGGCGCACAAGAGCCGCGCGAGGAATGAGGAGTTCGCACTCGCGAGCGCTGGCTTCAAGAGGTCGAGTTGTACGTGAGGCGGAAAGGTGACCCTTGGGTTGGGGACCAGCCAGTGAGATATTGATACCCGCCAGGATTCAGTTGACTAACTTTCCTTGCTCAACGGATACCCTCTATTTCGCCAGTCACGCATGCCGCCGTCCATTGAAGAAACGTTGGTGTAGCCCATCTTTTGCAAGTTGTCCGCCACAAGTGCCGAGCGAAACCCCCCTCCACAGTAGAGGATGATTTCGGTCCCCTTATCCGGCAGATGACTTTCGATGTCACGTTCGATAATGCCTTTGCCCAGATAAATGGCGCCGGCGACATGGTCCTTGGCCCACTCGCTTTCTTCGCGCACATCCACAAGGTGGAACTTGTCGCGGCGCTCGAGCTTGGCCTTGACTTGATCCACCGTCAGCTGACGGATCCGCGTCTTGGCATCTTCCACAAGCTTCAGGAAGCTTGGCGAATGCTGATGAGCCATAATTCCGCACCGAGTTTCAGAGTACGCCAAGAAGCAGCTCTGTGATCATCTGATCGAGGTGCTCGTACCGGAGCCGACGCCCCGCTAAGGTTGCCAAGTCGAAGGGCATATCCTTGAGCTTTTTCGCCTGATCCTTGCTGAACTTGGCCATGAAACCGCGTAGATGGGGATGCGACGAATGAATTTCCTTGAGTAGCTCCTGGATCTCGTGGTTCTCGTTGAACTGGCGAACTTTCTCTTGCATGATCTTATACGTCCGCATGTTCCGATCCACGAAGTCCCAAGGATCCGCCTCGGTGCGGTAGGGATGCGCGTCGAAGCCGATGGTGCCTTCATACCCGTGATCGATCAGCAGCTTGGTCGTGAAGAACGCTTCCTTGAGATCATCGCTGCCGAAGCTGAGGTCCTGGTCGAAGCGCAGGGGCTTCTGCCCGTTCAGGTGCACGTCGAGAAGCTTGCCCGACTCCAGGGCCTGGGCGAATTCGTGATATGGGTTCAGCCCTGCCATCTTGATGTGGGCCGTTTCGGGATTGATACCGCACATGTCCGGATGGTCCACCGTGCTGATGAAGGCGAGCACGCTCCCAACAGTGGGCAGGTACAGGTCGCCGCGCGGTTCATTCGGTTTCGGCTCGATGCTGAACTTGATGTCGTAATCGTTGGCGAGGACATATTCGCACAAGAAATTGAGCGCTTCCCGAAACCACTTCGCGGCATCGACAGGATCCTTGCTGGCATCGACTTCGACACCCTCGCGGCCGCCCCAGAACACGAACACCTGCGTACCAAGCTCCGCAGCAATGTCGAGCGCTCCCATCACCTTTTGCGTGGCAAAGGCGCGGATGGCGGGGTCGGTGCTGGTAAACGCGCCGTCCTTGAAAATGGGATGATAGAAGAGGTTCGTTGTGGCCATCGTGGCCTTGATGCCCCAATCCGTGAGAGCGCGTTTGACGTCCTTCAGGATCTGTTGACGCTGCGCGGCACTCGCATCGAAGGGAATGATGTCGTTGTCATGGAATTCGAACCCGTAACAATTCCGCTTTGCCAGGCCCTGGATGCATTCCAAGGCACTCAGCTCGGATCGGGTCTGATCGCCAAAAGGGTCGCGCCCACGGTTCTGCAAACACCAAAGGCCAAAGGCGAACTTATCTTGCTTGGTTGGTGCGAAAAAATGAGATGGCATTGTCAACCCCACCTGTGTGTCGAGTGCTTACGCAGCTTGATTCACCATGCGCGAACGCGCCCAAGCAGTTCTCCCAGGAATGAGTGCGTCCGCCCCAGATGACCCACGACGACTGCCATCGTCAACGAGCTGCTGCCGTTTCGGGCTTTGCCTCTTTCACCGCCTGGAGGATCGAATGCATGAACGCGGGCAAGTCGTCAGGCTTTCGGCTGGTGATAATATTGCCGTCGCGAACAACTTCGGCGTCCACATATTTGCCGCCGGCATTGATCACGTCGTCCTTGATGGAGAAGAAGCAAGTTGCCTTGCGGCCCTTCAGCGCCTGCGTCGAACATAATACCCAAGGTCCATGACAGATGGCGGCAACCACCTTGCCTTGCTCCGCCATCGTGCTTACCAGCCGGATCATGGGTTCCCAGCGCCGCATATGGTCTGGCGCGTAGCCGCCGGGAATGATAAGCAGATCGAAGTCATCCGCGCTGACGTCCCGTGCGGCCCGGTCGCTCTTCGCGGGATAACCGAGCTTGCTCTGATATGTCTGACCCGCTTCAGGTCCGACGAGCGTCACCTGAAATCCCGCCTCACGAAGACGGTAGACGGGATACCAGAGTTCCATTTCCTGAAACATCTGTTCGACCAGCACTGCGGCGCGCTTTGTTTTCGAGTCCATGGCTGCCTCCCTGAAGTAATCACTTTCCGTCCAGGATCGCCCGTGATTCTACGCTTTTTCTCGATACCATGCCATCGTCTGCTGCATCGCGGTGGCGAAGGGCACGCGCGGGACATAGCCCAGCTCTTTCTTGGCCTTTTCTATGCTGAAATCGAGATTTAATCCAAGGAATTTGACGCGGGCCTGGGTCAACCTGGGAGCCTGTGTATCACCTCTGCGCCTGGCCCTGCGCTCCATTAGCCTAGCAGCGAGCCGCGCGACCCAGAGCGGCACCGAACGCTTCGGCCGATCCAGCCCCATCCCATCTGCGATCGCGTCGATGAACATACGCTTCGAAACGAACTCGCCGTCCGTCAGATTGTAAACCTGGCCAACGGCCCCAGGTCGCTCGATCGCGAGGAAAATGGCGTCCACGAGGTTGCCGACAAAGATCGTGTTCAGGGCACGTTTACCGCCTCCAAGATAGGGTAGCTCGTGAGTCCTGAGCGATTCGATCAAACGCGGCAAAACCGTGCGATCGCGTGGACCATAGATGAAGCCAGGTCGCAGCACGACGACGGGAACGCCGCGGTCACGATGAAATTCGAGGGCGACCTGCTCGGCCTCGACTTTGGTCTGGGTGTAGCCATCCATGTGATGAAGGGGTAAGGGCTCGGTCTCGTCGGTCCCGTAATGGTGACGGGCGGGATAGACGCCTAGACTACTGAGGTGAACGAAGCGGCGCAGAGGCTTTGTCGCGCATGCCTCCAGCAAATCGCGCAATGCCTCCACATTGACTTTCCGATAATCGTCGACCGGGCCCCAATCACCCACCTTGGCCGCGCAGTGCACAACGACGTCCGCATCTGCTACAGCACGTCGAACCAGCGCGCTGTCCGTCAGATCGCCCCGGTTGATCACGACGCCCAGCCGATCGAGCAAGGAGGTATCGCTCCCCGACCGGGCAATGGTGCTGACGGACAAGCCACGGGAAGCACAGGCCTCGGCGAAGTGGCCGCCGACGAATCCTGTGGCGCCCGTAATGAAGATGCGTGAAGGCATGGCTTCAAAAAAGTAGGAGTGTCGGATCGCCAATCGAGGCAGCGCCATCAGGGCTGTTCGCCACCTCCCATCCTTTTCTTGCGGGGTCCCGCATCGTTTGGCAAGAGGCACAAGAAAATAGGAGGCCTGGACCCTCTTAGAGACTGTCCGAGAAGCCCCTCTCCACCGTACTCGGGGGAGAGGGGTTGGGGTGAGGGGGCTCAGCGAACCGTATTTTGTTAGCGCGTCCCCCTCTGTCCCAGGTTGGGTTTGCTTGCAACTGGCGCAGCTGAACGGCGTTGTCGTTGCTAGCATGAATGCATGGATGTTCTTGTCTGTCGCGGATGCCGACAACGTGAGCAGCGC
>DATGZX010000411.1:0-59070 GCA_035296965.1 Gemmataceae bacterium
CCTGCGAGGTTCCCCTACAACACCCATCGACATCAAGAGAGCGGAGCCATCTCGCATGACTCAGCAGGCAGACGCGCGTTACCAGCAGGCACTCGATTATTGGTTCAGCAGCATCAATTACGAGCAACGGATCCCGGAACCCCAGGACCTTAAGCTCGATCGGATGCGCGCCTTGCTGGAGCGGCTCGGCAATCCGCAGGAGCGCTTGCGCATCATTCACGTCGCCGGGAGCAAGGGCAAGGGATCGACGTCCGCGATGCTGGCGTCTATTTTCCGCCGGGCCGGTTACCGGACCGGACTATTCACTTCTCCCCATCTGTGCGGCATTGAGGAACGATTTCAAGTCGATGGGCAGGTCATTTCCCAGGAAGAGCTGACCGTCTTGCTCGAGGAGGTTCGCGAGGCCGCGGCGTCAGGCCAGAGCGCTGCAAACGTGCAGGCCGAGAGTGCGGCTGCGAACCTGAGGGTCTTCGATTTGCATCCAACGTTTTTCGAAATCGCGACTGCGGCTGGCTTTCTGCATTTCGTGCGTCGCCGCGTCGACGTGGCCGTCGTGGAAGTGGGACTTGGCGGCCGCTTTGACTCGACCAATGTCTGCCAACCGGAAGTCTCCTTGATCACCAGCATCAGCCTCGACCATACGCTGCAGCTTGGCGATCGCCTCGCCAGCATCGCCATGGAGAAAGCGGGGATCGTCAAACCGCGTCGACCGGCCATAAGCGGTGCGCGCGCGCCGGCAGCGCGCGCGGTCATCGAGCAAATCTGCCGCGAACGCGACGCGCCCTTGCAGCAGTTGGACCGGGATTTCCACTATAGTTATCGGCCGGGAAAGGTCGCCCTTGGTGCGCCTGCGGACGACAGCGGGTCGGACCCTTGGCCGTTTCTGCGTCGGCCACAGTTCCAGCTCCGCACGCGTCGCAGGTCCTGGCCGGCGATGGATCTGGGGCTGCTGGGCGAGCACCAGGCCGCGAACGCCGCCGTGGCCGTTGCCTGTGTGGAGCACCTTCGCCAGGCCGGTTGGCAGATTTCCGATGCCGCTGTCGCGGACGGTCTGGCCGGCGTCAATTGGCCGGCACGCATGGAGGTCATGTGCCGCAGACCCCTGGTCATTCTCGATTGTGCCCATAACGTCGCCTCGGCGGAGGCTCTGGTCGAGACGCTTCAATCATCATTTCCTCCCACGCGGCGGCTACTGGTGTTCGCCTCGAGTAACGACAAGGACGTGGCGGGAATATTCCGCACGCTGGCTCCCCATTTTGCCCACGCATTCCTGACGCGCTACGGCACCAATCCGCGGAGCGTGCCGCCGGAACAACTCGCAGAGTTGCTCCGCCGCAATGGCGGGCTGCCTTGTACCTTGTCCGCAAACGCCGCCCAGGCCTGGCAGGCGGCACGAACCATGGCGTCCTCCGAAGACCTCATCTGCGTTACCGGTTCCGTCTTCCTTGCCGGCGAACTACGGCCCGTGATGACAGGGATGGCAGGCTGCAAGATCGGACTTTAACGGATTTGACCAGTCTGTCTGATTCGTGGAAGTGCACGGGAAGCGGTAACAATTAGAACGCCTGTTGCTGATGACCGGCATGCGCCTTCGCGCAGCCCCGCCAGGCCCCGGGGCACGCCTATTTTTTCCTGGCCGACTCTGGCAAATGCGGTAGGCTCCAGAGGGAAGGAGAAGGTGCGCCCGCCTTCAAGCAACAGGAGCAACACCATGTCTGAGTGCCGTTACAATCGTATAACTGGGTCCAATTGTCTGGTTTTCGCAATTCTCTCCGGGTTATGCCTCGCAGGCGCGGTCCGTGCGGACGATCCGGATAAGGAATTGCTCGACCAGGTGCGCCGCCGGGAAAAGGTAGCGGCCCAGAAACTCGAGTCCGAGCTGCGCCAGACGCTTATCGACGCGCAACGGCTGGTCCGGTATAACCCCTCCAAGGCCATTCAACGCCTGAAAGACGCACTGGCCCAACTCGAGGACGACACCGCGCTGCCTCAGGATCGGCGCATGTCCTTGAAACGCATGGTGAAAGATCAAATTCGTGTGGCGGAAGCGGAACAGGCCAACACCTTCAACCCCGATGGGACGAGAATCCAGCGTGCCGACAGGCGTCGCCCGGCTGACACGCCAAGCGGCGATCGCGACAAAATCAACGAGCGTCTGAAGGCCATCCAGGAGTTGCAGAACGACGGCAAGACCGAGCAGGCCCGCCGCGCGGCCGACGAGCTGGCCAACCGTCATCCCGGCGATCCGTCGGTCCAGGCAGCGGAACGCGCAGCGTCGGCCATCGATCAAGTGAACGCCGCCCGGAAGCTTCTCAAGAATCGTGAGAAAGCACTGGTTGGCAGCAACCTTGACATGGACCAGTCTTCGATGCCGCCCCGTGGCGACATGGAATTCCCGAAGAATTTCGCAGAGAAGACCAAGAACAGGTCAACCGGGGTGAAGTTGACCGTCAAGGAGCAGGCGATCCTGAGCGCGCTCAATTCGACCATCTCGGTCAATTTCAAGAACTCCAAACTGGAAGACGCCATCCAGCACTTCCAGATGGTCACAAAGCAACCGATCATTTTGGATCAGGAAGCCCTCAAGGATGTGGACGCGTCTTACGATTCTCCCGTTACGCTGAGTGTCCAGGGGATCTCCGTACGCACAGCTCTGCGCAAGATCCTGGCAGAAGTGGGCATGACTTATGTCATCAAGAACGAATCGATCCAAGTGACGTCCGCGCAAAGAGCGCGCGAGTCCATGGTGACGCGTGCCTACTACATCGGTGACATCCTGGCGGGCATGGCCGCACCTCTCGGATTGCCTGTTCAGCCGGGTCTGACCGCGCTGCAGCAATTCCAACAAGCCCAACAACTTCGGCAAGACCAGCAACTTCAGGCGACGCAAAGCGCCGAGGCTGCGAAGCAAATCATCGAAATGATTACGTCGACGACGGACCCACAAAGCTGGCGGGCGAACGGCGGCATTGGCACCGTCGTCTATCATAGCGCAACTCAGTCACTGATCATCAACCAGAGTGCCGAGATCCATGCCCTTCTGGGCGGCGGGGGCTTGCTGAAATAGGCTTCATGGATCATGATTGGCAGTGGCTGCTTGATCTTCTTTGCCGCCCGGGGCCGACTTATCCATGAGCTTGTATTTTCCCACGCCCAGCGAATGTGCTCGCCACGCCATCTTCCCCGGAGTCACGATCCAAACGTGCGCCGCCGAGAAGATGATGCTCTCGCTGGTGGATCTGAAGCCTCACTCGGTGGTGGAGGAACATTCTCATCCGCACGAACAGGTGGGCATCATCCTGGAAGGCAGGGCGACTTTTTTCGTCGGCGACGAGCAGCGCACTCTGCAACCGGGTGACATGTACCTCATTCCCGGCAACATCCGGCACAAGGTGATTGCGCTCGACCAACCCGTCAAGGCACTCGATATCTTCTGTCCCGTTCGGGAAGAGTACCGCTGATTTTCCGCGTGCCGTGAGCCGAACGGACGTGCTTCAAGCAGCCTTGCGCGCGTGCGCCGTCTGCCCGGCTTGCATCGCGCGGATGCATTCACCGAGCCGACTCAATCCTTCACGCAGCCGGCCGTCTTCGGTGGCGTAACTGACGCGAATGTGGTTGTGGCCGCTTGGCCCGAAGAATTCGCCCGGCGATACGAGCACTTTTTGGGAAGCGAGAAGCTTCTCCGCGAACGCCCAGCCGGTCAGACCCAATTCCTTGACGCTTGCCCACAAGAAGAATCCACCTGTCGGCCAGTCCGGCTTGAGGCCGAGCGCTTGCAATCGTTCGAATGCGTAGCGTCGGCGCGATTCGAACTTGAGCCGGATCGGCTCAAAGCTTTCACTGCCCATGCGCAGTGCTGAAAAGGCGATTTGTTGGCACAGGGTCGGTACCAGCATGCCCTGAACCACTGCCGTCATGGCGCAGGGACGAATTAGGTGATTGCAACCTGCAAGCCAGCCGACGCGTGTCGCGGCGAGGGCGCAGCCCTTGCTGATGCTGCCGGCCGTCAAGGTGCGCTGGCGGGCCCTCGGCAGACTGCCGATGCTTACCGGGTTGCCTTCATAGCGGTAGCGGGCGAATACCTCGTCGCTGAGGATCAACACATCGCGTCGGCTGGCCCACCAGGCGATCTGCTCCAAATCCTCACCAGCGATGATCCCACCCGCCGGGTTGCTGGGCGAGTTCACGACAAGGAGACGTGCGCCGCGCAGCGCCTTGGCCAGGAGATCGAGCCGGAATCGCGTTCGGCCATCTTCCGTCCAGCATGGTAGCCAGCGAACGCGGGCGCGCCGCTGGCGAAGAGCGAGCGGATAGAGAGGAGAAGTGGGGTCGAATAGGACAACTCGGTCCCCCGGATTGACAAAGCTATCGAGCAACACGCTGAACGCGCCGGCTGCCCCCAGGGTGACCAGCACTTCGTCTCCTGCGTGGACGGACAAGCCGTGTTCGACACGCAACGAATCGGCTATCGCTTCGCGCAATTCGGGCAGGCCGCGCGCGGGTGGCCAGCCGCGCCGGTCGGCCGGCAGCTTCGTGCTGGCCGAGGGCACCAGGTCAAAACGAGGCGCCGGCAAGGCCAGGTCAATGCCGTCCTGGCCGGGCAATTCAAGAAACGCCGCCGCCCGCTTCAGCTCCTCGTGGGGAGCGGCCAGCACGCGGTCGCTGTAGTAGCGAAGGAAAGCCCCGTTGCTGCCCATGATGCGCTGCACGGCTGGAAGGAAGCGCGCGACGCCGCTTCGAGCCAGCAGCCTGGTGAAGAAAGCCGGGTAAACCACAATGATCGCCTCTGTTCCTGCGACGAAGGCACGCCGATGGGTGTGAGTGCAAGGAAGCGAAGAGCGCGACCATTGTACGAACCTGCGGGATTCTGTAAAGCCAGTCCTCCGGGGCATGGGAGGCAATAGGGAAACCAGGAAAGCAGGCCTAAATGCATGAGCATCGTGCTGCATTCTCTCTTGTTTTTTCACCTACAGAATCATCGGCCATACTTGCCCATAATCTGTCCCTGGGCGGCGATGTGTCCTTTCATGGCCGTTTCTAGTTCGTGCTTGCGGGCCCCGGCTGGCAGGTTGAGCATGGTGTCGAGCGCGTAGAGCTTGAAGTAGTAGCGGTGCGGTTTTCCCGGCGGGGGAGCGGGGCCCCCATAGCCGATCTTGTTGAAATCATTCTTGCCCTGCCTGCCTCCGCCCGGCAATTCTTCAATTGCTGGGACGCCCTCGCCAAGGTCATGAATGCTGGCGGGCAAGTCGTAGATGACCCAGTGCACCCAGGGTTCCTTACGGGGTGCGTCTGGGTCGTCGCAGATCAGCGCAAAGCTCTTGACGGTGGCAGGCGCGCCGCTCCACAGCAAGGGCGGGGATAAATCCTTGCCGTCCCCGGTACAGTGCTTGGGAATCGACGTGCCTTCTTGAAAAGCGGTACTGCTAAGGTGCATTGCAGGTACTCCTGGATTGTCCAGCCCGCTATCCTTGGTAGCTCGGGTGCAGCCGGGCATGTAAAGCAGCACGAATAAGAAAAGCGGCAGACTTCTCCACACGAACCATGGCCTCCTTTGTCTCGAGCGCTCCGTGAAGGAGCGGAACTCACCGCGGCCGACAGGAAGGTGGTTATTGTATTCCGTTTGAAACGGAAGCATGCCGTGCACCCGCTCCGGCCCCGTCTCGCCCAGCGAGCATGTGCCCTCGGCAGGGCTTCCAGATTTCGGCCATGTTTTCCTGTTGACAGCCTCTGACACCGTGTAGTAGGATTGTATCCACTACAACGTGTAGAAGGGCTTCGCCAAGAGGCCGGAGACGGGAGCCGATTATGGTGGAACCACGCCGGTCGACGATCAGTGAAACGGAATTGGACATCTTGAAAGTGCTCTGGGAGCAGGGGCCGGGGACGGTTCGCGAGGTGAACGCGCTTTTGCGTGGGCAAGGGCGGCGCTGGGCGTACACCACGGTGCTTACGCTGCTGCAGCGCCTGGAGGCCAAGGGATTTGTGAGCAGCGACAAGAGCGGCGTCGCCCACATTTTTCGGCCGGCCGTGAGCAGAGATAAACTGCTGCGGCAGCGTCTGCGCGACCTGGCCAATCAGCTCTGCGAAGGCACGGCCACGCCCCTGGTCCAGGCCCTGGTGGAAGGACAGAAATTCACGACTCAGGAAATCAGCCATTTCCGCCAGCTTCTGGACGATCTGGAAAGCAAGAAGACGAAGGGGCAGGGGACAGCGGGCAAGAATCAATCTGAAGGCTCCAGAGGCTAGTGCAATGCAGCATTGTCGGCCCGCGAGCCGCTCCTGGGTCGGCGGGATTATCGGCAGGCTGGGCTCCGCGCTTGGGTAAATCAAGGACATTTTTTCAGGGACTAAATCCATGGTCTGGTGGCTCGCACAGCACACCTTGATGGCAACTGTCCTGGCCGGCATCGTGGCATTGCTCTGTCGTTGGGGGCGAATCGGGCCGGCCCTGCAACACGGACTTTGGCTGATTGTCTTGCTCAAACTCCTGGTTCCGCCCTTTGTCGCCTGGCCGTGGGCGCTTCCGCTTGTCTCGCCGTCTTCCCGGGATACGGCGAATTCACAGCTCGTTGTGACGGGGGTGGAAGACGAAAACGCTGTAGCCGGCGAGTTGCAGGAACTCTTCCTGGTCGATGCGCAAGCGCATGGGAGCTACAAGCTCGCGCGGACTCTCGGTGATGAGCCACAGAAAATCGGCGCCACGTCGAGCCAAGAAGAGAGTCCCGCCTGGCGAATCCCCGAATGGGTTGGCCCGGTCGGACTGACCATTTGGGTGGCTGGCTCGGTAGCGATGGCCGTCTTTCAGTTTGTCCGAATTGTGAAATTCAGACGGCTGCTCAAGCGGGGCCGAACGCCGCCTTCCCGACTCGTGCGGCAAGTACAGGAGTTGGCGACCGTGCTGGCCGTGCGGCGTCCGGGGACGCGGGTGGTGCCGGGGATCGGCTCTCCGTTTGTTTGGGGTCTGCACCGCGCCCAGCTCCTCTGGCCCACGGCATTCCTGGGACGCTTGGCCGACACGTGCTGGCGCAGTGTAATCGCCCATGAGCTAGCTCACCTGCGCCGCCGTGATCACTGGGTGGCCTGGCTGCAATTGCTGGCAGAGTGCGTCTGGTGGTGGAACCCGCTCTTCTGGTACGTCCGCCGCCAACTCCGTCTCAATGCGGAATTAGCCTGCGATGCGTGGGTGGTCTCGGCCCTGCCCGAAGAGCGGCGCGCATATGCCGAAGCGTTAATCGCGGTGACAGAACACGTTTCACAGACGGCTTCGCTGGCGCCCGCGTTGGGCATCAGTAGCGGAGCCCGGCAAGCCTTCGAGAGGAGATTGACCATGATCATGGGCGAGCGCGTTCCTTGCAAGGTACCCATCGTGGGATTGGTCGTGATGGGCTTACTTGGCCTGGCAGCCATTCCTGGCTGGGCCCAGGTGCAAGCCCAGGCTCTGAAGGCATCCGAGCCTGCAAAAAAAGAATCTTCAGCCTCGAAGATCGAGGTTCTAAACCTGGCCTTCCTGAATGACCAAGATTTACAGGTGCAGCAAGCACCTGCTAAGGATGAAGTGGTCATCTTCAAGTATGCCTTGGAGGATGCGGCGCAGAAAGTGGCATCTGCGAAGTCGGCTGGAGATTCTGTGCGCGATCAGAAACTGGGTGAATTGGAGGCCAGGATTGCGGCACTGCTGAATGAAGTTCAGAACCTTCGTTCCGCAGGCGGCACGCTGCGATTCCGCGTGATACAGGTCGCGCCGGAAAGCGGACCGGTCAAGGATTCAGAAAAGGCCGGCAAGGCCATGAGAGTCACCAAAGTCCTAGAAAAACCGTTCGCCGACGACCTTATCGAAGCCCGGGTTGTACTTGACGACCCAAAAGTAATTACGGCTCCTGCCATCAAGGCCGATAACCAGTCCAAGGATCAAGAGAACATTAGAGTCCAGGTTATATCGCCACACTCTGTCAAGCTCCAGGCCGACCCAAAGGCTTCCTACACTGCAGTAAAAGGCCGTGTCGAACAACTTCAAAAATCCGGCTACAAAGTCATAATTGCGGAAACCATGCTGGACGATCAGGCACAAGCCCCTGGCCGCGAGAGAGTAGAATCGACCAAGACCAAGGGAGATCCCGAGCGCGATCGCAAGCTGCGCGAGTTGGAGAAAAAAATCGAGGCCCTGTTGAAGGAAGTACAGAACCTTCGTTCCGCGGGCACCGGTGACGCTGCTGCCATCCAACTCCAGCTGTCCCAAGCCCTCTCTGCAGCCGGACAGAAAAAAGAGATCCGCGAAGTCCCCCTGTCCGGTGTCGCTGGTGTGATCCAACTTCAGCTTTCTGAGGCCCTCTCTGCAGCCGGACAGAAAAAAGAGATTCGCGAAATCCACAAGGTTTTGACGCTAACCCGGGACAAAGAAGGCGCCCCGGCCGCCGCCAGGATCATGCTCCGGGTTGCCCCTGAGACTGCCATTCCTGTCATTGCCCGTCTGAGCGACAAGACCGAACAGAAGCCCACGACGGGCGAAAACATTCAATACAAGGTCATCGCGCGGGCAATCCAGGTTGCTCCCGAGATCAAGACTCAGGAGCATAAGGCGATCAAGGTGCAAGTCCTGTCGGACGATACGATCCAGCATAAGCCCGTGACAACGGGGCAAGAGACCATCAAGGTGCAAGTCTTGTCGGACGACACGAACAAACAAAAAGCCGTGACAAAGGGGACCTACAAGATCGAAGTCGAGCCAAAGCAAGAGTTGCACGTTATTAAGGGTGACGTCCAGGTCCCCATAGTTGTGGGAAAACTCGCTGAGAGTCCTCAACTCGAAAAGAAGAGAGTCCTCCTTCTCGATGCTTCGCAGGGAGAGCAAGCGCAAACTTTGAGCCGTGTCACGTACAAGTTATCGCATGAAAAGGCCGAAGCACTGGCCGCTTTTCTACGCGAGAACGTCAAGGGCTCGGTAGTGGAGACGAAGGTGACCGAGGGCGGCCTCGTCATCACGACCACGCCTGAAGTCCAGCACACGATCGCCGGCATTGTTGCACTACTTCGCAGCAAGACTGGCGAGACCAAGGGCGGCAGGTGGGAAATTCAATTCAACACGATCCAGCTCGACAACAACAAGGCGATAATCATCGACAACGGCAAAGTAAAGAAAAAATGATGCGGCCCCTCGCCGTCGAGAATACGAGGAAGCATTTTGGGCTTACTTGCAACCGAGCCGCGCTCGCGCCTAAGCGTGGCTCGGTCGTTTCATTTCCGACCTCTTCCTTTCCTGACCGATCGGGCATCCCTTAGTCCGTTCATTCCGCAACTTTCGACCGCGAGATGCCAGCGCGCTGCTCATCCTTCCCTTTTCTGCTTGACGCAGATTCGCATCGTCGTCTAGAAACAGGTCTGGGGCAGAATCGCTTGGTCCAGGGAGACTTTGATGCAACCGCCTCGACGGAACCTTGCAGGGCGCTTCATCTTGGTCGTCGCCGGTTGCCTTGCGTTGGCCGGCCTCGCGCCGGCCGGCAAGGGCGGGCCCAACGATCTGGCAAGCTATGATGCCCTGATCAAACCCTCCGACCGCAAGCACTGGG
The DNA here is from genome assembly GCA_035296965.1 of Gemmataceae bacterium. Taxonomy (GTDB): domain Bacteria; phylum Planctomycetota; class Planctomycetia; order Gemmatales; family Gemmataceae; genus DATGZX01. Next base: position 9,564 of record DATGZX010000411.1, read on the forward strand.
CTTTCCAGCCGGTTCGCAGACCGGCACTCCCAATCGTCAAAAATGCTGCCTGGATGCGAAATCCCATCGACGCCTTCATCCTGGCCAAGCTGGAGGCGCGGAACTGGAGACCGGCTCCTGCTGCCCAGCCCCGCGCTCTGCTGCGCCGCTTGTTCTTCGACCTCTCGGGCCTGCCACCGACGTTGGCGGAGCAGGAAGCATTCTTGAAAGACCCGTCTCCGCAAGCTCTGGATCAGATTGCTACTGAACTTTTGGCGCGTCCCACCTATGGCGAACGCTGGGCCAGGCACTGGCTCGACCTGGTTCGCTATGCGGAAACCAACGGCTACGAGCGGGACGCCACCAAGCCCAACGTCTGGCGCTATCGGGATTATGTCATCACGGCGCTGAACGGGGATAAGCCGTTCGATCGCTTTATCCTCGAACAATTGGCTGGGGATGAACTGCCGGACGTGAGTTCGGAGTCGCTCATCGCCTCGGGTTACTGCCGACTCGGTCCCTGGGATGACGAGCCGGCCGATCCCAAGGAGGATCGTTTCGATCAACTGGACGACATGGTGAGCACGACATCCCTGGCTTTCCTGGGATTGAGCCTCGGTTGCGCGCGCTGCCACAATCACAAATTCGATGCCCTGACCCAGCACGATTACTACCGGATGGTGGCGATTTTCGACCCGCTGCAACGCCCCAAAAGTGGCCGCTCCGAGCTGGACAAACCCGCGGCTTCACGGGACCAGATCATCGCCAGGGCCGGGCGCGAGGCTGCCGTGGCACTGGCCGGATTCGAGACGCCACTTTCAACGCTTGGCCCCGCACCGCTGTCCATCTCGTCGGTCGTTTCGCTCCGTCTGGTGGCCGAAGCGCGCGATCCGTATGCGGCACTTCCGCGTGGTTATTTCCTGGTCGAACCCTCTGTCAAGCCGCCTGCCACCCATCTACTCATTCGCGGCAAGGCCTCGCGGCCCGGTCCCGAAGTGGCGCCGGGAATGCCTGCCGTCCTGGTATCAAGCCAACCTTCGTTTCCAGCCGCGGGAGAGCGAAGCACCCTTCGGAGGCTCACCCTTGCCAATTGGATCGCCAGCCCCGCGAATCCGCTCACGGCGCGCGTGATCGTCAATCGAGTTTGGCAATTTCACTTCGGCGAGGGATTGGTCCGCACGCCCAGCGACTTCGGAGTCATGGGCGAGCCGCCGACGCATCCGGAACTCCTCGACTGGCTGGCCGATTGGTTCGTCAAGGAAGGTTGGTCGCTCAAGAAGCTGCACCGGCTGATCGTTACCAGCAATGCTTATCGCATGAGCAAGGCCTGGAACCCGGAATACGGGGCCCAGGATCCCGAGAACCTCTTGCTCTGGCGCATGCACTACCGCCGGCTGGAAGTGGAGGCGATGCGCGATTCCATTCTCGCCGTCAGCGGTCAGCTCAACCGCACGATGTTCGGACCGAGCATGTATCCGGAAATTCCCAGGGAGGCGCTCGCGGGACATAGCGATCCCGACCAGATCTGGAAGCCGTTCAACGAACGCGAGGCTTCGCGACGGACGATCTATGCATTCATCAAGCGCTCGATGGTCGTGCCGATGCTCGAAGTTCTCGATCTATGCGATACCGCGCGCTCGTCGGCCAAGCGGAGCGTGACCACCGTGGCCCCGCAGGCCTTGAGTCTGTTCAACGGGGCATTCGTGAACCGTCAGGCGCGCTATCTGGCGCAGCGGCTGTTGCGCGAAGTCGGCCAGGATCCGGCAAAACAGGTGGAACGAGCCTACCTATTGGCGCTCTGCCGGCCTCCTACACGGAGCGAGCGCGATGCCCTGGTGGAATTCTTGAGGAATGAAACCGAGAGCTTGTCCAACGAAGCCGGCCCACGGCAGGATCGCGGCAGTGCCGCGGCTCGTGAGCAGGCCCTGCAGCAAGCTTGTCGCGTTCTCTTCAATCTGAATGAGTTCGCCTACACGGATTGACCCCTTGGGGATCTGAAGCATGGCTGACGCCTCGAGTCGTTACGTCCCGAACCGCACTCCCTGCGGCAGAACGCGCCGGGAATTCCTGTGGGAAGTCGGCGGCGGTTTTGCAGGCCTCGCACTGATCGATCTCCTCGCGCGCGACGGCTTCTTCGAGCAGCAAGCACGGGCGGGCGAGACCGCGGGTGCCGCTCCCTATCTGCTCGCGCCCAAGAACCCACATTTCCCAGCCAAGGCCAAGCATGCGGTTTTCCTGTTCATGAACGGCGCCCCGAGCCACGTGGACACTTTCGACTACAAACCAGCTTTGACCAAGTTCAACGGCAGTCCCTACAAGGGCGACACCTCGGTCGGCTCCAACGGCCGGCCCATTGGCAATCTGATGCAGACGCCCTTCAAGTTCCGCAAGCATGGCCAGAGCGGCCTGGAAATCAGCAGCCTCTTTCCCCACATTTCCCGCTTCGCCGACGACCTTTGCGTGATCAAATCGCTTTACACGGATACAGCTGCACATGCCTCCGGCTGCCTGCAGATGAATACAGGCGTCGTGCAGATCGGCAAACCGAGCCTCGGCGCCTGGCTGAGCTACGGCCTGGGAACGATCAACGACAGCCTGCCCAGTTTCGTGGTCATGACCGACCCGCGCGGCGGGCCGATCGGCAGCGCCTCCAACTGGTCCGGCGGTTTTATGCCGGCCGCGTACCAGGGGACTCTCTTTCGCAGCCAGGGCGTCCCCCTTCTCGATCTGGCCACACCGCCAGGCATCAGCAATCGCACGCAGCGCGATTCGCTCGATCTGCTCGCGCGCCTGAACCACGAACACCTCCAGTCCCGGCCCGGCGATTCCGAGCTTGCCGCTCGCATCCAATCGTATGAACTGGCTTACCGCATGCAGACGACCGCCGCCGAGGTCGTCGATCTAAACCGCGAGGATGGGAAGACCAAAGAGATGTACGGACTGAACGATAAGCGCACGGCTGACTTTGGCAGAAAGTGTCTGATCACGCGCCGGTTGCTCGAAAAGGGTGTGCGCTTCATCCAGCTTTACTCCGGCGGCGGCCACCTGGAGGAAACCTGGGACGGCCACAGCGATTGCATCGGCAACCACAAACTGCATGCAGGCGAAACCGACCAGCCGATTGCAGCACTGATGACCGACCTGAAGCGGAACGGACTCTTGGACGAGACTTTGCTGATCTGGGGCGGCGAATTTGGCCGCACGCCCACGAGCGAGGGCGTGGGCAAACCAGGCCGAGATCACAACCCGCATGGTTTTTCGATGTGGTTAGCCGGCGCTGGCGTCAAAGGTGGACAGGCCATTGGCGCAACGGACGAAATCGGCTTCCGTGCCGTTCAGGACCGCTGTCATGTCTCGGATTTTCATGCGACCATTCTGCACCTGATGGGACTCGATCACACCAAGCTGACGTACCTGTTTCAGGGACTCAAGCAGCGCTTGACGGGGGTACGCGGGAATGTGGTGGATCGAGTTCTGGCATGAGGGTTCACGACCTCGGCCGAAGAGCCTGATCCACAAACACCCGGCCCCTTACGGGGCTCGGCTCATCCGCGGGTGAGCCGAGCCCCGTAAGGGGCCGGGTACCGTGAGCCCTTCACTCGAGAATTGTTGTCTGACTTTCCGCTAACTCCCCAAAAACGTATTCGCCGTGGTCGTCGTCATCTCGTCATCATTCTCGGTCAACGCCGCCAGATTCTGGCGAATGCGGCGGTCGGCCAGCTTCATGAAGTAGCGACCGGCAATCACTTCTCGATTGAGTTCCGCCGGGCTGCCGTTGCCCATGGTCAAGAGTTGATCCAGCCGACTGAGCGTGCAGCTTGATGCGTAAAGCTCGCACGCCGCTTCCGAGATGCGTTCCTGGACATATTGCCGCTCCAGGATCGCTTCCTTGTAGCGGATCAGCACGCCCTGAACGGCTCGGCCGAACTCTGCAACGCGCTTGCCGAGATCGTGTGCTTCGGATCGGAGGCTCACGCTCTGGACCGGCACCTCGGGCGTGCTCAGCCGGGATTCCAATTGTTTGCGGCCGAAACTGAAGAGGGCCCCGAAATCGCGAACCGGATGCGCGAGGGCATTTTTCACGTTCAGGAGTTGGTCGCCCACACTCTTCATGCCGACCATGGCGATGAAGGCACGCAACACGTCGTTGGCCCCCTCGCCGATCTGGTTGATGCGCGCGTCGCGCATCATGCGTTCGTACGGCTCGTTCGTGAAGTAGGCCTGGCCGCCATAAATCTGAATCGTGTCGTTGACGATTTGCCAGAGTGCCTCGGTCGACCAGACCTTGAGCATGGCGGTTTCGAGCATGTAGTCCTCGGCGCCACGGTCGATGAAGCTAGCACACTGACTGACGGTCGCCTCCATCGCAAAGGCATGGGCAGCCATGTAGGCGATCTTCTTCTTGACCAGCTCGAACTCGCTGAGCGTCTGCTTGAATTGCACGCGTTTCTTGGCATGAGCAATGGCAGCTTTCAAGCAGACCTTGCTCGCCCCCGTGCAACTGGCGCCGAAGGTGGTCCGGCCAAAATCGAGCACGGTCAGCGCGACGCGCAATCCCTTACCGACTTGGCCGAGCACATTCTCGGCCGGCACCGGCATATTGCGGAAGGCGAGGCGGGCGGTCGCGGTGCCGCGAATGCCGCACTTGGGCATGCGTGCTTCCACGACCTCGAAACCAGGCATGTCCGGCGTAACCAGGAAGGCAGTTACCTTCGTATCGTTGCTGCCGGCGACCGGCGTTCGAGCCATCACCGTGAGGACTTTGGCGATCGCGCCGTTGGTGATGTAACGCTTCTCGCCGTTGAGGATATAGGTGCGTCCGTCCGGACTGGGAGTCGCGGTGGTTTGCACGTTTGCCGCGTCGGAACCGGCTTGCGGCTCGGTCAGAGCAAATGCGGCCAAATCCTGCCCTCGGACCAGGGACGGCAGCCAGCGCCGCTTTTGTTCATCGGTTCCGAAAAGCAGCAGGGATCGAATGCCAATGCTGTGGTGGGCATTGACGAAGATCGCCGTCGCGGGGCAATGGCCGCCGATGACTTCCATGATGCGGCAATAGCCAAGCTGCGAGAACCCCTTGCCGCCAAATTCGGGGGGCGCGGTCATGCCCAGCACGCCGAGTCGTGCCAGTCCATCGATCACACTCTGGGGAATCTCGGCGTTGCGGTCGATCGCAGCGGCATCGATGCTCTCCTCGGCAAAGCGACGCACTTCCGCGACCTCCTTGGCCACCGTGTCGCGCTCTTCCTGCTTGATCTCGGGATAAGGAAATACCAGCGCTGCGTTGAAATGTCCGAAAAACAGACCTTTGGCAAAACCGAGCGTCTGCGGACCGGAAAACAATAACTCCTCGGCCTGCTGTCTTTGCTCGGCAATTTGCTGGGCCGTCAACGCCATGAAAATTCTCCTCGGTTAATCGACTCCCGACGTCCGGGCATCAGAGATGGTATACAGGAAATTCTCAGGATCCGTGCTGTTCAGCGTTAGCTTCCCTGTTATTTTTATCGACCCGCGCGTGAATGTCGCGGTCTTTCCAGAGGGAAGTACGACCATGACGATTCCCGTGATGGCCGGAGTCTCGCAATACCAGCAGCCCACAGGGTATTCGATCAGCATGAACGTCCGCGACTGCAGATCTTCGCCCAAGGGTTGCATGAAGCCACTGAGCGAGACTTGCCTGCCGTCCAGCTCCTGGAGGTATTTCGCAAACGTCGGCCTCGATTGGCGGTCCAGCGACGTATCGGCAAGCACCGCCCAGGGAAGCGGATTGATCCCGTCGGCAGTGATAGGAGGCAAGCTTGCCATATCCAGCCTGTTCAAGAGCGGCCGTTTGGAACGGGCCTGCAGCAGGCCTGCATGACCTTCATGGGCGAGCTGGGATGAAGCGCCCCCTCCGTTCCGCGCAAGCTCGTCGGCTGCGGTCCGAACCAGCCTGCGATGCTGTCTCAACTCCCCAGCGTGCATGCCGAACTCCGTCACACAGCCATCCATGATTGCCGCTGCCGTCTTGACGTCGCCATGCGCATTGGCTAGTTCCGCCAATTGCCAGAGAAGCCTGCCATCGGCGGGTAACCAAAGGGCCACGCGCTGGACCTGAGCAACCGCGTCGGAAGGAAGCTTGCCACGCTGGCCGCGGGCCAGCTTGCCCGGCGCATACGTGCCCTGGTCGCCCACGAAGGAAAGACCGAACAGGTCGTCAAGATCCTGTGCGTCCCGTGGCTGACGCTGTCGCAAGCGAACCAGCTTGAGCTGTAACTCCTCAGCCTTCTGCAGCTTGCCTGGTGCGAGCCGGACCGCCTCCTGCAACGACTCGGCGGCCTGAGCCAGCTCTCCCTGCGTCTGCCAGGCGGTGCCAAGGTTGGCCACGATGCTGAAATGCTTGGGGTGCTCGCGATGAGCGGCACGCAAGAGCGCCACCGCCTTGGCAGATTCGCCAAGCCGGATGTAGATCGCGCCAAGATCAGCCGACTCGTCCGCGGTCAGAGGGTGCTGCCGTCCTGTCTTTTCCAGGCGAGCTGCGTCCCGTTCGTAGCGAACGCGCATGGGACTGGCGGGCAGCTTGGCCGTTGGCCGCACGGCGATATTCCGCAGGACCCGTTGATCGAGCAAGAATCCGGACCATTGCGAAGGCAATTCCGCGATGGATTCGCTAGAATAGTAAAGGCCGGCGTGAACCGTGGAAAGCGCCGTGCCCATCCAGAAGAGAACGGCGACAACAATCGATCCGCGAAGCCGGTGCATGCCAGAACCGCTCCTTTTGACAACGGTAAGGTCAGTTTAGCAGCGGTCAGGTCCGGGAGCAAAGGCGACCCTTCTTTGCGGAAGGCCGGGAGCGAGCGGCCCTATGCAGTTCGCTTCATGACATCCAACGAGGGGGACCACTTATGAAACTGACGGTCTTGTCGCGCTCCGAAGGCGACCTGGTTTACGTGGAATGCGAAGGGCGCATTTCGAACCCTCGCTCTCAGGAAGAGAGCGCCCCGGTCGACGCCGTCCTGAAAAGCGATTGCAATTGGCGCAGCATCCTGCTGAATCTGGAAAATACCTACGACATCGATACCAGTGGCCTCAGCTGGCTGATGACCAAGCATGCCCAGTTGAAGCAGATGGGCGGCAAGCTGATCCTGCATTCCGTCCCCGACGTGGTTATCCGCGTGATCGATGTACTCAAACTGGCCCCCAATTTCTATATCGCCGCGAACGAAACGGCTGCGCGTGAGTTGGCCTTGCGCGATCGGCCACCTGCCCCTCAGACCCCGCCGGGCTCTCCTGCACCGGTTTCCGAAGCGAACTACACGATCGCAGGCGACACGAAGCCGAATTCGCAGGACGTCTTCATTTAGCACTGCATTTCAAAATCTCTAGGGCGCATAGGACCAATGGGGCCAATTCTGACCCATTGCTGACTCGGATAGCTTCAGTTCACTTTGCTGGCTGCCGGCGTTTTGCCGCGTCCCAAAGGCGAAAGACCAGATCGGTGCCGGGCTTGATCGGATTCGAGGGGTCTGCTTTGCCTCCATCGTCAATGCCGTCCGGACCAACGGAATAGATCGCCACGCCGTCGCCCAGACGGCGGTAGCGAATGGCCTTGCCGTCGAAGGGATCCTTGGGAATTCCCGAGAGAAGCATTGGGACAAGTTGATCCAGCGAATCCGGCCAGTGCCCGTGAGCCAGCCGGTAGCGTTCGACCGCCAGGGCCACAATGCCGCAGCGCAACTCCGCCTGGTTACGCAGGAATGACTCCGCCACCTTGAGTACGGCTGGCAGAGTCAAATTAACCCAAACGCTGGGGGGCATGACCCAATCAGCCAAGCTGGGACGGTTTTTTACCATTCCGATTACTCTCGATGTCAGCTTCTCGAATCCTTCCTTCTGCTTCTCGGGGGGCAAACCGGCGATATCAACCGCCTCGGTCATCATTTCAAGGAGGACTGCGTGACTTCTCTTCCAAATGGCTCCTCCCAGCGGCGGCAGAGAGGGGGCAGCACTTGGCGCCCCGCCAGGGGCAAAACGCTGCAACTCCCCTCGCTCAAGCCATCCCATCGATTCATGGCATAAGGCACGCTCAGTGCGCAAGGCATGGAGCAGAATAGGTTGGGCCTCTTCCTCTTCCAGACGCGCCTGGGTGGTCCGCAGGGCATTTTCAGATGCTTGCCCTTGCGCCAAGGTCCGTTCGATGCTGCTTAGCGCCACGCGCCTGCATGCAAGCCGAACCAGCAGGGCGCCCGTGCCGGGATAGTCCCCGATGGATATGCCTGCACTCAGCACGCAGCGGCCCGACTGCAACGCCTCGTCAATCTTTTGATCTTGGGCGAGGAGCATGGCATTGAGCCACATCAGGCGAGCAACTTCGCGCTGACTTGTGGGAGAAGATGCGAGCAAGCTTTCCGGCAAGATACTCTGGTAATGGCCGGTCCGCAGATTGTCGAGCAAGCACGCCTCCGCCACAGCCGGTTTCGCCCTTTGTATCGCAGCACCGAGATTTTTCGCTTCCACTTGGGTCAGTTGCGCATACGGCGGGACGTCCCGAAGCCGATCTTCAAGCTTTTCATTGGTGCCCTTGTTGTTGCTCTGGGGCAGCCCCTGCACCCAGTGTTTTGCCAGCAGCCCGACGGCTTTCTCCACTTGCAAAGCGCCATTTTCCGCATCAGGGATGGCCGCACGCTTGGCATCCAGTTCATCCCAGCGCCAGCCTGGATCGCTACGGTCAATCTCCGCCAGCACCCGGCTCAATCTGCTGCCGCTGGTGATGTCCAGATAAGTTTTCATTGCCAGTGCAATGGCAACGAGGACGACCAACGAAAGCCCCACACGTTTGACAATGCGTTTGAGGCGATGTCGGGTCTGAGGCTTTGGCGGCGCGGCCCCCGAGGCGGGATCGTAATTGGTCATTGGAACCTACTGGGCTCAATCGAGCTGGTGCAATCCCTCAGGTCGGAGTCGGTCGGGAGCTAGGCCACTTATTATCAAGCAGATGGATGCTGTGTTCAAGTGGGCCAGGGAGATTGACCAGTCGCAGCGAACGCTATCTAATAAGGCCGGAGTCAGTCATGGTCACATACGAACAACTTCTGGACCACAACCTCGATTGGGCGTTGAGAGAGGGCAGTATGCACTTCGAGAAGGAGAGTGCGGTTCACAAAACTCTTCAGAAGCTCGTCCGGCGATTGGATGAACATCGAATTCCCTACGCCTTGGTGGGCGGCATGGCGATGTTTTTCCATGGTTTTCGACGATTCACCGAGGATGTGGATGTTTTGGTTACGCGCGATGGCCTGAAGGAAGTGCATCTTCATCTGGACGGATTGGGCTATGTTCCCCCCTTCCCAGGCAGCAAACAGCTGCGGGACGCGGAATTCGGCGTTCGAATCGAGTTCTTGGTTACGGGGGACTATCCAGGGGACAGCAAGCCGAAGCCCGTTACCTTCCCGGACCCAGAATCCGCTAGCGTTGGCATCGATGGCATTCGCTGTCTTCGGCTACCCAAATTAATCGAGTTGAAGCTCGCCTCCGGGATGACGAACCCTGGCCGGCTGATAGACCTTGCCGATGTCCAAAAGCTGATTCAGACGTTGGATCTACCTCTAGAATTTGCAGCGCAATTGGACCCCTTCGTACGCGACAAATACCTGGAACTTTGGCATGCCGTCCAGGACAACCCTCAGAGCCCCTGAAGGGCTGCTTAGAAAGAATGCACGTATGCCACGCTTCAAGACATCGGTCTTGCGCCCCCAATTAAAGCTCTACCTCTCGAATGATCCTTAATTCTTTACGAGCAATAGATTTGCTTTAATTCGCAGTAGCCAGACATCGCATCTGGCATGCGAATTGCTCCCCCGCCTTCCACTCACGCTTTGTGCCACTCTCCCCGTTTGCGGTGCGCGCTAGCGCCGATGGAGCGTTTTTCTATGAAGCAACTACTCTTATCCCTGCTGGCCGCCGCGGTCTTGGTTCTCACGCTGGCTCCAGTCCACGCCGACCCGCCAGTTCCCGACAACGCGCAGAAGCCAGCGGACGCTCCCAAGGAGGAACCCAAAGTCGATGGGGGCGATACAGCCTGGATGCTGATTTCGACGGGCCTCGTCCTCCTGATGGTGCCAGGGCTTGCCCTCTTCTACGGTGGCATGGTGCGGCGTAGGAACGTGCTCGGCACCATGATGCACAGCATGGTAGCTCTGGCGATTGTTGGAATCCAATGGGTGCTTTTTGGGTATGCGCTGGCGTTTGGCGATTCTCAGGGCGGCTTGCTGGGCTGGAAATTGGAATATCTAGGTCTCCAAGGGGTTCTCTCCAACGCCATCTATCCGGGCACGCATATCCCGATTTTCGTTCATTGCATGTACCAGGGCATGTTCGCCATCATCACCCCGGCTCTTATCAGCGGAGCGATTGCCGAGCGTGTTCGTTTTGGTCCTTACTGCCTGTTTATCTTGCTCTGGGCGGTCCTGGTTTACGATCCACTCGCTCACTGGGTGTGGGCCGTGGACCCGGCAGGGCAGGCCTCCGGCTGGCTCGGTAAGATGGGTGCCCTCGATTTTGCCGGTGGAACGGTGGTCCACATTGCCGCCGGTCTATCTGGCCTCGCAGCCATTCTGGTCCTGCGCAAGCGCATCGGTTATCCCGAGCACGCGATGCATCCCAACAGCATGGTGCTAACGCTCCTCGGGGCCGGGTTGCTTTGGTTCGGCTGGTTCGGTTTCAACGGCGGCAGCGCCTTGGCCAGCAACGGTTTAGCGGGGGCCGCCCTCACGGCTTCTCAGGTGGCCGCGGCTGCAGCTGCCTTGAGCTGGATGCTGGCAGAGTGGCTGCACAAGGGAAAACCGACCGCCCTGGGTCTTGCCTCAGGCGTGGTTGCAGGCCTGGTGGCCATCACTCCCGCCTCCGGTTTCGTGACGCCGCTCAGCGCTCTCGTGATCGGGTTGATTGCCGGATTGGTCTGTTATGCCGCGGTATGCCTCAAACCGTTCTTCAAATACGACGACTCACTGGACGCTTTTGGCGTTCACGGCGTCGGCGGCTTCCTGGGAGCCCTGTTGACGGGTGTCTTCGCCTCGCAGGCTCTGTATCAAGCCGGCTCTGGTAGCACGGATCCACTTGGGGCTCTGAAGGATGGCCATGACCACTTGGCGCAAATCGGCGTCCAGCTGCTTGCGGCAGTCGTGGCCGTGGTGTATTCCTTCGTCGTGACGTTGGTGCTTGTGAAGGTCGTCGACCTGCTGGGCGGCTTCACCCTCGACGCCAAGGCGGAGGGCGAAGGACTCGACCGCAGCGAGCATGGCGAAGTTGGCTTCGACCTGGGACCGGCTCTCGAACTGGTAGCGGAAGGTCCGCCACAGGAGCCTCGGGCGGCCAGGGTCCCGCCGAACGGCCAGCGGCGTTTTACGGTCGTCGTGGAAGGCCCCAGCAACGGTGACCTGATCCATGCCTGGTCGCAGCTCTGTCAGGCGGGTCCAAAGCCGCCCAGCCCGCAATTTCGCGCGGTCTATCCGCATATTACCACGGTGCAGGGCAATCGCTTTCGCTTCCGCGGCGGCGACGCCAAGGAAATGAAAGAAAACCTCGAACGCCTCTTCCAGGACTCTCTAGATGGGACAGCGGTGCGGGCCCACGTTGAATCATGACAAGGTGACAAGGCTACAAGACGACGAGGCGACACATGCCCCGTCCGTCTTGCAGCCAACCACTACGCACTCGAGATGACCTCACCCCCAAAATCATATCTTGTCATGGTGTTGCCTTGTCTTGTCTCCCAAGGGTAAACAGCAATGAAGATGATCGTCGCGATCATTCGGCCGGAAAAACTCGAAGCGGTGCAGGCAGCCCTCAACGAGTCTGACGTCTATCTCATGACCGTCAGCGATGTGCGTGGCTGCGGCCGGCAGCGCGGCTACACCGAGGTGTACCGCGGCACCGAGTTTCAGGTGCGCTTGCTTCCCAAGCTCAAGCTGGAGATCGCCGTCAACGAAGCCTTTGTCGAGGCCACCGTGGAAGCGATTGTTCATGCTGCCCGCACCGGCGACACGGGCCAGATCGGCGACGGTAAGATTTTTGTCCTGTCGCTCGATGACTGCATTCGTATTCGCACAGGGGAGCGCGGCGGGCCAGCGATCGGGCCTTGATCGATTCCCAGGCGGGCCGCAACTGATACGGATTCGGCGGATTGGCGCGGATCAGATCTGCGCGAGTCCGCCGAATCGGCGTTTATCTGCGGTCTTTTTCTATAACCAAGCTGGCAACCATGTCCACCACTATAAAGAAAATGAGCACGCAGGATTTGCAGGCACGTGGGCAACGGAGCCGGCATGAACATATTGGAGTTTTCTTTCCTTGTAGGGTTTGGGTCTATGTGCGCCGGGTTCCTGGGCGCGCTGACGGGGCTGGGCGGCGGTGTGGTGATCGTGCCCTTGCTCACGATCGTCTTTGGCGTAGATATCCATTATGCCATCGGGGCCTCCCTCGTCTCGGTGATCGCCACCTCCTCCGGCGCCGCGGCGGCTTACGTGCGCGAGGGTTACTCGAACATCCGCATCGGCATGTTCCTCGAGGTGGCAACGACTTTGGGTGCCCTGGCCGGCGCCTATCTGGCGGCAATCGTCCACCCTAACGCCATCTCCATCATTTTCGGCTCCGTTCTGTTGCTATCAGCTTACTTCTCCAGCCGGAAGCACGAACACGAGTCGGGCAGCGGGCCGGCCGACGCATTGGCCACGCGCTTGCGCATGGACTCCAGCTACCCGACGCCGCAAGGGCCCAAATCTTACCATGTCCATCATGTGCCTGCTGGCTTCGTCATGATGGTCTTGGCGGGGATTCTCTCCGGACTTCTCGGCATCGGCTCCGGAGCATTCAAGGTGCTGGCCATGGACCAGGTGATGCGCATTCCCTTCAAGGTGTCGACGACAACGAGCAATTTCATGATCGGGGTGACGGCTGCGGCGAGCGCCGGTGTCTACTTTCATCGCGGCTACATCGACCCTGGCCTGTCGATGCCGGTCATGTTAGGCGTGCTGCTCGGTTCGATCCTGGGCGCACGCGTGTTGGTCGTTGCCAGGACGGGGATTCTGCGCCTCGTGTTCGGCCTGGTCATCGTGACGCTGGCCCTGGAGATGATTTACAAGGGACTTGGTGGAGGGTTCTTTTGACATGGAAAACCAGCCCAGAGGATGGACGGACCAGCAGGTAGAGCATTTTGTGGGGGCGCTCCTGCTGGTCGGCGTGCTTGTGTCGGCCACGTGCGTTGTAGTTGGCGGCGTGGTGTACCTGTATCGCCATGCCGGCGAACCGCCGGAGTATCATGAGTTCATCGGCGAGCCGCCGAATTTGCGATCGCTCAAGGGCGTCGCCGCCCAGGTATGGGCATTCCGAGGAAGGGGAATCATCCAGCTCGGGCTATTGCTGCTCATCGCGACACCGCTGGCCCGCGTGATCTTTTCCGTGCTTGCCTTCGCGCGCCAGCGTGACTGGACCTACGTGGTCGTAACTCTGCTCGTGCTCGCTGTTCTGCTCTTTAGTCTTTTTGGCGAGAGTTCCTGGTCGGCGTGAGCCATCGAACAGAGGGGCTCCAGGAGCGCTGCCGATTCCTCAGAAACCGGTTGACAGTGCACTTTGGGTCTCTTACAGTGAATCAAGAGCGACCCACGATGGGTAGAAGGATAGGTGGAATCGGGCAGGGATAGCTCCTCCTGTGCGAATCAGCGGCACAGGCGGGGTTATTCACAGTTCCGGCAAGACTTGAGCCGGGCAAGAAAACTCATCGGGGCATTTCGAATCGCGGGGCAATGATTGCCAGGGCCTCTTCCAAGGTGTGGCTGCCAGCACGTCCGTTTGTCGTCATCATCGGTTCATCATAACTTCGAGCGTAGTCCATGCGGCGCGGAGAAAAGGCCAGCTTTTGCCACTGCGCAAGATATTGTTCCCGCGCCTGCCAGAAGGAGGTCGACATGCCAGTGAATGCTCCGGCCCAGTCCGTCTTGCAAGAGACCGCCTGGACAGTCGAGCAACGAATCCTGCGATCCACGCGCGGCCGAATCCATCAGTTGACGGTAGAGGCGGCGGCGGACCATCTCACTGTCCGTGCCTATGCGCCGTCTTACTTCGTCAAACAACTGGTGATCCAGGCTGTCATGGATGCGCTGGGGCAGCCAGGTTCTGTGCCTGTGGATCTGGACGTGCGCGTAATGGCCGACAGGCCTCGAGCCCCGGAAGGGACCAGCCGCGCTATAGCGGTCTGGTCGCAGGCTTAGAAAGCCTTCGGCAGGAAGAACCGGACGGGGAAGCTGAGCCTGGCGCGGAGTCCAGGCGGCTGCTCCGTTGGGCCGTAATCGATCACGGGCACGCTAGATATCGAGAAGATGATTACCCAATGCGAACCGTCCGCAAGACGCAGGCCTATTCAGGCCGTTCACGCACGTTGAATTCCAGCTTCCAGCGCTGCTTGTTGTCGCGGCTAAGGCACCATAACTCGAGCGTGCCGACCTCGGTCACCTTGGTGTGCAAATGCACCGGCACCATGCGGCCCTCGTTGCCGGGCGCTTCGAGAGTTGTCGCCAGCGGATCGAGTTCATCGATCTGGCCTTCCCATTCCTCCACAAGCGTTCCAACCGGGTCGTTGCGCCGCGTGGTCGAGCCAAGGAACCGAAATTCGGCCGGCTCACCCACAACCAGGCCAAATTCCTGCCCCGGCACATCCGCCTCGGTGCCCTCTTCCATGCCGAAGGGGACCACGCACAGCGCCTTGAGCGGCGGCGCATTTCCCGGGACAGCGGGCAGCGACGATTCGATGCCGACGTAATAGGAACGCGGTGCCCCGCCGCGAATACGCACGCCTCGACCGCGGCGCACCATGCCGTAGTAGGCTGCGCCACGCGCCACCGCCAAGTCGAGATCATTGCCTTGCAAGACCTTCACAGGAGGTGCGCCGGCCTTTTCGGCCCACTGATTCAACTGCGCGATCAGGCGTTGCCGCAAAGGCTCTGCCTTGAAAACGCCGCCGTTGAACAGGACAGCGGTTGGCTGCGACACCGGCTTCTTCTTCCCCCGGCGACTCGGCGCCCGTTGGACCAGCACCTCCGCATTCCGCTGCAAGAAGGCGGCAAGGTGTTTGGTCACGGCAGGGTCGGTGGCATAGGGAAGGCCCAGTTCTTGAAACCCGACAGTCCGCTGGCGCTGAGGCTCGGCATCCGGCGGACATTGCGGGAAGAATCCCTCCACCAGAACGCGTTCCACCTCTGCGCGCGTCAGCTCCCCCTTGAGGGTGCCGCCAATGACCTTGCTGCCCCGGCCCAGGACTGTAACGGGAGCGCTGGCAAGCTTGGGGTCGCTGAAGAGCGCTTCCTTGGCCATTCGGCAACTATGCCAGAGCATCTGCATCTGCCCGGCATCGATCTTGACGCCCTTCTGAGCAAAGTGTTGCGCAGCGGCGTGAGCGAGGGCCAGGTCCATGTTGTCGCCGCCCAGCAAAATGTGATCGCCAACGGCAACCCGTGTCAGTGCTAGTTGTCCCCCCTCTTCGCTCACTGCGATAAGCGTGAGGTCGGTCGTGCCGCCGCCCACGTCGCACACGAGCACGACGTCGCCTACTTCAACTTGCTTCCGCCAAAGCTCATGATTGGCATCGATCCAGGCGTAGAATGCGGCTTGCGGCTCCTCGAGCAAGGTGATCTGCTCCAGCCCGGCGGCGCGAGCTGCCTCGACAGTCAGCTCGCGAGCGACCGCATCGAACGACGCGGGCACGGTCAGGATGATGTCCTGCTGTTCGAGGCGATTTCCGGCAACGTCCTTGGCGACGACGTAGTCCCAGGCCTCGCGGAAGTGTCTCAAATACTGCGTGCTGGCTTCCAGCGGCGACATGCGCCGCCCATTATCGGGCGCTTTCCAGGGCAAGACGGGCCCACGTCGGTCGATGCCCGCATAGCAGAGCCATGACTTTGCCGAGGAGATCAGTCGCGTCGGCACCTGGCTGCCAAAGTTGCGGGCAAACTCGCCTACGGCGTAATCGCGGTCGGATGCCCAGGGCAGGCCCAGGCTCCCCGCGGGAAGTTCATTCGGTCCCGGCAGATAAAGGAACGAGGGCAGGAGGGGGCGTTCTTCCACCGCGCCGGTTTGCACAACCTGGGGCACGGCCAGGTGGGTCGGTACTGTTTCTTCGCTGACAGGCTGACCGGTATCCACATAGGAGAGAGCGCTATTGGTGGTTCCCAGGTCGAGGCCGACGACGAAACGAGACGTGGGCACGATTCCTCCCAAGCGCTGAAGAAACGCAAGGCCGGGCGACAATGCCTGGCGGCTCTTTCATTGTAGATCGTCGATCCGGAAAGAGGGAACTCCCGGTGTGAGCAAATCCCGTCAAACCGCCGTCGCATTCAGCAGCTTTTGCACAGAGCGTGTTGAAAAAGGGGTCCGACCCCTTGAGTTCTGCAGAGGCTGGTCGCTCAGAAATGGGCGAAGTGCCTTGATTCTCCAGGGGGTCAGACCCCTTTTTCAACACGCTCTCAGGGCAGCTCCACCTCGGCGGGCATCAGAATAAATTCATCTTGCCCCTCGGGCGGCGGCGCCAGCTTGATCTCCTTGACGCGCCAACCATGATGCTGCAGGGTGCCCTTGAACGGCGGCTGACCCGTTACGTTGCCTGTCAGACGAATGGCAGCCGGATCGAAACCGGTGGTCACTTCGATGGTTGCCCCCTCCTGCTGCGGTAGGACCGGTTGCAGCACCAGGTGATCCTTGAGAGCAATTTGGCACTGCCTGTGAATATCGCGGACGGCAGCGCCGATCTGGGCATCGGGATAGGACTCGATGTCTTCAAGCAAGAAGTCGAGCAGCCGGCCTTCCCGCTGGAGCAGGGCCAGAAGGCGCAACGGAGCCCCGGAAGGCTTGGGCGGCATTGCCGGCTTCGGCGCAGGCGGCGCCAGGAGCGGCGCAACCTTGGCTGCAAATTCCGCATTCGTCAGGACGCGCCAATCAGAGCGAAGAGCCAGACCAATCCTGCCAACGTTGAACCCGCCGGCGAACAAATAGATGACCCAATAAAACAGAAGCACGCCGGCGAGCACGATCATCGCGATCAAGAGCGGAGAATATTCCATGACCCCAGCCTGAGTTGAGTGTGTGAGGCGAGCGGCAGCGAATGTTCTCCCCTCGCCCCGGTACTCCGGGGAGAGGGGTCGGGGGTGAGGCCCCTCACCCCCGACCCCTCTCCCCCGAAGCGGGGGAGAGGGGAGAATATTATCTGCCTCTCGCCTGGGAATCCAGCCGGCACTCCCGGCAGAGCGAATCTGCAAGGCTTTTATAGCGACGGGGCAGTGCCGAGAAAGGGCCGGATCTTGACCCGCGCCGCCAGAAGCATTAGCATGAGTTGTAAGATTATCTCAAGTATTGCCGTTCCGCTTAGCAGACCAAAGGCTCCGCTGCTTCGGTTTGCTCATCATTCGCAGCGGACCAGCCTGACAGGTAAGCCCATTTCGCCCGGGCTCGTCTCCCCAACGAGGCAGCAGTTACGGTTACGGATCGTCGTCTGCTGTTCGCTCGATAGCCCCGCAGGGAAGCACCGCTTATATCGAGTCCTTCCCTCCAACGCCAAGGAACCGATGATGACACACACCTGGTCACCAACCGGCGCCCGGTCGTTTTCCCTGGGGATGCTCCTCACGGCCATCGTGGGACTTGTCTGCGCCGAGGCCGGCAGAGCGCAGCCGCCGCAATCGGGAATGCTCGTTCCGCGGCTTTTCAGCGTCGTACCCAACGGCGGCAAAGTGGGCAGCACATTTGAAGTTAGCTTCACCGGCCAAGACATCGAAGATCCCGAAGGACTGTTTTTCAGCCATCCTGGTATCAAGGCGGAGCCGATCATTCCGCCCGCGCCTCCGGTCGATCCGAAAAAGCCCGCGGCCAAACCAGCGCCACGGCCCCCCGTCACCAAATTCAAAGTCACCATTGCAGGCGATGCGCTCCTGGGAATCCATGACGTTCGTTTGATCAACAAGTGGGGCATCAGCAATCCGCGCGCTTTTGTCGTGGGCGACCTGAACGAGGTTCTGGAGAAGGAACCCAACGACGACGTGCCCCAGGCCCAACGCGTGGAGCTGAACCAGACCATCAACGGCATCATTGCCGGTCCGGCGGACGTCGATTACTTCGTGTTCGCGGGCAAGCAGGGACAGCGTGTGCTTATCAGTTGCCTGGCTTCCAGCATCGACAGTAGGCTCATGGCTGCTCTCGAGCTGTTTGACAGCACGGGCCGCCTTCTTGCAAGCAATCGCCATTACAGCGAAAACGACGCGCTCGTCGATTGCAGGCTGCCGGCCGACGGCGATTACTACGTGCGGCTCCACGAATTCACCCATACCCAGGGCGGCGCGGAACACTTCTACCGTTTGACGATCTCCACGGCTCCGTGGATCGATGCACTTTTTCCACTGGCCATCGAGCCGGGCAAATCGGCAAAAGTGACAGTCTATGGTCGCAACCTACCGGGCGGCCGGCTCGATCCGACGGCAATCGAGGACGGCGTCGCCCTGGAAAAAGCGACCGTCGATGTGACAGCCCCCGCAGACCCGCTCTCCCTGCAGCGACTGGCGTATCGCGGCCTCGTTTCTCCGCGTTCCGCCGCACTAGATGGATTCGAATTCAGGCTCCGTAACGCTTCCGGGGCTTCCAATCCCTTCCTGATCACTTACGCGCGGGCTCCGGTAGTCCTGGATCAAGGCACTCATGATACCCCGGAGAAGGCACAGGAGATTGTTGTTCCCTGCGAGATTTCCGGTCGGATAGAGAAACTGCGCGACCGCGACTGGTACCAGTTCGTTGCCAAGAAGGGGGATGTGTATACGATCGAAGTCTTCGGCGACCGGCTCGGCGCTGAACTCGATATGTATCTGTTGCTGCGCAAGCCGGATACCAAGCAGGATCTCGCCGATCTCGACGACAACGGCGAGCTGCTGACGCAGACGGAGTTCTTCACCAGGACCGATGATCCGCCAGCCTATCGCTTCGTGGTGCCGGCGGACGGCAAATACCAGATCCTGGTGGGCAGCCGCGATGCCGATACGCGGGCCGGGCCACGCCTCTTCTACCGCGTGCGTATCAGCCCGGAACGGCCTGATTTCAGGCTGATCGTGCAACATCCGGACAACACTCGTCCCGACGCATGCTGTCTTCGCCAGGGAGCCGAGGAGCAGTACACGATTTTGCTCTGGCGTCTCGAAGGATGGAATGGGCCCGTAACGGTGTCGGCAGAGGGATTGCCGCCTGGAGTGACCTGCGCTCCCCAGATCGTGGGCCCCAACCTACGCCAGGCGTCGCTCGTCTTGAGTGCCGCTCCCACGGCGCCGCGCTTCACAGGGGAGATTCGGGTGAAAGGGACGGCGGTCATCCAGGGGCAAACGGTGGTTCGGGAGGCGCGGCCGGGGAGCATCACCTGGCCGGTGCCGCCGGGCGCAGGCATCCCAGCCGTGAGCCGGCTCGACCGCAATCTTGTCCTTGCCGTTCGGGAGAAAGGGCCGTTCCATTTGAGTGCCACGGTGCAAAAGGCTGTCGTTGTCGAAGATTCCAAGGTGAATGTGGCGCTGAAACTAGCACGGCTCTGGCCCGATTTCAAGGGCCCGCTCCAGATCGCCACCATGAACCAGCCCACCAATCTGCCGGCCGGCATCCTCCTCAACAATAACCAGCCGGTCACGATGAACCCCGGCAAGGACGATGCGACGGCGGTGCTCGAAGTGAAAGCTGGCGTGCCGGAGGGAACCTACAATGTGGTCATGCTCGGGACCGCCCAGATCCCCTTCAATAAGGATCCGGCAGCCAAGGAAAAGCCTCCCATTAACGTCCTCTTGCCGTCCACGCCCATTTCGCTGACGGTGCTGCCCAACCGTGTGGCGAATCTCACCCTCAGTAATGCTAACCCGACAGCCAAGATCGGCGCGGATACAGAGGTGGTGGTCAAGGTAGCCCGCTTGCGCGACTTTGCCGGTGAATTCAGAATCCAGCTGGTGGTGCCGGCCAACGTCCAGGGAATCAGCGCAGGGGACGCGATCATTCCTCCCGGCAAGAACGAAGCAAAACTCTTCCTGACGGTCCCGGCGGGGGCCGCGCCGGGGAATAGACCAAACCTCGTGGTTCGAGCATTGGCCACCATCCATGAAGATATCCCGCTGACTCACGATACCCCACTCAACGTGAACGTCGTCAAGTAGGTCGCAAACGCGTGAATTTTGACGGAGAATCTCCGATGCAATTCCATGCCGCTCTTTGCCTGCTCCTTCTCGCTCCCGGTCTACTCCTGAGCCAAGAGAAGAAGCCCAAGGCGCCGTTTCAGCCAATCGCCGTCGTTGCTCTCGAGCGGAAGGAGCCGGTGGCGTATGAGAAAGACATCGAGCCGATCTTGATTCACAAATGCCAGTTTTGTCACAGCGGCCCGGTGAAAGAAGGAAAGTTCGACATGGGCACCTACGAACAGCTCGTCAAGGGCGGCAAGCGCGGCCCAGCCCTCGTCGCGGGCAAATCACCCGAGAGCCTGCTGGTCAAGGTCGCCGGCCGGACAAAGCGCCCCTTCATGCCGCCCAAGGGAGAGGACCCGCTCACGCCACAGGAGTTGGCACTGATCAAACTTTGGATCGATCAAGGTGCCAAGGCCCCGAGCGGCCAGCGCGAACACACAAGGATTATTCTTAGCCTGTTGCCCGCCACGGTCCATCCCGTGCGCGCCCTGGCCATCAGCCCGGATAATTCGACCATCGTCGCGGGACGTGGCAATCAGATCCACGTTTTCGATGCCGGCTCCGGCACCTACGTCCGCACGCTGATCGATCCCGCCCTCAAGGCGCCGGACAACAAGCCTCTACACGCCGCCCACTTCGCCATCGTCGAGTCTCTCGCCTGCAGCCCCGAAGGCAAGTACATCGCAAGCGGCAGCTTTCAGGAGGTGATCCTGTGGGACGCTCAAACCGGAGTCCTCAGGAAACGCCTGGGAGGCTTCGCCGACCGCGTGGTAGCGCTCGGGTTCTCTCCGAACGGAAAACTCCTCGCCACAGGCGGCGGCACGCCGACCCAGGACGGCGAGATCAAGATCTTCGACGTGCCGACCGGCAACCTTGTTACCGAGATCAAGAATGGCCACAGCGATACGGTCTTCGGCGTCAGCTTTAGCCCGGACGGCACAAAATTGGCCACCTGCGCTGCCGACAAGTTCGTCAAGGTCTTCGACGTGCCAAGCGGCAAGTTCGTGAAGGCTTTCGAGGGTCATACGCACCATGTCCTTGATGTCGCCTGGAAGGCGGACGGCAAGGTGCTGGCGAGCGCCGGCGCGGATAACGTGATCAAGGTGTGGGACTACGACAAGGGCGAACAGCTCCGCACATTCGGCAACCACAACAAACAGATCACCCGCCTCGTCTTCAAGGGCAAGACGGCGGAAGTGCTGACGTGCAGCGGCGACCAGACCGTGCGCTTGTGGAACGTGGACAACGGCGGAGCCGGCACGACTTTTGGCGGCGGTCAGGATTACCTCTACGCCGTGGGCGTCAGCCCCGACGGCAAGGTCGTGGCGGCCGGCGGCGAGGAGGGGGTCGTGCGGCTCTACAACGGGGCTAATGGGCAGTTGATCAAAGCATTGTTGCCGCCTGGCGTGGTGACCGCCGCCAAGAAGTAAAACCAAATCGCGAGCGGGTTACCCGGCCCCTGACGGGGCTCGGCTCGCCAGGCGAGCCGAGCCCCGTCAGGGGCCGGGTACAGGTTGCTGCCGGAGGATCGTCACCACCGCTGCTCGCAACCAATTTTGTAAGAGTTACAACTCCTTTTCTTGATTTCGCTTCACGTCTCGCGTCTCTCCCGATCCGTAACTTCTGTGCAAGTCATAGATTGAGCCAGGCGTAACCGCGAATTGGCGTCCTTCCGGCCGTCACGGCTCGGCTTTTGCTGTAGACTTGCTTCGGACACATCACCAGGGGCCGATCAGCATTCGCTGCGTTTCTTCATCGCTTCATCTGGAGGCATTCGGGCATGGCAACACGCCAACACTTGCTCCTCGCGCTGGTCGGCAGCCTCGCATCTCTGGGAGCTTCGTACCCCACCCGTAACTTTGTCGTCGAAGCGCCCACGCCCCAGATCGCCAAACAGATTGGCGACGCGGCCGAGTTCTATCGCAAGCAGAAAGCCTTGGAATGGCTTGGCCAGGAGATGCCGCAATGGCAGGAACGCTGCCCACTGCACGTTAAAGTCACGTTCGGCGGCGCAGGCGGCGCCACCTCCTTTAACTTTACCCAGGGCCAGGTTTGGCAGACCATGACCATCGAAGGCTCTCTCGACCGCTTGCAGGCCAGCGTTCTGCCGCACGAAATCACACACACTGTATTCGCCCATTATTTTCGCTGTCCGGTGCCCCGCTGGGCCGACGAAGGCGGGGCCGTGCTCTCCGAGGATGATTTGGAACGAAGCCAGCATGACGCCCTCGTAAGGCAAATCCTCAATGCCGGCAGGGCCTTTCGGTTGGTTCGATTATTCAGCCTGCGCGACTATCCGGCCGCCCAGGACGTGCCGGCGCTCTATGCCGAGGGCTACTCCGTAGCTAGTTACCTGGTAGCCACAAGCGGCAGGCAGGCATTTCTGGCCTTCGTTGCCCACGGCATGCAATACGGCTGGGAAAATGCCGTACAGACTCATTACCACTACCAAAGCATCGACCAACTGGAATCTGCCTGGATCAACTACCTCCGCACGACGCGGCCTTCCTCCTCGGCGCTCCTTGCCAGGAACACGACGACTCCGCCAGCAGATACGGCCAAACGGGTAGTAGTGCGACTAACGGTCCCGCCGTTTCAGCCGTTAGATGAGGCCCAATCGCCTGTCGCCCGCGGTCAGATGCCGGACGAGCAAGTGTACGCAGCACCGCCGCGCCAGGCGACGAACCGCCCCGGCTACCTGCCGGATTACAATCCAGGTCAGAGCCCGCCTCCGTCGGCGTACCCCAGCCAGCAGCCGGTCTCAGCTCCACAAGAGGGCTGGCGGCCGTCGAGCGTCCGCCTGGGGCAGCCCCAATTCACACCAGAAGCTCCGGCTACGCCTCCCGCAGGAGCGCCCTCGGTTGCTTCGCCGGTCGGCTATCCGGGTCGCTAAGAGAATACTGCTGTTCACTGCGCGACCAGTGACGAAAGCACCGATCGGCATAACCACCTATTCTTCGTTCAATCCTCGACTGACGGGACAAACTTCGAAGGAAGAGTAAGATTTAAGAGGAAGATTACGATTAAGAAGGGGATGATGAGCACGATTCAGATTAAGAGTAAGATGTCATGCCGGTGCCTCAGGAATGCTGGTTCGATCATGAGAAACTAGAAGTGTATCGAGAGGCGATCGCTTTCGTTGGATGGCTCTCGGCGCTATTAGATGGCACGGTACGAATCGGCGATGTCAAAGATCAGCTAGACCGGGCATCCACTTCGATCCCACTCAATATCGCCGAGGGCAATGGCAAATACGGACCAAAGGATCGCTGCCGGTTCTTTGATATCGCGCATGGCTCCGCCCTTGAGTGCGCCGCTGGTCTCGACATTCTCGTTGCGAAGGCCAAGTTGACGCCGGACCAAATTCTCCCCGGAAAAGAGCGGCTTCAAAAAATCGTAAGGATGCTCATGGGGTTGATCAAGAAAAACTCAACCCGTGAATACGACAAAAGCAACGCTGCTGATTGAGTCATGCTCATTCTCGTTCTCTTGCTCTTAATCCTCTTCCAAATCTTACTCTTCATCTTAATTCTTCCTCTTATGCGGGGGGGCGCAGGTCAACACGTCGGTTGAAAATTGACAGAGCACTAGTGGGCCAGCGTTGTGTAAATAGGTCTTTTCGCAGGGCGAAAATGCCAATCCGTCCTATCTTTGGCCGTGGGCATGAGTTCGCGCGACAGTAGTTATGCAGCGAGCTCGCGGGCCGGCGGCTGGAAGAGTTCGCCCCGCGGCGGCGGGAGTTGGGCAGGGCCGGTGGGCCCTTCTGCATGCCCTTCCCACTGATGTGCTTGAACGCCCTCGAGAATACGCATAGCGAGCGCGACTGCATTGCGACCGTCCTCTCCGCTGACGCGCGGGCAGGAATCGGTTTGTACGCAATGGATGAAGTGTTGCAGTTCTCGGGTCAGGGAATCGCTGCCGGTATCGCATTCTAGGTCGGCGTGCTGCAGGTAGCGGCCAAAGAGGTCGTTCTTGAGCATGGCCAGCGCTGCCGGATCAAGCTTGCGCGGGTTCAACCCGTGGCGGCGCAGTTCCTGAGTGGGCTGCACAAAGCTCAGTCGCCGCTTGGCGAAATCCAGGGTGGTATAGCCTTCGGGAGCCCAGATGCGCATTTGCCGGTGCGTTACCGCGCTGGCTCGGCTCGCCGTCACATTGGCCACGCAACCGTTGGCAAACGTCAGACGAGCGTTCGCCACGTCTTCGTTGTCTCCAAAGACCGCGACACCCAGGGATTCGACCGAACGGATAGGCGCCTGCACGAGCGTCAACAAAATGTCGAGATCATGAATCATCAGGTCGAGCACGACGCCGATGTCCATCGAGCGGCCGCTGAACGCGCCAAGGCGCTCGCATTCCACGAACTTGGGTTGCAAGGCATGGCTCTGCAATTGCTCGAATGCCGGGTTGAAACGCTCGATATGTCCGACTTGAAGCAGAACCCGGTTCTGGTGCGAGAGATCGACCAGCGTCTCCGCCTGTTCCAGGTTGGCAGCCAACGGCTTTTCGACGAGAAGCGGAATACCACAGCGGAGGAATTCACCGGCGATGGTGTAATGGTGAGAGGTTGGCACGGCGATGACGGCTGCGTCCGCCAGGTGCAGGAGAGGCCGATAGTTCACGTACGCCCGGCAGTTGAGACGCCTGGCGACAGCCTCTGCCTGGTTCGCGTTCACGTCCGCGACACCAACCAGCTCGACGTCGGGAAGCCCCGCCAGGATGCGGGCATGTTCCTTACCCAAATGACCGACGCCGATCACTGCCATGCGCAGACGCGCCATACAAGTCACCTGCTTTCAAGCTGCCAGCCGTTGGGCCGAGCACGGACAGGCCCCATTGGCCATTTGCCCCGTCAAGACGCGCACCAGCTCGACATTCAGTGGGTGCCCCGAGCGATAGGCCACCAGGTGGCCGCGCAAGTCGGCTCCCAGCAGCGAAAGGTCCCCCACCATGTCGAGTATCTTGTGCCGCGCCGGTTCGTTGGCGCACCGAAGAGAGTTGTTGATAGGTCCAGACCGGCCAAATATCAGCAGATCGGCAGCCGTCGTGCGTGCGCCCAGCCCCTGGCGCCGGAATTCGACGGCCTCGCTTTCCAGAAGGAAGGTCCGGCAGCCGGCTAGTTCGTTTGTGAAGGACTGGGGCGTGACCACCTGCGTGTAGAGCTGACGATCGATAGGCGCCGTCATCCCATAATCGAGGGCGTAGCTGATCTTCAATTCATCCCGGAAAGGAGGGTACAGGGCAAGCGTAGCGCCGCCTTGAGAGACGACGACAGATGCATCGACGCACAGGATCGTGCGTCGCGCCGGTTGCAGCACGACGCCGGCCCGCCAGAGCGCCTCGACAAAACGCTGAGCGGAGCCATCCAGGCCGGGAGGCTCGGGCGCGTTCAGCTCGACGTAACAGTTATCGATGCGCAGGCCCGCCAACGCCGCCAGGACATGCTCGACTAGGGCGACCTGAGCCGGTGGGTGGCCCAGAGTGGTGCGGCGTTGCGTACCCGTCACCTGTTCTACGCGAGCAGGGATCTGGACAGACGGGCGTAGGTCGGTGCGGACAAAAACGACCCCGGTGCTTGGGGGGGCCGGCCGAAAACACAATCGAACCGACGCCCCCGTCAAGAATCCTACGCCAATGAGTTCAACCGGCCGAGCGATGGTCCGCTGGTAACGATAGCTGTACCTTCTCACGTTGTCTTCCTTGACCCTGGACAGCAGCTACGGCTCCGCCGTGCCGCGTGTTGACGGACATCTCCCTGGCCGGCCGGTGCTCCCGGCCGGTCAAGGTAGTACCAGGTTATTGCTGGGCGCCTGTCGGCGCTCCACTGTGGAGCCGGGCATTCAGATTGGCGACGACGATGTCGCTAATGTCCATCCCTGGAGTGACATAAAGCGGGATGCATCCGGCTGACTTCATTTTGCGCTCGACGTTCGCGGGGCTGTAGAGGTCTGTCTGGTTGATGGCATCGCTGAAATGGAACACCATTTCAATGTCGTTGGCACGTGCATAGCTTGCCACCGCGTCGTGGATATCCCGGTAAACAACGACTAGCGCATCGTCCTGGTACTTTGCCATGTTTTTCTTGGCGCCCTCTTCATAGTCTTGCAGGTGTCGTTGAATGTCGCGCAATTGCTGTTGCAGCTTCTCGCGACCTTCCTTGTCTTCGGGGGACAACTTCGACAAGCTCTCCTGGATCTGCAGACCGGGTTTCTTCATTCCTTCGAAGTCTACGCGCAGCTTATCCAGATACTCCTTGAAAGTTCTCTCGTAATTCTGCCACTTTTCATAATTCCGAAGCACCTGGGCCAAATTCACCATCGCAACCCGCGTGCGCGGTGGCGCCGCGGGAGCCGTGGCGCTGGTTTGTTGAACCTGGCCGGGCGGTTGAGGATCGGCGCGCAATTGGCTGCCGATGTAGGCCGCTGCCCCCAGGGTTGCCACGGCCGTGAGAGTGATGATCGTCCTCTTCACTGTTCGGTTCTCCTTGTTACCTGGCTTGCCAACGCGAGAGCTCCTTGTCCCGCCATTGAGGCTCTTCGTCAGCCTTCCGCACGCCAATTCTTGCCGATTCCCCGAAATGGAGCGGTGCTTTCTAATCGACGATGCCACCAAGGTCAAGGCGAAGCGTGCACTAATGTTGACCTGGTAACCTGGCGAAATAAGAGCAATCTGGTTTGCGGCTGGACTTGGCGGGTTTCCCGGGATTTGCTATGGATTGTGACGGCCGACGAGGGTTTTGCTGACTTCATCTCCAGTGCCGGCCAGGAATGGATTCAACAATCATGCATGCATTTCCAGGGCGGTGCCGCTCCCTTGGACTACTGGTACTAGTGCTCCTCGCAGCAGGCTGCGACGGCGGCGAAGGAAGCCTCGCCCCTGTTCGGGGCACAGTCTTCTATCGAGGCGCGCCGCTGCAGCGAGGCACGATAGTTTTTACGCCCGACGCGCTGCGCGGCAGCGACGGCTCGCTGGCCCGCGCGGACATTCAACCGGACGGGACTTATCGCTTGCAAACGGGCGAATCCCACGGTGCCGCGCTTGGCTGGCACCGCGTGACGATCGTCGCCCAGGAAGACGTGCCCGCGCCTGCTGCCGATCACTCCTTTGTGATCCCTCGGTCTCTCCTGCCGGACAAGTACCGTGATCCAGAACTTTCCGGACTGACCTGCGAAATCAAGGCCGGCCAGGAAAACGTCATCGACTTCCATTTGGAGTGAAGTCGCTCTCGATCTCGAGAACAACCCGGCCCAACTTACGTGGCACGGCTCGCCTGGCGAGCCGTGCCACGTCAGGGGCCGGGTGAAGCATCACTGCGAGTGAAGATCCAGATTGACAGCGGTTGCGAAATCTTGGTACTTACCGATGCGTCTGCCGCAGATCGTTTTCCAAGCGACCGCGTCTTCTTGGCACAGCCGAGAATGAACTCCCTGAGGAAACACCTGCATGAACCAGTTCCTCAACGGTGTGGCGCGGGCCGTCACCGAGACGTTTGACCTGCCTGGTCCCATTCTTGAAGTAGGCTCCTATCAAGTATCCGGTCAGGAAGAAATCGCAGACCTTCGAAGTCTGTTTGCAGGCCGGGCCTACACCGGCGTGGACATGCGCCCTGGACCCGGCGTCGATCAAGTGGCCGACGTGGAGTCTTTGCCTTTCGCCAGCAGTTCGATCGGCACCGTCATCGCCATGAATACCTTCGAGCACGTGCCTCGCTTCTGGCGCGGCTTCGAGGAAATCTACCGCGTTCTGCGACCCGACGGAGCGTTACTGATTTCCTGCCCGTTCTTCTTCCATATCCACCAGCATCCAAGCGATTACTGGCGCTTCACGCCGGAGGCTTTCGAGCTGCTGCTGAGCAATTATCCCCAGAAGATTCTCGGCTGGCATGGTGCGGCCAAACGCCCAGCCAATATCTGGGCGGTGGCCTTCCGCGAAGGCAGGCCGCCCGTGGCCCCACCGCAGTTCGAGCGCTATCGCCGGCTCCTGGGCCAGTACGCCCGTCAGCCGCTGCCCTGGCAGCGCCGCCTGCGCTATCGTTTGGGGCGCTGGCTATGTGGCCGCGGGCCGTTTGCTCCTTACCTGGACCAAGAACGCTGGGAGACCGAATGTCGCACCCCCGCGCTGGCTTGATGGCTCTTCCCGAAGTTGCTGCGGGCACCGCTAGCGCGGCAAGACTGTACGAGGCATTCATCCAGGCCGAGGCCCCTCGCTCCCAACACGCAACCGCCAGCAGTGGCGCCCCGGATGTCTCGGTGTGCATCGCCAACTGGAACTGCCGCGATTTACTTCGCGACTGTCTGGAATCGTTGCACCAGGAAGCCCAGGGCCTACAGTTAGAGATCATCGTTGTGGACAACGGTTCCTGCGATGGAGCAGCCGAGATGGTCGCGCAGGAATTCCCGCACGTGATCCTGGTGCGTAACTCGTCGAACCTGGGCTTCGCGCGCGCGAACAACCAGGCCGCCCGGCGCGCGCGCGGCCGCTATCTGTTCTTCCTCAACAACGATACGGTCGTTCCCCCCGAAACGCTCAATTGCCTGGTCGACTACGCCGACGATCATCCGGAAGTCGGCATGGTCGGCCCCCGGCTGCGCGACGCGCGCGGCAGGCTTCAGGTTTCTTACCGGCCGCGGCCGACCGTCGCCGCCATGCTCCACCGCACGACGCTGCTGCGCTGCACGCGCTTGCTGCGCGGGACATACTTGCGCTTTCGCCGCGACTTCGATGCGGACACTACTCGAAGAGTCGATGTGCTCATGGGCGCTGCGATGCTGCTGCCCCGGCAGATCTTCTTCGGCTGCGGCGGCTGGGATGAAGATTTTACATTCGGCGGCGAAGACCTCGACCTGTGCGACCGCGTCAGCCGGCAGCATCCGATCGTCTATCATCCGCAGGCGGAGATCATTCACTATGGACGAGTCAGCTCCCGCCAACACAGCGGCTATGCCTCGACCCATATCGCCATCGGCTTCCTGCGCTATTTGCGCAAGAGCGGAGCTTCTCGCCCAGCGCTGCTTCTCTACAAGACGATTGTGATGCTGGATGCCCCCGTGCACCTGATGGGTAAGACGGTGCAGTTCCTGTGGCGCAGCGCCTGGGGCCGGAAGGACAAGGCCGCGAAAACTCTGTCGGTCATGCGCGGGCTGGGGCACTTTCTTGCGAAAGGCCTGGTGGCATTCTGGAAGGCTTAGAGCGTGTTGAAAAGAGGGTCTGACCCCTTCGAATCTGCTGCAGAACGGGTCATTCTGGTGGGATCAAACCTCATTGTCATTATCCAACCGTCTGAGCCGAGTAAGCGCCCATCGAGCCTTGTTCGCGATGTATTCCACAGGGGAGTATTGCAATCTCTCAAGAGCTTCTTCGGCTTGGAGGAAGCCAAGCTTGCCTACTGATTCCGCGGCGTCGCCAAGAATCAGCCCTGCCTCTTGGACCATGATTTTAAGGAGAATCTCTGCACCCTGTTGCGACCCAAGATTTCCAAGAGCCCGAACAATGTGCCGGCGGTTACTTTCCTCGAACTCCGTAGCAAGATGACGAACAAGGCGGTCTTGAAATTTTGTCAAACGGCGCTTCCCTACCTCGATGATAGCCAAGCGCCTTACATCGGCGTCGGGGCTGTCAAGCATTGCGGGATCGAAGAGGGTGTTGTCCGCTTGTTCCTCGCTCATTAGAGTTCCCTCTGGGATCACTTCCGATTCCTGCCTGATTAGGGGCTTTGGCACATCAGCTTCAGCAACCACCAAAGGCACGCAAGTTATTTCGGGGATTTGGAGAAAGGCAACTGCACGATAGCATTCACAGCTATGACGGGCAAAACATCCCACGACCGACCTCGCCGCCCTTCATTCCAAAATTTACAAATCAGGGCCAGGCCTGCCAATCGCCCCAGTTATCCAGATACTGTTGCAGGGCAGGGCATTCTTCAAGCTTTGAGGCGATCCACGACTTCGCTTCCTCACGCACGAGAGCCTGCTCCTTCTCGAGTGTTATTTCCCCGCTCAGGACGCGCGTTCGCAAGAAAACGAAATAGGTATCGAGCGTATCGAACATGCAGTAATCGTTGATCGCCTGTCGTTTCCCCTCCTGATACATGGCATAGACCTTGTCGCCCGACACGTCCATTTTGCCGGGCTTGCCGAGGATTTTGGAAAGCAGATTCAAGCCGCCAGCCAGCCGGCAGGCGCCGAAATTCGTCAGCCAGTCGAGCAGATCGAGGTGGTTCCCGCTGAACCGGTTCCGGCTATTTTGGAAATAAGCCGCAGCGCTGCAGCCGTAACGGAAAGCGGCCAATTCCAGAAGCGGCAGGTCAAATCCGCGGCCGTTGAACGTGACGAGCTTGGCCCTCGGAAAAAGTGCCATCCCCTGCCAGAACTTGCGGACAATTTCCCCCGGTCGGTATTCCGGTGCATCCAGGCACTTGATCGCTTGCAGCCTGAAGTCAGCCCCAACGCGGATCACGCAAACAGCCACTGGGTAGTGAAAGGTGACCGGAACAAAATCGGATCCTGTCTTGGACTGTTCGCGGGCTTCATCCTGCGCGCGCTGCACCGCCTCTGCTTCGCTGAGGTTCTCGACGGGGTACTTGACCAGGTTAAGGAGGCGGCCATCGGGGATGCTCTCCGTATCGATGATGAGGAACCTGGTTGCCTCCTTGTCGTCACCCGCAGGGCTTCGAGTAGTTTCGAGACTATCCATTGTCAAAATCCGAAGACTTGGGGAAATCTGGAGCGTTCGATCACCAGCATGGACGATTGCGGAGTCCTCGTCAACGAGCATTCCTGGAAGAGAGCTTCCTAAGCGCCACCCGCGCCGTAGAATTTCTGGACGGCCAGATGCTATCCTTCACCCACTGACCGGCGCATTCCCGGTCGTGCCAGGGATGAGGTCGTTTACCCGCGACCGATTGCGAACGCTTGCCGGATAAGCGAATGGCTTGACAGGCAAGCAAACAGTACTGAGTCATCGAGAAAGAGTCACCATGCAGGACACGCCGCAGCTCGACGATCTTTCGAGTCCTTCCTCCCCACCTCAACAGCAACTCGATGCCCGTGCCCACCGTTCCGCGCTGACGTTCGTATTCCTGGTGATGTTCATCGATCTGCTCGGCTTCGGCATCGTGTTGCCGCTGCTGCCGCGCTATGGAAAGGAGTTCCTTGAGCCCCTCTTTCCCAACCAGTCCCAGGCGTGGTTACGGGGAGTCATTTTGGGGTTATTGATGGCCTCCTTCTCGGCGATGCAATTCCTGTTCGCGCCGCTTTGGGGAAAGATCTCGGACCGTCGGGGCCGGCGTCCTTTCCTCCTGCTCGGGTTGGGGGGCTCGGTGGTCTTTTACACGCTCTTTGGAATCGCCTCGGAGCTTGGAATCAAAGGGGAAGTCACGCTGGGCCTGGTGCTCCTCTTCGTCGCCCGCATCGGGGCGGGCATTGCGGGGGCTACCGTGTCCACCGCCCAGGCCGTGATCGCTGACAGCACCACGCCCGAACGGCGCTCTCTTGGCATGGCTCTGATAGGCATGGCGTTTGGCATTGGATTCACCGTGGGCCCTGCTCTCGGGGCCGGGGCTCTGTTCTTCTTTCCAGAATTTCGCGCCGGGCCGGGCTTTATTGCCGCCGGGTTATCTCTCGTCGCCTTTATCATTGGCTGGCTGCGAATGCCCGAAACCTTGCGGACCGGGGTGTCTGCCGGGCGGCGCAGTTGGCTGAACTTGAGCGGCCTCGAACTGGCACGACGCACGCCTACCGTGTTGGCCTTGATCTTCACTTTCTTTCTTTCGACGCTCGCGTTCG
Organism: Gemmataceae bacterium; assembly: GCA_035296965.1. Lineage (GTDB taxonomy): Bacteria > Planctomycetota > Planctomycetia > Gemmatales > Gemmataceae > DATGZX01. The sequence continues at coordinate 41,533 of DATGZX010000411.1, forward strand.
CGACTTTCGAGCCGACGGTTGCCTTGCTGACCCAGGACTTGCTCCACTACGGAGATGAGAAGAACTTTCTGGTGTTTGTTTATATCGGCGCTGTCCTGACGTTTACTCAAGGCGGCCTGTATCGGATGCTCGCCAAACGCGGCATGCGCGAGATCACCTTCATGTTCACAGGGACAATATTGATGGCCGTGGGCCTGGGCAGCTTGGGGTTTGCCGCCTCGGCGCTCAGCGCGGGAACCTCCCATCTGTTCGTTTTTCTGGCGGGCTCCACCTTGGCTGTAATTGGCTTTGCGTTTGTCACACCCTCGATTCAGGCGCTCATCTCCGTGCGCAGCGACCCTACCAAGCAGGGTGAAATCCTCGGCGTAAACCAATCGGCCAACGCGCTCTCCCGCATCCTGGGCCCAATGGCTGGGATGTCACTTTATTCTCTGCCACCTGTTCATGTCCTGCCGTACGTGTTTTCGGTCACCCTGTTGGTCGTGGTATTGCTGCTGACCTTGCGCGTCCGGCAAGCATGAGAAAGCTCGATCGCAGTCAAACATAAACGGTCACGTCGGTGCGAGGCGCAACGGTCACGTCGGTGCGAGGCGCGATGGGCGTAAAGAGTTCATTGAGCACGAAAAGACATCTTCCATTCCGGCTCATCCTGGCAAGTGCTTCACCAGCACGGCGCGAGTTGCTGGAACGGCACGGCTACTCCTTCGAGGTGCTGCCGGCAAATATCGACGAACCGATGGAGAAGGGCTATGCTGGCCCACAATCGATGGTCGAGCACATCGCCTGGCTCAAAGCCGCGGCCGTTTCTTCACGTGTCGATGATGGCATCATCTTGGCGGCAGATACTGTCGGATGGGCGAAAGGACAAGCTATCGGCAAGCCGGCTGACGAAGCGGACGCTCGGCACATCCTGCGCACGCTGTCAGGAACAGCGCATGAATTATGGACGGGAGTCTGCCTCTGGCGCCGGCCCGACGACGTGCAATTGAGCTGGCAAGAACTGAGCCGCGTCGCCATGAAGCCGCTCAGCGATCCCGAACTCGACGCCTATCTCGCCACGCGCACCTGGCAAGGCTGCTCCGGAGCGTATGCGATTCAAGAAGGGAGCGATCCCTACGTTCACGTCGTGCAGGGAAGTGTAAGCAATGTCATTGGCCTGCCAATGGAATCGTTGAACCAACGACTCGCTGAATTCTTTGTTCGCAAATGAGGCATCGAGCCTTACTGCAAGCGTATGCGCACGATATGCAGCTTGCCTGCTCGGACAATGAGGCCATCCGTAAGTGTGACCTTGGCCATCGGGTCGATGATCTTCTCCCTGTCAGGGCCCGTGTTCACACCGCCCTGCTGCACCAGCCGGCGCGCTTCGTTGTTACTCTTGGCGAGCCCGAGCAGGCTGAGCAGCTTTACGATGCCGATCTGTCCGTCCGTCAATTCGGAGCGAGGAACAGACCCTTCGGGAATATCGGTAGGATCCTGTCTCTGCGAAAAACGCCGGCCCCACTCTGCCGCTGCCTCCGCCGCAGCTTCTTCGCCGTAATAGAAGCCCGCGATGTCCTTGCCAAGCTGCTTCTTGGCATCCATCGGCTTCGTGATCAGCTCCGCGATCTGCGCAGCTGGGCGGTCGGTGAGAAGTTCGAACCACTCGCGCAGCAGCTCGTCCGGAATGCTCATGACCTTGGCGAACATGTCGTAGGCGGGCTCTCCGACGCCAATGTAGTTGCCCAGGCTTTTGCCCATCCGGCGGTGGCCGTCGAGACCGCGCAAGATCGGCAGCGTTAGACAGATCTGCGGCGGCTGCCCTGCATCACGCTGCAGATCACGACCCACGGTCAGACTGAAAAGCTGCTCGCTGCCGCCTAGCTCGACATCCGCGCGAATTTCGACGCTGTCGTGTCCCTGCATAAGCGGATAGAGGCATTCGTGCAGGTAGATCGGCGTGCCGGCCTTCAGGCGCTTGGTGAAATCGTCGCGCTCCAACATGCGCTGCATGGTGATCTTGCTGGTCAAAGAAAGGAGGTCGAGGAAACTGAACTTGCTGAACCACTCGCCGTTGTAACGGACCTCGGCCTTGGTGATATCGATGACCTTGCTCACCTGCTTCAGATAGTCCTTGGCGTTGGCCTCAACTTGCTCGGCGGTGAGGCGGGCCCGTGTTTGATCGCGGCCGCTGGGATCGCCCACGAGAGCGGTGTAGTTGCCGATGATCAATACCGCCTGATGTCCAAGTTCCTGAAAGAGCCGCAGCTTGCGCAGCGGTACCGTATGGCCCAGGTGCACGTCGATCCCTGTAGGATCGATGCCGTACTTCACGCGCAGCGGCACGCCTGTTTTGAGGCTGCGTTCCAGCTTTTGCCGTAGCTCGTCTTCCGGGACAATCTGGTGCACGCCGCGCCGAATCTTAGACAGTTGTTCGTCAACACTTTCCACAGCTTGGTCCTTGCTTCTTTTAGCCGCGCCACCCCGTGGAGCGCGCGCAGAGTCAGAAAACCGGCCCCCGATTGTCGTAACCGTCCGGCGAATCCATTCTTGCAGGGTTTGGTATGCTCGCCATAGTTTGGGAGGCACTGCGGGAATACGGATGCACCTCGGGTCATGAATAGATTTGGAAGCGGCCGGTCGGCTCAAACGCGTTTTTGTAGTGCGTGATCGAGGGCTGGCGTTGACTGGGAGGCCAACTCAACGCCAGGACGTCGAAGCGGGCAGAGCAGCCGAGCAGGCGGTGCTTTTGCAGAAAATGCAAGGCGAGATCGGTCAAGCGGCGCTGTTTTGCCGTGTCTACCGAGGAGGCTGGTCGAGACGCATCTTCGAGGCCGGTCGAACGCACCTCGACAAACACGAGGCAACGGCCATCGACCGCCACCAAATCAAGTTCGCCGCGCGAGCAGGTGTAGTTGCGCGCGACGATCCGATAGCCTAGTTTTTGCAGGAACCTAGCTGCCGCCCGTTCCGACTGGTTGCCAAACCAGCGTCTCCACCAGGGCTTGCGCGCGGGGGATGCAGAAAACACGGTTCTCTCCCCCAAAGGGGTCTCTGGTGAAACGCCGCGCCGGCTATTCGGGGACAGTCGGTTTGATTTCCGCGACCTTGACCAGGCGTTCGCGCAGACGGGTCGCCTTACCGACGCGCTTGCGGAGATAATAGAGCTTGGCCCGGCGAACCCGGCCGGTGCGCTTCACCTCGATTTTGGCGATCTTGGGGGAGTGCAGCGGGAAGATGCGTTCAACGCCTTCTCCCTGCACGATGCGCCGCACAATGAAGGTCTCGCGGAGACCGTCGCCCCGGCGGCCGATGACCACGCCGTTGAAAATCTGAACGCGTTCCTTCTGGCCTTCCAGAATCCGTTGATGAATGTCGACTTGATCGCCCACGTGAAATTCCGGAATGTCTTTTTTGGCGCCGGCTTCCTCCACCAGCGTGAGCAGTTTATCTCTCATTTTTTCCTTCCCTTTCTAACTGCGAAGTCTCGGATTGGAGGCCCAGGTTTTCCCGGCTGCGGGCCTCCGATTGTTCATGGCGCCAGCGGGCGACCGCTTCATGATCGCCGCTCACCAGCACTTCGGGCACGGCCATGCCCCGAAAAACACGTGGCCGAGTGTACTGAGGGTACTCCAGCCGGCCCGGGGCGCTATGCGATTCTTCCGTCACACTCTCCGCGTCGCCCAGCACGCCGGGCACGTAGCGGACCACCGTGTCAATCACGACCATGGCGGGCACTTCGCCGCCGTTACAAACGAAATCGCCGACGGAAATCTCACGCGGGCGTAACCCCAACCGAATGCGCTCGTCAAAACCTTCGTAGCGTCCGCACAGAAGGATGAGTCGTTGCCGGCCAGCCAGCTCGCGAACCACGCTTTGCGTCAAGCGCTCACCCGCCGGCGTGAGCAACACGACCAGGCCGGGGTCCGCAGCCTTTTCACGTACTGTTTCGACCGCCGCGAACACCGGCTCGGGCATCAGCACCATTCCCGGACCGCCGCCGAACGGCCGGTCATCGACGCTCTTGTGCTTGCCCTGGGCCCAGTCACGGATGTTCCACAGTTGAATGTCGACCAGTCCGCGCTCCAGGGCCAGCTTCAGGATGCTTTGGGTCAGGTAGCCCTGGAAGATCTCTGGAAACAACGTCAAGACGTCGAAGCGCATGCGTCACGGTTTCGGCGCTGCTGTGCCGGCCGGCGCCGCAGCAGCGGCAGCCGCCTGCTCCTCGAACTTTGCCATGTATTTCTTCAACAAAGTCTCCACCCTTTCCGAGGGCTTGGCACCCACTCCGAGCCAGTACTTGATCCGCTCCGGCCTGAGCTGCACGCGGTCGTCGGTGCTCTTGATCATCGGATCGTAAGATCCCAGTTCTTCAATAACCCGGCCATCGCGCGGCTGCCGGCCGTCGATGGCTACGATCCGAAAGTATGGGCGATGCTTGCGCCCCAGTCTTTTCATGCGAATACGAACGGCCACAAGTGCTCCTCGGTAAATTGTAATCAGCGGTCAGCGCTCAGCGGTCAGCCATCCTCCGCCAGCATCTTTACAGAGAGCGGATGGCTGTCCGCCGAGCGCTGCTCACTTGTTCTTGCCCCGCCTATCCTGTTTTCGTTTCTTCTTGCGATCCTCAGCACGCTCTTTTGCGCTTTTGCGATGACCGGTTCCCACCTTGGTTTTCGGCATATTGGCGCCGGGCTGAAAAGCCCCCATTTTGCCCATACCAGTCATCATCTTCACACGGTCCCAGATGCTCATATTAGCCATCTGGCGCATTAGTGTGCGCACGTGGTCGAACTGACTGATGAATTGCTTGATCTCGTGCGGCTCGGTGCCGCTGCCGGCGGCGATGCGGCGCCGGCGACCGATGTCGATGATATCGGGATTGCGCCGCTCCTCCAACGTCATCGAATCGATTATTCCCTGAATGCGCTTGAGGCCGGCTTCCGGATCTTCCCCTTCGGGAATCATCTCGCTCATCCCCGGCAGGCTGCCGAGCATGTCGCGCATGCCCATTTTTTGAATCGTTTCGAACTGCTTGCGGAAATCGTCGAGCGAAATGTCGCCCTTGGCCAGCTTCTTCTGCTGCTTTTCCAGCTCTTCCTGACTGAGCTGCTGCTGGACCCGTCCGACCTTCTCGATCAGGCCCATCAGGTCGCCCTGGCCCAGGATGCGTTGGGCCATGCGTTCGGGATGGAATTCCTCGAGGCGATCGAGCTTCTCGCCGACACCGATGAACTTGATCGAGACGCGCGTGACTTCTTTGATCGAGAGCGCCGCTCCGCCGCGAGCATCGCCGTCGAGCTTGGTCATGATGACGCCGTTGAGGTCCAAGGCGTCGTTGAACGCCTTCGCGCTATTGACCGCGTCCTGACCGGTCATGGCGTCGACGACGAGATAGACTTCGTCGGGCCGAACCTGCCGGTCGATTTGCTTCAGCTCGTCCATCGGCATTTCGGCCACGTGGAGTCGGCCGGCCGTGTCGAGGATGACGGTATCGAGCAAGCTCTTCTTGGCATGCGCGAGCGCATTCCGGCAAACATCGAGCGGGCTCTGCGACGTCTCACTATAGACCGGAACATTGATCTGCTCACCCAAAACCTTGAGCTGATCGATGGCCGCGGGTCTCTGCAAGTCGGCCGCCACCAGGAGCGGTGTCCGGCCTTTCTCGCGCAGCGTGAGGGCCAGCTTGCCGGCAGTGGTCGTCTTACCGCTACCCTGCAAACCGCAAAGCATGATGACCGTGGGGCGGTCCTTCGCAAAGTGGAAACTGTGGTCCACCGGCCCCATCAGGCTAACCAGCTCGTCGTAGAATATGCGGATAATCTGCTGGCTTGGATCGACGGTGCGAATGACTTCCTGCCCAATCGCTTTCTCGGTGACCCGCTTGATCAGGTCATTGGCCACCGTGAAATTGACATCGGCGTCGAGCAGGGCCCGGCGGATTTCCAACAAGCCGTCGCGAACATTCCCCTCGGTCAGCCTGCCGCGGCCGCGCAGCTTCTTGAAGGCATCGCTCAGGCCTTTTTGGATGTTCTCGAACATGATTCACTTCAGATTGCGCCCAGCAAAGCCGGGATTTGCCTGATTTAGCAGTAAACCGACGATTATAGAGAAGAAGGGCCTTTTTTGCAACGTGGCCCGGGGGCGGCTAGCCGTGAGCCGTAAGGGAGTCGGGGGCCTGGATACGCCTCCATACCAATGGATTTCAGACCGCGGGCGGGCCAATCGATGGTGCGCCAAAAGTGCGCCGAAAGTGCGCCGTTTCGGGGGCAAAACGGCGCAATCAGGCCGTTGCGCCGATCTTCCCGCCAGGATCGATGCTTTTCCGCTGGCGATATCGGCGCCAAACCGCGCTTTAGCATTGCTCAAGGAGTGCACATCTGCCTCTGCATTCTTGCAACTCTCGCCGAGTTGCGTTTTCCCAACATCGAGGACAAGGCCCCCGGCATTGCCTTGTTCCGGCCGCTTCGAAACACAACTGGCTTGTTTTCGAACAGGGCCAGCCGGCAAGCCTCGCGATCTCGCACGCCGAGATCATCTCCTGGCGTCCCATTGAGCCAATTGTAGATTCAGCCAGGCGCATGTGAAACCGCAGCCGTGGAGATTTGTGCCCTTGCTCTCGCCCCACCGGCAGGATGAACGCCGACGACGGGAAATGACCTTCAAATGACCGAGCTTGATTCGGCAGCAAACAAGAGCATTTCCCGACCGCCTCTGTGGAGAACGCCTTCACGGCCTGTTACACTGGCCCTTGTGTTCAACTCCCTTGCACTTAGCATCAAGAGCCCAGAGATCGCATGAACGATCCCCAATCAACCCGCGGATCAGTAGCGGGGGAAGATCCATCCTCCTCTGCTGGCTCTCCTCCGCGGCCCGAGCGCATCGGTCGTTACCGTATCGAAAAAGTGCTGGGCCGAGGCGGATTCGGCATCGTCTACCTGGCCCATGACGACCAGTTGCAGCGTCCCGTGGCCATCAAAGTCCCGCACCGTCATCTTGTAACTCAGGCAGCCGACGCCGAAGCCTACCTGACGGAAGCTCGCACTGTCGCCGCCCTGGATCATCCGCACATCGTCCCCGTCTTCGATGTCGGCAGCACGAATGACTGCCCCTGCTTCGTCGTATCGAAGTACATTGAAGGCAGCACTCTGGCCGAGCGGATCAAGGCGAACCGGCCTTCCGTGGCGGAAGTAGTGGAACTGGTGGCGACGGTGGCCGAGACGCTGCACTACGCTCATCGCCAAGGGCTGGTCCACCGGGACATCAAGCTAAGCAACATCCTGCTCGACAACAGCGGCAAGCCTTATGTGGCCGATTTCGGGCTGGCCTTGCGGGAACGGGACATCGGCAAGGGGCCACGCTATGCCGGGACGCCTGCTTATATGAGTCCAGAGCAGGCTCGTGGCGAAGGCCACCGAGTCGATGGACGATCAGACATTTTCAGCCTCGGCGTGATCTTCCACGAACTCTTGACCGGGCGACGACCGTTTCCTGCAACCTCGCCGGAGGAGCTGCTCGAGCAAATCACCAGCATGGAGATTCGTCCACTTCGGCAATGGGATGACACCATCCCCAAAGAGCTGGAACGCATCTGCATCAAGGCACTGTCCAAGCGGGCTTCGGAGCGCTACACGACCGGCAAGGACATGGCTGACGATCTGCGGCATTTTTTCAATCAATCTACCCAAGAAGAGAGGCAGGCACTTCGCTCCCATATTTCAGCAGCCAGCATTCCTCCCGCTGCCTTGGTACCCACTCCGCTTCCTAGTCCCGTGCCTACTCCCGCTTCGGAGCAGCGGCCAATCAAGATCGTGCCCAAGGGCTTACGGTCCTTCGACGCCCAGGATGCCGACTTCTTCCTCGAGCTGCTACCCGGCCCTCGTGATCGTGAGGGATTGCCGGACAGTATTCGCTTTTGGAAATCCCGCATCGAAGAGATGGATGCCGACAACACCTTCGCCGTGGGCCTGATCTACGGTCCTTCGGGATGCGGCAAATCATCGCTGGTGAAAGCCGGTCTCTTGCCTCGGCTGTCCGACAAAATGATCGCCGTCTATATCGAGGCGACTGCGGAGGAGACAGAGACTCGCCTGCTAAACGGCCTGCGGAAACGCTGTCCTGCCCTACCTGACAACCTGGGCCTGAAAGAGACGCTGGCGGCACTGCGTCGGGGTCAGGGGATTCCGGTGGGCAAGAAAGTCGCCATCGTCCTCGACCAATTCGAGCAGTGGCTCCATGCGAAGAAGGAAGAAACGAATACGGAGTTGGTGCAAGCCTTGCGGCAGTGCGATGGGGGCCGGGTGCAGTGTGTTGTGATGGTGCGAGACGACTTTTGGCTCGCTGTCAGCAGGTTCGTTCGAGATTTGGAGGTCGATCTCATTCCGGGCCGAAACATTGCTTTAGTGGACCTGTTCGACCTCGACCATGCCAGGAAAGTGCTGACCGCTTTTGGCTGTGCGTTCGGCAAACTTCCAGAGAAGCCTGCCGAGATCAGCAAGGAGCAGAGAGAGTTCTTGAAGCAAGCGGTGTCAGGCTTGGCTCAGGAAAAAAAGATTATCTGCGTCCGACTGGCGTTGCTCGCCGAGATGATGAAAGGCAAGACCTGGACGCCCGCCACGCTCAAGGAAGTGGGCGGCACCGAGGGAGTTGGCGTCACGTTCCTTGAAGACACATTCTCCTCCCCGACCGCCAATCCGAAGCACCGGCTACACCAGAAAGCGGCCAGGGCGGTCCTCCGGGCACTCTTGCCCGAATCCGGCAGTGACATCAAGGGCACCATGCGGCCCTATGCGGAGTTGCTGGAAGCGTCGGGCTATGGGAGCCGCCCACGAGATTTTGAAGACTTGATCCGCATTCTGGACAGTGAGATCCGCCTCATCACACCGACCGACCCGGAAGGCAAGGAGGATGCTGAAGTAGCAGCGTTCGCCAGAACGCGGGCAAACCCAGAAGGCGCTGCCAACCCGCATTCTGGCGAATGCGGCTACACCCGATACTACCAACTGACGCACGACTATCTGGTTCACTCGTTGCGAGAATGGCTGACCCGCAAACAAAAAGAAACGCGGCGCGGCCGGGCGGAACTGCGGCTGGCGGAACGAGCCGCCGCGTGGAACAGCAAGCCGGTGAATCGCCATCTGCCGGCGTGGTGGGAATGGGCCAACATTCGGCTCTACGCCCGCAAACGCGACTGGACGCCGCCGCAACGGCGTATGATGCGCCGGGCTGGGCCCTACCATGCCGTGCGCGGCGGCCTGCTTGTCTTGGCTTTGGTCGTGCTGACCTTCGCCGGCTGGTGGACCTTCGGCGCCATGGAAGCACGTGCCCGCGTGGGAAATCTGCTTACTGCCAAGACGGCCGACGTGCCCGATATCATTCGCGGTCTCATGCCTTACCGCCGCTGGGCCACTCCGCTGCTCGGGGAAGCTTTTGCGGAAGCGAAGGGTGAGGGCAACGAACGCCGGCAACTGCACGCCAGTCTTGCTCTCTTGCCGGTGGATCGCGACCAGGTGACGTACTTGCAAGGCCGGCTGCTCCATGGCGACCCGGAGGAAGTCCTGGTCGTTCGGCAGGCACTGCTCGAACACCGCCAGAATCTCACTGACGGACTCTGGGAATTGCTGGGAAATGTGTCGGCGGACCGGGACCAGCGCTTCCGCGCGGCCTGCGCGCTGGCGGCGTTTGCCCCGGACGATCCGCGCTTGGACAAGGCTCGTGAAGAGGTGGCGGGCAAGCTGGCCGCGCAGGAGCCATTTGCAATCGCCCACTGGGCCAACTTGCTCAAGCCGGTGCGGAAAGCGCTGCTGCCGCCGCTGGCCGCTTTCCTCGAAGACGAGAAGCGCAGCCCCGCGGAGCGCCGCCTGGTTGCCAACATCTATGGCAGCTACGCTGCCGATGTGCCCGAAGCCTACGCGCGCTTGGAAAAGCGGCTGGCCGACGCAAGCGCGCCGGATGCCCTGGCAGAGAAAAAGCTGGAGCTGACGAAGCAGCAAGCGAACAGCGGCGTGGGTCTGCTGGTGATGGACCGCGCTACGCAGGTCTGGCCGCTCTTGAAGCACAGCCCTGATCCGACGCTGCGCAGCTTCCTGATCGAGCGTATAGGTCCAGGCGGGGTAGATTCCAGGCTGTTGCTGGGGCGGCTGGATGAGGAGAAGGACACCAGCATCCGTCGGGCGCTCCTGTTGAGCCTGGGGGAATACGGCACGGACCGGCTACCCCAAGCGGAGCGGCAAAACCTGCTGCCACGCATGCTGGATCTGTATCGGAACGATCTCGATCCCGGCATCCACGGCGCTGTCCGCTGGCTACTGAAGCAGTGGCGGGCCGAGGAGAAGATCAAGGAGATCGACGAGGCGAGCCGGGTCGCGTCAGCGCCCGGAGTGAAGCGCGCCTGGTCAGTCAACGGCCAAGGCCAGGCGATGGTGCTCATTCCGAAACCGCGCGATGGCGCGTTCTGGATGGGGGAAGGCAAGGCGCGCCACCGGCAGCCACTGGGTCATGACTTTGCCATCTCGTCAGAGGACGTGACCGTGGAGCAGTTTCAGCGCTTTCGCGAGGAGTACAGACCTCCCGGGTATGCGCCCACGAAGGAATGCCCGGCGGTCGAGGTGTCGTGGTATGACGCGGCGAAGTATTGTAATTGGCTTAGCCAGCGCGAGGGGATTGCTGAAGCGCAGTGGTGCTACGAACCAAACAAGGATGGCAAATACGCAGATGGGATGAAGATCAAGGCGAGTTATCTGGGGCTCAAGGGCTACCGTCTGCCAACCGAAGTAGAATGGGAGTATGCCTGTCGCGCGGGTTCGACGGTAGGATACAGCTTTGGGGAGCCGGCGGAATTGCTAGAGAGGTACGGGTGGGTTAATGGCAATTCGTTGGGGCACGCACATCCTGGTGGGATGTTGAAGCCGAATGATCTGGGTTTGTTCGATATGCATGGCAACGCATCGCAGTTGACGCAGGATGCTTACACTGAGAAGGTGGCAGAGAAGGAGGACGATCGTGGTGGGTTGGTCGAAGGGGCCTCGTTCCGGATGAGCCGGGGCTCTGACTGGAACTCCTTTGGCGGGTTCTGCCGCGCGGCGTTCCGCAGCTGGGAGACGCCGGTCGTCCGGAGCAATGTCCTCGGTTTCCGCCTTGCCCGAGTTCCCGTCGAGGCAGGGGGCAGGTGAGTAACAGCGTAGGCCGACGGTGATCACGTAGTGGAGCGGAGCGGAACGGAGTGAGCACCGTCGTGCCGGAGCGGGGGCAAGGTGATGGATAGGCCAGGGGCTACGCCCCTGGCGCGAAAATTGAAATACGTGATATGTACAAGTGAACATGTATGGCATTTCGCTTCTTCACCGTTCCTATTCAGAATGCAAATCAAGCCGAGGCCGAGCTGAATGGGTTCTTGCGTAATCACAGGGTGCTTTCGATTGACCGCCGCTGGGTCGAGCAGGGCTCGACATCCTTTTGGACATTCGCGTCGATGATATCGATGGCCAGGCGGCTGGTTCGGGAGGCGACCGAGGCGCGCGCGGCAAGGTGTACTACAAGGAAGTTCTCAGTCCGGATGAGTTCACGGTGTTTGCTAAGCTGCGCGACGTTCGCAAGGAAATCGCACAGCCCGAAGCGGTGCCCGTTTACACGATTTTCACGAATGAGCAGCTTGCAGAGATGGTGAAAATCCGAACCACCGCCAAAGGGGACCTGGAGAAGATTGCCGGGTTGGGAGATGCCCGCATTGAAAAGTACGGCGCGCGCATGATCGGGGAGGCAAAAAGGTGCCAGGAGCCATTCAGCTCCAAGCTTCCGATCACTTTACGCCTTCGCGTGCCAGAATCTGAAATGGGTCCTTCTCTGACACCTTTTGGCCTTCCGCACATCAGAGAAAGATGAAGATGAAGAGTAAGATTTGGAAGTGGATTAGGAGCAAGAGCAGGAGTAAGAGCAGGACTCAAATATCGAACCAGGGGTCCCGAGACGGCTGCATGACATCCTCCTCTTACTCTTTATCGTGCTCTTCATCCTCTTCGTAATCGTAATCTTCCTCCTAAATCTTACTCTTGCCGCAAGGGTTGTCTCGTCAATAGGAGATTGCATGGAAGCAAAAAGGTATCAGGTCACTGCGGGCAGCCGCATCTTCGAGCGAGCCTTCGGCTTGGCTTCCGTCAGGGCCGAAGTCTGATCGTGTTGTTCGGTACGGACTTGGCGTCTCCAGGCCAGCACGTCGTGGATGATGTCATCCAGGCTCTTCTGAGGTTGGTAACCGATCAGCTCGCGAACGCGCGTCAGGTCGGGAACACGGCAGCGGATGTCTTCGAATTCCGACCCATAGACCTGGTTGTAAGGGATGTGTTTGATGTGCAACCGCGGATCGACGGCATGAGCCACTTTCTCCGCAAGGCCGCGAATGGAAACCGGGTGATCATTTCCCAGGTTGAAAACTTGTCCGGATGCGCTAGGGCAGGCCATCAAGCCTACGATGCCCCGGACCACGTCAGCGACATGCCCAAAACTCCGTACTTGCAGGCCGTCGCCGTAAACCAGCAACGGGCCACCCGCCAACGCCTGGTCCGCAAAGCGCGGCAGCACCATGCCGTACTGGCCGACTTGACGAGGCCCGACGGTGTTGAAAAAGCGCCCCACAGTCACTGGCAGGCCCCGCTGACGGTAAAATGCCAACGCGAGATGGTCATCCAGAGCTTTGGTGCACGCATAGATCCAGCGCCCTTTCGAGGTCGGTCCGAAGACGCAATCGTCGTCCTCGTTGAGCGGTGTTTTGGCATTCTTACCGTATACTTCGCTGGTGCTCGCGAGGAAGATCGGCTTTGATCGCGCTGCCACCAGACGCAGGATTGTGGCCGTGGCCTCGCTATTGACGGCTACCGTGCGTTCCGGTTCTTCCAGGATCAATTTCACGCCGACCACGGCCGCCAGGTGATACACCTCGTCCGCGTCGTCAATCAATTCCTCTACCAAGCTCCCATTCAAAATGGTGTCAACAATCACTTCCAGGTTGGGATGATTTTGCACGTTTTGCAAGTTCTCTAGACGGCCAGTGGAAAGATCGTCAAGGACCACCACGCGTTGGCCATCTCCCAGCAGTGCTTCCACAAGATGGCTGCCGATAAAACCTGCGCCGCCAGTAACGAGTATGGTTCTCATAACTTATCCCTGCTTCTCAGCGTTGAGCCGCTGTCTTCGAAGAAATCTCTGCCAGCCGCCACGATGCGGCTGACGCCTCTGCTCCCCCGCTTTTGAACCTTTCACAACTACCAATGCCAGGTGGCATTGCGGATCCGTTCCGGCGGGAACGGCTCGCTGTACGACCGCCGCACGAGAATTTCCTGCGTAGTGGCTACGAGGCGCACGATCATGAGGACGGCATGGTAAAAATGGATAAAGGGAAACACCGCACAAACCAGTGCATCGCGCCGCGGAGAGGGAGAATAGTAGAGCGCGACAACCACTTGGATCAGCTCGAAAAGAACGTACGCACAATAGAGCGTCAGCAAAATGTAGGGCCAATCCGGAGGGCACTTTACGAGAAACCAAATGGCCCAGGCCGCAATGCCGTACATGCAAAACAAGCTGAAGAACCAGCTCTCGGCCAAAACGACAAAGTTCCCGCCGCGAAAATTCCTACTCCAGATGAACGCCATATCGACGTGCTTGCGACCTTGCAGCCGAATCGTGATCGTCCGGTCCCAGCGCAGGCGCTGCTTGATCAGGGCCTTCCAAGTCGGCAGCATGTCTGTGTAGCATTCTGCATAGGGTGCATGCGCGATCTTGAACCCTGACTTGCGAATGCGCAGGGTCAGGTCCAAATCGAGACTGGATCCCTCATCCCAACCATACCCCATATCTAGCACGGTTCGCCGGATGGCCGAAAAAGCGCCCGAGGCAATCCCCAGAATCCCCAGCCGGGCCAAAAGTATTCGGCCGACAAAGACGCAATTCAAAAACTCGTAGGCCTGGAACCAGGTCACCAGGTTTGTGAACGGATTCCTCCCCAATATGGATCCGGAGACGGCACCAACTTGCGGGTCGGCCAGCGGCTGCACGACTTCCCAGATCGCGGTGGACGCCAGTTCTGCATCGGCGTCCAGGCCGATGACCACCTCCGCCTTGGTGTACTGCAGCGCCAGGTTCATCGCGGGCGACTTGCCGCTACGTTCCGGCATGCGTAGCACCTGAACACCTTCGTGGCAGCGGGCAAAGCGACAGGCCACCTCGTGGGTGCGGTCGGTCGAGCCGTCGTCGACGATGATGATTTCCAGCTTCGGATACGTGCCCCACACGGAACGGAGCGGCGCCTCGAGATCGTGTTCGCCGTTGTAGACGGAGACAATCACGCACACACTGGGACAGTAAGTAAACCGTGGCATCTCCCGGGTGCCGCGTAGCCAATGCCAAATCTCCCGGCTAGTGTCGTACACGCACATCAGCAGCTTGCTCAGCGCGTAACGCGGACCGTCGATCAAGAGCAAGGCCCAAAGGAGTGCGCCGATCTGCTCAGGATGATGAGAGAACAGCCAGTGGGTCCAATCGGTAAGCACGATAGCCTCGAAGGTCGTGGACGTGCGCCTGGTGGCCGGGAAAACGAAAATCACAACGCAGACACTGGCCGACGTGCTCCAGCTCCATGTCGCCCCACTGGCAGCGCCGACAAGTGTAAGGCCCCGTCACGAATTCGTAATCCGAGTTGATGATGAGATTCCGCGTGCGGCACTTCGGGCACACGAGGCCGCTGGGTGTATCGAACTCGCTGATCGGGCCGACGTGAGCACAGGCAAAGTGGTGGATGAGGCGGTCATTGCCGACATCGGCCGAGCCGCACTGCCGACAACCATTGCGAAACGAGGCCACCGACCGGCACTTGGGGCAGAGTTGCACACGATCGGCCAAAACACGCTGCAGCACACCTGCGTCGCACCATGCGTCCAGGATCTCCTCGGGGTACGGCAGCACATAGCTCATCGTCGCGGGAACGAACCGTGGGGCGAGGATTTCCGACTGCAACAGGTCCTGGCCGGCGCCGCCGAACTGACAGCCTACACGAAAGCGTTCCGCGGACATGGGCTCCGTGCGGCAGACGCGAACACCCGCAAACTGCAGTGTCTCGTTCGGGCCGCGCAGGCCAACGATCATTTCCGACGCTGGCAATCTGCCCCCATCCTCGAACTCCAGCCCGATGCCGCCATGGGATAGGTCCGCCGTGACTCCTGTCACGATGCGGGCACGATCCGGCCGGCCGTCCGGCAGTACCGGGACACCCATCAAGGGGCGTCTCAAAGCATGCCGGGATCCCACACGCCGTTCCGCGATTCTGTGCGCCACACTTGCCGGCCCCGTGTCGGCACCTTCTGGTGGACCGCCCTCTGATTGAACTTGGTCCATCATAGCCTGCCTCCGAAAAAGCTGGCGCCTCGATACGGCAGCTTGACTACGCCGCCGATGCGTAACGCCATCCAGCGCTGCGCTTCTGCGTTTGGCTGGAGGTGCACCGGCAGAAGGCGTTGGCCTTCCCAGTAATAGCGTTTCAGGTGTTCCGGGGCAGGCTCGTACTGATCCCCCAAGCGTTCCACCTGGCAAGCAAGTGGCTCCCGATAGGGATCCAGCACCAGATTGACTTCTTGCTCGGGGTGCAAAATCGTGCTGGCATCCTGCGGCATATAGAGCACGACCTGCAGGGACGCTTCCTGCAGAAGCACCACGACCGGCTCGCCGGCTTTGCACCGTTCGCCGGTATAATGCACAACCTTGACCACAACGCCGTTGACCGGGGCGCGCACCTGGCCCTGGTTGAGCCGCTCTTGCACACGACCGCTCTCCGCCTGCAGCGCTTCGATCTTGCTGATGAAGGGTTTGAGTTGCTCGTACCCGGTCTGTTCGAGGCCCAGGTTCCACTTGGCGTCTTTCTTTAGCAGCGAATCCGCCTGTTCGGCTCGTTGCTTTAACTCCTTTAGCTCCACGGTCATCTTGTTGACAAGGTCGTCCTGTCCCTTTGTCGTGAACTGATATTGTTCAAGTTCTTGTTTCGAAATGGCTTTGGATTCCCAGAGTATTTCAGCGCGGCGCAGCTCGCAGCGCAGGTCGCCAAGCTTGGCCTGCTCTTTCAACAAGTTGCCCCAAGTCTGGTAGTAGCTGGTCATACTGCCGCGGCTTTGGTCGAGGCCGAATGCGGATTGCCATTTCAACTTGGCCGCTTCCGCGCCCAACTGGGCTTGAGCGACGCGCAGCTCATCTCCCAGTTGTGCGTAGCGCTGTTTCAGCTCCGTGTTTTCCACGGCGAAGAGAAGCTGCCCTTGGCGCACCAAGTCGCCCTCGCGAGCTTGCAGGTAGGTAATGTCTCCTTCCCAGCTCGGCGAAATCTGAACGAGATTGCCCGCTATCGTGCCATAAGCTTGGTAACGAAAATAGGAACTCCAGACGCTGAAAACCGCGGCCCCGGCGATCATTATCAGGATGACGCCGATAAACCAACGACCCTTGGGACGCTTGGGCAATGGAGTCGGGCTAAAAACCGGACCTGGCCGATTGACGACCTCTTGCCGGGGAAAGCCCAAGGCGGATGAACTACCGTTATCGGCAGGCATAGGGGTCCTTTCAGAAGGCTTTGCTTGTGCGCCTCTCGCGCTTTTAGGCAACGAGCGTGCAAAGCTGCAAGTTGTTCGACTGGGGTAACAAACGTTGTTCCGGTTTTCTCTCGACCCAGTGTCTTGGCCGAGTTTTTCTGGAGGGAAGAGCGCTGGTGAGGGGAAGGACACGCTCCACTCTATCTCCTGCTAAATTATTATAGGTTAGCCTGCAAACGCTGCGCCGCGAATGCAAGAAGAGTAGCCTTTCAGCGTTTGCTTCTCAAGAAACACGAGTGCGGCGTATCAATCAACGCTATCCAATGAAAATTCGCTGTGCGGCCCCGCACAGGACCGAGCCAAAACCAATCACGATCCTGATTCGATCCGCACGCTGAAGCGTTCAGGAATTGAACAAATACTGCAGGACGATACAGCGCATAAGGTCGATGCATCTTCCTTCATGCCTGGCATGAAGGGACGGCGGCCCCTAAACAACTCCTGCTGCACTCTTCAATTCGTCAGAGAATCCCAATGGACAGTTGTGGGAAAACACCTCGATCCGGCGTTCTGGGTTCGCAGCGGATGGCTGGTGGATAAGTCGGCAAGGGCCGCAGAGCATGCGTCGAGGCGATCTGACAATTCTTCGCGGCTGACTCGGCGTTGACAGTGTGCCGAGGGCTCGCGGCGCAGTTCTATGCTGCTGGCGGTCTCGGTCAAGATTGACGAATCACCTGTTGGCTTGGGCTTGGGCAGAGCTTGGAGGCTGACGGTACCTGGCGCCTGTCGATCACGAACTTGAGACTCAGAAGTGTATCGACTGGCCCTGGGCGTGGCCCAATTCAGCCATCTCCGCAGTAAACCTTAGTCCAACCCGTTTTCAGCGCGCAGCGTACACGTCGCCTATTTCTACCATAGGAGTGGGTTTGGGAAGCGCCTGGCGTGGCGAGGCAGATTTGTCCGAGGTCCTTCAGCCGCTGTCCGCCTTCGCGGGTGG
>DATGZX010000412.1:0-4695 GCA_035296965.1 Gemmataceae bacterium
AAACAACCCCACGTGAGTAGTAGCAACCATGCGTTCCTCCGGGAAATAGGTGAAAGTCCGGAAGAATCGTAGGCCTGTACACTTGTCCCAATCAAGGCCCTCTCAATAATTGAGGTGGAGTTTGATGCGTTCGCCCTGGCCTAAGTAGCGACTCAAACCAATGGCTGGATGTTTTGCCGGCGGAGTCTTATTGAGCATTACATTCTGTATATCGAGGCCGTTCACGGAAAAACGAAGCGATTGGCCGCGCATTTCGATTTCCATAGCGTTCCACTCCCCGACCTTCCTCGTCTCAGCCAACCGGTCCGGTCGCAGCACGGGCTGCACGCCGGAATTGGGTGACCACCACAGCGATCCGGTGTTTGCTTGATTTTCCCCATACTCCCCTAAAGTAATCGTCAAATGGAAAGGCATTTGCCAATTATTCGGCATTGAATCGCTTGCTGTCTCACCTGGCTTGGCTCGTAAGGCAATTCCGCTCGTTGCATCTTCTCTACCTACCTGCATGAACTCAAACCGTAAAACAAAGTCGAGGTAATCCTTCTCGGTTAACAAATATCCCTGTGTCTGAAAGTCACCTTCCTCGGTTCCGCTGACCACAAGTTCTCCATTGATCGCCTGCCAGGCATTCTGATCTCCGCTGTCGACCACCCATCCAGTCAAGTCTTTACCGTTGAAGATTCGCACGAAGCCGTCGGCCTTTGGTCCCTGAGGATTCGCATCAGCCTTCTGCTGCGAAGGAGGATCGGCCACGGGTGGTTCACGAAACACATGCACGATCTCCTGCCCGCCGCGTGTGAGAGTAAACCCGTTCTTGTTGAGTTGAAAGCCCTCGCTATCCTTCGTCAGTTCAACCTCGTAGGTCCCTGATGAGAGCTTGACCTTCGTCGAACCATCGATGATGGTAATCTGCTTGCCTCCTTGCGTGACCTTCAGCTGGCCATTCGAGTCCTTCATGTCGACGACCAATTCTCCCTTGTCCGTGGCAATGCGCACGATCACGCCACCGAGAATCACTAGCGCCAGGAACCCAGCCGTGATCAAGGCGGCTGGCCAGCCACGGGGGCGGCCGGGCCAACGACGGTACCATTCTGGCGCTGTTTTCGACACGGGCAGGTTTTGCTTCTCTTGTTTCCGCAGCAACGAACCGGCTACCAGGTTTTCGAATGGTGCCGCTGGCGCGCGCTCCAAGTCTTTGACTGGTTTTTCCGCAACCTCAGCAGCTGTTTTTTTCTTCGCGGACAGCAGAGATGCGTTTACGGCAGGCGCGTTTAGCTTGCTTGTGTCGGCACCTATAAAGGTTGCCTTCGCCGACGCCCGGACATCCTCCGGGGGCAACAATGCCCCGTCTGCGGCCGGTTTGCCTCCGAGTTTGGTAGACCCTGCCGGCGGCACTGCGATGCCCTTATGCCATTGTCCTTCGCCTGCAGTCTTGCCTCCGACTTTGGCGAACTGCATCAGCGCTTGGGCCACCGCAACCGGCGTCTGGTAGCGATTTGCCGGGTCCTTCGCCAGCATCTGAGCAACGACGGCAGACAGCTCGGGAGGCACGTCCGAGCGCAGATGATGGAGCAGGGGCGGCTCCTTTTCGATATGCGCCAATACCAGCTTGACGACGGTCTCCTCCTGAAACGGCGGCCGGCCCGCCAGCAGGTAGAACAGCGTGCACCCCAAGCTGTATATATCGGACCGCGTGTCCGCATTGCGTGCGTCGCTCGCCTGTTCCGGCGACACGTATTCCGGCGTGCCCATGAACGAGTCCATCGCCGTCAGCCGACGAGTCCGGATTCCCGTGTCGCGTAAGAGCGCCAGGCCAAAATCGAGTATCTTCACGCGGCCACGCGGCGTCAGCACCAGGTTGCCGGGCTTGATGTCGCGGTGTACCATGCCCTGCTCGAAGGCGTGTTGCAGGCCCAGGGCCGCTTGATGCACATAATGGCAGGCGTTCCGGATCGGCAGGCACCCCCGCGCCCGCACGAGGTTGTCGAGGTTTTTCCCCTCTACATATTCCATGACCAACAGGTGCAAACTGCCGACCTGGTCGGCGTCGAGGGCACGAACGATATTCGGATGGTCCAATTTGGCAGCAGTTCTTACCTCGCTGTGGAAACGCGGCAACGCATCGGGGTGTGCCAGGACGCTGGGGTTAATTACCTTGATGGCGATCGGCCGGTCCATGACCTTGTGGACCGCCTCATAGACAACGCCCATACCGCCACGCCCCAGCTCGCGGACAATGCCATATTTCGGGTGGTTAGCCAATTCTGGAGGGAGGTCAGGAGGCTGAGACGCCGGCGGCAACGCGGCCTTCGGCATGCCCATAGCGCTGATCGCAGGTGATGGTGATAGGCCCGGCAGGACGGATGATCCGCCTGGTTTGGCGGCGCGGACCTTGACCAGGAACGAATCGGGCGGCATGCTCTTAAGGACCTTGCCGCAGGCGGAACAGGTCTCGAGGTGCTGGGCGATGACGGCCGAAGCCGCGTCGCTGAGCCTGCCCTGACTGAAGGCGGCAAGCTCCTGGCTGGAGGGGTGGATCGCGGCGTTGGGCATGGGACTCTCCAAATTAGGCGGCGAGGAACATGACCAGCAGGGCCTCTTTACGTCCTCCGGGGCAGTTTCTTGACGCTCTATAGAGAGTGCGCCGGGCGAGCGGACCTGACAGAAAAATACAGGATCAGTCGATCAGGCCCTCGGCTTCCTGACGTAACCTGCCCAGGACGCGGCACTTGGCCTGCCAGACAGCGGCTACCGATATTCCAAGTTCTGCCGCCACATGCGCTGGCTCTTTTTCGTCGAAGACGACGCGGCGGAAGGCAGCCAAAGTTGCAGGCTCGAACATCGGCTCTATCAGTTCCAGCATGCGTCGCAGAACGTAGTTGTCGTGTTCCTGATCCCAAAGACGGCTCAATTCACTGTTGGGATCGGCTAGCTGCTCCAGCGGGCATTCCTCCAGCGGCGCACCGAGCGCCTGGGGCCGTCTTTGTGCGGCGCGGTGGTGGGCCAGAACGCGGTTGACCGTGATGGCACGCAGCCAACGGCGAAAAGAGCCATTTCTCTGGCGGTGGAAGCCGGGCAGCTCGCGGATGAGGACTCCCATAATTTCTTGGACGATATCTTCGGCCTCATCGCCAAGGCGGGGATGACGTAACAGCCAGCGGCGAATGAGCGGCCGATAAATGTCGTCGAGCCGTTGCCACGCTTCTTCGTTGGGCCCGGTCCGAAGTCGCTCCAGCAGGCTGACTGAAGTCTCCATGCGGACCTTTGGTTGAACTCAGCAGGAAAAACAACATCTTATACCCGAAGAAAATGTGCATTGCAAACTAAAAGACGTACACCAGAAACAAAAAAGGGGACGCATGTATTTTCTTGGCACGCCGCCACCTCGCCACTGCAAAAATAAGGGGGACGGCGAATGCGCCCCCATTGCTCGGGCGCCATTTCCGTCGTCGGCGTTTATCCTGCCGATGCGGCCAGCGTGAGGGCACAAATCTGCTCGACTGCCGTTCCTCATGCGCCTTTCTGAATCTACAATTGTGACCCTGGGCGCGCGGCGAGGGGCGCTGCGCGATTAGTGCCTGAGCCTCGATCATCCCCGCCGGAGGCACAAGACGCGCGTCCTTGCGGCCGCTCTTGGCGTGTCTTTCGACTCCTTGAGCAAATGGGTCGATCCGCGGAGGCCGAGCAGACTTCAAGAAACTGCTGGCAGAGTTGGAGAGAGCCCATCCGCCGCCCAACCTGCCTCCGGCTGAACTTCTGCCGCTGCCGAAACCAGAAACAAATAAACCTTGAGCAGATGTTTTCTCCTGCCTGGCCGACCAAGAGGGTCACGCCGGCAAAATCTGGCAATGCCACGATACCCTTCTCAAGGTAAGATGCCGTGGGGACCATCGGGCTGTCCGGAGGCCGGGCGGGAGAAACAGCAGTGAGAATCACGATCCGCGTGGCAGCAAAAGATAATACCAAGGCATGGGGATTGCTCGTTCGGCATTCACCCGGAACGGCGTTGCCGGAAAATTTGTTCGTTGTTTCCGAGGAAGCACTCGGCGCCTTGCGTAAGGCAGGTATTCAGCTGACAGAAATCTCGAGAGAGCCGGGAAACCCTTGGGACCAAGGAGTGACAACGGTTGAGAGAATATGAACTCTACGTGCCCCTTTTCTATAACGACGGCTCCCCCATCGAACCCGTTAACAAAAAGGGGACGCATGTATTTTCTTGGCACGCCGCCACCTCGCCGTTGCAGAAATAAGGGAGACGGCGAATGCGCCCCCATTGCTCGGGCGCCATTTCCATCGCCGGCGTTTATCCTGCCGATGCGGCCAGCGTGAGGGCACAAATCTGCTCGACTGCCGTTCCTCATGCGCCTTTCTGAATCTACAATTGTGACCCTGGGCGCGCGGCGAGGGATGCTGTGCGATTACCCGGCGATTCCAGGCTCCCAGTCGGCCAGGCGGAGCTAGCGCATCGTCTCTCGGATGGCTGCCGTGCTCTCATGCGCAAATTCAAAGTCGGAGGAATGGCAATGATCGGCGATGGACGGGGCGGCCTCGCTAACGCTTTTTGAAGTTGCGCTTTTTCGGACCTCTGTGCGCAACAGTAGAAAGGAGGCTCCTCCGCAGCTGTGAATTTGGGTAGAGTACGGTTTCTACCAACAATCGTATTCTCCCGAGCCGAGGAAGGAGCCTCACGATGGT
>DATGZX010000413.1:0-8308 GCA_035296965.1 Gemmataceae bacterium
GTGGCCCGGTCGTGCCCCTACCGCTGCCTCCCTGACCACGCACGACGCGCCCGCGCATGTTCTACTCCTCCGCGGCAGGCCTTTTCAGATACTTCGCCCCCTAAGCGCTCCCGAGCCATAGGTACGCGCTAACAAATTACCCCGAAAGCAGTACCAACCGGTCGGTAGTGGGCCAACTCTGTGTTGATTTGGCAGCACGTTTTGCAATCAAAATGGTCCCGCCGTGGCACCGTTCAAATTCGCATTCGACGATTGAACCTGGTCCAAACTCCCACTCCTCCGAGAACGGATCGTAATCGATTGTGGCATTCAGCTGGACAACCATCGGCCGCAAGAGCGTGCCAGTGGTAGGCCGACAGACATCGACTCCTTCGTTAAGGAGTCGCACGTATACCTGAATCATGTTCGATGCCAACCATTGTTTCATGCGTGACCGCTCTTGCAATTGTACCCAAGATCGAACAACACCAAATGCACTCGTCCACGCAGCCAGACCCCTTACCATACGGGGGCTAGTGGGTGCAGACCGTGTTGATCGACGGAATCGATGGTCGCGCAAGGTTATAATCAATTTTGGCCCCGGCAGACATTTGTTTTCAAGCATGCCTCTGTCCTCGGCCCTACCACCGAAAGGATGAAGCCTTCATGAACCGCCGGCTTTTCCTCCAGGTTAGCATGCCTGCGATCGTCATCGGCTTGCTGCTGTTGGGGGTCTGCCTCGTGGGCGGCTGGTATATCGATCGGCTGCAAAAGCAAACAGCACGAATCGTCTCGAAAAACCTGTCGAACTTGCAGGCAGCCGGCGAGCTGGAAATCCGCGTGCGCCAGCTGCGGTTTCACTCATTCGTCTATCTCATCGATCCCAAGCCCGAGTACCTTGCCCCGATCGAGAAGGACTATGAACGCTTCGAGGAGGCCTTGCGCGATGCGAAGGAGTCGGCCAATTACCAGGAACAACGCGATCAGGTGGTGCGGATTGAAAACGAGTACAGGAAGTATCGCGACGAGATGGTATCGCTGCGAAGCCAAGCGGCGACGATGACCCGCCCACAGCTGGCCGAGCTGGCGGATGCTCATCCCATCAACGACCGGATCGTCAAACCTTGCCAGGACCTTCGGGTTCTGAACAAGAACCTGGCCGACGAAAGCGTCCAGGAGAGCGAACGCGTGGGCCGGAAGGTGACTCTCGGCATGCTTATTCTGGGTCTTCTGGGACCGACGGGCGGCCTGATCGTCGGCTTCGGCATTGCCCGTGGCTTGAGCAGGTCGATTTACCAGGTGAGCATGCGCGTGCACGACATGGCCCAGCGCCTCGATCAAGACGCGGGATCCATCAGCATCGTCGCCGATGGCGACATCCGGGGACTTGATCGACAGCTCCAGCACGTGCTCACTGGCGTGGAAGAGGTCGCCCAACGCTTGCAACGGCACCAGCGCGACATGCTGCGCGCCGAACAGCTTTCAGCAGTCGGCCAGCTTGCCGCCAGCATTGCTCATGAGGTCCGTAACCCGTTGACGGCCATCAAGCTCCTGGTGGAGGTCAGCCTCCGAGCGAAGAACCCGAAGTCGTTGACAACGGACGACCTACGTGTTATTCACGGCGAGATCGCACGCGTCGAGAGCATCGTGCAGAACTTCCTCGATTTTGCCAGGCTGCCGACACCGCAAACCGCTGCTTGCGATGTGCGCGAAGTCATTACGCAAGCCGTTGAGCTGATCCAGGCCCGCGCTCGCTTGCAGAATGTGGAGATTCATCTCCAGGTTCCCAAGCAGCCTGCACCTTGGGACCTCGACCGCAATCAGGTGTGCACCGTACTGGTGAATCTTTTCCTCAACGCACTCGATGCCATGTCCAGTGGAGGCGTTCTCGAGATCGAGATGAATGTGTCCGCGGAAACGGGAGTGCGTCTTTCTGTCGCCGACAGCGGGGCCGGCATTTCCGAGGAGATGCTTGGAAAGTTGTTCACCCCTTTTGCGAGCACGAAGGCGACGGGTACGGGACTTGGATTGAACCTGTCGCAGCGCATCATCGAGGAACATGGCGGCCATCTTACGGCTGCCAACCGCGCCGAGGGCGGAGCCTGTTTCACGATTTGGTTGCCTTCGGCCGCCACTGCGTCACGAGCCAACGGAGATCACGTGGGCGCAGCTTCCTGAAATCGGATTCTTTGAATTGACTGGATTTGGGGGCCTAGACAGCGCATGCCAACCCTTCTGGTGATCGACGACGAGGAAAGCGTACTCTATTCTTTTCGGCGTGTTTTCGATAGCGAAGACGTGCGCGTCGAGACGGCGCGCACCGCAGCCGAGGGATTGCGGCACTTGCGCGAGCATAATCCGGACGTGGTTGTGCTCGACTTGCAGCTGCCCGATAGCTCCGGCCTGCAAATCTTCCCCGAAATCCGCGGTCTCGATGCGAAACGACCCGTGATTTTCATCACGGCTCACGGCACGACAGAGACGGCGATCGAGGCCATGAAAGGAGGCGCGTTCGACTATCTAATTAAGCCGCTCGACCTCGACCGGCTTAGCCAGGTTCTCGAAAGGGCGTTTCAAGCCGCCCGGCTCATGCACGTGCCCGCCGTGCTGCCGGCTGAGGAGGAAGGCGACAGGATTGTCGGACGCAGCACGATCATGCAGGAGATGTGCAAGCTCATTGGCCGGATCGCTCCGCAGAACGTCAACGTCTTGATCCTGGGTGAGAGCGGCACGGGAAAAGAACTCGTGGCCCGGGCCCTGTACCATCACAGCCGGCGTAATAACAAGCCCTTCCTGGTGATCAATTGCGCTGCCTTGCCGGAGACGCTTCTGGAAAGCGAGTTGTTCGGACATGAACAGGGAGCGTTCACAGGAGCCCATCGCCGGCGCATCGGCAAGTTTGAGCAGTGCGACACCGGCACCCTGTTTCTGGACGAAATCGGCGATATGTCCCCGGCAGTACAGGCCAAGATGCTTCGCGTGCTGCAGGAGCAGCGTTTCGAGCGGCTCGGCAGCAACGAGACCGTGCAAACGCACGTGCGCGTCCTGGCGGCCACCAATCACGACCTGGAGAAACTGGTCGCTGAGGGCCGATTCCGGAAAGATCTCTACTACCGATTGAATGTCGTGACCATTCATGCGCCCCCGCTAAGGGCACGCCTGGATGATGTTCCCGAGTTGGCGCATTACTTTTTGTACCGGTTCAATCGTGAACTGGGACTGGATGTCCGCACGATCGCTCCGGAAGCGTTGGAGGTTCTGCAAGGTTATTCTTGGCCTGGTAATGTTCGCGAACTGCAGAGCGTTATCAAGCAAAGCATGCTCAGCACTTCAGGCCACGTGCTGGCACTCGAGTTTTTACCGGAGCGACTTCATCATGAACATGCTCCGCCGGAGCCGTCGAAGGAGTTGCCGGCGAACCTCGACCTGGAGGCCTTGACCGAGGCTCTTCTGCAAAAAGGTGAGGGCGACATCTACGCCAAGGTGAGCAGAGCGATGGAGCGTATCCTTTTGGCCAGGGTTCTCCGTCATACGAAGGGCCACCAGGCCCAGGCCAGTGAGTTGCTCGGTCTCAATCGGGCGACGTTGCGCCACAAGCTGCGCAGCCTGGGCCTGGCTGTCGACAAAACGGTCACTGAGGAAGAGCACGGCGATGGCCCAGCACCGGGCGAGGACCGCTCAAGCGAGGCCGGTTAATCGCGAAAACGTGTTCAGGTGTACACATGACATATTTTATGTCGAACTTTCAGTCGTCCGAGAGCCGAGTCGATACGTAAACTATTTCAGGATAATTACTTGAATCATTTCCTGCCAAGTCAGACAACTGGTCTGGCTACCCCCCTTTTACATGACAAAACATGACATCGTCTAAACGAGCATCTGCCGAATCTTCTCGATGTCGGCATCCATCCCGTCAGGCTTCAGATTCAGCTTTTTGACGGAGTCGATGCCGAGGCCGATCTTCACCGCATGTTTGACGAATGGCGTCTCCCATACCGAGCACTTCTGCAAGCGCTCCTCGGTGCCGATGCTCTTGAGGACAGCGACGCCGGTGACGTCGGCCGCGATGCGGTCGCGGCTGGCGACGATCACTTTCGGCTGGGCTGTGTCGCCGTTCGAAGGTCCGCCGAAGACGAAGCAGGTGCTGCCGTCCAGGATATTGAGCGACGGCGTCAGGCCTAGGTTCAGCTCGGCAATCCGATTGACGAGGGGAGACACTTCTGCCACTTCCGTGGCCAAATCATGCTTGACTCCGCGGCGGCGGCTGGAAGTCCGCTTTTGATCAAAAAGGTCGTTCGATCCCGCATAGGAATTGTGGAATTCCCGCCGCGTGCGGTGGTGGCTCATGCCGACGAAGGCTTTCATCGACATGGTAAACCATGCCTGAAAATGGGTTTTGATGACCGGCACATTAATGATGTGATCCACGGCAAATAGTAGCTCCGCCAGCTCGAAGCCGTTGGGCCAGTTGGCTGCCTTCTCGGGTTTGATGCGCCGCCAGAGCGGAGTGTCGGACTTTTTGCCCAGAAGCTCCAACTCCGGCGTGGCATCTTCCAGCCCGACAGCGACGACCGGCGCCTTCACATCGTGAATCGCCTGATTGACGGCGTCCACATGGCCCACGCGTTTCATTACGTCGATGGTCTTGGGAGATGTCGTGACAAATTGCGGAGAAAAAGACCGGTCGGCGACGATGATGCGCTTGGGACCGCGCTCCGCCACCAGCTTAATGGTCGCGTAGAGCACTTCCGGATTGGTGGTTGTCGGGCTCTTGAGCGCGCCTGTTACGTTTGGCTTGATGAGGACCGTTTGCCCCTCCTTGATGAAACCCATGCCGCCTACCAGCTTGACAGCCTTCCGTACCGCATCTTCCATGTTGGAGCCGCGCGCGATGCCGACGTCCGCAGGAGGAATGGCCTTGGCCTCTGCCGAGGTTGTCCAACCGAAGTTTGGGCTTAGACCTAGCCCGGCAGCGACCGCACCGGCGGTCTTCAGGAAATCGCGACGTCCAGTATTGCAATGATGGCTATGCATGGAGAGATCCCTGTATTGGGTAAAGTAACTTTCCGCGCAGCGTACCACGCTCTACGTCGGGCGGCAATCCCCCTTGGCGAATTACTTTTGCTTCTTGAGCCAGACTTCTAGTTCCGCGCGCAGCTTGCGGGCCCGATCATTGACTTCCTGAGTTTCCTGAGGAGTGATCGGTCCGGCCCGGTGGATCAAACGAGAGGTGAGGGAGCGAACGCGATCGCGTTCGCGTTGGAACTGCTCTGGAATCGGGTTGGCAGCATCCTTGTTCCTGGCTTGCACGTCGCGTAATGTCTTCCAGAGCAGATCGTTCTCCGCGACCACAGCGGCGGCCTGGGGCAGATCCTTGGCAAACTCCTTGTGGCAATCGATGCAAACAGTGGTGAGCGAGAAATCAGCGGGAGGCTTGCCGACATCGTGGTTGCCGTGGCAGTCGATGCATACGGGGTATTTCTTGTTGATGCTCTTGGACAAGTCCCAATAATGCTTGCCTTTCTTGAAGCCCAGGGTCTCGCGGGTATGACAGCCGATGCAGGCGGCCATGTGAGCGCTCAGCTTGGTCCCGATGAAGCCGTGGTCCGCCTCGTGCGCCGTTGCGTCGTTCTTGGTGTCGCCCCCATGACATTTGTTACAGGTCAGCTTGGCGAGGTCGTGAATACTGCGTGCGAAATCGCGCACCGGCAGTGTAAGCTCTCGCCCGGCCGTCAGATGGCAACGGACGCAATTGCTCTTCTCGATGGGAAGTGGGTCGCCTTTCTTCCACCATCCGGGCAGCTTGAGCGGCTGGTTCTGGACGGCGGGCGCAGGCTTGTTCGCATCATCGGCGCGGAGGGTTTCGGCCTTTCCTTGAAACGAACCGGCACGCATTGGCAACGCCGCCAGGCTGAGCGTCAATACCCAAATCGCCATGGATCGATGCATGATGGCAATTGCCTTTCCGTCCGAGGAAGAGGTTCCGGATGCCCAGTCCCGCCCCAAACCAACCAGAGAAAGCTATTAGGAAGGTAGCCAAGGATGCAGTTACTTTCAACTTTTCGGCGCCAACTTGCGGCTTCAAGGCTGCGGTTTCCCGGTCGAAAATCGTGACCCCGTGAGGAAGTTCTACGTGGTTCCGCTGCAAGGCGTTCGACAGGATTGGCCCGTCATCGAAATTGAGGGGGCCGGCCATAGCAACTGCATCATGAAGAAGCAGTTTGCCGAGGAGATCGTGAAGTGGCTTGAGAAGAACGAGCAGAAGTGAGAGCCATTGGCTCCGCTCCTGCTCGTCACCCGTTTCGGGCACGGTGCGGGTGGTGACCCGCCTGCAACGTCTATTTTCCCTTGCGCACCCAGGTCGCGTCGATGAGCTGCTTCCACGTGTCGCCGCTCTTCATGGAGACGGTCCACTGAAAATGATCGTCGTCCAGGAACTTGAGGATCTGATGAACGGGGGAAGGTTGCCCTTCCTTGAAAGGCCTCCAGCCGATGTGCAGCGTGTCCTTGTCCTTGGCATCGATCAAGACCTCGTGGATGTCGCCGTCAAAGACGAAGGTGATTTCATAGAGGCTCTTCTTCTCTGGGTGCCAGGCCATGATCGATTCATAGCGCTGGTACTCCTTGTCGCCATTCATCACGAAGGTTTTGGCCTTCAAGATCTTTTTGTTGACACCCCATTCGTAAACGCCGCGGGCATGTAGGGCTTCGCCCGTGGACCATTTGCCGTCCACGACCCATTCCCCGGCAAACCGCTCCAGTGGAGCGAGCTTGTTCGCCGCTGTGGGCTTATCCTCTGCCGGCAATCGCCCAGGGAAAGCAATACAGGTTAGGGCCGCGAGAACCGCACAAAGTCGTCTCATGGTGTTGTTACCTCCTCGTAGATCGAAGCGCTGGTGGATGTTCACTTGAGCCGGCCATGTTTCTGCGTGACATAGCCGACGATAATGCCCAAGACCGCACCCGGCAGCATGATCTGCCAGAAATATACTCGTCCCAGGCTGAAGTACTGCATCAGGGCCACGCCAAAGGCCAGCAGTGCGCCGACAGCCAAGCCAAAGATGATGCCCCACGTCAGAGACTGAACCTTCTGAGCGAAATAGCCAATCAGCATGCCGGTGATAATGCCCTTGATGACGGAACCGAAGATGATCCCAGGCAAGTCGGGCAATGTTTCCGGTGCCGACAGGGGCGCCGTCAGCCCGTCAAAGATCCCGAGGATTCCGCCCAGCAGGGTGCCCAACAGCCACTTCTTCATGACATGCTCCAAACACGGTGATGGTGCTTCTCAACTTCTTTTACCCAGAGGGCCGGATTCCTTTAGAGGCCGGCGAGAATTAGCAACAGAATTCTCATGAGGAGATAGGCGAGGATCAGGGCGATCACGGCCCGGTACTTCGAACCCAAACGCCTTGCCGCATCAATGATGCCTTCCGGGTGACCCCGGACGCGGCGACCTGCTCGGAAATTCGCGATATCGGAGACCAACTCGGTTACTTCTGTATAGCGACCTTCGCGCTCCGCAGTTAGCGCTTTCAAGCAGATTGCCTCCAAGGGTCGAGGAATCGTGCGATCTAATCGTCTTGCAGGAATCAGGGTGGAAGCCGGCACACTCGAATTTGGGTCGTGCTCCGCTTGAGCCGGAGCTTGTCCCGTGAGCAAGAAGTAGAGGATGGCCCCTAGAGAGTAGATGTCCGCGCCCGCATCCACTGCAGCGTCGCCACGGGCCTGTTCCGGGGCCATGTAACCGGGAGTGCCCAGGACGGTGCCTTGAAGCGTCTGAGACGCTCCTAGTGGCCCATTCTTCTCGCCCTGACTGGGATTCGACTGGTCCTGGCCCATTTCCTTCGCGACGCCCCAATCCATCACCAAGACTTCGCCGAACGGGCCAATCATGATGTTCTGGGGTTTCAGGTCGCGATGAATGATGCCGTGCGCGTGGGCGAACGCCACTGCGTCGCAGATCTTCTCGAAGAGCTGTAGCCGTTCCGGAAGACTAGTCGCGCGTTCTACCCATTCGTCGAGCCGTTTGCCTCGGACCAACTTCATTGCGTAATAGAGTCGGCCGTCCTGAAGAACGCCAGCGTCGTGCACCGGGACGATTCCCGGGTGTTCCAGCCGGGCGATGATGCGTGCCTCTCTTTCTAGGCGTGCCTCGACGTTCGTGCCGCCCGGCACATGGTTCAGCACAGGGCGAACGCATCAAACTTTCTCTAGGTTTCGTGCCCCAGCCAAGGTTTCCTCGAGAAAACCCGTGTCCAAGGCAGCCGCCTTGCGTTTCCGTGCGATGCTCGTTTTGGCCGGATTCCGCTTGAGCAGGCTTAACGCC
>DATGZX010000414.1:0-7510 GCA_035296965.1 Gemmataceae bacterium
CGCCATTTTGAGCTGATTCGCCATCTCGTGCCTCCCACAGCGCTGGACCTGTAGGCAAGCCTAAATGGCGGATCTCGGTCCTCTCAAAATGGCTGGTTTTCAGGCGCCCCTCAGTGGCTGGTTTTGGGCGCCCCCTGACACCGGGCCAGGTTCGACAACGTTGGCACGCCGTCGCACCGCCATTATACCTCGCTTTCGGTCGACGGCCAATCTCGGGCATTTGGCCCGAAAGGAGGGGTTTCATGGCTCTCTATTTCCTGGACTACGACTTAAGAAACCAGCGGGATTATCAGCGGCTCTATGACGAGCTGGCGAAATTCAGCGCGGAGAGAATCCTGGAATCGCTGTGGTGCTTCAATCGCGTAAACACAACAGCGGAGGGCCTCCGGAATCATTTTAAGCAGTTCATCGACAACGATGACGCGATATGCGTATCCGAGGTTGTGAATTGGGCGACATCGAGAACGCTGGCCACCCCGAAAGCGCTGTACTAGCCCCAAACGGACACGGATGGCCAGGGAAGCTGGGGGCCGTGGATATCAGTCCGTTAAGTGGCCATGCCGTTCTGGCACGGCCTCCTGACCGTGTCAGCCGGCCCCGACCGGAAGTCTCCTTGCTTCCATGGCTAGGGCTGCAAATGGAGGAATTGCCGAAGGGCAGTCGCGTTGAAAGTGAAAAGGAGACCTCCGGTCCCGAGGGGTAACAGGGTGGGGTGACCGTGCTACAACACGTGGAGGCGATAAGGAATCTTGTTCTCTAGCTGGCTGGCACTCCAAACGAATGATTGCTGATTTGCAGAAAGTAACTGACCGTTTGTTGAACGCGCTGAGACGGCGCAGGATGCGACGACCTGCACGGAAAATTCTCGATGAACTGTTTACTCTTCTATACCAAGCTAGCATCACTCGTGAAGAATCCAGGCCTATCCGGTTTCAGGTTTTCTTCATCGACCCCAGGAGACCGGATCCTCATCCTCCTGCGCGGATTGTTCGGGACCGGTGGGGCTTCGTTCGCTTGACGAGACCTATTCCGATGACTCTGGCCAATCTTCGTAAGATCGCGCCAGCATCGGATCCGAAGAGTTCAGCATTTGCAATCTATCCGGATGGGGATGGCAAGCTTGTAATCTGGGGGTTGGTGGATCAGCAGAACCGCTATGAGGATTACGTAAATCAGGAGAAGCTTGAGGGGCCAGAACGGCCCGGCCTGTTCGAAGCGAGAGTGCTTGCTCCCGGACACATCGTTGCGAATATCGACTACGAGAAGGTCGCAGACCTTCGTATAAATCATTTGCAAATGGAGACTCTCGACGTCTTCAACCACGGGCCCGTCTGCGAAGCTCTCTGGCCAGGCATTAATCAATTAAATCACAGTTTGGGTGGAAATGGGTGGGAGGGAATTGCTGCCCCCCTGTGGCTCAGCACGCTTCGGCGAATTCTGCTGCGCATGCAGTCGCTCCAGCATGGGGGCGCCATCTTGATCACGCCGGCGCCCCGCCTTGCTGGCTTAAACGTTAAGTATCCCTTGAAGTACGTCCGCCTCCGGAAGGCCTTAGAGCGTTATTGCACCGCGTACGCTGAAGCGTCAGAAGCTTCCGACCTGATATTCGAGCTACACGATCGCCAATCACCTGCTCTAGACTGGGGCCCCTATTTTCATGAATCGGTGAGCGACATCGATTGCCGAGAGAGTGAAAGCGAGCTCGAATCATCGACGTGGTTCGTGGCTCTTCTCTCACGGGTTGATGGACTAGTGCTTCTAAGCCCTCAGTTGGATGTCTTGGGATTTGGCGTGGAAATTACTGCGGAAAAAGCACCGCGTTATATCGAACAATCGTTTTCCGCAACTGCGTCCAGGAGCAGGCGACGAAGAGTTGATTACAACCATTTCGGGACGCGCCATCGCTCAATGATGAGATATTGCGATCGATATCCAGGAAGCGTGGGTTTTGTCGTATCGCAGGACTCGGATGTTCGGGTAATGACCAGGCACGAAGGAAGACTGGTTTTCTGGGAAAACCTTCGACTTCAAAAAGAAATGACGAGAGAAAAATCGAAAAAGAATCGTTCATGAGAGCGAAGGAAAAGGGCGGGCACTGACACCGACGAGAACATCGATCAGCACGCCATCGTGAGTGATCGGCCCTGTCACTATTGACATCGAGTTACCCTGCGGGAGAAATAACGGGGCACTTCAAGCTCAGCAATTTCTTTGACAAGAAACTGCTCTAAGCCGTAGCGCTCATATCCAGCATCAAGGGCCTCGTCCTGACTGGCCCAGACCGAAACCTCGTCGCCGTGGACTAGCGCATACTTCCCCGCCTGCGCGAGAAGATCAGGAAGGCGATTTTGAAATGTTTTGAGTTCCGCTTCAAGGGCCATGTCGCAACTCCTTGCTTTTTGTGGTCCTTGCCAGCTCGGCAAATGCAGTAGCTATGAACGGCAAGACTACCAATGAGCACGACAAAAGCAAGCGCTAACTAAAGTTCCAGCAAAAAGCAGACCACGGCAAGACCAAGAGACGATGGCCACTAACTTTCCGCCGGCGGCGAAGAAGCACGGACCGCTGGCTCTTTGGCAAGCCCCTGTCTTACCGAAGCCGGCAGCGCTTGCTGTGCTAGGATCGGCTTGATTCACGGGGGAGAACAGGTATGCCAATCAACGTGGAAGCTATGCGGATCGCTCGTCTCACGGTCGCCGAGCGCCTGGAATTGATTGAGCAGATCTGGAACAGCTTGCCGGAAGGCGTTGAGCCCGGAGAAGTGCCGCCTGCACACCTGGCCGAATTTGCGCGGTGGCGAGCCGAGGCACAAGCGCAGCCTGGTGTGGGCAAGCCTTGGCGCGAGGTTCTCGGCCGGCTCGAGCCTGTGTCATGAGCATCCTGGTTATCCTCCGCCCCGGTGAGCGTATTGGGTGCGCAGTGCGTTGATTGGCGGAACGAGGCATCGGCAGCTGAGTTTGGTTTGCACTTGTCACTTCTGGTCAATTTCACGGCAACCGACTACAAAGCCTGCATGAACCCAAGAGAGGCTACGAAGCTTGCCAACTGGGTCGAGAAAAGGCAACCAAAATGTCCGGTCTGTGGATCAGGCGATTGGCAGCTAAGCGTCATTTGCGAGCTGCCGATTCGCTCTGATACGCATGTCGTTTCTGCCCTTCCGCTTGTTTGTGCCTCCTGCCATTACATGATGCTGGTTTCTGGCTCGGTATTGACCTCTCCGGAGTAAGTGGCGCTCCCGGCTTGGTGATGATTAACCGCCCACAAGTCTTTGTCATCTTCCGCGCTCGGCGAGGTCTCCGACCTCGTCGTTGCACCGACGGCGGATCCTCCCAAATCTGGGCCTCTGGTTTTTCTAATCGTTGCTGGGTAAAGGCGAACCTCAACGTCCAGGCAGGGGGCCAAGGTGGGTTGATCGTCGTACAGAAGCGGCAGGCAGCGCCTGGCCCAGAGACTGTGCTATAGCGCGCCCTAGGAGACGGGGCTCCATGAGATGCAAAGTCGGCGAAAAAGTCAGCTTTTCGGGAGCGGGCGGGTGTTTCGGCGCAGCCGGACTTGCCGTCGGACGCCGAAGAACGTCGCGTCGAAATACTCGAGGAACCCTGCGTGCCCAAGAACGACTTCCTGCCACGCTTCTTCAATAATCGCGACCGTCGCAGACCAGTAAACCTTCCCTCGTCCCCGTCCGAGCTCGAAGGCGACGTTGGTATAGGTCACCGACATTTCGCCGCTCGCGCTCAGAAGGGTTGCAGCTCGGGCCGGGTTGCCCGTCACGCCGATCAGATCAGCCAGTGCTTTCGGAAGGACGGTTTGGTCGGCTCCTGTGTCCAACAGGCCGTAGAAAGCCGCCGCGCCCGCGGGGCCGATGACACGGACAGGTATGACCGGGCGGAATACTACCGTCAGGTCCGGATCGGCGGTGCTCGGCGCAACCTCGTATTGACCGTAAGGGAAATTCACCGGCTCGGCCCGACAATGCGTCGATCTGCTGGAGGAACCCACTCGTAGCCCGGTTCGGCCTCGCCGGCCGCCTGCGCGGCTGCTTGAGCTTCTTGAATGGTTGAACCGCCTCCCAGGATCCGAGTACGATCCTGGTTCCACGCGATCCATTTCCCCGCATACTTCACTGGTACGACGGTGTTAGGCGGCTGCTCACGCTGCGGACTTTGGGATTGTCTCTGCACGCTCATCGGATTCGCACCTCCCTTTCTGTTCCCAGCTTACTGTGCCCTTCAGCGAAGCGTCTAGGGAAAGACGACTGCTCGGGCGTGAATGCATCGGCATTCGATGGAAAGGAGGGATACCTTCACCACGAGGAACCTAGCCTCAAGTTGGCGGGAAGCGCCAGAGGCCAGGGGGCGGCCGCTCGGAATAACCTCTCTCCTCCGCGAAATCACTACGCCGCCGACCCGTGTCGAAGCTTCAGCGATTTGATGGCATTGCAGCCAGGAGGAGCCGTCCCCACGTCGGCACCAAGTCTTCCCCGAAAATACCAACGCGAAGCGTTAGCGAGGCTACCCGCTCCAAAGTCTCAGCGATCTCGCTAGAATGAACCGCAAGATGCCACAAGCTCGCCGGGTGAAAGAAATGGCACGACCGCTCCCGAAGACTCCTGAGCAGTGGCTCAAGGAAATCCTCCTTGCCTGGAACGACGCCAGGGAGACGAAGCCTTTTGCCCATCTAACGGGAACAACGCTGACGGACGCCAAGATGTTCCATCTGGCTCCCCTGGTGTGTCTGAAATTCCGGGGGCGCAAACTGACCGGCAAGGAAGCAGACAACGTGAGGGAAGGCGCGCTGGCCAACTACGTCGCCAACACCGGCCCCGAAGCACCCGTACGAGGCCTGGAATCGCACCCGCAAATGGCGTTTGCCCTCTGCTACGTCGCTGCCCATTTCGTCCTCGACCTCGTGGACGAACAGACCGCCGCTGGTATCTTGGATTACTGCGAAGAACAGCTGGAAGGATGAATCCTTCGTGCGCGCTGGGGTTCCGATACTTTTTTCGAGGTCACAACACGTTTTTCGAGGATGTACTGTGGACCTGACCAAGTTGCCGTGGATTACCAAGGAAGGTTATTTCGATCCGGGGAAATTCCCAATTGATGACATTTTGAAGCAGGCCGTTGGCACTGATGAAAGCCAATTTCGCTCTGGATTGACGCTATTGCAATCCATGTACTGTCACGGGCGCAGGGAAGCTGGCATTTTCCTTCTGGGCCTGTTGTTGACTTGCGAAGACAAGTGGGAAAAACGCAGCGCCATCGTGGAGGCTCTAGGGGTTGTCAAAACGCAAGCCTGTGTCGATCTTCTTTTCCGAGATCTGAAGCGCGTCAAGAGTTCCAACACGACACGACGGTACTTGACACATGTCATCAAGGTTTTGGCAGCCATGCCGTCGGAGTTGGTGCTTCCGGGGTTTTCATCGCTAGCCAGCGACAAGTCCTTTTCACCCAAAATGCGAGACAAGTTCAACGCTATTCTTCATCGGGACAGCATGGGAGACATTGACCTGTTTTGCGCGGAAGAGCCGGATTTCTAACAAAGGCATATGCCCATGAGATCGTGGAGACAGCGCTGGCCGGAGCGGATTCCCCGCCCCAAGGTACGCCGACTATCCGCCGACGAGCGGCAGCAACTCCTGGCAAAGATGACCAAGGAGATCGACTGCTCGCCGGTCCTATCGGGGTTCGGGGTGCAGGTGCGCTTGCTCCGGGGCCGCTTCTACATCGAGCGGCCCTTGTCCTCCGGCGTCAAGGCTTGGGGGCGCATCACGCCGCTGGCCGACGATTTGCTTCTCGAAGTGGAGCGGCGAAACTGGAGCGAGGTTGCCAGAGGATCGGCACAGAAGTTCATCAAGGTAATTGCCGGTGACACCCAAGGAACTTTCCACGGCCTCGGCTCCCTCGACCACTCCCTGCGGAAAGCCGGTCAGGGTTTGACCAGGCTGCCGATGAAGGTGAAGGATAACAAGTTCATCTACGCCGATACGGGCGCGGGCTGCACCGTGCAGGAGGCCCTGTTCCACTACTTCGGGCTGCCCATCGAGGTCATCGCCCAGCCAGCGCTCTGGTATTCGTATCACCGAACGCCACGCATCGTGGAGTGCGGCGAGGATCAAACACGAGTGCTGGTCCGCTTCACGGCCACGAGCCTGTCGGGGTCCTTCGGCGGCACCTGCTTGTATGCTCAGCGCGACGGCACCTGGGGTGCCTACCCGATCAGGCCCAGCGAGAGCCGGAGCATCGCCAGCGCGGAAGCCTGGCTCGTCAAACGCAAGTGGAAGGCGTGGTGTTGAATGGGAGTCATCAGCACGAAACTGGCGTCCCGGTTCCGCAAGGCCCAGAGGCAACTTGGCGGTTTGCGCCGACAGGCGGCGGCGGACTTCGCCCAGGTTCCGAAGGACGTGAAAAGCATGGAAGCTTTGGTCCGTTCCGGCCGCGACCCGCTTCATGCCGCCTACATCGCAGCCCAGAACTTCACGTCGTTTTTTGCCGAGGCCGTGTCGCAGTTCCGGGAGTTCGATCCCTACTGCAAAATCATTGGCCCCGCCGAGGAGGAGTACATGCCGGACGCCCCTCCCGTGAGTCCATTGACGAGAAGCTACTTCACTACCTGGGCGTTTTTCGACGTGCGCTTCGGTCCAGAGCGAGAAACGATTGGCTCTTGCCTGCTCGACGTGGCCGACTTGCTGGGGATGGACTCTTTCATGGCTGAGACGATCCGCCGGTTTCAAAGTTCTCGCATGGGCATCTACGAGCATAGCGGAACCGAAGGCGGGCGGTGTCGGCTTCGGGAACTGGTCACGGAGGACGAGTGCACCTGCCATGTCGCCTCCGGCTACCGGGGTAAGCCGGGGGAACTCTGGTACGTCCGCCTGTGCCCGCCGTTGCTCGATCTGGTCGATTATCACGTCGTCTTCACAACGCCCTGCGTCTTGATCGGGGCGACGAAGGCAGATTGGACGGCGTACCTGAAGAAATCCATGCTGGGGTCGGCTGACACGAGGAAGTCCCTGCACGAGTTCATGAAGTTCGGCAAGGCGGCGAAGTCCGCCAGGCCGGACGAGTCGTGGAGCGAATTCATCTTCCAAGCGTATCATCACCATCAATCGGATGCGATCTTCCTCACGGGAATACCTGACGTGAAGGAGAGCCTGCCTCATGCGTAGGGGGTCCAGAAAAAAGGGGACGCGGACCGTTTACGGGGCCCGGTTGCCAGCCAACGCTTGCGGCGTTCTCGGCTGTTGCGCGAGTGGAGCTGCCTCTTACATGGGCAGGTGGATGGCCTGGCCTCGAAAACCGTGCGGGTTCGCGGACACGGCAGGCCAGGCGACGAAACACGCCGCAATTACGAGGCGGGTGCCTCGCTCACGCTTTTTGAAGTTGCGCTTTTTCGGACCTCTGTGCGCAACAGTAGAAAGGAGGCTCCTCCGCAGCTGTGAATTTGGGTAGAGTACGGTTTCTACCAACAATCGTATTCTCCCGAGCCGAGGAAGGAGCCTCACGATGGT
>DATGZX010000415.1:0-80463 GCA_035296965.1 Gemmataceae bacterium
CAAGAACTTTGCCATGAAGCCCTCGGATTATCACGATCATGAAGAACAGCAAGCCGCCATTGAAAGCTACTTGACCTGGCGCAATCACGCCCGCGATCTTTCGATCACTGCGTGGAATGAATACCGTGAAGAAACCGCCCAAGCAGCTTGAGGTTACGGAACGCGAAAGTCACCAAGGTAAAACGGCAGTACATCCCTGGCTGCCGGCACCGCCCAGCGTAGAAATCCGTGAAGAGGAGATCGTACAGCGGCAAGTTTTCGTCGATAAATACGAAGAACTCCTCAACGAGCTAACCTGTGCCGATCTGGTGCGGAACTATTCCGAGTTTCTCCGAGAAACGAAAAAGGCCACGTTAGAAGCCGTGGGCGAACATATGCGCCGTAAGCGCATTATCGACTTGCAAATGCTCCGCGACAGACACGGATTCTACTTCTTGACGACGCTGCCTTGCGTCGACGCTGCTGCGTTCTACGGCGCCGGTGAACCTATTTAGCTGATTCCGCTTGTGGGCTGAAATCAATTCCTCCGAAGTCGAAGGAAATAGGAGGGGGTATGAAATTGATGCGCGTCATCTATCCTGCAAGATCGACAGTCAGAACGCTGGCGGTGATTCTCATTTCTCCCCTGGTTCTCCTGAGCTCAGGAGCCAGCGAGGTTGCCTGTGAAGCCGGTAGCGGCGCTCATTTCGCGACCGAACGCGCAGATGATCCGCTCGTTGGCTTGAACCAGGCTTTTCGCGAGGCTTACGCTAATTGTCGCCAGAGGCTGCTCAATCGCAGCGGCCCAGTCATCCTCGTCGAGGGTGATAACCTGGTGCTGCTCCACAACGGGCATCGCCGCGAGGCGAAGGTGGTCCCCGACGATTATCACGTGCTGAAAGCGGTCTCACACGTGCCCTTGGCCATTTATGTCATGCTGGTCGCGCGTGAAGATGCTCCGCTAGACAAGGAATGCCTGGATGGGTTGCGGGCCTACCGGGAACGGGTGGTCCAAGCGGAGCCATCCTTGAAAAATCGCGGGCTCTCGCAGGAGGTCCTGTTACGCCAGCAAGAGATCCTCCGCGCTGCTTTGACCTTTCTCGACTCCGCGCTCGACAGGAAACAGGTCAGTGCCGACGATCTCCACAAGTTCACGCGCGACCTGGGCAGTAAGCTGCTTGCCAATGCTGCCGATGCCGCACATGCAGAATTGGACGCCCTCGACAAACAAGTGCGTGACTGGCGTGCCACGCTGCCAGCGGAAGAATGGAAGAAGCTGCACGTCGTGGTGATGGGCTCCGCCTTACCACGCCAGGGAAATCTGGCGGTCCAATACTTTGCCCATCTGCTGGATGAAAAGGGCGAGGGCAGGCGCATCGTGTATGCGGAGTCGCTCTTCGAGGAAACGCGCGCCATGAATCTTCTGGGTACTCATCTCCTGGACACGCGCATCGGTTCCTCTTTCTTCGACGACGCCGAGCGCATGCACCGCGATCTCCTCGCCGACGCGGCCAGGGAGTATCTAAAAACGATCTTTCCCAAATGAAGGCGTGCGGAGCGTGTCCGACCTATTCGAACAGGGCAGGGACGTGAGACAGAAAGACAATGGACCCGATGATGGCCGCGACGATGCTGGCCATCAGGACGGCGCCCGCGGCGATATCCAGGCAGGCCGACACGCGCGGCTTGGTCTCTTCGTCGAGCCCGTGGAAGATCGTTTCCACGGCGCTATTGAAGAGTTCTGCTGTCAGCACCATGCCGATGCAACCCAGGAGGATGCACCATTCCATCAGCGTGCAATGGAGCACAATCCCCGCGGCCAGCACCAGGGCCGCGAAGAAAAAGTGAACGGAAAAGCTCGAATGGCCGCGGACGCCCAGTTTCAAGCCGCGGAAGGCGTCGCCGAACTTGCTGCGCCACGAACGGCGCGGCTTCTTACGCGCCGTCGTTTCGACCAAACTTAACGTTCTCAACGAAATGGGTTGGGCCACAACGATCCTTTCACTGTACCTCGGGAAGAAACGTCTTTATCTGGCAGCGCATACAGATTTGTCCGTGTTCTCAATTCCCATGCGGGATTCGGCCGCGAGGATGGATTGGATGTCAGGTCGGCCACAAGGAGAATATGTTCTATATCAACTTGCTTGATTCGGCAGCTTCGTAGGACAGATTTCCAATCTGTCCGGTCAGGTTGGAAACCTGACCTACAGCCGAATCCCGCACCGTTATTTAGCTTGCCGCTGATTTCGTGGAGCAAGCTGCCAGCTTGCTCTACATTTGAACCATCCCATAATTCCTTGCTATTTGCATTCGTGTCGTCTGTCGCGGCAAAGCATGGCAGTCCCAGCCTTCTGGCCGGTCACTTCCCGACTAATTAGTCATCTTAAGTATATCTGTCAACCTACCTCGCGTCGCCGTTCGCCTGGTTCTTGCGTTCCAAGTGATTCTTCACTTGCAGGCGGTTTCGGCCGATAAATGGATGGCGGTGACCACGGGTGAACCTACCCCAGGCTTCGCAGACTACCTGGTAACCGGAGAATCCTAACCCGCTTATGAATGCCAGCTTTGTCTCACTACCGACGCTCGACAAACTGCGTTCCCATGTTCTCCAAACCCTCTGTGCCCACGATCGACTCGACCCGCAGCAGACTCCTCTGAACCAGGCCCTCATCATGCGTTCGGGTAAACCCTGCGGTTTATTCTTCCAAGTGCAGGGGCCCCGGATGCTGAAAACCTACGCGGTCTGGGCCGGCGAGGAAGATCGGATCTTGTACTACGACTCCTCGGGAATTCGCTTTGCTGAATGCCGTCTAAGCGAAGGGCCCGATCCGCTGGAACTGGCGGCATGATTTAGAGTTCGTAGGCGCGTTTAACTCGGGAATGTCTCTTACGGCACGTGGACTGAGCGACAGAATCGTTTAACCGCGAGCCAGCGGCGAGCGCGTGAACTGACGGCGGCAGTCTCTTTCTGTTCACGCGCTCGCCGCTGGCTCGCGGCTAAACGAAAAACCCTTCACGATGAACGGCAATGTACGCCGGCTCTCTACCTTCTAAAGGTCTGATCTACTAGGGCACTAGACGGCTTTCAAAACCAGGCAGGTGTTGCTGCCGCCGAAGCCGAAGGAATTGGAAACGGCGACGTGAACCGGCATTGGTCGCGCCGTGTTCGGGACGTGACAGAGATTACACTCCGGATCGGGCTCGTGCAGGTTGATTGTCGGTGGAATGGCTCGGCGCTCCATGGCGATGAGGCAGGCCAATGTTTCGACGGCGGCCGCAGCCGTGAGACAGTGCCCCGTCATGCTCTTGGTCGAACTAACCGGGACCGAATGAACGGCTTCGCCAAGCACGGCTTCCAGGACATGGGCCTCGGCAATGTCGCCGACCGGCGTGCTCGTGGCGTGGGCGTTGATGTAGTCGATGGAGGCTGGCTCCAGGCGCGCGTCGGCCAGGGCCTGGCGCATGGCCGCGATGGCGGGCTCCGGATCCGGGCTGGGAATGACCATGTTGTGGGCGTCACTGGCGGCACCGCAGCCGGCTACCTGCGCATAAACGTGAGCGGAACGCTGTCGAGCAGATTCCGCAGGTTCGAGCACGAAAATGGCTCCGCCTTCGCCCAGGACGAAGCCGTCGCGGCCTCGATCGAATGGACGGGAAGCGGCCTGGGGATCTCCGTTCCGCCGGGAAAGGGCACGCAGATTGCCGAACCCCGCCTGCCCGAGTGTCGTGACGCCTGCATCGCAGGCACCAGCCAAACAGACGTCCACCCAGCCTAGTTCCAACCAACGCCGGGCCTGGGCCAGGGCGTAGTTGCCGCTCGCGCAGGCGGCCGACACCGTGATGCCGGGGCCTTTGAGGCCAAGCTTGCGGCGCGTACGGAAGATCAGCGGCTCAGCGTCTTTTTCCTGGCTGAACACCCGCTTGCCGCCGCGCCGAAAGTCCGCATCCCAGATAATCAACCACTCCGCTCCCAGGCCGAGCACGAGACCGACGCGCGTGCTGCCGCGTTGCTCCCACCAGCCGCTGTCGCGCAAGGCCGTGGTGCAGCACCAGAGAATGACCTGCTCGAGCTTGTGGAGGCCCGCGAATTCTTCCTCATCCCATCCCGGTGGGCAAGGGATGGCGCTGATCTCGGCCGCAATCTGGCTGGGATGCTGCGCGATGTCGAAGATCGACACGCGGCGCACGCCGGACCTGCCTTCCAGGAGGTTGTCGGCGATCGTGTCGTAGGCATGCCCCAGGGGAGTGACCGCCCCCACGCCGGTAATCCACACCGCGGTCCCTTGGCTCACCGTTGGTTCTCCGTTCCGGCCCCGCCTTGCGTGACTTCAGCCCGATTCCGGGCGTTCCGTCGCTCGAGCGTGATCCATTTCGGCGGATTGACGATGCTCGCGCCTCTCCTTAGCTCGACACATCCGCCTCCCTCGAACTGCCAAGTAACGGTCAGGGGAATTATCTCATGGCTGAATATCTGTAGCAATGCACCCAGGCCGGCGATCGATTTCAAGGACTTGGAGGCATCGAACTCGGGGGATTCGCCCCGGCCTGGAAGGGTGATGCGCAAACGCGGTCCTTGCCAACCGGGCCGAGGGGGAACCAATGCCAGCACGGTCGCGTGGCAAATGGCATCGGCAGGTGCAGGCCGCCCGGTCTCATCGGGAATCAGCTCTGGCTCCCAATCGCTCATGACTACCCAGACTCCCGGCAAGCGATTCCCTTCCAAAAGGACGGCTCCAGCCAGCAAAGCCTCCGCGCCGCTGCCCGGTGCGCCGCCGGTGCCGAAATTGGGGCCGTGGACCTTGAGGACCTGGCTAATCGTCCCGGAGACGGCGTGCTGCGAGCGGTGTGGAATGAAGTGGGGTGAGATTCCCCAAGCGCCTTCCGCCTCGAAGCGCTGTAAGGCTCCGACCAGGGTAGCGCGACCCAGGAAGCTGGGCGCGGCCACGATTCCCCAGTTTGTGAAATCTGTCTCGCTTAAGCCTGAGTGATGGATGGCCTCAAGAACGGCCGCCAAGCCGACGACAGTTTGCTCATCCGCGTGTTTGAGGAAATTATGAGGCAGACGCTCACCGGGTCCTGGCCCGGGACGGCGCCGCAAATTCACAATCGTGTCGAGAGTGGCTTGAATGCTGTGGTGAGCGCGCAGATCGCAGGACAATGCAGTCTCGACGACCGAGGTGCTCGCGGTTTGAATTGGCTTCACGCGACACGAATCCTTTCACGTCGGCGGCCAAGAAGATTTCGAGGTCAAAAGTCGATAAGAGAAGAATCGCGAACAGAGGAGTCCCCGTTAACCTCTGCGTTACCTAACTTCTGAGGACCAATGCCACTTCCCAGGTTTTCCTTGCTCGCCGTGGGCCTGGAGGTTAGGGAAAAGCACACTACGGTACGAGTGTTACTGTATCCCCCGTGTCCCTGTCAACAGCGTTTGTCTATCCAGGGTTCGGACACGATTGCGGTTGCCTGTGCGGTCTATTTTTGCTTTCATCTCGGCTTCGCATTTCCCGTGGGGATCGACCCACGGCCAGGCGAGCTAGCTACCGAGACACGGCACACGGGCTGGATTCCTGTGTCATTGGCTCCGATCTGTGTCCAATTTGCTTGAGAGGAAAGGGAATGTCCACTCCCCCGATGCAGCGACTGGCCAAGGTCCTTCGCCAAAACGGGTTGATTC
The DNA here is from genome assembly GCA_035296965.1 of Gemmataceae bacterium. GTDB lineage: Bacteria > Planctomycetota > Planctomycetia > Gemmatales > Gemmataceae > DATGZX01. Next base: position 5,654 of record DATGZX010000415.1, read on the forward strand.
GCTTTCTCGAACACTTCGCGGAGATGTTCCCGGATAGCCATCTGAAAGATCTGGTGGTGGACGATTCCGGCCCCAATCGGCTGATCACGATTGCCGGCAAGCAGGTCGTGAACTTCGGCTCCGACAGTTTCCTAGGCCTCGATCAAGATCCGCGCGTTCAGCAGTCGTTGATCGAGGGAGTCAACAAGTGGGGGACGCACAATGGCGCATCGCGTGCATTCGCCAGCGTTCGCGCCAACATCGAGGCGGAGGAGAAGATAGCCCGTTGGCTCGGCACCGAAGCGGCGCTAATCTATCCCTCGGTTACCTTGGCCAACATGGGCGCCATTCCCGGCCTGGTCGGCCGGCAGGACCTTCTGGTCGTAGATGAGCACGCGCATAACTCGATTCAAGAAGGAGCCAAGATCGCCAAGGCCAACGGCGTACGCCTGGTCTCCTTTTCGCACTGCGACCCGCTGGACCTGGAACGGGTCCTCCGGGCCGCCAAGCCCTACCGCATCGCCCTCGTGGCCATCGACGGCGTTTACAGCATGACGGGGGCCTTGCCGCCGCTGGCAGCCCTCAACATGGTCGCGCAGCGCAACGACGCCGTGCTCTACGTCGATGATGCCCACGCCACTGCCGTGCTGGGCAAGCAAGGCCGCGGCACGGTCCTGGACGCCCTGGGCAGCTACGGCAACACCTTCGCCATTGGCTCGCTCTCGAAGGGCTTCTCCTGCATGGGTGCGTATATCGGCTGCACCGAGGAGTTCAAGCTCCTGCTCAAGATGCGCTCGAACACGTATATCTTTGGTGGCCCGGTGCCGCCCCCTTATCTGGAAGCTGTTTGCACCGTCTGCGATATCCTGATGTCGCCAGAGTACGATCAGCTCGTCGCCCGGCTGCGCAGGAACTGCGCTCAACTTACGGAGGGAGCGCGCCGCCTAGGGTTGACCGTGCTCGGCGGCGAGACTCCAATCATCTCGGTATTGGTCGGCGACGAAGGAGAAACGTTCAACGCCGGCAATTACCTCTTCGAACGAGGCTTCTACGTGCAATCCGTAACGTTTCCCGCGGTCCCCTATCATGGCGGTGTCCTGCGTGTGCAGGTGAACGCCAACCATCTCAAGGAATCGATCGATGGCCTGCTGAATGCCTTCGAAGGACTCCAGCACGAAATTCCTCTACCCGCCCCAGAGACGATGAGCCGCCGGGCTGCATAAATGGGCCGCTTTAGGCCGTCGAACTCACTCTCGTCATTTTGAGACTACTAAATCGAAAAACTGGCCCCGCGCGCGCACAAGCTCTTTGCAAAAACAACGAAAAACACGGGCTTTTTCAAAGGCCGCCAAATATTGAGAATAAACGCTGCCCGGCAAGCATCGAAAAAATGCAAAAAACACGGGCTTTTTGAATTTTGGGACTAAAACAGGGGGGTTGCGCGCAGTTGCGTTTTTGATGTTCGTATGTTCAGTTAAGACCGGTCGCGCCGCCAAAACAAAAAGGAAAAAGCAAGCAGCCCGAATGCCGCTTGCTTTTTCCTTTTGGCTTTTGTCCTGTCATCCTACGCGGCCGAGGTCTCCGGGCCGGCCGTCAATTTGCTCTCCAGGAGATCGAGTACGTCGGTTACTGTCGCGAGCTTTTCCAGCTCTTGCTGTGTAAGCCGGATGCGAAATCGGCGTTCAATCTGCGAAACGATGCTGACGACGTCCACGGAATCGAGGCCCAGGCCTTCCCGCAAATTGACGCTGTCGTCCAGATCTTGATGATTCTCTCCGGTATCGGCTTCCAGTAGCTCGATGAGCGTTGCGCGAATGCTTTGGCGGTCCGGCATGGTTCACCTTCCCTGGCGAGTAGAAATTCCTCAAAACGCGGGCATTGCCGCCCCAATTTGCCTAAAGAAAACAATTTTCGCCGAAATTGGCAAGAGCGCTTCCCAAACCTTGCCTGGAATCATGCGCCCGCCCTGCGGCTCGGCCTACCGGTTGTACTTCCCGAGTGTGAGGACATACACATGGCCATCTTCTTTGGCGACTTGCTTGACCAGGCGTTCGAAGCCGTCGTACCACAGATGAACGTCCAGTTCGCCGTTATCCCCGCCCGTCATGTGGTAGTGGTTATATTTCTGTTTCTTCCCCAGGATGTCGATGAAATCCTGGCCGACGTACATCATGGTTCCCGCCATGTATCGGCCCGTGTCGGCATCCAGCAGATAAACGCCGCCGCCATTGCGAAACTTGGGGCTAACCAGCCGCCAGTATGTCGTCGTCCAGACGTCGGCCCCGATCTGACGACCGGAATCACTCTCGTGCGTTTTCACCCGTAGGGCGTCTCCTTCCGGAAACAGCTTTACGGTGTACTTTTTGCCATCGTCGTTGCACGAGCTATCCAGAGTCTGCAAGCGATCGTTCTTCCAGATCTCCGTGCCGTCGTACTTGTAGGTGTAATTGTAAACCAGGTACTTGGTCAGCTTGATGTCCGCGTGGCCTTCCATGATCTGCGTGCCGTCCGCCCTGGCATCGATCGACATCGTGTAGCTGCCGGCGTCTTTGCCGTCGATCGTCACATTGAAACTGCGCACCTCGTGGCTGGGATCGGCGCCGCACGCAGGCCAGGCGCTGCTCATGAAAACGATGCAGAAGATGAAGGCACTCGCCGCTCTCCCCATGCAAACAGGCAAGCCTTGCCAGCCCATGCATCTTCTCCTTCGCGCCTACTATGTGGAATTGGTAGCCCGGTTTTCGACCGGGCACGGGACTATAGCGAATGCCCGCAGAGCAGCCAAGACGAATACTGCCGGTTTACTTTGGCACCAACAGGGTAAATGGCGGGATATAGGCTTGCACGAGCGTGATCAGACCGACAATCACCGCCAGGGCGATGCTGTGCCAGATGACCGCCTTGAAGATGTCCGCCTCCTTGCCAAGTTGATGCGTTGCCGCGGTCGCCACGCAGATGCTTTGAGCGTCGATCATCTTGCCCATGACGCCGCCCGTGCTGTTGGCCGTGCAAATGAGCGTCTGCGCCTGCAGTAAACCCAGATGATGGAACGCTCCGCTCTTGAAGATCTCGGTGGCCGTGATCTTCTGCAAACTGCCGAAGAGAGCATTGCTGCCCGCGTCCGTGCCGGTCAGGAACACGCCGAGCCATCCCAGGATTGCCGCGAAGAAAGGATAAAGCATCCCGGTAACCGCGAACGCATAGCCGAGCGTGGCGTCGAGGCCTGCGTAACGCGTGACGTAACTCAAGCCCAACATGCAGGCGATAGTTGGAATGGGAATCTTCATTTGCACGAACGTCCGCCGCACGACCCGAGCGATCTGCGTGGGCGTCGTGCGCAACAAGAGCATCGAGAACAGCGCGGCGACGAACACGGCCGACCCCGGGGCCGTCAGCCAGGGGAAATCAAATTCCGCCTTCTCCGGCTGCGGTTCCCGGCCCTCGACCTGGAGTTGCGAATCGCGTTGCGACTGTCTGTCGAGCAAAGGAATCGGAATCAAGTACTTGCTCCGCAGTGGGCCGACGTGAAGCGCGCCATGCTGTTCTCTCTGCCGGGCCAATCCCGTCAGCAGCAGCAAGACCGACATGATTACATAGGGCGCCCATGCGAGACTCACATTGCCAAGCGTCAACGGCGGCTCGTGCTTGAGGTCAGGCGCCGCGCTCGCCTTGGCATGGGCCGGATCAAAATCGAGCTGTTCGACGGCCCGAAGTTCTTTCTCCTCCTCTGCCGGCGTGATCTGCGGCGCCTTCGTGTAGTGCCATTCGTGTTTGGGCTTCCAGAACTTCAGAAAAATCGCCGTCAGCACCAGGGAAAAGATGCCGCCGCCGACATCGGTCATCGGGTACAGGACGACGTCCGGCAAATAGGCATGGATGGTCGCGAAAGTAAATTGAAAGACCGCGAACGACCCTCCGGACACCAACAGCGCCGGCCAGACTTCCCACGTCTGCTTCCATGTCGACATGCACTTGATCATGTACAAAGGCACGACGAACGACAGCAACGGCAACTGGTGGCCCGCCATGATGCTCAACGTCTCGGCCGGTATATCGGTGACGCCGGCCAGCGTGATCAAGGGAGTGCCAAGCCCGCCATAGGCGACCGGGGAGGTGTTGGCGATCAGGCAGAGCACGGCCGCCAGGAAGGGGTCAAAGCCAAGTCCCACCATGATCGCGCCGCAAATGGCCACGGGCGTGCCGCCGCCCGCCGCCCCTTCCAGGAACGCTCCGAAAGCAAACCCAATCAGAATGGCCTGAATCCTGGCATCCGCGGACAGCCCGGCCACCGACCGGCGGACGAGGCTGAAATGCCCCGTCTCGACGGTGATGTTATAAAGCAGCATGGCATTGAAGATGGTCCAGCCGACCGGCATCAACCCAAAAGCCGCCCCGTGCACAAACGCCATGCACGCCATGCCCAAGGGCATCTTGTACGCGAGCCAGGCGACCAGAAGGGCCACGATCGCGCCCCCCAAGCCGGCCTTGGGCGCCAGCCAGCGGCGGGGCACCAGCAGCCAAAACAGGACGAACACAGGCAGAGCCGCGCATACGGTGGAGAGCAACCGGTTACCCAGCGGATTGAGGTCTTGCTGGTAGAGGGCCCAAAGCATGGAGAACATCCCTGGTTTGCGCAGGCAATCCAGGCGATTGTAAGGGCAACAGGCGCAGAAGCAAGCAACTTGTCCGCCTTTCCCGCGGATTGGCAAGGACCCAGTTGTGATTATGCCACACTAGCCCGAAGCGTTAGCGATGTCCTCGCTCACGCTTCGGGCTAGTATGCTGTCGGATCCCGCACGGGCATTTAGAAGTGTAAACGAGGTCCTCGCTCACGCTTCGGGCTAGTATGCTGCCGGATCCCGCACGGGCATTTAGAATAATAGTAGGCGAACAACTTGAGGAGGAACCAGCCCATGACAGCGAAGGAAGAACAGAGCCAGCAGACGCCCAAGACGCCGCAAGGAACCGCCGCTGCTCCCGAGGCGGACATTGTCGGCGAGGCGTCGGAAGAATCTTTCCCGGCCAGCGACTCACCCTCGTGGACGGCCGTCACGGCGGTCGGCCCACCTTGGCGCCGGACGGACTGGGCTGAGCGGCGCGAATGAAAAAAGGTGTCAGGACCCTTTATAAAGGGTCCTGACACCTTTTCTCACTCAAGAAAGGATGGGCAGATGCGTCTCTTCAAACGGGTGATGCAGTGGCTGCTCGGCGTCCTCTTCGTTGCGGCGGGAGCGAACCACTTTCTCAATGCGAAATTCTACATCAGCATCATGCCGCCCTACCTTCCCTGGCATGAAGCGCTGGTGTACCTGAGTGGCGCGTGCGAGATTGCCCTGGGCGCCCTGCTGCTGATCCCAAGGTTCACGACGAGCGCGACGTGGGGATTGATCGCGCTCTTGATCGCCGTGTTCCCCGCCAACATCCACATGGCTCTCCATCCCGATCTCTACCCCGGCTTGAGTGCCTGGATGCTTTGGTTGCGCCTTCCCCTACAAGGCGTGCTGATTACGTGGGCCTATTGGTTTACGAGAGGAAAGCGGCAGTCAATTATTTCTCCCCAAGGCACGGAGACAAGGAACTGACGCCGATTCTTAAGCACAGGATGTGACGAACAACAGGCTCGCACAAACGGAAAGAAGAACGGAGACCATTATTCATGCCTGGAAGCGCTCACTTCCCGAGCGACGGGAGGAAAAATCGAGCTTATTGGTAGATGCAACGCCCTGGTGCAGAGCGAAGTTGGACTACAATGCTGCGTGTGCCCTCCTTAGAACGAAGTGAGTTTCCGACGGAGGACGATCCCCATGGACCCGAACGGCGAATACCAGTTCCTGAAGCCGAAGCGAGGCTCGCGCTATCGGCAGCTCTTTTTTGGTCGCATTCGCGCAGAAGTTCTCTACCGCGAGACGGTCGGCCGGGAACCGCTCACTCCCGAGGAAGTCGCCCGGGAGTACAACGTCCCGGTGGAAGCCGTCCGGGAGGCGATCGACTATTGCGTCAAGAACAAGGACTTCCTCGACGCCGAGCGGGCACGCGAGGACGATTCGATCCGCAGGTCCGGCCGTGACCAATGGCCTCATGCGCCAGCCGACAGTCCCGCCCAAGCATGAATCTCTACATCGATGACGACAGTGCCAAGAGTGCCCTGGTGGCCCGGCTCGGGAAAGCAGGGCACCAAATTGTCGTACCCGGCGACGCGGTCTTCCGTCACCAAGTCGCCGCAATCTTTTGCAGGATCGTTGCAACCTGCTGGTGATCGTTGGTCTCGAGCCTACCGAGATGCCTTTGGATGCGACTCTTGGCAAGAGTTGCCAACTTGTGAAGGCGAACAACGGAAGGAGCCAAGAGGCCCGCCTGCTGCCAACCGGCAAGCGAGATGTCATAAGAGGTTGTTCGTAGCTGAGTGGTGACTCGTGCCAGTAGCACATCCGCGTCGCCGGCGTCGAGAATCACCAAGGCTGGACGCGGCTTTCCCGGACCGCTGACAGTAAAAGGAAAGTCCACCAGGACGATGTCACCGGCCTGATAGTTTGTCGTAAATGGCATCGCTGTCTGCGTATCCCTGGCCAAAATCCTGCGCTGCTAGCTGTTCCCATTCCTGGGCTGTCTCATCTTCAGGAACTAGGACTAGGACACGCACCTGCCGTCCGACAGGAATGCGTCCTGCGATCGAAGCCGGCACTGCTAGCGTCTGATTCGCACTGAGTTGGGTCTGGAATTCGACTGCTTTCATGCTGAGATACCTCCACGGCTCATTCTACCGTCTACGCGGCCAGACCAGGAGCGCATTTGTCGGCTCTTCAAAGAACTTGCCCGGCAGGCGGAGAGCATTTCAGGAGGACGAGCCGCGGCCCCTTTCTCATGGCCGCCGAAATTGAACCTGACCCCTTTTTCTCCAGCGGGTCTGCGACTCCGGGTGAAAGCACCCGGCGCGACACGCGGCCGGCGCAGGGCAAGGCAAACCGGGTCCGTGCGGCGCGAGAGGTAAGCTCTGGGCTCCCCTTTTGTAGCCATGAGTGAAAACTTCGCGGAAGGTTCGGGCAGCGGGTTCGGTCCGCTGCGTAAGACCGAACGATAAAGTTCCGCAGCGGGGCCGGCCTCATCCAACCGCTCGTCGGCCGGCGCTAACTCATGCATCAAGTCGCGGAGGCCATGGAAGCGATCACTTCGCGAGGAGCGGTTGGAAAAATCGTCCTTTATTGGTAGCGAGGGGGCGAACTTCGACCTCCACGGCGAGTTCGGCCCGGCCGCTCTATTCAGACCTTTGCCCACGACCAGATTCCGAGCGCTTCTTTCCCAAGTTTTTCCGAGCGCTCTCGCACCGCCTTCATGTCCCAGCGGCCAGTGTATTCCTTGATCTGGCGAGCAAGCGCTGTGAGCGACGAGTAGCCTGCCTTCTTCGATTTGAACGGGTCTCGACCGGCAGAACTATTTGCCGGGCCACTCAGAAGGCAAAGGTTTCCAATCGTATCAACGACTATGGGCAGGTAATCGTCGTCTGCATCTGCACCAAGATAAGCCCTCCAGGTCTCGTCGAGTTTCTGGGGAATCACATGCTCGATCGTTCCGACGGTGCTGTAGTCGGGAAACTGGCCGTGCGTTTGGAAGCGTTTGTCGATCTCGATGAGCATCATGCGCGAGAAAGCAAGATCGTTTGTTCGGTAAGCGCGCTTATTCTTCACGGCTTCCTCGAACTCTTGATCTGAGATCCAAACGGCGTGGGACCTAAAGCCGTCGCGTAGCGCCTTGATAGGATTTGGTTCGTTGATGATTTTCCCGAGCAATGAAGGGAACATCTTGTCGTATTCCGTTGTTCCCAATTCCGTCATTTTGCGGCGTACGAGGAGGATTAGGGTCTCGCGTAGCATCGCGCGCGTGCTGTCATCGCTGAGCGTCCCCGCCGCGTGTGCACGTAACACTGAAAGTACGAACGGTGTGCTGGACTCCATGCGGGTGTTGCTGATGGCAATGAGAAGCTGGTTGATGGCTTCATGCTCGTGCGGATAAGAAAGCGGGTCCTTGATAGTTCGGTAAAGAGGTGCGCTCCCGAAAATGTCCGCCAGGTACTGTTTGGCCTGCCCGGACGTCAGGTTGCGGTTCTTCCCCTTGAAATGAACGTAAACCTTTCGGTGTTTCCCCACCATCTTCGTCTCTCCAATAGAGATAAGATGGCGAAGGTATTCTTCGAATCGGTCATCGTCGTCGAGCAGCCGGATCGCGGCGAGCCACTGACTGTTGTGAAGTTCTTCCGAATTCTCCTTCGCGTCCATGATGGGACGAAACAGGTAATTGCAAAGAAGCTCACTTGCCGTCAGCGGCATCCCCTTGTCGTTCAGGCTCTCGAAAATTGCCTGTGCATCATCCTTTTGCTCGTCGAGAGGAATCCAGACGATCTTGAGGCAGGTTAGTATCGCCTGGGCCAGTTGCCACAGGGCAGGCACGTCTGAAAAACCGGATTTCAGCTTCTTGAGGGCGTACTTTTGGAAGGCATCGACTCCGTTCTTGCCGGGCACGTACATCTGAAGATCGGTCTGTAGCCAGGTCGTTCTCGGGTTAGTGTCCGTTCCAAACGCCACGCGGTAGGTGGGTAAGCGATCGCCCTTCGAGGAGAATACCTTCAGCTTCAACTAGTCGTCGGCCCCGGCGACATCGTTGAAGACGTACTTCTTCAGTTCATCGAGGTAAGCGTGGGCATCTCCGGACAAGTGCTTCTTGGCTCGAATCTGGTCCCGGATGATTCCGAGCAGCAGGTACACCGTCGTGATGCGCTGCTGGCCATCAACCACGAGGAATTCTCTGACTTCGGGCGGTCCCATTTGCTCCATGACCACGATCGGGCCGAAAAAGTGCTCAACCTCATCGAGGGCGGAGCCCCGCTCAAGTTCCTCGATGATCTGCTCCTGGATGTCGAGGAAAAGCTGGTCCCACTGCTTCTTCTCCCAGGCGTAGCCGCGTTGGAAAAACGGAACCTTGAACCGGACGCTTCCGCTCAGCGTCTCTTTAAACGTGCGGTTTTTTACGTGGTCGGTGGGCATGGATAATACCGTCTCCTCAGCGTTGTGAACGACCGCCACCTGCACGCGCGTCTTTGCGACCGAACTGGTGATTGTGCTGACCGGCACTGGTTGACCCAGCACTGAGCCGGTCAGCATATCAGGGCGCTCCGGTTGAGCTGGCGCGGGCGCCAGTTCAGGCTGGTGCACGGTATTGGAACACGCCGCCCAACTTGGGTCAACTACCGACTTGAGATTCTCCCGGAACTTGATCTGCCCACTGCACGTGAACACTCCGCGCTGTTCATTCCAGATCTTTCCGCACCAGTAAGGAGACGACCGATGATCACGGCCAGCGCAACTCCCGTCCTCCGTCAGTGAAAAGGATCCCGACGTCCTGACGCCTTTTCTCCGCCGGCTTATTCGGCTCGCCCCCGGCTCAAAACTCGTGCCCCATGCGGACCCAATAATGCCAATCCTCGCCGGCTTGCTTCGTCTGCTCGTCGGTAGCCCGAATGGGCTTCAATTGGGACAAGGGTACCGCCAGCCCATCCTTGTTCCAGCGGATGGTCACGAACATCTCGTGCTCGCATTCCTCCTCTCCCGGCATGCCGATAACCTCGACTTCATCCTTGACCCGCAACGGCGAGATGGCACGCTTGGCGATGCAGGTTGCCGTGAATGGGAGCCGGAGCTCGCTCTCCAGGTAATAGTACCAGCCCATAGCCCGTTCGTGAGGCTCGTAAGCATCGACAACGATCTCCATCGTGATGCGGTGTTCACGCTCCTCGTCACGCTTCGGCTTGGCTTTTGCCACGAAACACCCATAAACAATGAGCAGGCGAGGACCTTAGCAAGAAAGAGGGCAGCGGAGCAAGAAGCGAAGGCCTCTTGGTGCACCCACTGGTTTGTCAGGCCTATTGCCGGCTCCGGCTGGCGGCCGCAGCCTCAAATTGTGGCGAAACTGCCACAAGGCCTCAAGGAGTTACGCATTGGCCGCGTCCCATAGCCCGCGGCCGTGCAGGTCGCACACAGCTCCCCACCGGCGGCCGTAAGCTGATTGGCGCGCATCCCGGGGAAGATCTCGGCCCCCTTTGTAGCGCCCCCGTGGAGCGAACGACTCAAGAGGGCGGCTTGCGGCCAACGATGCTGGCCGGACGCAGATTGCCGGCGGTCAGGATCGCGTAGAACATCAGCGGGGCAGCGGACGTGACACGCCGAACACCTTGTAGTCCCTGGCCTTGTAAGGCGGCGATATACTCCCGCGCGTGGCGGACGTCCGAGATGACTACGTATCCGCCCGGTTTGAGAACGCGGGCGATTTCGGTCAGCGCCCGAGCGCGTTCCTTGGGGTCGTAAATATTGTGGATAGCCGCGCGGGAGACGATGACATCAAACGACTGGTTGGCAAAGGGAAGCTGGCGCATGTCCCCTGTATGAACCTCGACACGGTCGGCGACGCCCTCGCGCTGGGCATTTTCGAGCGTGGCTTCCAGACGGTTGCCGCTCAAGTCTTCGGCCTGCCAGAGGTCGATGCCGACCGACTTGCCAGTCGTCAGGCGCTTAGCGGCGCCGATAAGCAACAGGCCCCGCCCGCAGCCCATGTCCAGGACAAGCTCGTCCCCGTTCCAGGGGACCAAGTCGAGGAGCCGTTCGCGCTCGCGCAGCTTGCCAATTTTGCTGGAGTAAATCATCAAGGCCCCGGTGGCGACCAAGCCAATGCCAGGCCAGAGTGTCATCCACGCGATGGGAAACACCAATGTAGTGGATCCAGCGGGCACATGAAGTACTCCCTCCCACAGGCCGCAGAAGGCACTCAAGGAAACTAGAAGGCAGGCACCACCACTGACGAACAGATTGCGGACAACGCCCGGAGCATCGATTCCGTAATCTGCGCGTGGCAAACCGGCAGGCAGGGTACCCTCCGGAACGTTGCAGCGATCACTCTCGCAGTTATTTTTTGGGAAGGGATTTGGACGCTGATTTCTGGAGCGCCCGAAACGCATCGGGTGCGAAGCTGCCGCCGATACTCAGGCCGGGGGTCATCGGCGTGTAGACTTCGATGGCGATCTGCGAAAAGGGGATCTTGGAATTGGCCTTTGCCGGCTTCCCGTCGAATGAAATCGATGCGACGGCCATGAGCGGGACGTCATCCGGCACCTCTTTCAAAGGAATGTGCTTTTGATCCTGATAGGGTCTCACCATCCCGATAAGCTTCTGATGGAATGGACTGTCGTACCACGTAAGGACGGCTTTCTTGTTTTCGAAAAACGCGAAGATGACCAGTTTGCCGCTTTGCATCTTGCCGCTCTCGACGCCGAGGCAACCAGGAGACTCTTTCAGCTTGGCGATGAGGGTCTGACCCATCTGCAACGCAGCCGTTTCCGGACGAGCGGCGGCACTCGATCCAGTCTTGGTCTCATCTGCCAAGATCGCGGAGGTAAGAACAAGGCACAAGGCCGCGGCGGGAATAAAGCGACGCATCATAGTCGACTCCTGAAAAACAGCAATGCACGAGAGGGGAAACCTTCGACCACCCAGGACTAGCAGCATATCAAACAACCTCTTGATATTCGCTAGCCGAGGGCAATCATTTATGATCGAACATGCAGTTCCCAGGCGCAAGCCGAGGACCGTGTCCGTTCTCTTTTCGGAGGGTTCAAGCCTTTCCGCACGGCAAGCGCTTTCGGCATTGGGGCCGTTGAGTTACAGGATCGACGTGTGCGATCCCAACCCCTTCTGCTTGAGCCGGTTTTCCCGCTTTGTGCGCCGATTCTACCGCTGTCCGAAATTTGGAACGGACCCGGTCGCTTATCTGCGGTTCATTGTCGGCAGGCTCAGGGAAGGCCGTTATGACGTTCTGCTCCCCGTTCATGAGCAAGCGTTTCTCTTTGCGCGCATCCAACAAAAACTCATCCCCAAAGTCGGCCTTGCTTTGACGGCGTTTGACCAGTTTGCGCTGCTCCAGAGCAAGGCCACGTTTGCCAAAGTGCTTGCCGACCTGAGCCTTCCCCAGCCGAGAACTTGCCTGGTGCGCAACCGGGCCGAAGTGGAGGCCGAGAGTGGCTTTCCCTACTACGTCAAGCTGCCCTATAGCACCGCAGGGAGCGGGGTTTGGCGGGTGAATGATGCTGCCGAGCGTTCTGCCGTCATGAGCGGACTGGAATCCAGGGGCCAGTTCAATGGACAGAAGGAGATCGTGATCCAGGCCGCGGCCTCCGGCCAGCAGTGTCAAGCCCAGGCCGTGTTCGAACACGGAAGTCTGATAGCGATTCACTTCACCCGCCAGCGGTCTGTCGGCATGGGTGGGAGTCAGAGCGCGCGCGTTAGCGTGGACCACCCTATCGTGCGTACTCACATGACTCAGCTTGGACGGCACCTTGGCTGGCACGGGGCCTTGGCGGTCGATTACTTTTTCGAGCCGACCACGAACGAGCCCTGTTACATCGAGGCCAACCCACGGCTCGTAGAACCAATGAATGCCGTCCTGTGCGGCGTGAACCTGGCGGACATTCTCGTGCGCCTGTCGCTGGGTGAATCCTTCAAGGAGGGAGGGATCAGGGTGGGAAATGCCGGCATCCGCAGCCACAGTCTGCTGGCCACGCTCCTTGGCCTTGCAGCGGATAATGCCCCGCGCACCCGTATCGCCGGTGAGGTCATGCGCGCGGTGCTGGGGCGAGGAGTTTATTCGGGAAGCAAGGAAGACCTGACGCCGATTCGGTTGGACCCTTTCAGCATTGTTCCACTGACTGTCGTTCTCGTGCAGCTCCTATTCGATCCTTCTGTCGCTCAACATCTATCCGGCCACACGGTAGCAGATTATTCCCTGACGTCCGAGGCCGTGGAAACAATTCGCAAACTCGAAGACAGGGAAATCGATTTCAGTTCAGTAACCTGAATTCTTGATAACGCTCGGGTGCGTATCGAGTGGCTAGCAAACCGGTTGCTTCCTCGACGTTGATGGCCTGAACCAGTACGCCTTCCTGCCCATAGGGTAAGTACGCCTGGCACTGGCCTCACGGGGCGATAAGACTTGTCGCCGATTCTTGGAAGCGCAGAGCATAATTGACACTGGCGAAGTAGATCGTGTTTTCCATGCTGCGCATCATCATCGCCTTCTCGTAGTAAGGCGCGCTGGCCGCGCCCCACTGCGTTAGGCGGACACCTTCTTGACAACTTCCCGTGTGCTGGGGATGAAAGACGATTTTGGCGCCCCGCACCGCCGCCCAGCGCACCGTCTCGGGATAGCGCCAGCCCTCATGGCAAATCGCCACTCCAAACTTAACTCCATTGATCTCGAAGAGTCGCCGGGTATTGCCGGGCACATAGAACTGATCTTCGCTCGGGTCTAGTTGGTTCTTGGTTTGGTATCCCTGAATCTGGCCCCGGCCGTCAATGACAAAGGCGGCAATTTGCCGGCCCGCCTCCGTAAGCCTTTCCATCCCGAGGATAGTGGCCACCGCATACGTTCGCGCCCACTGCGCCACGGCCTGGAGCACCCGTTCCTGCTGCGTCTGATCAAAGGGCAATACTTCAAAATCCTGTCCGCGCAGACCTGGGAGATAGGCTTCCGGGAAGCACACAATCTCCGCGCCTTGGGCCGAGGCCTCGGACAGGAGCAGCTTAATCTTGTCCAAGCCCTCATCAAGGGCTGAGGCGACACAAGGCGACGCCAGGGCAATGTTCATGGATGACCTCTGACTGTTACTGCAAGGTCCAGCCGCTTTCACGCGATGGTCTTCTCGTAATAGACGCTCAATGGGTCGACTTTGTATTCCCCGAAAGGCGGTCGGCGCTGAAATCCAAAGCCTTCGTATAGTCCAATGGCTTCCGTTTGATAAATCCCCGTCTCCAGGCGTAACACGCTCACTTGCCGTTCGCGGGCATACTCAGCCAAGCGATGGAGCATTGCCTTACCAAGCCCTAATCCGCGAAAGACGGGACGCACAAACATCCGTTTGATTTCGCCATACTCTCTGCCAAACAACTTTAGGCCGCCACAACCGGCTGGTTTGCCCTCGTACCGCGTTACAAAGAAGGCGACGCCCTCCCGCACGAGCTTATCGATGCTAAAAGCATGACGACTTTCTTGCGGATATGCGCGCCCAGCCAGATGCACGTCAAGCTCAGTGATGAGTTGCACGGCATCGGCAGAATCAGGGCGCTCTTCTACGATGGTGATTGGCATTGGGGTATCTCGGGCTCCTCTGATGCCCTGAGCATTCTACAATACATCGTTCATCGGAGAAATCGGTGGCAGTTCATTTTGTCTGCTCGAGGGACGGCTAAAACGAACTGACAACGACTTTTCCTGTGCACCTTGGCGTCGTGCGGGCGCTGGGGAGCGGCGCTCGGAAAGGACATGATCCTCCGTCCCCCTGATAACGTTTTCCAGGTCGGCCGGCAGGTAATGCATTTCATCGTATGCCTGCCGTCCTTTGCAAGAATCGCGCCTCGTCCGCGAATAATAGTGGTGAGTGGTGAGCGGGAAGCAGCAGTCCGCTGGGCGTGCGCCCGTCACTCCGTACCGACCAGGAGAGGTATCATGGTCTCGAAGGCATTGCTGGTGGTGGCGTTGGGTGCCAGCCTCGTTCCGGCGTTGGTCCCCGCGCAGGAGGATGCTAAAGATTGGCCGATGTACAACCACGATGTCCGCGGGACGCGCCATAACGTGGGTGAGACGGCGGTCGATCCATCCAATGCGGGCCGACTTGTTGAGAAATGGCGCTTCCCGCCCCAGGGCTCGGACCTGGAGATCGGCGTCGTCCATGCCACGCCTATTGTTGTCGACGGCTATGTCTATTTCGGCACAGCCACGGATCCAACCTTCTGCAAGTTGTCACCCGACGGCAGCATTCGCTGGTCGTACCGCAACCCCGCTTACGGGCCGGGGCAGAGTGCGAGCCGAACGCAGCCCGCGAATGAGAAGCAACGAAGGGTCCGTTTCCAGACGTCGCCTAACGGCATTCTGGGCTCAGCCCTCGTCAGCAAGGACACGGTCTATTTCGGCGACACTGGCGGCTGGCTCTACGCGCTAGACCGGGCCAAGGGAAGCGAGCGCTGGAAGCTCAACACGCGGGCAAAGGAGTGGCCTGGCGCCCATCCCATCAACGTGTTCTTTGCCTCACCCATCCTGGCCGATGGCAAACTCATCGTCGCGGGCGGCACGCTGGAGCAGGTGATCGCCGCATTCCCCGGCTACCACGGCTGCACCGGCCGAGGCTATGTCGTCGCCCTGGAGCCGGCGACTGGCAAGATCATGTGGAAATACGATGTCGGCCCCAAGCCCGAGCGTTTCGAGCCGCCGATGATCATCAAGGATAGCTGGGGCGAGCATAAGTTCTATTACGGACCGGCGACGAGTTCAATCTGGAGCACGCCGTCCTTCGATGTCCAATCCGGGACGATCTTTTTCGGTACCGACGTCAATACAGCGCCGCGGCGGCCGACCGCGGACGACCCGCGCCTCTACACTCGCGACTCGTGCGCCGTCATCGCCGTTAACGTCCGCGATGGCAGCGAGAGGTGGGTCAGACAGATCAACCCGGGCGACGTGTGGACCAATGCCATGCGCTCCTACGATCCCACGGAGAAACGCTACAAAGACCAATCGATCGGCGACACGCCCAAAATATACACAATCCCCATCGACGGTAAACCCATGCAGGTGGTCGGAGTAGGTTGCAAGAACGGCGGATTTTATGTCCTGAGCGGCGCCGACGGGCGCATTGTGGCCCAGACCCCTACCTACAGCGGCCCGCCGACGTATCCGCTGTCGCCCACGCTCGACCCGCGCGTGCTCGCCCTGCCCAGCGCGATTGGCGGGCTGCAGACCGGCTGTGCCACGGACGGGCGAACAATCTTCACCAATGGTATCGACGCGCTGCGGCTAGGATCGCAAGAGACAATGGTTGACAGCGGTGTGCCGACGGGTGGACGCGTCGTGGCCCTGAGCCTGGACATCGCGACAGAGCGCTGGCGGCACGAACGGCCCAAGGTCGGCACAATGGGCGGACCCAAGCCCAAGCCAACCTTTACCGACGTCGGCGACCCGGTTGCCTCGGGGATCGCGGTGGCCAACGGCGTCGTCTACTTCACGACCGTGGCTAGCGGCAAGCTAGTCGCCCTTGATGCGGCAACTGGTGCGGTACTGAAGGAAATCGAGTTGGGGCCGGTGTGGTCGGGCCCGTCGGTTTCGCGCGGTCGGGTCTACATCGGCACTGGCAACACGCTATTCACGCCTGCGGACTACGAGGCCTTCTTCCCGAAGAAGTACACGGGCGTCCTATATTCCTTCGGCTTGCCGGGCGAGGACGAGGTCAGCCGTTTGGGTGTCGGCAGGGAATAGCGCACACAGTTGGCCCGCTAGGTTAAGGTCCAGGTTTTGATGGGCTCGAGTCCTGGGTAGCAACGCCACGGCCTTCTGGGCCGGATTCACGGACCCTGGCACGCGCCGGGGAGTCCTGCTTTCGCGACTCCAGGAGTGGATTGACAAGTGACATGCAACCCCGCGAATGCATGTCCCGACCCAAAGTCAAGGACCCATTCGCTGCTGGTTCATCACGCTTGCGCGGAGTTCATTTTGAGGACCTGGTTGTTGTCCAGTTGCCGCGAAAGGAGCGCACGCCAGATTCGCAGGTCACTGACGTGGAGAAGCGGCCGAATAGACGTGGCTCGTCGCGGGTGGCGTCGCCACTCGGGAGCGTGAGGAGGAGGGATTCTGCAGGTTAGCTGTTGTCAGAGGGAAATGCGAAAACGCGGCACGCCCGCGTCACTTGGGGACGGCAGGCGCCACGCGCACTTGCACGGTGCGCGTAATCGTGACGTTGGACGGAATCCCTGGAAAAGGTGCGATGGTCTTGAAGGTATAGCTGATGGTGACATTGTTAACGGAGTTCCCGTATGAATCAGTTCCGGGCGACACCGTGATATTACTGTTGGCCAGAGCCGGGGAAAGGTTGGTGCCGTCAACGTCACCGGCGGCCTGCTCGGTGGAAAGCATCTGGCTGTTCGGCCCCTGCCAGTACTGCTGGTTACCGATCCATTGCTGATTCTGGTTATCATAAGTCTGGCTGCCAAAAATAACGGCATTGTGACAGCAGTTATCAATCACAATCGTATAGTAGATAACGCGGGCGAAATCGATCGAAGCCAGCAAGACAAAGACGAGAAACGGCAGTACCAACGCCATCTCAACAGCCGCCGCGCCTTTCCTGGTCTTGCGAGGCAACGCTTTGCGAATGCTGCCAACGGGAAAAAGCAATGTCACGCGTATGCTCCTTGATGCTCCTTGGGCCGCATCCAACTCATACAAGAATGCTGCAGTCAGGTTAGTGGGACGGACAGCATCGCTGTCCGCCCCACCCGAACAATTGCGACCACATCATGGCCTGCCGGACGTTACTCTAACAGTTGAATAAGGCGCACGGGTGTACCGCTGCCGCCGGCCACGGAGAAGCTGCCTGCACCAGCTACACTGATGCTATTAGTAATGATCTGAGATCCAATCGCGTCCTTCGGAACGCCGCCGGACGATGTATCCCGGTTGTTTGCCGTAACCGCGACCGTGCCGCCCGGCGTATAGATGGTGCCCTTGATATTGAGATTGCCGTTGCCAGTGATGTTGTTGGTGCCATTCGAACTACGATCCTGGAAAGCAACTACTCCCTGATAGGTACCCTGACTGGGAGGGGTCAATGCCACCGTACCGGTGGTCGATGACGACATTCAGCCCCCTCCGCCGCCACCGCCGCCCACCAGGGCAACAAGCAGCATGGCCTGCCATGACCGCGGCTGCGAACTTGCTTTGCCCTGGTCCCAGTAATGGCCGCCGTCGCCGCCGTCCCCGCCGTTCGAGCCGGGTGTGTAGTAGATGAGCACGCCTGAGCCCGTATCAGGGCTATTCGGACCTGCAACAGAGATACTCGAATCTCCGGAAAGCGACAGTCCTGAACCGGTCAAGTAATAAACGCCGGGCTGCAAGACGACCGCTCCGCTCGTGGCACTGATGCCGCCAGCGTAGGTCCCGGGTGTTAAGGTCAGTTGTCCGTTCTTGGCGCCGTAACTGTCGTCTCCGGACCAGTTGAGACCGGATGCCTGATTGCCGTCCGGGGTCGTGGCATAACGTGGCTGCGAGGGGGCCGGAAGCACTGCCAGCGGATCAGGTGTGGCTGGAACGGAGTGGTTTATGATGTTGGGGTCCGAATTTCCGGTGTTTATGTTGCGGTACGAATCGTCATCTGACCCCCCGTCGGAGAAGAAGAACTGATTGGCCTGGAAATTCCCACCGCCATTGTCGCGGGCGTTATCATCGGTGGAATTGGTCACCATATTACCATCAGTCTGAACGGTTGGACTACCCTGGGTGGACACGGTGGTCCCTGAGTTGCCGAGCACATGAATGCCGGCACTCGCCTGTTGCCAGGTTCCGCGCGCGACTGCCCGCGCCGATACTTGCGTTGTGGTCGTGCCCCAAACCGAGCTGAAATATGCCGGTTGCTTGTAGCTGACGATGACTTCGGCATAGCCCTGGGGAATTGTCTGTCCTTTCCATGCCCCGCCTTGATAGACCGACGGGTAGAGGTTGACCGCGACGGTGTTCTTCTTCCCGTCGTTGTTGTAGCCGTTGCTTGCAGCATTAGCGAGGGCGCTTTGCCGGGCCGTGCCGTTGACGTCCTGCCCCTGGTTGGTCGCGGAGTTGGTGAACAGGTCGGTAACGGCGGCCAGCGCCGCCATGTCCGCGGCTGTCTGGGCTTGACGACGATTGTCCCTCAACATGCCGCCATCGAGAAGGAGTGCGAGCACTCCCATGAGCAGCACCAGACTCAGTGCGACCAGGATGGCGACGGTGCCCCGTCTTTTCTTTTGTCGTTTGGATAAACACATGCCTTCTCTACTCCTGAGTGCTAGGCCCGGTGCGCCACGGGAGAGTGGCGCCCGAGCAGTCCACACTGACTTGCCAATACCCCAAAGCGAAAGCCGACTCCGCCTGCCTTTCAACCCTTCCGAATAACCAGGACCAGACGCCTCGTATTCTTGAAGTTACCCGGTGGGGCTCTTAGTAACTCACCGGCATCACCGACGTCGACGACAGAGTGATCGGACCAGCGAGATAACCCTCCGGAACCCAGGTGTAAGTCACGGTGACACTCACCGTATTTGTCTGGGAATAAGTGGTACCGTTCACCACGACCGGCGAGTAAGGCCAGCGATTGCCATTATTGGCCGTGTCATCCCAATCAAACGATCCATTGGCCGTGTTGAACCTAATGGAGACAATGACCTTGTTCGTGTCCATGGAAATCGCCTGGGGCAGCACGATTGAATTTATGATGTAACTGTCCGTGACGTTTGGAAGCGATCCATTGAGAATCGCTTGATTGTTATCCTTCGCGTAATTGCCGCCGTGCGTGCTCGCAAAGCGCGCAGCCTCACGCGCCATGCTGGCCACTTCCTGATAGCGGAAGACGCCCATGCCGCCGATTAGTGTTCCGAGAATCATAAAGAACAAAGTAGGTGCGACGAGGGCGAACTCCAGGGCTGCGGTTCCGGCACGAGAACGGTGAGGGCAAAACGCCCGCTGTTTGTGGCATTGCGTCGGACGGGTGCGCAATAACATGATCGATCTCCAGGCGCCCAGAACGAAGGGTCGATTCTAGGCCTTAAGCAAGCGAGAGTAACTGCTGACAGTCATTTGTCACTTGACGTAACTCTTGTCGGCATGGGTTGTTATGGGACGTAAGCGCAAAACGGGGCGCTCACTTGAAAGCGCTATCTGGCGCATCTGCAAAATGGCCGCAGGTCAGCTGCACACAATAGCCTAGGCCTTCTGCCCTCCGAGAGTTCGCTTGTTTAAGGTCTAGGATACTTGGGGTTGGTTCAACCGGAGGGGATCTACAGAAAGCATAGAACACAAAAAAACCAGAGGCGGGCGAATATCCGCGCTTTTCAAAAAAGTGTTCTTCGGGCTTACGCGTGTGTGATTGTCACCGTTTCGGCAGCACCCACGTAAGAGTTTTCAGCGGCAGGTACTCCTTATCGGGGAAGCCGTAAGCGCGCCGCAAGATGGTGCGAATCCTGTTGTCGAGACCTTCGAAAAGTCCTAAGGTCTGTAACGCCGGGGCGCCCTGCTTTCGCGAGTCCAGGAATGGACTGACAAGTGACCCCGCGACGCGTGTCCCGGCTCATAATCAAGGACGTAATCGCTGCTTGTTCATCACGCTTTTGCGGAGTCCATTTTGAGAACCTGGTCGTTGCCCAGTAGCTGGGAAAGCCGGGGGACGCCTGCACATTTCGTAGCAGCGCATCCGACTCCCAGGAGGATAAGTCGATATGTCAGCGGCGGAGGCTCAGCATACCACGTGAACCAGAAACAAACCCATTTCTTCTAAACCGGGTCCCTTGCTCCGGCGGCGCGTTCGGGGTACGTTCGCTTATGTAAGAGCTGGCCGGATCTGTATCTATTCCATTCAAGTCTACGATGTTCTCGTGCCGGGCAGCAGGCCGACCGGTAAGCGTCGGCCCCTGCAATGAGGAGACATGCCGGTGCCAAGACAGAACCGCGTGACGCCTGCCGGTGAGATCATCGCCGCCGCTGAGCGAGGTACGTTTATGGGCAACCGAGGCGTCCTCCATGACGAGCAAGGCAATATCAAGCGAGCATGGCAACTCAAACGCTGGCTTGTGTGCGTGCTGGAATTCAGAGGCCGAAAGCGGACCGTGATGACGCCTGGCCGCTACACCGAGCTGTTCTTCCTTGATGAAGCCACCGCCCTGGCAGCCGGGCACCGTCCATGTGCCGAATGCCGCCATAAAAGCTATGTCGCCTTCCGTGACGCCTGGAAGTCGGGAAATCCGGGGATCGCCGGTTCGCAGAGACCTAGTGCTGACGTCATCGACCAGCAGTTGCATCTTGATCGACTCACTCTGAACCGCTTGAAACGCTCGTTTATCGCGACGCTGCGTGAGTTGCCGAGTGGAGTGTTCGTGAAGCGAGAGGGCCAGGGTCGACAGGCCTTTTTACTATGGGGCGACTGCTTGCTCGCCTGGTCGCCAGGAGATTATCGGCAGCTCCTGCCGCGCCCGGGATACGAGAAAGTGTTGGTTCTAACCCCGAAATCCACCGTGTGTGCGATCCAGGCAGGCTATGTTCCGCAAGTGCATGTATCGGCAGGGCTGATGTGACTTGTCCAGAAGGATTGGGATCACACATGTCCGACCCGGCAGCAAATAGCCTGGCTGGATACTGCCGGGTTGGTACTCTGTTCGAATCTTAGCCCAATAGCGCGCCCAAACAGCATGCTCGGGAACTACTTTAGGAAGAAACGTTTTGGTCTCGGACGAGTTTTCGAACCATGGCCAAGCAGTCGCTTAACGGTTTTGTCCAGCACCTTCGCAACGTGGCGTCGGTGCAGACCTATCGGCGATTGTCGGATCGCGAATTGCTGGAGCGATACGTCGAAGTCCGCGATGAGGCTGCCTTCACGGCCTTGCTCGAACGGCATGGCCCGATGGTGCTTGGCGTCTGTCGGCGGGCGTTGCCGAGTTTCCATGATGCGGAGGATGCCTGCCAGGCCAGTTTTCTGGTGTTAGCGCGCAAGGCGGCTTCGGTTCGGAAGAAAACGGCGTTAAGCAGTTGGTTGCACGGCGTAGCGTGCCGGTTGGCCACCAAGCTGAAACGAGACCACGCGCGACGAAGGAATCGCGAATGCCGGGTGGCGGCGCGGGCGTCCAGCGACCCGGCCGCGGAAGTCAGTTGGCGTGAAGCGCAGGCCATCCTGGACGAAGAATTGCGACGGTTGCCCGATCGTTATCGCGCGCCGTTGATCCTCTGCTACCTCGAATGCCTGACGCGCGATGAAGCCGCCCAACGACTCGGCCTCTCAGCAGGAAACTTGCACGGCAAGCTTGAACGGGCTCGGCGTTTGCTGCGTGATCGTCTCACCCAACGAGGTCTGGCGCTTTCTGCAGTGATGTCCGCCGCCACGCTCGGCGAATGCGCTGCCCAGGCCGCACTGTCGCCCACATTCGTAGTTTCCTCAACCAAGGCGGCGATGCTGCTTGCCGCGGGGCAACCCCTCACCGAAAGCCTCGTCGCGACCGAAGTCATCGCCCTGACACAGAAGGTTCTGAAGAGCATGTTTCTAACCAAATTGAAACTCGGCACAGTTGCGGTGCTAAGTGGCGGTCTGTTCGTGGCTCTGATCGGCACTTCCATCACCTCGCTCTGTATCGCCCAGGATGCGCAGCAGAGGACGCCGATCCTAGATCGATCTCGAAACGCCTTCGGCCCGGACAAAGTCGAGAGCGACGCGGATTTCATTCGGCGCATCAGCAAGGATCTGCGTGGCACCGACCCTACGCCCGCGGAGGTTCACTTCTTCGTCGCGAGTAAGGATGCTGGCAAACGCCAGACACTCATCGACCTGTTCATCCAGGAGCGACAGGCCAAGGTCAAGCCATTGGACACCGGGAACGATGTATTGATCGACAACTTGATCGACTTCAAGTTAAGGATTAGCGGGCATGCAGGTTTGGTCAACATCGGGGACGCCCACCTGGAAACTTTTCCCTCCGCTGAGGAAGTCCTTCTGGCCCTGCCCGAAAAAACTCGAACCAAGAACTTCCGCGGCAATTGCCAATTGGTCAAGTACCAACTCGATGACGCGAAGTACTATCCCCTCGTGGGGCGGGCCCGTCTGGAGCATGCCCATTTCAAGTGCACGGTGGTCACTGACGACGGAACTGAGGTTGTCTACGTCAACCACGCTCGTTTGATCCGACAGAAATGAGCCGCACGAAAATGAAGTCTGAACCGTAGCCAAATGCTCGCAATGAAACGACCTCGTACGGCTCTCGCCAATCCAGCCAGGTCCCTACTGTGGAATCAGATACATGTAACAGGCGATCGCGAACGCGACGCCGATCAGACTCCAGCGAACCAGGGGGGGAAGACGCGTCTGGTTGGCAACGTCGTCCAACCGAGCGTTTCGGAGCGACCAATGCAGTCCCAATCCAAGTACCGTTGCGGAAATGAACAGTATGGCGTGAAGCGACTGAAACCAGCGCCGCTCGGGAATGATGTGAAGCCAGGTGAAACCTCCCGCCGTGTGCCCAAACACGATGGCGACGGCGGCGATCGTCGCCAAGACTTCCGGCAGCAGCACGATCCCCACGACGATAATGCTCGCCCACATTGCTTCGCCGGCCGCCGCCGCCGCGGGGTGAACCTGGAACAGTTTGCGAATGAATGGCGAAGCTTCGTTTGTTTGGCTGTAATCGCCTGCCCAGTATTCCGCGGGTTGACCGTACATGGTCATGCCGACGTCGAATGAGAATGCCAGCAGGCAAGGGAGACCCAGGCCCAACAAACGCCGTTTCCATTGCCGCATCTGTCGACCCTCCCGCGTTTGGCTGCGTTAGGGATGCCAGATCGTGCACAAGGCTACCACCGACAAAAAGGCGATCAGCCCCCAACGCAGCCACGCTGGTAACCGCCTTCTGGGGGCCGACTGCTCGACCACTGACGCAGCCCGCGCCGACCATGTTAGCCCCGTTCCCAACGCTACCGCTGCAACTAGAAAAAGTCCGTTGGCGGCTTGATACCACAGGCTACCAAGGAAGACGGTGAGCTGGAGATAGGCGCCGACGACATGGCCGAATACGACGGCGATCGTCAGAATCACCGCCAGCAATTCGGGCGTCAGAAGAAGAAGCCCGACGATGGCCCCCGCCCAGGCCACATAGCCCAAGATGTCAGCCTGGGGATGAAGGCGAGCCAGCGCGCGAAAGAGAAGACCGTCCACAATTGTCGTCTGGCTGTATGTCGACAGGGCCGTATCCGGCAAGAACGCTAGGGCGAATGGAATGCCCATTCCGACTAGTCGGCGTTTGGAGTCGCTCATCCGCGACCTCGCATGTCGATTAAGACGCCAGCGGTCACTGGCTCAAGTGGTCGAAGCTCTGGCGCCCATTCTATTCCAAAATCGATCCGGCGAATGCTTGATGCTTCAGGGGCCGGGTAAAAGAGCGCTAATGCGCGCTCCGCCCCTAGCACTTCGCCTTGCATTTTTCGGCGCGCCGATCTAGGTTACGCTCCGCATGTGGAGAAATACCCCGTCAGGGACGGCGGTGGTATCGGGGAGGCCGACCCATGCCTGCGCCTCCCCACTTCCAGCAATCGGACCAAGGAGGAGTCCCCGCGCGACTTCTACGCCTATCGTCTGCCGCTTTTCAATCCTTCCACTGGTCCCCCCGATGGCACCGTGCACCAACGGTGAAATGACCCTTTCGTCAACTCGTTTGCAAGGATGCATCTATGGCTGTGGATGGCCTGCTCGCGTTTTTGTTGGCCGGCGCGGTTGCGAGCGCCGGCCCCTCCGGCCCGGGCTCCCCCGCCGCAACTCCCGATCGCGAAAGCATGCTTGCCACGACCCTGGCCGTGCAAAACGCTCTGCGCGAGGGCCGGGATTTCATGCTCCACGGCGAATTCCGAGCGGCCGTCAACGCGCTCGAAGGACAGCTCGCCTATATCAACGGCAACCAGGTTTACCTGAGGCTCCTGGCCGACGCTTACCGTGGCTGCGTCAAGGATTTGCGTCTCAGCAAGCAAAATGAGGAGGCGCAGAAGTACCTGCGGCGCCTGCTCATCCTCGATCGCGGTGCCATTCTCGACACGGCACTCAACGGCGGCAGTGGGCCAACTGCGGCACCAACCAACCCGGTCGCGGCATCAGCGACTCCAGCTGCTGCCCAACCCACCTCTCCTGCCCCGGCCAAGCTGACCGCGACGGTGCGTGCCAAGAGTGCAGAAGATTCCCTCGATGCATCCGCTGCGGGGGACAGGCGGAAGGACCTACCCCGTGCCTTGCTCGAGCGGGCCGACCAGGAATTCGACAACCACCGCTACTTCGAAGCGCGGTCCCTATACGAACAGGTGAGCCAGGCCGACAAGTCGGCCGCCGACCTTTGCCGCGAACGCTGGGCGTACTGCAAGCTCTACTTCGTGGTGGACCAGATGAACAACTCCACGCCGGAGGTCACCGCCTGGGCCGACCTGGAACGAGAAGTGCGTCAGGCGCTCGACCTGGCGCCTCGGCTCTTGTATGGCAAGCAGCTCCTGGAGGAAATCGAGAAGCGGCGCAATAACGGGAAAGCAGCGGATGTGAGTAAGCCTGCGGCGGCCGTCGCCGTGCGCCACAGCCCTGCCAACGACGGCTGGGCACTGGTCGAGAGTGCCAATTTTCGCATTTTTCATAACCAGTCTCCCGAACTTGCCGAGCGCGCGGCGGCCGTGGCGGAAAAGACGCGGGCCGCCATGCAGCAGAAATGGTTTGGCGGCGCCGGCGATGCCTGGAGCCCGAAATGCGACATTTACTTGTTCGCCACGGGCGATGACTATAGCAAGGCTACGGGCGCCCACAACTCGCCCGGACATTCGACCATTCGCATGGAGAATGGCAGGCTCGTCGTCAGCCGCATCGACTTGCACTGCGACGACCGCAACATGCTCACCGCCGTCCTGCCTCATGAGGCAACGCATGTAGTGATGGCCGGGGAATTCGGCGAACGGCTCGTGCCGCGCTGGGCCGATGAGGGCATGGCGGTGCTGACCGAGCCGCGCGAGAAGGTCGATCGTTACCTGAATAACCTGCCGCGCTGCCGCCAGGAAAATCGGCTCTTTCGTCTGCAGGACCTGATGCAGCTCGATGATTACCCGCGGAACGCTAGCTATGTCGGCTCGTTCTATTCCCAGAGCGTATCGGTGGTCGATTTCCTGTCCCACCAGCAGGGGGGACCGCAAGAATTCACGCGCTTCCTGCACGACGGCCTACGCTACGGCTACGACAAGGCATTGGAACGCCACTACGGCCTGCACGGCTTCAGTGAGCTGGAGCAGCGCTGGAACCAGTATGCCTTCCAAACCGGAATCGCCTCTCGCTGATGAATCGTCAACGGATTCCGTTCTAAGAATTGATTAGTGGACGCACTCGCTCCCCTCGCCCGGTACTCCGGGAGAGGGTTGGGGGTGAGGGTTTGGCTTCGGGGGATACTGACGCACTGCCCTCACCCCTGCCCCTCTCCCGGAGTACCGGGCGAGGGGAGAAGAAGATCGGCAATCCAGCTGGCCGTTAGGCCAGGCCCATAGCTCGCTTTTTCTCCAGGATGAATTGCACGTGATGGGGAACATGATCCGACTCGATGCGGAGCATTTGCTCGAGCGTCAACAGTCCCATTTCACTGTGGACGCCGTCGCGACTCCAGGCTTCGGCGGGCAGTCCGCGTAGAATGCGGGCCATCTGGCGGCGCATTTGCGCGAAAAGCTCCAATTCCTCTTCCACATCCTGTTCCTGATAAGCCAGGGCCGCAGGGAAGCGACACTCGTCGTAACCAATGTAAAACGGGCGCTTCTCAGCAATCACACGCTTCATGCGATGGGCCCAGGCTTGCTCGGAATCGGACAGATGACAGACCACTTCCTGCGTACTCCACTTTCCAGGCACCGGACGCTTGAGGAACTGCTCGCGGCTCAGCCCGTTCACGGCGTGGCGAAGCGTCTGCACTCCGGCCAGGTATGCATCCACCAGCTGCTGTTGTGAAGACATGGTGCTGACTCCAGAAGGGGTTTGGATCCAATCCCAGGGCACACACAGTCATTGATACAAAGAGAGAGAGCGGAGCGACACAGGTTCGCGCTCTCCGCGTTCTCTTTGGTCCGCCGGCCGTCGAGCTGGCTATCCTGCTCTCCGGTCGAGGTTGTCGCGAAGGTGCTGGAGCTGCTCGCGGCGGAGCGCCTCCGGTGCGTAGGGATCGAAGCTGGGGTTGTTCTGCAAAATGTGCTGCAGCACCGCGAACGCCCGGCGGCGCATTTCGACGTCGCGGCGCTCCAGGGCTTCGAGCAGGGCAGGCAAAATGGCCTGGCCATGCTGTACAAGGGCGGCGGAGGCGGCTTCGTGGTCGTCGCTGCGCAGGTTTTCGATCAGGCGGTGGATGCTCTCCATCTGAAGGACATCGCGCGCGGAAATGTCGCGTACGACTGGCAGCGAAGGGGCCCTGGACGGACCGCCGAAGCCGTCGTCTTCGAACGTCGTCCCCAGGTATTCGTCGATCGCGATCGGGTCGTTGATCAGTTCTTGCGGTTTGCCGTGCGTGCGTACCTGACCGTCCTTGATGAGATAGCTGCGGTCGGTAATCTTGAGAGTTTCGCGCACGTTGTGATCGGTGAGTAAGATCGCGATTCCCTGGCTGCGGAGATCGCGGACGATCTGCTGGATGTCGGTAATCGTCTTGGGGTCGATGCCCGTGAACGGCTCGTCCAGAAGGATGAGCAGCGGCTCGCAGACGAGGCAACGGGCAATCTCCAGCCGGCGTTTCTCCCCGCCGGAGAGCCTGGCGGCGTTGTTCTTGCGCACGCGGTTCAGGCCAAATTGATCGAGGATTTTGTCCGTGCGCTCCCAGCGCTCGCTGTGCCTCAGCGACCGGCCCAGGCTGCGGCAGACCGGCATGGCCTCCAGGATCGCGAGGATATTCTTCTCGACTGTCAGTTTGCGAAAAACGCTCGTTTCCTGGGAGAGATAGCCCATGCCGAGACGAGCCCGGCGATACATGGGCAGCAGCGTCACGTCTCGCCCGTCGAACGTGACCTGGCCTCCCTGCGGCGTGATCTGGCCTGTTGTCATGCGAAAGCTGGTTGTCTTGCCGGCCCCGTTGGGCCCGAGCAGGCCGACCACCTCGCCGGCGGAGACGTCGAAATTGACGCCGTCCACAACCTTGCGGCGGCCGTACCACTTGGCCAACCCGCGAACTTCCAAAATGGGCATTCTCGGCACTCCTGACCCGGCCCATGGCGCAGCATCTCCCGCAACAAGGGCATATACCCCACATCGCCTGCGGAGAGCAAGGTCAGTCCGGTGTACCGTGCACGGTTCGAATTTGGGAGTTGGTTCTACAGTTCTGCTGTCACCCGGCCCCTGACGGGGCTCGACTCGCCAACTAATTCATTGCCGTCAGTAACTCGCGGAGATGAACTTCGACAGATTCGGCAAGCGCATGGAGATCGTAGCCTCCTTCGAGGCAACTCACCAATCGACCATGCGCATGCGTCCTGGCTACATCGAGCACTTGCCGGGAAAGTGCGACGAAGTCCTCGGTTTCCAGCCCGAGCGAGCCGATCGGGTCGCGGGCATGAGCGTCGAACCCGGCACTCACAAGGACCAGCTCCGGTTTGATCTTGTCGGCAGCTTTTTCAAGCACGTTCGTAAAGTGAGCTTGATACTCCTTGCGTGAGGTGCCGTAGCGGATGGGAGCATTCCAGGTATGGCCCAGGCCGCGGCCGCGGCCGGTTTCGTCCACAGCGCCGGTACCCGGATAGAAGCCATTCCCATAACGGTGGATGCTGAAAAACATCACCGTAGGATCTTCGTAGAAAATATCCTGCGTGCCGTTTCCGTGATGCACGTCCCAATCGACGATGAGGATCCGTGTCAGGTCGTGCGCCTTGTGCGCGTGGCGTGCTGCGAGAGCAATGTTGTTGAACAGGCAGAAGCCCATGCTCGTCGACTGCGTCGCATGATGACCGGGAGGGCGGACGAGGCAGAGGGCATTCCGATCGTTGCCTTTCACGACAGCATCGACGGCGGCCACGCAGGCGCCCGCCGCCGCAAGGGCGACCTTGAACGACTCGGCACTGACCACGGTGTCGGAATCGAGATGGCCCCCGCCATGCGCCGCCACCTGCTTGGCCCGCACAATCTGCGCGGGTGCATGGACCTGGGCTACGGTATCCTCCGTCAGCGGCCGAAACGTGCCGGCCACGCAATCCTTGACAAGGTCGGCCTTCTCCAGCCGGGAGAGGATGGAACGCAGGCGCGCGGGCTTCTCGGGATGGGCGCCGGTTTCGTGCCTGAGAAACAGTGCATCTTGATAAAGCAGTGTCATGGCGGCATACACCCGGGATCGGAAATTGCCCTGACAACGCAACGACAGCTATTTTACTGGGAAAGCGACAAGGCAGCGCGGCGCCCCTATGTGCAGCACATGTGTCTGGCCGAGCCAGGGCGGTGCCGCCGGGCTTGCGAACCCTTTTTTCTGGGCCACAAAGGTCGCCGTATGCTTTGCGCGGATGGTGGGTCCCGTTGGCTGGCCGGTATCGCAATCCAATCCCGATGGGATGTCGATCGCGAAGACACGCGCCGGCGCACTCGCATTGATGGCAGCGATGATCTGATCGAAAGGCGAGCGCACTGCCCCTGCCAGGCCGGTGCCGAATAAGGCATCGACGATCCAGTCCGCTGCCGCAAGCTCACGCTGAAGCGCTTGCAGATCCAGCGGTAGGCAGACGGAGAGCGGCAAACCGGACCTCGCGACGATCTGGTAATTGACGGCGGCATCGCCGGTCAGGTCCTCAGGTAGTGCAAAGAGCAGGACGCGCACCGGCACCGCGTGAATGTCGAGGTGGCGGGCCACCACGAAGCCGTCACCGCCGTTGTTCCCCTTCCCACAGCAGACGACAACTTTTCCGGCAATGCCAAGGGACATGAGAAGTTCCGCGGCCCCACGACCAGCATTCTCCATGAGCACCACGCCGGGGACACCGAATTCCTCGATGGCTCGACGATCGATTTCGCGCACTTGATCGCGGCTGAGAGCCATGGCGATTCGCCTCGGTCCCGTTCTGGTTGCGCACATGCTTACGCGCTAACGGCTGATGCGCAGCCCGGGCCCCATCAAGAGATTCTCGACTTCTTCGCGGGTGATCCAGTCGAAGTCGCCCGGGATCGAATGTTTGAGCGCGCTGGCCGCGACACCAAAATCCAGTCCTCTCTGCACGTCGCCTTCGAGCAAGCCATGGATGAGACCCGCTGCGAAGGAATCACCCGCGCCCAGGCGGTCCACGATCTCGACCTCGTAGGTCCGCGTGCGGAAAACCTTGCCGTTTTGATGGGCGATAGCGGTCCAGCTGTTCTTCCATACGAGCGGGTTCTCGCGCAAGGTAATCGCGACCACCGAGAGAGAGAAACGCTTGGCCACCTGGGCCGCCAGGTCTTCGTAGTCCACGCCTTCGATCCCGAAGACGCGCTCGACATCCTCCTCGGTAGTGATCAACACGTCGCAGTACTGCATGAACTCGGTCATCCAGCGGCCCGCGTCCGCGGGGCTCCATAGCTTGGCCCGGTAATTCAGGTCGATGCTGGTCTGGAGGCCCGCTGTACGGGCGGCCTTGAGTGCCTCCCGGGTTGCCTCGGCCGCTGTGGAGCTGAGAGCCGGGGTGATGCCGGTCACGTGGAACCATTTGGCACCCGAGAACACCGTGGACCAGTTCACCATGCCCGGGCGGATGTTCGCGATGGCCGAATCCTTGCGGTCGTAAAGAACGCTGCTGGCGCGCGGGGCGGCGCCGAATTCCAGGAAGTAGACGCCGACCCGGTCGCTATCGGTCCACAAAACGTGCTCGGTGTTGACGCCGGCTTCGCGGGCATGGTTGGCGATGAGCCTACCGAGAGGATTGCGCGTCAGGCGCGAGACCCAGGCGGTGCTATGCCCGAGCCGGGCCAGCCCCACCGCAGTATTCAGCTCGGCGCCGCCGACGAACAGCTCCAGCGCGCGTGTTTGCTCCAACCTGCGAAAACCTGCAGGGCTGAGACGAACCATCGCTTCGCCGAAGGTAACGACTTCATGTGGCATGGGTTGTCCTCTTGTTTCTGTGGAATTTCTCGGCAGCTCCACGCTACCCGCGTGCTTGTTTCACGATGGCAACGTATTGCCGGGCCAAGTCGCGGATGCGTCCGAAATTACCCTCGTGGACGGCCTTGGGTTCGACGAGCTGTCCGCCAACTCCCAGGCAACAAGCCCCTGCCCTGAGGAAGTCCGCCGCGGTGCTCAAGTCGACGCCGCCAGTCGGCATGAGGCGAATCTGAGGCAAGGGGCCTCGCAACGCTTTGAAGAACGCCGGGCCGACGACATCCGCGGGAAACACTTTCACGATGTCGGCCCCCGCTTCCCATGCCGTGAGGATTTCGGTGGGCGTGAAAGCGCCAGGCATGACCAGCTTATCGTAACGCTGGCATAACCGGATGACCTCCACGTTGACGGTAGGCGCCACGATGAATTCGGCCCCGGCCAGCAGCACGGCGCGGGCGGTTTCCGGATCGAGGACTGTCCCAGCGCCCAGAAGGATGCGGTCGCCCAAAGCCTTATGAACCTCGCGCAGCACCTCCAGGGCATGGGGCACCGACATCGTGATCTCGATGACCGTCACGCCGCCGTCGGCCAGCGCCCGGGCTGCCTCGACCAACTGCTGACTGTCCGGCGAGCGGATGACGGCAACGATGCCGCAGTCCAAAACTCGTTGAAGCTGCTCGGTTTTGTTCATGCGTGGTCAATGTCTCAGGATGGCTGGGGGCGTCTCCGGCTATTATCGCCGGATCGCGGGCAACGGAAAGTGCGATAGGCAATGCAGGTCGCGGATCATCAAGCATCTTGCTTGATCAGGTCGGCGACTTTTTCGGCGATCATGATCGTCGGCGCGTTGGTGTTGCCGCTGATCACATTGGGCATGACGGATGCATCGACAACGCGCAGCCCCTCCAGGCCGTGGACGCGCAGCCTACTGTCCACCACGGCCAGCGGATCGTTGCCCATTCTGCACGTGCCGACAGGGTGATAAATGGTCTCAGCCTTGCGGCGAATGAAATCGGCGATCTCCTCGTCGCTCTGCACTTCTGGTCCAGGCGTCACTTCTGCGTCGAGATAGGGGGCGAAGGGCTTTGTCTGGATAAACCGGCGGGCGAGCTTGACGCCCTGCACCAATAGCTGCAGGTCGGCGGCGTTCGCCAGATAGTTAGGTTGAATGCGCGCGGTCGGCTGCGCCAGCTCGTCGTAAGCCAGTGAGATAGAACCGCGACTCTGCGGATGGAGAACGGTCGGACCTATGGAGAAGCCGTGTCCCTTGGGGAGGGTCAGACCGTGATCGACGTAGTAAACAGGCGCGAAATGGAACTGAAGGTCTGGCGTGAGGAGGTCTGGCCTAGTTTTGACGAACCCGCCGGCCTCGGCGATGTTGGAAGTCAGTGGGCCGGTCCCGAACAGCAAGTAGCGGAGAGTGTTGCGGATGCTCTCGGCATTGATCAGGCTGATCGGCTGCGTGCAGGAATAGGTCAAGCCGACGGCCAGGTGATCTTGCAGGTTTTGGCCGACGCCCGGCAGGTCCGCCAGCACGGGAATCTGCAGCTCGCGCAGGTGATCCGCTGGTCCTATGCCGCTCATTAGCAACAATTGCGGCGAGTTGATCGAACCGCCGCACAAGATCACTCCCTTGTCCGCGCTCACTTCCTCCGGCTGGCCGTTGCGGGCATAGGTAACGCCGGTGGCGCGTCCCTTGTCGAAGAGCAAGCGGGTGACGTAGGCGTCGGTCCGAACGGTGAGATTGGAGCGGTCCATGGCAGGCTTAAGGTAAGCGACGGCGGCGCTATGCCGCTTCCCCGAGCGCTGGTTGACTTGATAGTAGCCGACTCCCAGTTGCTCCGGCCCGTTAAAGTCGGCGTTGAAGGGCAAGCCGATCTCGTTGCCTGCCTCGACAAAAGCTCGCGTCATCGGGTGGATCGAGCGCAGGTCGGCGACGTTGAGCGGGCCGCCGGTGCCATGGTACTCGGATGCGCCACGCTCCTGGTTCTGGGACTTTTTGAAATAGGGGAGCACGCCGGCAAAGTTCCAGCCTTTGTTGCCTAGCTCATGCCACTCATCGTAGTCATGCCGGCTGCCACGAATATAAATCATGGCGTTGATCGAGCTCGAACCGCCCACGACCTTGCCGCGCGGCCAATAGAGCTTGCGGTTGAGCAGGTGGGGCTGCTCTTCGGTGGTGAAAGCCCAGTCGCACGCGGTCTTGAAGAGCTTTGAGAAGGCGGCCGGGATGTGGATCTCTCGCTTTTTGTCCGGTCCGCCCGCTTCGAGGAGCAGCACGCTCGTGGTAGGGTCTTCGGACAGGCGGTTGGCCAGCACGCATCCGGCAGAGCCGGCGCCGACAATGATGTAGTCCACCATGGGAGAGGCTTCCTTGCAGATCCATTCACCTGCGTTCTATATCACCGTGCTTGATTCGGCAGCGGCGTAGGACAGCTTTCCCAATCTGTTCGGTCAGGTTGGAGACCTGACCTACTGCCGAATCCCGCACGGTCATTTAGCGTAGACGGTACTGCACGTCCCTTGCCATTGCAACTGTTGGCGCAGGAATGCCTCGGGCCAGGCGGGCTAAAGGATGCGCGCTGGCACTTCTCGGCCCACGGGCCCCGGAGGGCGGTGCAGTGGATAGAAGGAATGGTCGCGGTCCTGGAAAATCGCGAAAAAGCGCCAGCCGGGAAGGGTGACGCTTGCTGAAGGGAGCCCCCGCGCGGGTATCAGGCGACAACTTTGACTACTTCCATAGCCTCGTCCGATGCCTGAGCCATGACCTGCAGGATAGCTTCTTCCGTCTGCTGTCTCCTGGCGTCATCCCACGTTAGCGTGATGTAGAACCAGCCGGGATTCGTCTGAATCTCATAGCCTTGTACCGACTCGGCAAGCTGGATGTGGTTCGCCATGTGATCGGCTGTGGCGATCAATCCAACGAGGCCCTGATGTTCGCCGGCCTCTCCGGGAGTGTGATGAAACTGAATGGACCGGACCAGCGAGGCGGGCAGGTCGTTGTTGTCGGCGAACCACGCGCCAAAGAAGCAATGGTCGGTGCCCAGGATCGTTTTCTCGTGAGCCAGCGTCTCCGGCCCCTCCTGAAAACTCATTGGATCGACCGCATCGAATTGCTTGGGAGCCCCAATAGCAATCAAGATCCGGCCAATGTCATGCGACAATCCGCAGGCAAACTCCTCGCCTTGATAACCAAGCTTAAGCGTGCGATTGAGCTGCCGGCACAGGCAAGCGGTGAGGAAGGAATGCTGCCAGAGCCTCTGGCATTGAAGCTTCTTGGCCTGCCCGGCCTTGTTGAACAGGGTGCGCATGCTGGTGGTGATCAACAGGCTCTGGGTCTCGCGCAGCCCGAGTCGAACCACGGCCTGATTCACACTTTCGACCGACCGGCCGATCCGATAAAGCGGGCTGTTCGCCAGCTTGAGGATGCCGGTCGCCAGCGTCACGTCGCGCTCGATCAGCGCGGCGAGGGCGTTCAAGGGCGTCTTCGGGTTGTTGCTCAGCGCCAGCGCCCTGTGGGCCGTCTCCGGTAGCATGGGCAATTTGCCGAGCCTGGCGACGGCTGCCGGTAATGCTTCCAGTGAAGTCTCTTTGTCCGCGGTCGTTCTGTTTTGACTCCTGAGTCCAAACATAAGTCCCCTTGAGCTGTTCGACTACCAGGAATGAATCGGCCGCAGCAGATGAATCGGTCAGGCCGGCATGCGCTGAGCGTGCCAGGAGGCCATTCCCAGGCTAGCCACTTGGCAAGTATAGATCACAAAGGGAGCAGTAGAAGAGGGGGTGTCTAGCGATCAACCGTGCGCGTATACTCGGTTGCCGGCACAGGGGGATCGTCACTCTTGGCTGGAATTTTCATCAGGTGCGCGAGGCCTTGCGAACGCACCGGCGTTATTTCGGTGGACGCTCGCTGTTTACTTCGTCCGCCCATTGGATGGACTGGCAATAGAGCCCGACAATGTCGGCGCTGGAGATGCCCAGGTCGTGGGCAAGACTCGTGACCCGCTCCCAGTTGCCGCGTTCATATGCCAAAACAAGGGAGTACAGCTTGCCCAGGGGAGATTCGCCTCCCAAAAGCGCATCACTGATGTCCGCGGACAGCGAAAGGTCCTGCAAGACCTCTACGATCGAACGATCCATCGCAACATCAAGGACGGAGAGCAATCCAATCAAGAACAGATCGAGCTGACGCTGGCCGAGACCGCATAATGGCGCGAGCAACTCGCAAAAACGGGCGCGGCATAAAGAGGTGGTCAGCAATTCCTTTGGTTTATTCTCGCAGAAGGAGCTGAAAGCCACGACGCTGGCCCATTTCCGCAAATTGATGGTGCCAAGTAGTACGAGCGCCTGCTTGATCGACGAAATGCGATTGCGCCAGCCGAAATTGGCAGAGTTCAAGTAGTGCAGCAGCTTGAGCGAAAGAGCAACCTCGTGTTTGATGGTGTGCTCCAGCTCGTCGAAATCGGTGTCCGGGCGATTCAACAAACTGAGAACTTTGAGGTAATTCCCCCAAAGCCCGGGGACTTCCTTCCGAGAGATGACTTGCGGCTTGCAAAAGAAATAGCCTTGGAAATAGGAGTAGCCGAGATCCAGGGCTTCTTGAAGATCTTCGGAAGTTTCGACTTTCTCGGCGAGCAGCCGGAGGTCGCGCCGGCGAAAATGTGAGGCCAGTCTCTCACGCTGCGCGCTCGCAGTCGCCAAGAAATCGACCTTCACGATGTCGGCCAGATCCAGGAGCCCCTCGAATTCCGGTCGATATGCAAAGTCATCCAGAGCGATGGTGTAGCCATTGTCCTTCAGTCTTTTGGTGGCCAGGATTACCTCTTCATCGGGCTCGATCGTTTCGAGGATCTCCAACACCGTGCGTTCGCAGGGAAGAACCGCTGCAGAATCGGAGACGAGCATCTGCCGAGTGACATTGATAAACGCCCTCTTGTCGCCCGTGATGGCGTCCAGACCGAACAGCAGCAAGCTATCTTTGATGAGCGTAGAAGAAGCCAGATCCCCATCGCCCTGTGGAAAGAAATTCTCAGGACTCGCGCGAAAGAGGAGTTCATAGCCAAAGACATCGCGCCGGCGATCGAAAATGGGCTGCCTGGCAATAAACCTATCGACCGACTTCTGAACTGTTTTGGTCGCGGCAATCATTGAATGTCCCGAAACTTGCCCAGGTCAGCACAGAGGAACTATGCGGTATGGGAGATGCGTAGTCAACCGCACTGCTTGACGCCTCGGGCGCTGCCGCGCTGCATGGGCCTGAGAACGCAAGGAGCGAGAGCCCTGGCCTTCTCGCCACGGTCCTCGCTCCTTCGATCTCTGTCGGGAAGTCAAGATTATTTCTTGACCTCGAATTCCGCGTCGATGACGTCGTCCTTACCTTTGGCCTGACCATCGGCACCGGATGGGCCCGCCGCTCCGGCGGCGCCGCCACCGGGACCAGGGCCGCCCTGCCCACGGCTATAGAGATGCTGTGCCATGGCATGCGACGCCTGTTCCAGCTCGCCAATAGCCTGATTGATGGCTGCAACATCGTCCTTGCTGGCGACTTGCTTGAGCCGTTCGATCGCGGACTGGATGGGCGCCCGGTCGCCTTCGCTGAGCTTGTCGGCGTTGTCCTTGAGCAGTTTTTCCATCTGGTACATCATCTGGTCTGCCTTGTTGCGGGCGTCGATCAACTCGCGGCGCTTGCGATCGTCCTCGGCGTGCGCTTCGGCTTCGCGACTCATCTTCTCGACGTCGCCTTGGCTCAGACCGCTCGAGCTTTCGATGCGGATCTTCTTTTCCTTGCCTGTGCCCATGTCCTTGGCCGAGACGTTGAGGATGCCGTTGTGATCGATGTCGAACGAGACCTCGATCTGCGGCATGCCACGCGGCGCCGGCGGGATATCTTCCAGGTTGAACTGACCAAGCAGACGGTTGCTGGGGCTCTCGGCGATCGGGCTTTCGCCCTGGAACACGCGGATGGTTACCGCGGTCTGGTTGTCTTCCGCCGTCGAGAATTTCTCCTTCTTCGTGGTCGGAATCGTCGTGTTGCGCTCGATCAGTTTGGTGAGCACGCCGCCCAAGGTCTCGATACCCAGCGACAGCGGCGTTACATCCAGCAAGAGCACCTCGGCCTTGCTGCCTAGCATGAGCTGGGCGCCCTGGATCGCGGCACCAATGGCGACGACCTCGTCGGGGTTGACCCCCTTGTGGCCTTCCTTGCCGAACGCCTCCCTCACGAGAGCCTGCACCTTGGGAACGCGCGTCATACCGCCGACCAGCACGATTTCGTCGATGTCGCCCGGCTTGTATCCCGCGTCTTGCAAAGCACGCAGGACCGGGCCGCGGCAACGTTCGATGAGATGATCGACGAGCTGCTCGAACTTGGCCCGCGTAAGCGCTATTTGCAGATGCTTGGGCCCGGAGGCATCGGCCGTGATGAACGGTAGATTGATGTCCGTGGTCGCCGCTTGCGAGAGGTCTTTCTTGGCCCTCTCGGCGGCTTCCTTGAGACGCTGCAAGGCCATCTGGTCCTTGCGCAAATCGATGCCGTTCTCCTTCTTGAATTCGTCAGCGATGTAGTCGATCAGGACTTGGTCGAAGTCGTCGCCGCCCAGATGGGTGTCGCCGTTGGTCGCCTTGACCTCGAAAACGCCGTCGCCAACGTCCAGGATAGAAATGTCAAACGTGCCGCCGCCCAGGTCGAAGACGGCGATCTTTTCATTTTTCTTCTTGTCGAGCCCATACGCCAGGGACGCGGCGGTCGGCTCGTTGATGATGCGCATGCGCTGCCGCGACTTCTTGCCGGTCTTGGGATCCTCGATCTCCCATTCGGTATCGAAGCCGGCGATCTGGGCCGCGTCCATGGTTGCCTGGCGCTGGGCATCGTTGAAGTAGGCCGGCACCGTGATGACTGCCTTGCGGACAGTGTGTCCGAGATACGCCTCGGCCGCTTCTTTCAGCTTGCGCAGTACGAGCGCAGAAATCTCGGGCGGCGTGTACTGTTTGCCGTCGATGTCGACCTTCACGAGTTCGTTCGGGCCGCCGACGATCTTGTACGGAACGAGTTTCTCTTCGCTCTGCACTTCGTTGTGGCGCCGACCCATGAAACGCTTGATCGAATAAACCGTTCTCCGGGGATTGGTGATCGCCTGCCGCTTGGCCGGGTCGCCTACTAGTCGGTCCCCTTTATCGGTAAATGCGACCACACTGGGAGTCAGTCGATTACCTTCCTGGTTAGGTATCACCTTGACCTCGCTGCCTTCCATGACAGCCACTACCGAGTTGGTCGTGCCGAGGTCGATGCCAATAATTCTTTCACCTTCAGCCACCGTGGTGCTCCTTTCTCACTAAAGACCGGCGCGCGAGCCTCTTCTCCAAGCGACCGCCTTCGGTTCTCATTGCGTGATGCTTCTTGGAGCGGGCCGAAAAAGCGGTCTGACCAGACTCATTTGGACAAACCGGTACTGGAGAACTGCTTTTTCGACATGCTCGTAAGGTTGTTTTAGGAAATCTCAAGTAATTGCGGCGCGCTGGTTATCAAACCTGCGTAAGGCAAGTGTCGTGCCACTCCCGGTCCAGCAAATGAACTCGTTGTAAGAACTTGAAAAAAGAAGACTTGTGACATAAAAAGCTAAACAGGGCCTGGCTGGAATGCTGGTTTGCCGCCAAAATGGCAGGGACCCAGGAAAACACACTCATTGGAATGGTCATTGTGACAGCCCTTGGTTGCCGCAATGTTTCGGCCGTCCTAGGTTCGCTTGGTGGAAGTCCCATTCCAAAGGCTGTTTAAGTGTTGTTAGTTGACAGCGGTTTTCAACCCGCATAAATTACGAGGGAATCGCGCACAAAACCTCCCACGTGAGATATCCAATGACGCGCAAAATCGAGAGCGGAAACAATACCCTCACTTCGAGTCGTGCAGCCGCATCTCTCCGCCATCTCCGCACT
Source organism: Gemmataceae bacterium (assembly GCA_035296965.1). Lineage (GTDB taxonomy): Bacteria > Planctomycetota > Planctomycetia > Gemmatales > Gemmataceae > DATGZX01. Next base: position 44,233 of record DATGZX010000415.1, read on the forward strand.
CAAATCGACAAGCTGGACTTGCAGATTCTGAGATTAGTGAATGATCGTGCCACGGTGGCGAGCGAAATCGGCAAACTGAAGGACGACCAGGGCGGCGAGGTGTTCTCCCCCGCGCGCGAGGAGGAGGTCATTCAAAACGTACTGCAGTCGAGCAAGGGCCCGCTCGATCCGAGTACGGTGCGAGCGATCTATCGGGAACTCATGAGCGGATCGCGGGCGTTGCAGAAGGTGTTGAAGATAGCGTACTTAGGACCGGAGTACAGTTTCAGTCACCTGGCCGCGGTCGAGCGTTTCGGGCAGGCGGTAGAGTACATGCGCGTGGGTAGCATCGCGGCCGTCTTCGAGGAGGTGAACCGCAGCCATGCCGACTTTGGAGTCGTGCCTTTGGAGAACTCCACGGATGGGCGCGTTGCCGACACGCTGGACATGTTCCTGCGTTTGCCGCAACTCAAAATCTGCGCCGAAGTTCGGTTGCCGATCCATCACAATTTGCTGGCCAATTGCGATCAGCAGGAGATCCGCCGGGTTTATAGCAAGCCGCAGGCGCTCTCCCAATGCCGCAACTGGCTTAGCAAGAATGTTCCCCATGCATCTTTGCACGAGGTTGCCAGCACGGCGACTGCAGCTGAGCTTGCACAGCGAGAGCCCGGGGCTGCGGCGGTGGCCAGCCGGCAGGCAGCCGTGCGCTTCGGCCTCAGGATATTGTTTACGGATATAGAAGATTCGCCCTTCAACGAGACGCGCTTCGCCGTCATCGGCACCCAGGAGTGCCAGCGAACTGGGCACGATAAGACCGGCATCATGTTCAAGGTGCCGCACCAGCCGGGTTCGCTGGTCGACGCGCTCAATGTCTTCAAGCAGGCCAAGCTGAACCTCACCTGGATCGAATCGTTTCCTGCTCGGTCCCCGCGCTCGGAGTATGTCTTCTTCGTCGACTTCGAAGGGCATCACGAGGACCCCAAGGTGAAGCGTGCCTTGGCATCTTTGCAGGAACACGCCGAACAGCTGTCGATATTGGGATCCTATCCGAGCGCGACCGTGAGCGGCTAAATTGCCGGGGCAGATTTCCCGGCTATTCTCGCGAACACCATTCACACATGATCATCGTTGTTCGTCCGGATTCCACCCATGAGCAGATCGACCACATTCTGGATCGTATCCAGGAGTTAGGTTACAAGCCGCACATCAGCCGAGGCGAGCTGCGCACGATCATCGGAGTGATTGGCGATGAGAACAAACTTCAGGCGGAGCCGCTCGCTGCCATTCCCGGCGTCGAGCAGGTCTTGCCGATCCTGAAGGCGTTCAAATTAGCCAGCCGGGAATTTCACGCCGCCGATTCCGTTGTGGAAATCCCAGTACCGGGGCGCGCGCCCGTGCGCGTAGGCGGCGGCTACATGGCGATGATTGCCGGCCCCTGCGCCGTGGAAAGCGCGGAAATCCTGGACGACATCGCGGGAAAGGTCAAGGCGGCGGGCGCCAATATCCTTCGCGGCGGCGCCTTCAAGCCGCGCACGAGCCCGTACAGCTTTCAGGGACTCGGGGAAGCTGGGCTCAAGATCCTGCAAGAGGCCGGCCGAAAGCATGGCCTGCCCGTGGTCACGGAGGTGATGGATCCCCGGCAGGTGGAAATGGTCTATCGCCATGCCGACATGTTCCAGATCGGCGCCCGCAATATGCAGAATTTCGACCTTCTCCGTGAGGTAGGCCAGGCCCGCAAGCCGGTCCTTCTCAAGCGCGGCCTGAGCGCTACCGTCAAGGATCTGCTTATGTCGGCCGAGTACATTCTTTCGGAAGGCAACCACCAGGTGGTGCTCTGCGAACGTGGCGTCCGCTCTTTTGAAGAATCGACGCGGAACATGTTCGACCTCAGCGCGATTCCGAACGTCAAGGGCCAGAGTCACTTACCGATTATCGCTGATCCGAGCCACGCCACGGGCCGTCCGGATCTGATCCCCGCGATGGCCCGTGCGGCGGTAGCCGCAGGCGCCGATGGCGTCCACATCGAGGTGCACAGTTGCCCGGAAAAAGCCCTGTCCGATGGGCCGCAAGCACTCTTGCCCGATCAATATGCGTCGCTGGTAGGTGATCTGCGCCGACTGGCGGAGGTTGTGGGCAAATACATTTTCTAAGCAACGTCTGCCCTTCGAATCGGCGGCCACGAGTACGAAGCATGCGAAAGAAATTCGTTGCGGGCAATTGGAAGATGTTCACCACCGCGGCGTCTGCGCGCGAGCTGGCAAAGGCAGTCGCCGCGGGAGTCGGCAAAGACGACAGGGTGCAGGTGGCAGTGTGTCCGCCTTTTCCCTACCTGACCGTGGTCGCCAACGTCATTGCTGGAAGCGCCGTGCAACTTGGGGCCCAGAATCTTTATCCCGCGAAAGAAGGCGCGTTTACCGGCGAGGTCAGTCCGACCATGCTGGTGGACGCCGGTTGTCGCTACGTGATCCTTGGTCATAGTGAGCGACGCCACAAGCTGGGAGAGACGGATGCTTTCATCAATCAGAAGGTGCATGCAGCGTTAGCGGCTGGTCTCAGCGTCATCCTGTGCGTCGGCGAAACACTGGAAGAACGGCGTCAAGATCATACCGAAACGGTGCTGGCAACGCAGCTTCGCGGCGGCCTGGCCGGATTGACGGGCGAGGTTTCTCCCAGGCTGGTCGTTGCCTACGAGCCGGTATGGGCGATCGGGACGGGCCAGAACGCCAGCGCGGATCAAGCCCAGCAGGCACACGCTTTTATTCGCCGGCAAATCGCTCAACAATTCGGCGAGGAACCGGCTCGAAGCCTTCCTATTCAGTACGGAGGCAGCGTAAAACCGGACAACGCGGCCTTGCTCATGCATGAACCGGACGTGGATGGTGCATTGGTAGGGGGAGCCAGCTTGCAGGCCCAGCAATTTCTCGCCATCGTCGAGGCTGCTTTGTCGTAAACTGCCAAAGCACAAGTCGTCTTCCCCAATTGGCTTAGATTCTATATTATCTGTTGAATTGCGCTAAATCGGCAGATCGTCGAATCGCAGAAAGGAACGGGCCGTGCTCTTTGCTGACGTCCCCTGGTACTCGACGCTCCTGAACTGGTTGGTGGTGATCGCCAGCCTTTTGTTGATTTTCATTGTTCTCATTCAGCGCGGCAAGGGAGGCGGCCTGGCCGGTGCATTCGGCGGCGTGGGCGGATCCAGCGCTTTCGGCTCACGTGCAGGCGATATCTTCACACGTGTGACGCTCATCCTGGCCGGGATCTGGATCCTGTTGATCATGGTGCATGTCTACGTGGTTCAGAACACCAAGGGAACGACTTCCCCCTCAGCGATCGTCGCGGATCAATGAGCTGTGCAGCTGTTATGATTCGCGCGCTAAGACCTTCCCCAATAGCCGGCGAATAGCGAGGTACGCGTGCTCCTGAGTATGACCGGCTATGGCGAGGCGCACCACCATAGCGAAAAACTTCGCCTGTCGATCGAGCTTCGTGCTCTGAACAATCGATATTTGAAGCTTTCGGTGCGTGCGCCGGAGCCATATAACCTGCTGGAGCCTGAATTCGAAAAAATCATCCGGCGGACGATTCGCCGCGGCACGATTCAGCTGAGCCTTCATTGCGAGCGTCAGTCAAGTGCGCAGGACTTTCGGATCAACGGGGTTGCGCTAAAGAGTTACTTGGCTCAGTTGCGAGCACTGGGCGATGAGCTGGGGCCTTCCAGGATCGACGCGGAACGTCTGCTTGCCCACGTGCTGGCGCTGCCGGGCGTCGTTCCGGAACCCGGCGTGACGACCTTCGACTCCGAAGAGGAATGGCCGCTGCTGGAAAAGGTCCTGGTGGATGCCCTCGGCCGGCTGCAGAACATGCGGCAAGAAGAGGGCAGGGCGATGGCCCAGGAGTTTCTGCAATACCGCGATCAAATTGAGGGGGAGCTGCGTCAGATTCGAGAGCGGGCGCCCACCGTGGTGGAGGCGTTTCGCGACCGGCTTTACGAGCGCATACGGAAATTGCTGAGCGAACTGGACATCGAGATCGACCGTAGTGACCTTATCAAGGAGATCGCGATATTTGCGGAGCGCAGCGATATCGCGGAGGAGGTCGTGCGCCTGGCCAGTCATCTTGACCAGTTCCAGGAGATCATGAACGAGCCCGAAAGCCCCGGCCGCAAGCTCGAATTTCTGACACAAGAAATGTTTCGCGAAACGAATACGATAGGCTCCAAGGCGGGCGATGTCGAGATTTCGCGGCGCGTGGTCGAAATCAAGGGGACGCTCGAGAAGGTCCGCGAGCTGGTACAAAACGTCGAGTGACCGCTGGTACTTGCGTGGAGAAATTGGACTTGCTTGGCATGGCAAGCGCGATCACCCATGGCTGACTGGCAATCAGCAGGCGCACACCAAGAATCGAAGATGGCCCTGGGACCGCTCGTCGTACTTTCCGGCCCCAGCGGTGCGGGCAAGTCCACGGTCCTAAGGCGCCTGGTGGCCGAGTGCGGTTTGCGGCTGCATGTTTCGATTTCCGCCACGACGCGGCCGCCCCGGCAGGGCGAGGTGGATGGCAAGGACTACTACTTCTGGAACCGGGAACGCTTCGAAGAGGAAAAGAAGTCCGAGGCATTCCTGGAATGGGCCGAGGTATATGGGCGATGCTACGGCACCCTGAGGCGCGAGGTCGAGCCATATCGGCAGCAGGGCTTCGGCGTCATCCTCGACATCGACGTGAACGGCGCCAGGCAAGTCCGCCGCCTGTGCCCGGAGGTTGTTACCATTTTTCTTCGGGCTTCTTGCATGGAAGCATATGAAGAGCGTTTGCGGCAACGCGGCACGGAAAACGAGGAAACGATTCAGCGACGGTTGGCGGGGGGGCTGCGCGAGCTGGCCCATGTCGCGGAGTACGATCACCAGGTAGTCAACGACGACCTCGACGCGGCCGTTGCCCGGCTGCGGGAGATCATAGGGGTTCTTTTCCAGGGGAGAGAAAATGTTGGATGAACTGAAGGAAGAGGGCATTGTCAACAAGGTAGGCGGTCGGTTCAAGCTCTCCACGCTGATTCAGAAGCGCATGGTCGCGCTAAACACTGGTGCCCGGCCGTTGGTGGAAGTCCGCGGCGGGGACAAACTGTCGATCGTGATTCAGGAAATCCTTCAAGACAAGATCTATTTGGATATGTCCGGCCAACTGCAAACGCGTGGGCCAACTGCCGGCGAGGCGGCACGTAGGGCCATGTTGACTGACATCTCGGACTCAGGCGGCACCGATGATTGATTGCTGACGCTGCCAATCATCGATAACTCGATACCTGGAAGAAGCGACAGTTTACGAGCCCTGGACAGATCCCCCGTTTATGACTGGTTCGGGGGTTCCCGCCTTGGCTCGGCGGATTGTTGACCAAGGCATACTCCGTTCTAGGCAACAAGGTTTTTGCACCCATGGCTGAACCGTTTACTTACCCTGAGCAGCATGTCTCGGAGCCGGTGGTTTACCGCCGTATTTCCGGATTCGCCATTGCCGGCTTCGTTCTTACCGTCATTTACATTCTCTCTCTGGGAGTCGCCAGTTTCGCCAGCTTTCGCTCTCGGGCGCCTCTGCTGCTGTCATACTGGGCTCAGGCGGTTCCCCTGATAGCTGCGATCCTGTCGATGGTCGGCCTAGTGCTGATTCGCCGTTCCCAGGGGATCCTGGCCGGAGCTGCCCTGGCCATGACGGGGTTGTGGTTAAGCGTCCTTTTTGGCCTGGGCTACACGGCCTACTTCGTGGCCACGCGCTTTGCCATCATCAACCAGGCGAACCAGTTCACCCTGAAGTGGTTCGACAAGCTTAAGGATGGCAAGTTCGGCCCCGCCTTTATGGATACCCGGGATCCCTCCTACCGCCAACGGGTCAACCCGGACGATGAAGCCGCCATCAGTAGCCAGTTCCCTGGTGCCCTGGGTGCACCGCGCGAAGCTGGGCCGCGCAAGACCGTTGATATGTTTCGAGAAATGCAAATCCCTCGGATTCTGGGACAGGGCGGGAAGGATGTCCGCGTCGAGACCAAGGGCGTCATGGAGTGGGAGTACAAGAACGGACGCTACGCGGTCCAGCGCGCCTACGTCGTTGACACTCTCGAAGGGACCTTTAACCTGGAAGTCACTGCCATTTGCAGCGACAGCCAGCAGCGCGACACTGGCCGCGAGTGGATGATCGAGATTGCGCCCGCCAAGACAGTTCTGAAACCCGGCGTACAGACCGAACTCGGCAAGCAAATTCAAGAGTTCATTCGTCCATCCGGTGCGTTCATTCAAAACTGGATCATTAATCTGAGACGCGGGCAAGCGGAATCGGCCTACCTTGATACTCGGGAAGCAAGCGAGCGAGACAACCTGCGAGCCGAGTTGATCGCCCTCGGGCTGTCGAACTTGCTGGCGCGGAGTTCGGCCGTGGGCAGCCCTTGCGCTGCGCTGGCTAACGGGGCGGTTCTGAGGGCTCAGCGCGAATTGGTCGATCGCAGTCGTCTTCCTGATTATCAGAAATTTCGCAATGGCGAGATGCTCAATGCCGACAAGTTCGAAGTCGATATCGATCCAACTCGCGAAATAGTGCTAACAGCGATGCGCCAGCTTTTTTCCGGCGGCACTAGCGGCGACAATCAGCTTGCCGGGTTAGCAGTGCGCGGCAGCCATGTGAGGTTTTGGAGCATCGCGAACGATCGGCTGCGAATACCCCACGAGTTTACATTGCTCCTCGACCTTCCCGACAATAGGCGGTACGAGGTCGGTTTGGTTATTACCGTCGAGAGCAATCGCAAGTCTACGCCCGAAGGGGAGGTGACGGTTTGGAGAATCGTCAACGTGGAACTGGCCAACGCCGCCGTTTACAAGCCCCCCAATCCGCAACAACAGACCCGTCATCTCCGACAATAAGCGCCTACCCGAATAACGGGGACAGGACCTTTGAATTAGAGGTCCTGTCCCCGTTGTGCGGACAGGCTCTAAGCGGTACGAGGTCGGCTTGATCATATTACCGTCGAGAGCGATCGCAGGTCGACTTCCGAGGGCGACGTGACGGTTTGGAGAATCGTCAACGTGGAACTGGCCAACGCCGCCGCTTTCAGGCCTGCCCATCCCAAAAAGGCCCGTTAGGGACACTCATGCAGTTTGCAACGATTCAAACGCACCTGGGACCTCGGGCAGCCCTTCTCCAAGATGATTCCTACATCGATCTGCACGCGACCGACCCCGAGCTGCCCGCCAGCTTGCGCCAGCTTCTCGAAGGAGGGCCGGCGGCGCTGCAGGCGGCCTCCCAGGGCGTGCGGCGAGGAAAGGCTGTGGCATACCCAGCCGCCGAGGTCCGCTTGCTGCCTCCCATCCCGGATCCTCCCAAGATCGTGTGTCTCGGTCTCAATTACAGCGACCATGCAAAAGAGACGGGGGCGACCATCCCCAAGGATCCAATTCTTTTCAGCAAGTACGCCACGGCCCTCATCGGTCACGGCGACGCGATTGTCCTGCCGCCCATCAGCAAGGAAGTCGATTACGAAGCAGAGCTGGTTGTCGTTGTGGGCAAGCGTGGGCGGAACCTGGACCCCCGCGAAGCTATGTCCTACGTTGCCGGGTACACAATCGGACACGATGTTTCGGCGCGCGATTGGCAATTGAAAAAAGACGGTAAGCAATGGATGGTCGGCAAGACGTTCGACACGTTTGCGCCGACTGGACCAGTCCTGGTGACGAGCGATGAAGTGCCCGATCCGCAGGATCTCGGCATTCAGCTCCGCCTCAATGGCCAGGTCATGCAGGAGGGGAACACCCGCCATATGATCTTCCCGATCGCCGCGGTGCTTGCTCATTTGTCGAAAGTGTTCACGCTGCAGCCGGGTGATTTGATCTTCACTGGAACGCCCCCAGGGGTAGGGATAGCGCGCAAGCCACCCGTCTACTTGCAGCCCGGCGACGTTGTGGAGATCGAGATCGAAGGGCTTGGAATGCTGCGCAATCCTGTCGTGCAGGGGTGAACAGAGAACGCGGCCCGTGTTCGCGCCCGATCCCAACAGGGTTGTGTGCGAAGTACGGGTTGGCCGTCCATCCGGATTCCGACTCTTCCCAGTCTTTCTCGCGGTCGCGCCGTGGCATTCAACCCATGCTTGCCCCCGTCCAGGTACGGTCATTTGGCCCATGCGGGTGCCTTGCCTGGGAATCGGCATCCTTGAAATCAGCTTTCATTCGTGTTATGTGGATTTCCCCGCGCCATCTGCCGGCGGCCGCAGTTGTTCCGCTTGCGGAAGATCGCGCAGACTTTTCAGACCGAATACTTGCAAGAATTTCTTCGTGGTGCCGTAAAGGACGGGCCGGCCCAGGGAATCATGCCGGCCGGCAATGCGGACCAATCCCTTTTCCATGAGCAGGCGAAGCAATTCCCCGCACTGCACGCCTCGGATGGCTTCGATGGCAGCGCGCATGATCGGCTGCCGGTAGGCGACGATAGCCAGTGCTTCCCGCGCCGCTGGCGACAGGCGCAGCTCGTTGCCTGTGCGTCGCAGCCGCACCAGCCAGGGATGATACTCCGGACGCGTAAGAAGCTGGAAGCCGCCTGCCAACTCCTCCACCTGGAAGGCCGTGCCGTCCTTGTTATAGAAAGATTGCAGCTTGCGCACGAGCCGTCGCGCTTCGGACGCATCGGCAAGCCCCGCCACCGCGGCCAGGCGGCGCAACGGCAGCGGCTCGTCGGCCGCGAACAGGGCCGCCTCAACCAGGGCCAGCTTGCGATCGCGTGCCAGCTCCCCCTGGGCGACCGGCTCACCCTCTTCGTCGGCCAAAAGCCGGTAGATCAGCGGCGGCCGGCGTTCGGGAGGAAAATGGTTTCGTCCTTTCGTGGCCAAGGGGTGAGAGGCAGTCTTTGCATACATCAAGGACCCTTCCTTCTTCCACAAACCCCGAGCGCTTGCCAACTTCCCATCGCTCCCATAAAGTAACGCCCGTCTAGCAGACTGCAAAGGGTGATTACTGTCGCGGTTGAGGACTCCGGACCGTGCCCGATCTTTTTACGCTGTGGATCTACCTTCGACCTTTCGTCGCTGCCCTGGCCCTCATCACGTTCATGCTCATCTCGGCCATCTTCTTCGTATGGCTGGAGCGAAAGGTTTCTGCGCGGATTCAGGATCGGCTTGGCCCCACGCGCGTCGGCGGCAAGTTTGGCTGGCTGCAGACGCTCGCGGATGGTCTGAAGCTCCTCGTCAAGGAAGATATCATCCCGGACCTGGCGGACCATTGGCTCTTCCGGGCGGGGCCCTACATCGCTCTCTGCGGGGCTTATCTTGCCTTTCTGGCCCTGCCCTTCGGCAATGGCGTTGTGGCCCAAAACCTCAACATCGCCGTCTTTTACATGCTGGCAGTCATGTCCACCGAGGTGTTTGGCGTGATCTTGGGCGCCTATGGCTCGGGAAGCAAATGGGCTCTCTTCGGCGGCATGCGCGAGGCGGCCCAGGTGGTCAGCTACGAAGTGCCCAGGGCCATCAGCGTCTTGGTCCCCGTGATCGTGGCCGGCACCATGAACTTGACCGACATCAGCAAACAGCAGGCAGGCTGGTTCTTGAACTGGTACATCTTCCACGACCCCTTCACTTTTCTCGCGTTTTGGACATTCTTCACGTGCGGCACGGCGAGTTGCAAACGGGCGCCGTTCGACCTGGCCGAGGCCGAGAGCGAACTGGTCGCAGGTTTCCACACCGAATACAGCGGCTTTCGCTGGCTGATTTTCTTCATGGCGGAATATGGCAGCATGTTCGCCATCAGCGGCATCGCGGTCATCCTTTTCCTCGGGGGCTGGAACCTGGGCCTGATTCCCAAGGGAGCCGACGCGACCGATTTGCTCGGCACCATCGCGGGCAATGTGGTCAATGTCCTGGTGTTCATTGTCAAGGGGTGGGTGCTGGTCTTCTTCATGATGTGGGTCCGCTGGACATTGCCCCGTCTACGCATCGACCAGGTCATGACGACCTGCTTACGGTATGTGCTGCCGGTTAGCTGCGTTCTGCTGTTGGGCGTCAGCCTCTGGCAGCTGGCAGAAGCGGAATACCTCTGGCTATCTTACGTGAATTGGCTCCTGGCGGGAGGTTCCATAGCGCTCGTGGTGCTGCTTCTTGCCAAGGCCATGACAGCGACTGGGCTGCCGACACCGACCGACTTGATGCCAGGCGCTTGGCCTGGCGCTCACCCTGCTGCTCCCACCATTGCCCCGAGAAGCTGAAGCAAGATGGCTTTACAGAACTTTCTCTTCTGGACGATCGCGGCCTTGACCGGCCTGTGCGCCATCGCCGTCGTGGTAACGCAGAATATCGTGCGCGCCGCGGCCTGGCTGCTGTTCACCTTGGCTGGCACAGCGGGGATCTATTTCCTCATCGGCGCGGACTTCGTGGGCGGCACCCAGTTGATCATCTACGTAGGCGGCATTTTGGTGCTGGTTGTCTTCGGCGTCATGCTCACCGCCCAGGGGCCCTTCGTCACCATGAAAACCCATGCGGCCGAGTGGGGCGTTGCCATGGTGGTGGGCGTCCTCCTCCTCACCGTGCTCGTGACCACGATCCTGCGCACCGCCTGGTCTCCGCCGGCCGAGGCCAGAATGAATGATGCCGCAAACTCTGTCAGCAGCGTCCGGTTAGGGGAAGGCTTCTTGGGTTTCGATCGAGTTGCGCCCGCGGCCGCGCTGACGGGCATAGGCGAGAGCGAACAAGTCGTCCACGCTACCGGCACGCGCGACGCTGGACAGCGCCCTCAGTTTCATGAGCGCAACCGTGTCGCGTATCTGCTGCCCTTCGAAATCATTTCTGTCCATTTGCTCGTCGTGTTAATCGGTGCCGCATATTTGGCCCGGGCCAAGCGCCGGCAAGGAGCTGCCTCATGAGCCTCGACGTTGGCTTGAATTCGTATCTCCTTCTCGGAGCTTTGCTGTTCGTCTGCGGGGCCCTGTGCATGGCCACCAAGCGCAACGCAATCGGCGTGCTGATAGGTGTGGAGTTGGTCCTCAACGGAGCGAATATCAATTTTGTCGCTTTTGCCCGCTACAACCCGGCATTCGAGATTGAGGGCCAGGTGTTCGCACTCTTCGTCATCGTGATGGCAGCTGCCGAGGCCGCCATTGCCCTGGCCATCGTGCTCAACTTTTACAACAACCACATGACCGTGGACGTGGATAACGCAGAGGAACTCAAAGGATAGACATGGAACATCCCGGGCTGCTCTACGTCGCGGCCACGCTGTTGCCGTTGGCCTCTTTTGTGACATTGCTCTTGGCGGGTGCCGTACGGGCAGCGGCCCGGCCCCTGCGCGAAACTCCTTTGGGGGGCGCGCTCTACCAGGCTCTGGGCGGTGACGCGCCACAACGTATTGGGGCCTTTATTGCCACCAGCGCCATTGGCCTGGCCTTCGTACTGAGCGTGATCGGCTTCATTCTGTTCGTCCGGGGGCCAGGGGCCGCACCCGCGCATACGGAGCACGCGGGCGAGTCTGCCGAGATTCACGAGGTCGTCCCCTGGTTCGGCAATATCACATGGGCACAGCTGGACTTCGGGAAGAAGCCAGCCATCCGGCTGACCCTTGGCTACTGGATTGACAGTCTCTCGGCTGTCATGTTCTTGATGGTGACGTTCGTCGCCACCCTCATTCACATTTTTTCCATCGGCTACATGAATGACGAACTGCAGCCGATGGTCGAGGACCACCAAGTTCACACGGAGGACGGGCACCTGCGCCGTCGCGGCCGGTTCGGCCGGTTTTTCCTGTTCCTGTCCCTCTTCTGCTTTTCGATGCTCAACCTAATCCTGGCGGACAACCTGTTTCAGGTCTTCCTGAGCTGGGAACTCGTCGGCATCTGCTCCTATCTGCTGATCGGCTTTTACTACGAACGCCGCAGCGCCGCCAACGCGGCGAACAAGGCCTTCATCACAAATCGCGTTGGGGACGCCGGCTTCATCATTGGGCTCCTGGTGTTGTGGACCTACCTGGGAACGTTCAACTTTGCGGAGATCTTTCTCCAGCTCCCCGAACAATTGCACAACGGTTCGTTGCCGCACTGGCTTCTGGTTGTGGCCGGGCTTGGGATCTTCCTCGGCTGCGTCGGCAAATCCGCTCAATTTCCGTTACACGTCTGGCTGCCCGACGCGATGGAAGGTCCGACGCCCGTCAGCGCGTTGATCCATGCCGCCACGATGGTCGCGGCCGGCGTTTACCTCGTTGGACGTGTGTATCCGCTCTTTACGCTAGAGGCGCGGCTGGTGATCGCCTACACGGGCGGGATCACGCTCTTCCTTGCAGCGACGATTGCCGTCGTCATGACCGACATCAAGAAGGTGCTGGCCTACTCGACTGTCAGCCAGCTCGGATACATGATGCTCGCCCTCGGCGTGGGCGGCTGGGTGGCCGGGCTTTTCCATTTATTGACGCACGCATTCTTCAAGGCCCTGCTCTTCCTTTGCTCCGGCAGCGTGATTTACGGCTGCCATCACGAGCAAGAAATGACCAAGATGGGCGGCCTCTATCCCAAGATGAAGATCACTGCCCTGAGCATGCTGGCCGGCGTGCTGGCTATTGCGGGCATCCCTCTCTTTAGCGGCTGGTACAGCAAGGACCAGATTCTTGCCGAGGCCCTGGGTTTTTCGCGCGTGCACCCGCAGCATTTCTTGCTGTTCTTATTGCCGCTGGCCACCGCGGGCATCACCGCGTTTTACATGTTTCGCATGTGGTTCATGACGTTTACCGGGAAGCCGCGCAATCATCACGTCTACGAGCATGCCCACGAGTCGCCGCGCTGGATGACTGTGCCGCTCATTCTGCTGGCCGTCTGCAGCGTTTGCGTGGCCTGGGGCCTGCCGCCGTGGCAGGCGGAGTTCAGCTACCTGGGCGGTCACCAGGGCCTGCTGCAGATGTCCGAACCCACGGCAGCGCTCGCCAAGCTGGACTTGCTCAACAAGCCCGAGCACGAGCTGGCCCATGTCAGTCATGGTCTGGCAGAGGTTCTCGCGTACACCATGGGCGGCTTCGGCATCCTCTTCGCGATATTGCTGTACTACGCGCGCGTGCTCGACCCGGCGGAAGCAAAGGCCCAGTTCCCGGGCGTGCATCGCTTCCTGGCCAACAAATGGTATTTCGATGAGTTGTACAGTGCGATCCTGGTTCGCCCTGCCCTGGTGGTGGCGCAGTGGTGCAGGAACTTCGATGCGCTGGTGATCGACCGCACGGTGAATGCCACTGCCGCCGCGACCGTCAAGGTCTCCAAGTGGGACGGCCTGTTTGACCTTGCCATTATTGACGGGCTGGTCAACTTGATTGCCCGCGTCATTTACGCATGTGGGGGCTGGCTGCGCACGGTGCAGACCGGCTCCATCCGCAGTTACATCGTTTTCCTGGTGCTGGCCGCGATCGGCATCTTCTTCATATTGTCGTATTTCGTGACCCTGGCCCTGGCAGGGTGATGGCGGCCCGAGGGCCGCACGCCGGCCTAGTGATGGATTACGCCTAAATCCTTTATCCTGAGTGATCTCTATGAATGCTGAGTGGGACCTTGTTTTCATGTCCGCGGTCATCTTTCTGCCGACGCTGTTTGCGCTGATCTTGATGTTCTTCCCGCGCGGCAGCGAAGAGTGGATGCGCTGGTGGGCGCTGATGGGCACAGCCCTTACGCTCGTGGGCAGTCTGTGGATGTTCATCGGCTTCTATCAACAGGTCATTGATTTCAATAGCACCGAGCTGAACCGGGAGAAGATGACGCTGACCTATCGGGCAGACGCGGCGGACCGTGCCCACGCCGGCGCGAAGGGAGAGGGATTAAGTGATTCCGATTGGGTCGCGCGTCGTCCCTGGATCAAGAAATTCAACATTGACTATTACGTCGGCGTGGACGGCATCAGCATGTCGCTCCTGCTGCTGACCACGGTACTGACCTTTCTGGCAATGGTGGCAAGCTGGAAGATCGAGAAGTTCGTGCGTGGCTACCTCATGCTGTTCTTGCTGCTCGAGACCGGCATGATCGGGACGTTCCTGGCCCTTGATTTCTTCCTGTTCTATATCTTTTGGGAAATCATGCTGCTGCCGATGTATTTTCTCATCGGCGTCTGGGGTGGGCCGCGCCGCGAATATGCAGCCATCAAATTCTTCCTGTATACACTCCTGGGGAGCGTATTCATTCTGATTGCCCTGCTTGGGTTCTACTTCACCGACGTTCGCGACTTCACGCCTCAAGCAGTCACGCATGCCGGCCCGACCAACTCGTTCGACATCATGGTGCTGCAAAAGGTCGGCAGTGCCGCGGCTGCCTTGAACAATGGCACCCTAACTCGCGAGGAAATCGCCCAGGACGCGCTGATCTCCAAGCTTTCCACTCTGACTCTGGCAGATCGAGAAAAGCTCGATAACGGTACCTCCACGCAACGCACCGAGATGCGCAAGAAGTACGCCGGCGAGATCGACCGCAAGGAGCTTGAAGCCGCCGTCGCCAGGCTCAACCAGCCGTTCTTCAGCCAATCGTTCCAGTGGACGATGTTCCTGCTGCTGTTCATAGGCTTCGCGATCAAGGTGCCGGTCTTTCCCTTCCACACGTGGTTGCCTGATGCGCATGTCGAGGCGCCGACACCCATCAGCATGATCCTGGCCGGGGTGTTGCTGAAAATGGGCGGCTACGGCATCCTGCGCATCGCCTACCCGATTTGCCCGTGGGCCGCGCAAAACCTGGCTGCCTGGGTCGGCCTGTTCGGCCTGATCAATATCGTTTACGGCGCGTTTGCGGCCATGGCTCAAACTGATTTCAAAAGACTCGTGGCTTACAGCTCGATCAGCCACATGGGTTATGTCATCCTGGGCATTGCGGTCTGGTCGGCAGGCGACCGCGGCCAGTACTGGTCCTGGGGGATGAATGGGGCCATGTTCCAGATGATCGCCCACGGCATCACCTCTGCTGGCATGTTCTTTTTGGTGGGCGTGATCTACGATCGGGCCCATCACCGCAACCTCGATAACTTCCGCGGCCTGTACGAACCGATGCCGCTCTACGGCGGCATCAGCGCGGTTATCTTCTTCGCGGCGATGGGGCTGCCCGGCATGTGCGGCTTCGTCGGCGAGTTCATGGTTGTACTTGCAACCTGGAATTTCAAACCGTGGAACTGGGAATACGGTGGGCCGGTGTTTTCGATTCTTTCCGCGCTCACCGTCGTGATCACCGCGGCCTATATCCTCTGGACGCTGCAGCGCGTCTTCTTTGGCCAGAACCCTGCTTACAAGGGATTCCCGGACATCGACCTGCGTGAGCTGTTGTGCATCGTGCCGCTTCTCGTTCTGGCCGTGCTTCTCGGCGTCGCCCCGAACTTGCTGCTGGCCTGGATGGAGCCGAGTGTGACCGGTCTCGTGAAGACCCTGATTCAGGTTTCCGCGCTGCCCTAGGAGATGCTTCGGATCACTCTCTGTCCCGCAGCAAAGCTTGTGCGGGCTTGCTATCGAGATTTTCCTCATGTCGATGCAGAACTGGATCATCGAGCTGCAAACGAGTCTTCTGCAGGACGCGTACGCGTTCTTGCCGGAACTGGTCGTTTGCGGCGGCATTGTTCTACTCCTGCTGCTTCGCCTGTTTACTGCATTCAATCGCCTTCACCTCGGTTCGGTGGCCTTGCTGGTCTCGCTCATGGCTCTGGGGTTCGCCGGTGAGCAGTGGTGGGACTTCACGCAGGGCAAGCCCGAGATGTTCTCCGGGATGCTCGCTTACGACAGACTGACGATCTTCCTGCGCCTGTTCCTGTTGGGCTTCACCGCGCTCGTGATATGGCTGACGCTCCTCACAGGTATCCCGGATCGGGAAGATTCGGCCGATTTTTATTGTCTCCTACTGGGAGCTGTCGTCGGCATGTCGTTGATGGCATCGGCCAACCACCTGCTGATGGTGTTCATCGGTGTGGAGATGGCCAGTTTGCCGAGTTATGCACTGGCCGGCTTCCTCAAGGGCCGCCGCCAGAGCAGCGAGGCTGCGCTCAAGTATGTGATTTATGGCGGCGGCGCGTCGGGCATCATGCTCTACGGGATCAGCTTGATCGCCGGCAAGTTTGGGACAGCCTATCTGCCCGATGTTGCGGTCGGCTACGGGGCTATCCTTAGTCATTCGTCTACGAGCGGGGCATTCGAGCCCATTCTGTTGCTGGGCACCCTGTTCATCATGATTGGCATTGGATTCAAGTTGGCGGCCGTGCCCTTTCACTTCTGGTGTCCGGATGTTTTCGAGGGAGCCTCTGCCGAAGTTGCGGGTTTCCTTTCGGTCGCCTCGAAAGGGGCGGCACTGGCGCTCTTGGCCAGGTTTACCCTCGTACTGGCGGGCCTGAGCAGCGGCTTTCCCGATCCCAGCACCTGGTTGAAGATGGCCCAGAGCATGGGGCCGATCATCGCGTTTTTCGCCGTGCTGACCGCGACGTTCGGCAACCTTGCCGCCTATCTGCAAACAAACCTGAAACGCCTTTTAGCCTATTCGACGATCGCCCACGCGGGCTACATGATGATGGGCTTGGCGACATTCACTCCCCAGGGAGCCTCCGCGGTCCTTTTTTATCTGGTGGTGTACCTCTTCATGAACCTCGGCGCTTTCGCGGTGGTTGCCTTCCTCCGCAATCAGACCGGCTCCGAGGACCTGCAGAGTTACCGCGGGCTCATCCAGCGTTGCCCGGTGATGGTCGTCACAATGGCTTTCTTTCTGCTCAGCCTTCTGGGCATCCCACCCCTGGCAGGTTTTGCAGCCAAGTTTCAAATCTTCCGTGTGCTGTACGACGCCGGTCAGATTTATGCTGAAAAAGCGCCGAATATGAGCGTAATCATGTATTTTCTCCTGGTCCTCCTCGGCCTCAATACGGTCATCAGCGTGGTGTATTACATCAAGGTCCTCAAGGTCATGATCCTGGATAAGCCTCTCGATGAAGTCGAAGGCCGAACCCCCGAACCCTTGGCCATTCCCGCGGCCGCGCAGATTTATGCAACCCTTCTTGCTCTGGTCGTCCTCGGACTTGGTATTGCTTGGGATCCGCTCGCAACGGTAAGCGAGGCTGGCGTCGACCGTTTCCGGCTTGTTCAAGAGGGACGTGCCGGGACCCTGCAAGACGCGCCCGTAATCCCGGTAGAAAGGGTTCGCTGATGATCGATGCCAAGACCCAGGAGCTACTCGAAAACATTCTGCGCCGAGTAGGTCGGTCGTTGCTGCAGTACGTCAGCGAAGCCTTCCCCTGGACGACCGCCGAAGAGCAGGATGCATTAGCCCAGTTCCAGGTGCTGGCACGCGAGGAAGGCGAGGCCGCCGCGGCTATCGCCAAGTTTCTTGACCAGCAGGGATATGGCGTGCCCTACCTGGGGCCGTTCCCCATGGCCTTCACGACGATCAACTATGTTTCGCTGGATTACCTTCTGCCTCTCCTGGTCGAAACGCAGCGGCAGGACCTAGAACAAATGCAGCGTGCCCTGGCCCAGGTGACGGATGCCCAAGCGCGGGAGCAGATCCTGAAGATCATCGACATGAGCCGACGCCACTTAACAACGCTGAAGGCGCTGGCAGCATCCCATCCCCAGGTTGCTTCAACCGTGCATTGAACGTGCTGCCGCAATTTATCGATACCCATGCCCACCTGGACGACGAACAATTCCACGCAGACCTCGCGGGCGTCGTGCAGCGTGCGGCCGATGCTGGAATTGTCTCGGTGATCACGATTGCGACGACGGCCCCTTCCAGCGCTGCATGTGTAAACCTTGCTGCTCGGTACGCTTCGTTGTTTGCTACCGTCGGCCTCCAGCCCAACCAACTTGCTCAGGAATTGCCTACCGCCTGGGACGAGGTTGTCGCACTGGTGACGCGCGAGCGCGTGTTCGGCGTGGGGGAAACCGGCCTCGACCGCCATTGGGACTACACGCCCTTTGCTCAGCAGGAAGACTTTTTCGCGCGGCACCTGCACCTGGCCCGGCAGCATCAGCTTCCAGTCGTGATCCATTGCCGGGAAGCGGAAGCGGATGTGCTGCGCATGCTGCGCGAAGATTTTGAGCGGCATGGGCCCGTACGCGGCGTCATGCACTCGTTTACTGCCGATCTCGCGACGGCAGAAGCCTGTCTGGCAATGGGACTCCATATCTCGTTTGCCGGCATGGTTACGTACAAGAACGCTCAGAACTTGCGTGAGGTGGCCAGCCACATCCCCCTGGAGCGTCTGCTGATCGAAACCGACAGTCCCTACCTGGCACCGGTGCCGATGCGCGGCAAACGCGACGAGCCGGCCTTCGTCGTCCATACGGCGTCTTGTCTGGCAACTGTCAGGGGGGTCGAGCCGGCATTGATTGCCGAACACACGACACGGAACGCACGTTCACTATTCCAACTGCCAAGCTAGTTCTCACATCACCAGCCGCCACGCGGTTTTTTCGGGCAGCAATTTCTAAAGAATGACCGGTTCGCAGCGAATACTCCTTCAGGCACATGCTCTGTTACGCTTGAAAGATGAGTTTGAAGTTCCGGCTTCAGCCGGGAACTCCGCCTGAAGGTGCGAAAAGAACCCACCACAGGATGAATGACAGAGCGGTAAGGTGCTCTTGGCTTCGCGCGACTCGGACTGATCTGGGCAGGAGGAATTACGATGGAAAACATGCACAGCACCGGGCATCTGCTTCGCAAGGTCGCAATGATGTCACTCATCGGCTTCCTGGTCATCACGATGGCGGGGCCGGTATTCGCGCTCCTCGGCGTGATCCTACCATTCGCGGTCGTGGGTTTCCTCGTCTGGGCGGTTGTTCGGGGGATCATGCTCGGGCCCCTGGTCCTGGGAAGGATCATCGGCAATACAGCGAGGGCCGTTGGCCGGATGGTAGTTGCCCTACCGCTCTGGCTCGCACGACGAGTTCGGTCAGGAATAGGCCTGGTGGGTAGATTCGTGATGAGCGCTGCCGGAGTCATTTTCCCGGTCGCTGCCGGCGCCGCAGCCGGGGCGTTTCTGGGTATGCTTGGTGGTGAGCAATATCACGATGCCGACATGCGCGTTCCCGCGGGGGCCTTGATTGGGGCCAGCATCGGACTCATCGCCGCATTCTGGGGAAGCAAACCAGCGGCCAGCATCGCCAGGCCCGCTCACGAGACCCTGGAGCGTGCGGTCTGAGAGTAATTCAAGAGCCGATGCCAAAGTCCCGGATCGTGAAAATAGGCAGGTAGTTATACTTGTCCGCCAGGCGTTCGCGGGCCCCCTCGAGCCGATCCACGATGCAGCTGACGGCTACGACCTTCGCTCCCAGGTTTTCCACTTCCGCGATTGCCTGGGCCACAGAGCCGCCCTGCGTGAACACATCATCGATGACCACGACCCGGAAGCCAGCCTCAACGACACCCTCCACCCGTTGCTGGCTTCCGTGGTCTTTTGCCTGCTTGCGAACGAAGAACCCTTCTAGCTGCCGGCCATGCATGTGATAGTGCAGTCCGGCCGCCGTGGCCATCGGGATCGCGCCGACTTCCAACCCGCCTATCGCCTGGATGTTCAGGTCCTTCGTCATCTCCCAGAGAATATCGCCCAGGAGCCAGATCGCTTCGGCGTTGAATAGCACTTTCTTGCTGTTGATGTAGTAGGTGCTCTCTTTCCCCGAAGCGAGCGTGAATCGTCCGAAGGACATTGCCCGCGTCTTGAACAACTCCAAAAGACGTGCTCGCGATGGATTGCTCATGCCTATCTCCTTCCGTGCGCATCTCGCTGTGGCTTCGCCAATCTCGACAATCGACCAGCCTTCTTTAGCACCTGCGCGGCGCTAGGAGACCATGCAGGTCTCCCAGCCTAAGGAATCAGGGTAAGAATCAGCTCTGCATTCGACCACGTAAGATTAGGAAACCTAACTAAGCTGAGTAGCTGTCTTCTCCCAAGCTTCCCGATCTTTCCATTTCCGTCCTTTTGTGGGGTGTTCGGCTCGACCAGGCAGGCGAAATCGTTACAATCCGCCGACTTCAACAGTCGATGTTCTAAGAGTCGGCTCCCATACTCGATTGAGGAAACTCCTCATGACCGCTCCTCAGCCATCGGCATTCAGCGAAGCTCGTAGTCGCCAGGAAAGCCGAGCCAAGACGACACTGGCCGCATTTGTTTTTGGATTGCCTCTGGCAGCAGGCATCCTCTGTCTGATTCATTTCGGACCCCTGCACGACACGGTTGCCCGGCGCTATGTCAGCCATCCGGTGGAATGCGTCGAAGTGATCATGTTCTGTGCCGCGCTCGGCGCGTTGGGCGCAAAGCTCCTGCGTTACTTCACCGAGAGCCGCGCTTGCCGCATGACCGTCGTGCCTCCCTGGGATGGCAAAACAGTGGCGGTCTCCGCGGCGGCCAGGCTCCTGCCCGAACTTCAGAAGCTGCCCGCCCGACTGCAGAGCACCATCATGGTGCGAAGGGTTGCCTCCGTACTGGACTTCCTGTTCCGCCGTGGATCGGCGCTGGAACTGGACGACCAGCTCCGCTCCCTCGCGGACACCGAGGCCATGGCGATGGAAGGAAGCTACTCGCTCACGCGCTTCATCACTTGGGCCATTCCGATCCTGGGCTTCCTGGGAACCGTGCTCGGCATCACTGGCGCGATATCCGGCGTCACACCTGAAGTGCTCGAGCACTCTCTCAGCACGGTGACCGACGGCCTGGCCCTGGCTTTCGACACCACCGCACTTGCTCTCGGTTTGACCATGGTGACGATGTTCCTCAGCTTCATCGTGGAGCGGGCGGAACAAAGCGTCCTCGACAGCGTCGACCGCTATGCCGAGCGCGAACTGGCCCATCGCTTCGAGCGGGCAGGCACCGAGGAGAGCGAGTTCTTCGAAATGACGCGGCGGAATACGGCTATTCTCCTCGAGGCGGTCGAAAAGTTGGTGGAACGGCAAGCCGCCATGTGGGCCGATGCACTGCAAGAAGCTGAACGTCGGCGCTTGGAAGCCGAGCAACGCACTCAGGAACGCTTCACAGGCGCTCTAGAAGCCGTGCTGGAGAAGACACTCGAGACGCATGCTCGGCGGCTGGCGGAACTCGAAAAGAAGATGGCGGAAGAAGGCGGCGGAGTCGTCACGCAACTGACCACCCTCGCCATGAACGTGCAGGCAACCGGAAAGGAACAGCAGGCCTCCCTGACGGAGGCTTCGCAGGCACTCGGCCGCCAGGTCGATGCGCTGGCCCGGTTGCAGGAGAGCGAGAAACATCTGCGCCGGCTCCAGGAAACGCTGAACCAAAACCTGGCCACGCTGGCGGGCGCCGGCACGTTCGAGCAGGCGCTACATAGCCTGACCGCGGCCGTTCACCTTCTCACGGCACGGGCCAGTGCCAACGCGGCCGGCGGCGGCACTCGACTTGGACCGCCACCGAGGGCAGCGGCATGAGGCAGCGGCGCCACAAGCTGCAGGTTTCAACGTTTCCCTTCTTGGCCGTGCTGCTGTGTGCCATGGGTTCGCTGATCCTGCTGCTGCTGGTTCTCGACCGTCGAGCCCGAGTCGTGGCTCATGCGAAGGCGCTCCAGGAAGCGGCCCAGGCCAGCGCTGTCGAGACGTCTGCCGCCGCACATCGCGCGGAGCTGGAGCGCCGCGAGCACTCATTGCACCAAACCTTTCTGAACCAGGACCAGGAAACGCGCGAGCAGGTCAAGGTCCTGGAAGAGCGGGTCAACACCGCGGTGGAAAATATCGAGGAGGAACG
Source organism: Gemmataceae bacterium (assembly GCA_035296965.1). Lineage (GTDB taxonomy): Bacteria > Planctomycetota > Planctomycetia > Gemmatales > Gemmataceae > DATGZX01. The sequence goes on from DATGZX010000415.1 coordinate 65,885, forward strand.
GTCGAACGACCGCCAATTGCAGGAAATGCTCGGCAAGGAACGGTCGCGCCTGGCCGGCTGGGAACAGCTATTGAAGAACCGCCGCCAGAAGATATCGCAATCGGACCAGAAGACTCAATTATCGCAGGCTGAGATGGCGCGCCTCAGCGCCGACCTCGAGCGGATGGAGAGGACGCTGGAAGACCTGAAGGCCCTGCGCCGGCGGCAGCGACAGACCTACTCCGTTGTGCCTTATCGAGGCAAACACGGATTCGCGCGCAAACCGCTTTACGTCGAATGCACGGCAGACGAACTTGTCTTTTATCCAGGTAGGATTGCCATACGGGCGCTGGGCCTGGAACCCCAAGAAGTGCATGCCGAAATCGACCGTCGCCTGGCCCGCCGCGCCGCCGCGACCGGCAAACGTCCCGAGAGTGCCTATCTACTCCTGCTCGTTCGCCCCGACGGCATCACGACCTATTACCGGACCGTGGAAGCATTGAAAACGCTGGAGGTCGATTTCGGCTACGAGTTCATCGATCGCGATTGGGCCCTCGATTTTCCCGAGGACGACAGTACGACGAGCAGCCAGCCCTGGATGGTAGCTCAGAAGAACGAGATCCCCGCGGCGGGCAACTCCGTGACCAGAAAGGTGCAAGGGCTCCCGGCCTCGGGTACCTCGGAGATACGTGACCGGCCTCGAGGCATTACCTTCGGCGGCGACGACTCGGGCGTGAGGTCAGGGGCGGGCTTCGAAGGAGGATCGTCAACTGGCCCCACGGGCTCGTTCTCCGGGTCAGGCCCAGTTCGGTTCGGACAACTCGCGGCACCTGTTGGCAATGGATCTTCCCAGCCTGGGCAGCCTGGTTTATCCTCGACTGCCACGGAGATGCCTGGGCGTCCGGGAGGAAGCGCGTCCGCTCCGTCGATGTTCGGGACAGCCAGCGGGTCCCCCACGTTTGGCACGGGAATTCCAGGTCGCGACGGCGCTACCCCGGGCTCACCATCGTTGTTGAGGGCCGGCAATCCGGCTTCGGTAATGCCGGGAACAAACTTCCGCCTGGGCGGCGCCCAAGCGCCGATAACGGGTGGTCTTGCCGGCGGAAATGCCCCGGCTGCCGGAATTGGGGGGATGGGCGGCGCGGGCCCATATCCAAGCGCTCAGGGCAGCGTCGCATCTGCCGCGGGCATGCTGGGAGGTCCTGCTGGCGGTCGCACTGGCCTGTCTGCGGGAAATGGCAGGACGAATGGCACTGGCCCCAATGCAGGTACCGAAGGCGGGGTCGCACCCGCGACGGGAGGGGTTGCGAACGGCACCGGCGGATCGCAGACTTCGAACGGTGGGACGGCCGACCTCGGCATGCCCACCGCCGTGCCCTCCTCCGTGAGCAATTCCTCTCCCGCATCGGCACAAAACAACGGTGAAAGTTCGCCGTTGCTTCAGCGCGTTGGCACGAATTCCTCAAACGGCACTCCGGGGAATGGTGCCGCCACCAATCCTGAAGCCGGTTCATCTAGAGAAGGAGGGCAGCCTCGACAGGAAGAGCTGGGGCCCGCCTCGCTTCTCCCCGGTCCTGTGCCGAGCTCGGGAACAGGTCAGGGACAAGGTCCAATCAATGGACAGTCAGGAGCGGGGGACGGTGGGACGGGCACTGGCACAGGACAGGGCCAAGGCTCCTCCGGCGGACAACCAGGAACAGGAGGCGCGGGGTCCGGCGGAGGCAGACGTTCTCAACAGGGCGGCGCGGAGCAGGATGGTGGGTTCGCACCTTCCTCAGGTCTGTATCAGGACCCTCTCAGTGGGATTGGCCCACGCGTGCCCGACAAGAGAATAACCCGGCCCACGACATTTCGAGGCATGCAATTGACCGGCAATCGAGATTGGATCATTGCCATCGAGTGCGCGGGTGACTACGCAGTCCTGAATCTGACTGCGCAACGTTTCCCCGTGGCAACACTAGCGCACCCAGAGAGCGGGCATAACCCCCTGGCGGACGCAGTGCAACAAGCGATCGCCCGACGCCAGGCGACCGTGCGCGAAGGCGTGGAGCCTTATCGGCCGATGATTCGTTTCCGTGTCCGGCCCGACGGCCTGCGCGCTTACTACCTGGCGTATCCGGCCCTCGAAGTTCTCCATGTGCCCATGATGCGTGAAAACTTAGATCCTCCGGAAGATTCGAAGGCTGGAGGTCTTGTACATTAGCCTCCTGCCACGGTTTGCAGGAGCCCTCTAACCGTTTGCAATACCATGTTTCGACGCCGACGAGTTGCGCGAGAGATACCGTTCAGTTTCGATTCGTTCCTGGACATTGTCGCCAATGTCGTCGGGATCATCATTCGTTTGATCCTCGTTGTGTGGGTGGGTGCGCGATCGTACAGCAGCGTGCAGCCGATGCTTGTTTCGGCGGCGCCGGCGGAGGAACGGAGCCAGGAGGCGCGCCCATCGACCGACCCGCTCCAAGATGAGCTGGCGCGCCATCGCCAGGAATTGGCCGCGGTGCAGGAGCGGCTGCTCGCGCAGCTCCGTCAGTTGGAAGAATGGCGCGAGGCTGAAACGCGGAGCAAGACGCAACTGGCCTCCCTGTCCGCGCGCGACCACCAACTCGAGCAAGAAAGGCAAACCCTGCAAAAGACGGCCGCAGACCAGGAGAAAAACGCTCAAGGAGTGGCTTTGACCTCCGCGGAGCTGCGCCGCCGCAGTCAGAAACTGGCCGAGGAGATTCGCGCACTCGAGAAACAGCCGGCGCTGCAACAAACCCTGCGCTATCGCACGCCGGTCAGCCACCCCGTGCAGTCGGAAGAATTGCTCTTCGAGTGCAACAACGGGCGCGCGACCTTCATCGACATCGCGGGCTTGCTCAACGAAGTTCGTCAAGGGCTGGAAGAGAAGACCAGGCTGCTCCGCAATCAGTGGGAAGTGCATGGCGTCACCAACACGGTGGGAGCATTTCGTTTGCACTACACGCTCGAACGCCAGCGTGAGCTCCTCGACTCCATCGGCGCCAACTCGCCGCCGGTTTCGGGTGGCAACTACCGTACGAACCTGAGCGAATGGCAAATCGAGCCTGTCGCCCTGAACCGCGGTGAGAACTTGGCCGAGGCGCTCGCCTCCGGCTCAGATTTTCGTCAAATTGCCGACGCGATCGATTCGCAAACCACAGCGGTCACGTTCTGGATCTATCCCGACAGTTTTGCGATCTACCGGCAATTGCGCGATTATTTGTACGACCACGACGTGACGGTCGCCGGCCGACCGTTGCCCCATCGCATCCTGATTGGAATGTCTCGGCACGGGACTGTGTCACGCGGCCAATAGGCCAAGCCTCGCAGCCAATCGAGCCCGCTGAAAAAGGGGTCTGACCCCCTACGAAGCCTTACTGATTTCCCGCTTTCTTGGGGATCAGCCACCATTCGTGGAAGGGGTCAGACCCCTTTTTCAGCAGCCTCCCACGGGGAGGGCACAAGCGCTCTGGCGCTCTTACCTTAAAAACTGCTATTGCACTCGCGGCTTATTTTGCAGACAATCGCGGCCACGCGCCAGGAAGCGTGTGGCAGTAAAGCAATCCCCTTGTTTTTTCAGCCAGGTAAGGACATCGGCTGCTCAGAGGCGGCATCTCGGCCCGTCAAAACGTTTCTTGCCCATCTCCTCACCATTCCGGGAGGAGATTTCTCCAGAAACACCCTCATGGATGAGGCATCCGCTCAACGGCGAGCGTCCCTGCTCTGTCCGTTGCGCACACGTTGTATCGAAAGGATACTTAAAGCCATGTTGGTGCTATCTCGCAAACTCAATGAGAAAATCGTTCTCCCCACTCTGAACACTGTTGTTGAGGTCCTGGGTATTAAGCGCGGCACCGTCCGACTTGGGATCAGCGCTCCACCAGATGTGACCGTTCTGCGCGAAGAGCTGCCGGATCGAACCACAGAATGGGATCGCTCCGAAACGTACCCACCCGCGCTGGAGGATGTCCAAGAGGGGTCGCAAGCGGAGCATTCGATGGAGCAGGTCCGCGACCGCCTTCAGACCGCGGCAAGAGGTCTGGGGTTGCTACACCTGCAACTGGACGTCGGCCAAATCGACGAAGCTCGCGCGACACTTGCCGCCATCCAGGACGATTTACAGCTCCTGCGTTTTGGCCTGGATGCAGTTCCAGAGCCGGCGGCGAAATGTCTTGCCAAAGAACGCCGTGCACCCAAAGCGCTGCTCGTCGAAGACGACCGCAACGAACGTGAGCTTCTTGCCGGCTTCCTCCGTCAAGCAGGTGTAGACGTCACCACGGCCGGCGACGGCCAGGACGCCCTTGAATACTTGCACTCCCAAAGCGCTCCCGATTTTGTCCTGCTTGACATGGGGTTGCCTCATGTAGACGGACCGACAATGGTGCGCGAGATCCGCAACGACCCGGCGTATGCCGGGCTGAAGATTTTCGGCGTCACCGGCCACCAGCCGGAAGAATTTGACCTGGAGTGCGGTCCAGGCGGCATCGACCGCTGGTTCCAGAAACCGGTGGATGTGAATTTGCTGCTCCGCGACTTGGCCGCCGTGCCTGGTCAACCGCTGTGCGGCATTTAGCCGAGGGGCGCGGCAACCCCGGCCGCATGGGCCGGCTAATCGTTGAATCTCGCGATGGTATTTTGGAAGGGACCCCGACCGTATTTGAAATAACGGCCCTTCTGCTCTCTCGTTTACCTGGCCCGACTGTCCATCCTGGTCACTTCACGGCCTCCTGCCTCCTTGACGACAGACATTCGAGTTCATTAAACCACAAGAGCCGATGCGCGCCCGGTTTGTAGCCTGGCTGCATCGGGTCAAATCATCACCTTTCACAAGGGGAGATAGCGATGCGCACCCTCGGTTTACTGGCTTTGGGAATGCTGGTCCCGCTTTCATTTCTTGCAACGGCTTCGGCCGACGACAAAGGAGACAAGAAAGTGCCGCCTGTTTTAAACTTCAAGATGAAGAGCCTTGCCGGCAAAGAAGTCGATCTGTCTCATTACCAGGGAAAGGTGATCCTGATTGTCAACGTGGCCAGCAAGTGCGGCTACACGCCGCAATACAAGGGGCTGGAAGCGCTGCACGATAAGTACGCGGGCGAAGGGCTCGTGGTCCTCGGCGTGCCGTCCAACGACTTTGGCCGTCAGGAACCGGGCACGAGCGAGCAGATTGCTCAATTCTGCGAGTCCAAGTATGGCGTGAAGTTCGACATGCTCGAAAAAGTCTCGGTGAAGGGAGAAGAGCAGGCACCCCTCTACAAGTACCTGACATCGAAAGAAACCGATCCTCAGTTTGCCGGCCCCATCGAATGGAACTTCACGAAATTCCTCATCGGCCGCAATGGCGCGATCGTCAATCGCTTTAAATCCGCCGTGAAGCCCGAATCTCCTGCGGTAACGAAGGCCATCGAGGCCGAACTGGCGAAGAAATAGCCACGGCCAAGCGATATCCCGCAACGCGGGGAGCGCGTGAACAACCAAGGCCAATGTCCCTTCTGTTCACGTGCTCCCGCTCGCTGGCCATCAGACAACGGGCCAGCCTTTGCAAGAATGGGAATGCATGCCGCGCTGCCGGAACACTTGACACGTGTGCGCGGCCGTGCAACCATAAATCACTTCTTACCTGCTCCGGACCTACCCTGGAAAGTGTGGGATGCGGGCCAAGTTTCCACGGTGCTGCTCCCGGCATTCAATCACTCGGGACCGCGCAATGATCTACTGCTGTTGCCCGGACGCCTGGCGACGCGTCGCTTTCGCACTTTCCCGGATCCTCATGCTGCTTTGTGCGGCAATGCTTTCGCTCCCGCCGATCAAAGCAGCGCCAACACTCCCCGCTGGCGGCGTGGATGGGAAATCGGTTGAGAAGTCGCGCGGCAGAACGAACAGTCTCTTTGCGCGCGACAACCTAGTTGCCTGGTGCATCGTGCCGTTCGACGCGAAGAAGCGCGGTCCCGAGGAACGCGCGGCCATGCTGCAACGCCTAAGGTTCAAGCATTTCGCCTACGACTGGCGGGCGGAGCATGTGCCCACCTTCGATGCGGAAATGGAGGCGCTAAAACGCCACCATATCCAACTCGACGCCTTCTGGTTTCCCGCTGCCCTCAACGACGATGCCCGGAACATCCTGGCTGTCTTGCGCCGGCATCGCATCCACACGCAACTCTGGGTAACGATGGGCAACCCGGCGCCGCAGGCCAAGACCCAGGCCGAACGGGTAGAAGCAGCGGTCCGCACCATTCGGCCCATCGCTGAAGAAGCCGGCAAGCTCGGCTGCCAGGTGGGGCTTTACAACCACGGCGACTGGTTCGGCGAACCGGAGAACCAGCTCGCGATCATCGAGCGACTCCAGATGCCCAACGTCGGCGTCGTCTACAACCTGCACCATGGCCACGCTCACCTCGACCGGTTTCCGGAACTGCTGCGCAAAATGCTGCCCCATCTGTACGCGCTCAACCTCAACGGAATGGTCGCCGGCGGCGACAGCACCGGCCGGCAGATTCTGCCTCTAGGCCAGGGTGACCGCGATTTGCAAATCCTCGCTGCTATTCGCGACAGCGGCTACCACGGCCCAATCGGCATTCTGGGCCACACGTCGAATGATGCGGAAGATCAACTGCGCGACAATCTTGATGGGCTTGATTGGCTGGTCGCACAGCTCGATGGCAAGTCACCCAGTCCCCGGCCAAAACCGCGCACGATGACGTCGCCTGCCCTGGCACCGGTTCCGCCCGGCAGTACCGGCAACCGGCCGCCGGGAGATCTGGTCTACGATTCCCAGTTGGTCACGCGGTTAGTTGCGGAAGCGAAGTTGCACGGCGACGCCCGGCGCGGAGCCGAGGTTTTTGGGTCGCCTCAGTTTGCTTGTCTCTCCTGCCACAAGATCGGCAACCAAGGGGGCATCGTCGGGCCCGACCTCACACGTGTGGGCTTCTGTCTCACGCCGGAGCAGATTGTTGAGTCGGTGCTGTGGCCCAAACGACAGGTCAAGGAAGGCTATGCGGCCTGGTTAGTGCTGACCACCGACGGCAAATTGCGCACCGGCTACAAGGAGCGCGAGAACAGCAAGGAACTCATCCTACGCGATCCGGCCACGGGGGCCAAGTTGCGGATCGCCAAGGAAGAGGTTGAAGTGCAGCGCGATGTCGGCACGCTCATGCCCGACGGCCTGGCCGCCGCGATGACGCCCGAGCAGCGCCGTGATGTGATCCGCTTTCTTCTGGATCGGGGCCGCGTTGAGGATGCCTCTGCGGAAATGCTTCTCTCTCATTCGCATGTCGCTGCGAGATTTCCGTACGACCGTGCACCGCTCCGGCCAGAAGACTGGCCGAGCTGGCAGCATCCCGTCAATCGAGACCGGCTCTATGACTTCTATGCCAAGGAGGCGGAATACTTCCGCACGCAGCCGAGCGTGCCGCCTCTGCTGCCGGAGTTCCCTGGCCTGGACGGCGGCAAATACGGCCACTGGGGCAATCAGAATGAAGCAACCTGGGCCGATGATCGCTGGAACCAGACGGTGCTCGGCTCGGTGATGTGCGGCGTGTTCCATGGCAGGGGCGTAACCGTGCCGCGTGGCGTTTGTGTCCGTCTCGGCGAGCGCGGTGAACTCTCCGCCTGCTTCAATCCCGACACTTTATGCTACGAGGCCCTGTGGCGGGACGGCTTCGTGAAGTTCTCCGCAGTGCGTCACGGCTTCCTCGACGGCCTTCAACCCGTTGGGACGCCGCTCGACAGACCGGCGGGCAAAAAACCCGATCAACCCTTTGTCTATCACGGGTTTTACCGTTACGGCAACCATGTCATATTCTCGTACCAGCTCGGCGGCGTGGAAATGCTGGATAGCCCGTGGGTCGAGAACGGCAAGTTTATGAGATTGGTCGGGCCGGCCAAGGATCACCCGCTGGCAAGCATGACGCATGGCGGTCCGGCCCAATGGCCACAGACCTTGGAGACCCGTGGCAGGCTCGGCCGCGGCAGGCCTTATGCCGTGGACACGATCGTGCCACCGTTCGAGAACCCCTGGAAAGCGCTACTGTTCTTTGGCGATCACGATTTCCTGCCCGACGGCGTAGCGCTGATCTGCACGATGGAGGGCGATGTCTGGCGTGTGGAAGGGATCGACGAAGGTCTGGAGCACGTGCGTTGGCGGCGCATTGCCGCCGGTCTCAACCAGCCATTGGGCCTTGTCGTTGCCGGCGGCGATGCTTATGTGCTGGGACGCGACCAGATCACCCGCTTGCACGACCTCAATGGCGATGGCGAAGCCGACTTTTACGAGTGCTTCAGCAACGCGTACAAGACCTCTCCCGCTGGACACGATTTTATTTGTGGACTGCAGCGCGATGCTGCGGGAAATTTCTATACAGCCTCGGGAAATCAAGGTTTGATCAAAATCTCCGCCGATGGGAAGCGAGCGGATGTGCTGGCGACGGGTTTCCGCAACCCGGATGGGCTGGGATTGCTGCCCAGCGGCGAAGTTACCGTTCCCTGTTCGGAAGGCGATTGGACGCCGGCCTCGATGATCTGCCTCGCCAGGCCTGGCCAGGGGAGCAGGACCAGCGGACAGGCGCCGCCTCACTTCGGTTATGGCGGGCCCAAGAATGGGCGGGTGCCCGATCTGCCGCTCGTCTATGTGCCCCGTGGTCTCGATAACTCCAGCGGCGGCCAGGCATACGTTTCCAGCGATCGCTGGGGACCGTTCCACGGACAGCTACTGCATTTCTCCTACGGGGCAGGCAGCCATTTTCTCCTGCTGCGCGATGAAGTCGACGGCCAGGCGCAGGGTGCGGTCCTGCCCTTGCCGGGAGAATTCCTCGCCGGCGCGCACCGCGGTCGCTTCAATCCAAAAGACGGCCAGCTCTACGTCAGCGGCATGGGCGGCTGGGGCACTTACACGCCAGACGACGGCTGTTTTCAGCGCGTACGTTACACGGGCGACCCTGTGCAGGCTCCTTGTGCGTTCCATGTTTGCGAAAACGGCATTCTGGTGTCATTCACGCAGCCCCTGGACAGGGCGCTTGCCGGCGACCTTAAGAACTACCTTGTCCAAGCCTGGAACTATCGTTACAGCGGTGCATACGGTTCGGCCGAGTATTCCCCTCGGCATCGGGACATCCCTGGACACGATGTGCTAACGGTCGCCAATGTGCACCTCCGCAGTGATGGCCACACTCTATTCCTGGAGATTCCCGACCTGCAGCCAGTTAACCAGCTTCATCTCCACATGCGCGTGAGCGCTGGGTCGCCACTCGATCTCTTTGCCACCGTTCACAAGCTCGGGACGCCGTTCACCAAACTCCCCGGCTACCGGCCGGTCACGAAAATAGTCGCCGCACATCCCATCCTCGTCGACCTGGCACGCGTGGAGAAACCCCGGCCCAATCCTTGGCGGAAGGCGATCCCCGGTGCGCGGGCGATCACGATCGAGACGGGCAATAATCTCACCTTCCGTCTCAAGTCGTTTACCGTCCATCCCGGCGAGCCGATCCGGCTCACGCTCGTCAATCCGGACGTGGTGCCGCATAACTGGGCCCTGATCGTGCCGGGCACGCTTGAACGCGTCGGCGATCTCGTAAACAGGCTTATAGCGGAGCCAGATGCCGCGGCACGCAACTACATGCCACGCAGCGCCGACGTGCTTGCCTATACCGATGTGGTTTCGCCGCAGGGCAGTTTCGCCATTTACTTCCGCGCGCCGGTACAGAAAGGACGCTATCCCTACCTGTGCACTTTTCCTGGCCATTGGATGGTGATGAACGGACAGATGACGGTGGAGTAAGGTTTCAAGCGACAGCTTTGGCGGCCTGCTGCAGTAGCGCCTAGGCGAGCGGCAGGTCATAATCTCCCCTCTCCCCCGCTTCGGGGGAGAGGGGTCGGGGGTGAGGGGGACGAAGCATCACGGGCCAAGGCCCCTCACCCCCGACCCCTCTCCCCGGAGTACCGGGGCGAGGGGAGAACAATTGCTGACGCTCGCCCTACTCAGGCAATTTCCGGCCCGCCGCGCGGCCGACTGTTCTCCAGATGAATCTTCGCCCCTTTGCATCTACTCAGCTATCCCTAGATTAATGGTCTGCTTGGAGCAATCCGCTGCAATGCGACCTCTCCCCGGGTAGCCGCTCAGCCATAGCGGTTCGTAAGACAATTCAACTCGTGCAGGTGCTTCGCGGAACGTCGTCTAGGACTGCCAGCCCGACGCGTACAATGTAACTAGCCGCTATCCCGACTTCGGTACCTGGCGCTTTGCAGAGGAGAGCGAAAATGCCACCGGATCCAACAGTAGTGGCGAACGGAGATAGTGACGCTACCGAAACCAGGGAATGGTTGGAGGCGCTCGAAGGCGTGGTACAAACCGCCGGGCCCAGCCGTGCCGGCTATTTGCTCACGCAGCTTCGGCATCAGGCGCTTCGGCAGGGCGTGGAGATACCGTTTACAGCCAATACGCCGTACATCAATACCATTTCCATCGACAAACAACCCCCCTTCCCCGGCAGCCGGGAAATCGAGCGGCGCATCAAAAGCTTGGCGCGCTGGAATGCCATGGCCATGGTAGTCCGCGCCAACAAGAAGTCGGCTGGTATCGGTGGCCATATCTCAACCTATGCCTCCAGTGCCACGCTTTATGAGATAGGATTCAATTATTTTTTTCGAGGTCCGCATGCGCCGGGCGGCGGCGACATGGTCTATTTTCAGGGCCATGCCTCGCCGGGCATCTACGCCCGCGCATTTCTCGAAGGCCGGCTGAGCGCCGCACAGCTGGAAAACTTCCGCCGCGAGCTTGCTCCCGGCGGTGGACTTTCGTCTTATCCGCATCCCTGGCTCATGCCCGATTTTTGGCAGTTCCCCACGGTGTCGATGGGGCTGGGCGCCATCATGGCCATCTACCAGGCCCGCTTCAACCGGTATCTCGAGCACCGCGGACTGCGCGATACTTCCGAGCAACGTGTCTGGTGCTTCCTGGGCGACGGCGAGACGGATGAACCGGAATCGTTGGGCGCGCTGACGCTGGCGTCGCGCGAAAAACTCGACAACCTCACATTCATTGTGAATTGCAACCTGCAACGCCTGGACGGCCCGGTGCGCGGCAACGGCAAAATCATTCAGGAGCTGGAGGCGGCTTTTCGAGGCGCTGGCTGGAACGTCATCAAAGTCATCTGGGGAAGCAATTGGGATCCGCTGCTGGCGCGCGATGAGAGCGGGCTCCTTATCAAACGCATGGGAGAAGTCGTCGACGGCGACTACATGAAATACGCCGTCGAACCAGGTTCGTACATCCGCGAGCACTTCTTTGGCAAATATCCCGAGCTGCGCGCTCTCGTCGAGGGCCTCTCCGACGAGCAGCTTCGCAAACTGGCACGCGGCGGGCACGACCCGGAAAAAGTTTACGCCGCCTACAAGGCGGCGGTCGACCACCGCGCTTCACCCACTGTCATTCTCGCCGCCACCATCAAGGGCTATGGACTGGGCGAGGCCGGCGAAGGCCGCAATGTGACCCACCAGCAAAAGAAACTCAATGAAGATGAGCTGGGCGAGTTCCGTAGTCGTTTTGGTATTCCAATCTCGGACAACGACGTCGCCGAGGCGCCGTTCTACCGGCCACCCGAAGATAGCCGGGAGCTGGAGTACATGCGCAGGCACCGCCAGGAACTGGGGGGCTACCTGCCCGCGCGCTCCGTGCGCTGTGCGCCTTTGCAGGCGCCCCCTCTGGAGATGTTCAACGACTTCCTGGGCGGCAGCGGTACGAATGAATTCTCGACCACCATGGCGTTTGTCAGCTTACTCAAACGCTTGCTCCAGGACAAAGAATTGGGCAAATGGATCGTGCCGATCATTCCCGACGAGGCGCGCACGTTCGGCATGGACGCGTTCTTCAAGCCGTTTGGCATCTACTCCAACGTCGGCCAGCTCTATGAGCCGGTGGACGCCAAGACTCTGCTGGCCTATCGCGAGGCCAAGAACGGCCAGGTCCTGGAAGAGGGGATCACGGAGGCCGGAGCGATTTCCTCGTTCATCGCCGCCGGCACGGCATACGCCAACCATGGCATCCATGTCATTCCTTTCTTCACGTTTTACTCGATGTTCGGCTTCCAGCGTATCGGCGATTTGATTTGGGCTGCGGCTGACAGCCGAACGAAAGGCTTCCTCCTTGGAGGCACTGCCGGGCGCACGACGCTGGCGGGCGAAGGCCTGCAACACCAGGATGGCCACAGCCACGTTCTGGCTTCGACGGTGCCCACTGTGCAGGCCTACGACCCCGCGTACGCGTACGAGCTAGCGGTGATCGTGCAGGACGGCATTCGCCGCATGTACGAAGTCGGGGAAGATATCTTCTACTACATCACTCTCGCGAATGAGCCTTACCCGATGCTGCCCATGCCGGAAGGGACGAGAGAAGGCATCCTCCGGGGACTTTACAAGCTACGCCTTGCTCCGAAAAAGAATAGCAAGATGAGCCGGGTGCATCTCTTCGGCAGCGGATCTCTGCTCCGTGAGGCTTTGCGCGCCCAGGAACTCCTCGCGGAGCGCTTCAACGTCTCGGCGGACGTTTGGAGCGCCACAAGTTACAAGGAGTTGCGCCGCGATGCCCAGGAAAGCGAGCGCTGGAACATGCTCCACCCAGCAGCTGAGCCTCGGCAAAGCTATCTGGAGAAACTGTTGGAAGGCGAAGAGGGAGTATTTGTCGCCGTCTCGGATTACATGAAATCGGTGCCGGAGATGATCACGCGCTGGGTCCCGGGAGGACTGCTGCCCCTCGGTACGGACGGATTCGGACGCAGCGAAGAGCGCTCGTCCTTGCGACGCTTCTTCGAAGTAGACGCGGAAAACATCGCCATTGCAGTGCTGTGGCGCCTGGCTCAGCGGGGCGATATCAAGCCGGCACAGGTGCAAAAAGCGATCAAGGAACTGGGTGTCGATCCGGACAAGCCAAACCCAATGCGGGCGTGAATCGAGGAAGAAGATATGGCCAGCGAAATCAAGCTGCCCGAGTTGGGAGAAAACCTGACGGAGGGCGATGTCCTCGACGTTCGCATCGCGCCGGGCGACGTGATCAGCCAGGGACAAACGCTGATCGAGGTCGAGGCGGAGAAGAGCACCGTCGAGGTTCCTTCTCCCCTGGCCGGCCGCGTGGCGAAATTGTTCGTGAAAAAGGGCGACAAGATTCACGTTGGCCAGGCCGTCTGTCTTGTTGAGTCGAATGTGGGGGCAACCGAGGAGCCCGTTCATGCCGCCGCCGGCCGTGAGGCTGCGCATGCGGACGCTGAATCGGAAGTCACGCACGCGGAAGATGCAAAACGTGTCGCCGCCGAACGCGCTGAAGAATCAAGGCCGGCCAAGCGGAATGGCATTCGGGCGGAGGCGAAAGCTCCCGTCGGCGACGGGCAGCACCACGAAACACCGGCACCCCCGCAGAAGGCCGCGCCATCCCACGATGCAGTTCCCGCTGGGCCGGCAACTCGGCGGTTGGCTCGCCAACTGGGCGTTGATCTGCACGAAGTCCAAGGCAGTGCGCCGGGTGGGCGGGTAACGCCCGAGGATATCAAGGCACACGTGCGCGACAGAGTGTCCGCGCCCACGAGCCGCGGACCCGGCATGCAGCCCCCTTCCCTGCCGGATTTCGAGCGCTGGGGGCCGATCGAGCGCCGCCCGATGGACGCCGTCCGCCGTAAGACTGCCGAGCAAATGAGCCTGGCATGGAGCCTGATCCCTCACGTCACGCAACACGATCAGGCCGATATCACCGAACTTGAAGCCTTCCGTAAACAGCAGGAGGGCAAGGGGCCAAAGCTCACCATCACTGCATTCGCCCTGAAGGCCAGCGCGATCGCCTTGCAGCAGTTTCCGCAATTCAACGCCAGCGTCGACGTGGCGGGTGGACTATTGGTGCTCAAGCGTTATTACCACGTCGGGATCGCCGTGGACACCGAACGCGGCCTTCTGGTTCCCGTGCTGCGCGATGTCGACAAGAAGAGCGTGCAACAGTTGGCGGAAGAGCTGACCGCCGTCGCCGAGCGCACGCGCCAGCGGAAGATTCAGGGAGACGAGCTGCGCGGCGGGACCTTCACCATAACAAACCTCGGAGGCATCGGCGGCACAGGCTTCACGCCCATCATCAACTACCCTGAAGTCGCCATCCTGGGCCTGTCGCGAGGCCGCTTGCAGCCCGTCGTACACAATGGGCAGATAGTACCCCGACTGCTGTTGCCACTGTCTCTCTCTTATGATCACCGTATCATAGACGGCGCCGATGCCGCGAGGTTTACCCGACGAATTGCCGAGATGCTGGAGAACCCGCTCGTCATGTTGTTGCACGCATGACGGGGCTCGGGCAGGAGAAGGTCTTACTGATTGCTGCGGAGAAGATTGTTGAGGGAGGGAAAACAAAAGTGGCGGAAAAGCGCCGCAGTCCAAAGAAGTCACTTTTGGAGTGCCGCGCTTTTCCGCCGCTTTTGTTTCCTCTATTTTGCCATGCCCTAAGTTCGTGTTTCGCAGATTTTTAAGTGTCGGCGGAGTAAATTGGTGTCGGCTTCTTTGCCGGTTTTGGGCAGACTTAGGTCGCTCAAAACACAAAATCGCCCGGGCAAGGAAGCCGACTCATGGAACTTACTCCCTCT
>DATGZX010000416.1:0-3655 GCA_035296965.1 Gemmataceae bacterium
CCCAACACTCGCTCGTCCGCCCGATCGGCTGAGTTCCCCGTAGAAATTTTCCTGAAAGCGCGCGACCGTCACATAGAAGCGCAGGATTTCCGCCGCAAAGCTGTACTGGGCGCCAAGTTCCTCCGCCCGTCGAATCCGCCGCTGCCATTCGTTCTGCGTCATGCTGCGATTAGACATCGCCCGATTATCGGTCCCCGTAGCCCGCCCCGCAATGCCGGGCATCATCCTTGGAAGCAAGGCTGCCGACCAACCGGGGACATTATTATTCTATTGTGTCGTGGATATCTAAGGCTTGGTGGTGGTTCGGTTCCAAGTAGTCACGGCGAGTATCGACGATAGTAGAAATAGCCAGTGCAGTTCTGCAGGTTTGTGATGGTCCATCGTGCGACCTTTAGCGCCGCTGGCAAGGTCCCCGAGCCTTGGGCCTCACGCCGCTCACCAACAGATGCCGTCGTACTTGCCATGCTCGCTCCTGCCCTCGATGATCCTCACGAAATCCACTAGGAGTTGACCCTCCCGTAGTCGCTCCGGCACGCTCTTGAAATCCGGATCCTTGGTGCCGATCACCACGGTCTGAGCGTGGTTGAGCACGGCGTCAATGTCGCCGACCATCAGTTTGGATATATGCGGAATGTGGTTGAGGATGAAATCCCGATTCGCGCCAATCAGACTGGCGATATTCACGTTCTTGTCATAGATGCGCAGGTCGTAGCCTTTGCCGATGAGGCGCTCGATGATTTCAATCATGGGGCTTTCGCGCAGATCGTCCGTTCCCGCTTTGAAGCTGAAGCCCAAGACCCCGACTCGCGTGTGTCCCTTTTCCATAATGAGTCGCAGGCCCCGAGTGATCTGCATTTCATTGCTCGCGAGAATGGAAGTGAGAATCGGCAAATCCAAATCGTGCATTTTGGCCTGATAGGACAATGCCCGAAGATCTTTGGGCAAACACGAGCCTCCGAATGCAAAACCGGGCAGCAGATAAGCGGAAGAGATGTTGAGCTTGCGATCCTGGCAGAAGATGTTCATTACCGCATGGGCATCGATGCCGAAAGACTTGCACAAATTGCCGATCTCGTTGGCGAAACCGATCTTCAGCGCATGCCAGCTGTTGTCAACGTACTTGACCATCTCAGCCGACTCTAGATCCGTCCTGATCAGCGGCGCCTCGAGTTTTTCGTAAAGCTTGGCCAGCATGTCACCGCTGGCTTTATCCAATTCGCCGATCACCGTCTTCGGCGGCGAACGGAAGTCTTTCACTGCCGAACCCTCCCGCAGAAATTCCGGGTTGTTGCAGACGCAGAAGTCAACCCCGGCCTTTTTCCCGGAGAACTCTTCCAAGGTGGGAATCACGACGCTGCGCATCGTGCCCGGCAAGATGGTGCTGCGGATGACCACGGTATGGCGAACTGTCTTAGTCTTGAGCGCTTGGCCGATCTGTTCGCAAATCCGCCGAATGTATCTCAGATCGAGGTTGCCGTTGGCCTGGCTCGGTGTGCCGACGCAAACGAAGGACAATTCCGTCTCGCGGATCGCTTGGACTGGATCGCTGGTGGCGCGCAGCCGGCCGGCTCGAGCAGTGGCGGCGACGAGCTCACCGATGTCCACTTCAACGATGGGAGATTGGCCACGGTTGATCAGGTCGACTTTGGTCGGGAGCGAGTCGATCCCGACGACTTCATGTCCATCATGGGCGAGACACCCCGCCGAAACTGTGCCGACATAACCCAATCCGAAAACGCTGACTCTCAAGGTGGCCTTTCCCGTATGGCTATCAGGCCTCGAAATTGTGATCTGCTAATGCGTAGTTTCGGTTCGACAGCCCGGCGAGCCGTTATACCCTGACTTCGCGGGCCGCGTCACTTCGTCTTCGTCTTTCCCGCAGTCAGTCCAAAGACCTGCAATTGCTGGTTGCTGGCCACGAAGACCATACCGTTCGCCACTACTGGGACCAGATTCGCATTGCCAGTCGTATTCGGCCAGTTACCCGCAGCCGCTTCGAACAACTTCTTCATTGTGCTTCCGCCCGAATCCGGATCAAACGCAAACAGACTAATCGGCGCGCCATTATTGTTCGTCGTCGGGCGCGATACTGCCCAAATGATTGGACTGGCTTTACCGTTTGAGGAAACCGAGGTGAAAAATCCCGGATCCTGCAACTGACCGCTGGCACTACCTACCCCAGGACCCATCGCCACTACCGTCAATGCAACCGTCGGCGATGTCTGCACCTTCCAGACTCTCACTGTATTGCCACCGCTGCTCACCACCCGTCCTAATCCGTCCGAAGGATCCACGAAATACGACTGTCCACACCAGCAATGGCCCACCAGGTAGCTGCCCAGCACATTATTCTTCTTCGGCGAGTATCCACCGAGATTGTCTTCATTCATTAGATACATCGTGCCAAATTTACCAGCTGCCACCGCCAGATGCGGCATCGATCCCGGCTGATCGGGCAGCACCAGCACTCCGCCCGAGCCGAAATCATTGTCCTGCCGATCGAGGGCCTCCTGATTGCTTGGGGTGAACAGGCCCAGCACCGTCGTCAGCGTGGATGAGACCTTGACCACGCTCTCCTGAATGTTGGTGACCCCATCATATGTAGTCCCGGAAGGATCTGAATTCCCGGTCGCGAAGAGGATGTTACCCTCATCATCGGTGGAGGGCCCATACCCCGACATCCAGATCGACGACAGAAAGAAGGCACTCGGCGAAGTTGCCTGCTGGTCGTTGAGCCGGTTAGCTGGAAACGGCGCCAGCGTTCCCGCCGTCCACCCCAGCAGCCAGCCCCGCGAAAGATTCGCCCCATAATCGCAGAAGCTGCCAAACCCCGCATAGATGCTGCCGTTCGCGAGCAATAACCCCGGACGCTGCCGCTGGTACGTCGCGTTGAAAGTGAATGTCGTTCCATCGGTCAGACTATGCGACGCCGTCACCACCTGCGGTGTCACCTTATCGGTCAGGCTCCCCAGATCGAGCGCGTGAAGACGGTAGGCCGGCCCACTCGGATCCTGCGTATAAACCATCACGTACAACGTCTTGCTCTCCGGGTCAATCACCGGCGTCGAGTTGATGCCTACATTCGGCCCGTTGTTGTTGCATCCCAACGGCATCGGCACCGGCGTTCCAAAGTTCGGACTCAGCAGCACCGTCCCGCTGTGAACGTCGATGGCATATACCGTGTTGCCTTCCGTGGCCACATAAACCACATCGTGCGTGCCCTGATACTTTCCGGCCGTGATCTGCACGCCCGGCACCACCAGCGGCTGCGCGTCCACCTGATCATCGAGAGCCACCATCTGCAGCAGGCCGAACGAGCGGCTTCCGACGTTGGCAGGCGTAAGCACCGTCTCGCTCTGATTCCAGCCCGTTCGGTAATTATCGTAGTGATACGTCGTGACCGACGTTTGGCCGGCAGCCAGCAGCACGCCCGCGCTGATAAAAAGAAGAACAGTGAATACAGTCGTGCCGCCAATGCGGCAATGGCCTTTACGATGTCCTCGCATGTTCTGATCCCCCAATTCCTGCTTCTTGGCGGTTACTTCAGGTGGCTTTCAATCCGACGCTGCGATTCCGCTTCGGGTGCACGGAACTCGCGCCAGGAACTCTACTATGGGGGAGAAGGGCGAAGCCTGGCCTCATGCAGCAACCTGTA
>DATGZX010000417.1:0-4480 GCA_035296965.1 Gemmataceae bacterium
TCAGTATGTCACCGAATCGGGCGATCCGTTCGGACAGATCAAGTTTTCTTGGTCGCTCGCCAGTTGGTGCGCCAGGTCGAGTGGGAGGCGGCCATTTTCGGAGGGCGCAACCGTCCCAGTTTGCTCATGGTTGCGCACCAACTGACAAGCGCCACCAAGGTGACTTCTTGGTAGAACGGAATTCATTCCGTTTTTCCGTTCCGTTGGTTCCGTTTGAGCGAGCCAATCGATCGGCGGGGAAGAAACGGAAGGAATTCCGTTCTACGGCGCCGAAGCCACGGGTCCTGGGGAAGGGCCAGAGCTGGCTCAAGGTTGCGCACCAACTGGTGAGCGCCCACGAACTTTTCTCCCCGCTCGCCGCCGCCCAGCCGTGGGGCGGAAGGGCCACCCACTTTCCGGCACCAAAGTAAACCTGGTCCCTCTCGCCTGCCAGGAGAAGTGGCGACCGCAGCTTCGCAGGGCCTTCTTGCTCCCGAGGTGCTCTCTGGTAAAATGTATACCTGATCGGCCCATGCACGCTGGTGTCATGGTGATGGCGTTGCGTCGCGTGGCATCCCGTGACATCAAGAACCTGCAAGGGCCTGAGCCTTCGGTTCGTCCCTCTCTACCCCGCGTAGGTGGTTGCTCGGCATGGCCAAGAAACCGTCTCCCGAAAAGCCCGCGCCGTCGCGCCTGCTTCCCGGTTTCCAGCACCTCATTCCGAGCGCCGCGGCCGCTCCTCTGGCGGCCCATATTCGCCCGCTCTTCCTGCCCGACCTGGTTCAACAAATCGCTCGCAACAAGCAGATCGACGCCAACCGCCGGGAGCAGGCCCATCCCGCCTTCAGGAAATGGGCGAAAGACCTGAAGCAAGGGGTCTTGCAGCAACTGCACGAGACCCAGGTCGAACAGGACTTCAACCACGTCCTGCTGCGCGGGCTGGGTTACACGACCCAGTCCGACGTGGCGTCGGACCAGCCCTGGACGTTGACCCCTTCGGATGCGTTGACAGCGACTCGGTTCATATTGATTTTCGTTATAAAGCGAGATAAGCCGGGGTGTTGTGAAAAGGCGGCCCGAGTAGCGTCGCTCCTCGGGCTTTCTGCTGCTGTGATCCAGGTTGCATGTGACCGGTGTCCGGCCATTTCTTGGGGGTGGAATTGCTGTACGGATGTGCTAGCATAGCGTGACCGGTGACGTGGCGCGGGATGATCATTAGCCGAAGACCCGTCAGGAGAAGGTGAGAGCAATGCAACCAGCGAGAGTTCCAAAGCAGGTTGGCTTATTAGACTACTCGGTGGCTCTTCAGAAGCGGCACGAACGGGCTACGTCAGCGGACTCCCGCAAGGAGAGGGGGCAGGTTTTCACGCCTCCAAGCGTCTCTCGACTCATGGCGGGCCTCTTCACGCGAATCCCTGATCATTTCAGGCTGCTCGATCCTGGGGCAGGAGTTGGTTCCTTGGCAGCGGCGGTCTGTGAGCAGGTGCTGCCGCTTAGTTCGCCCCGGCATATTGAGATCGTTCTGTACGAGAACGATGCAACGCTGTTGCCATTGCTTGAAGAGAACATGCAGCATTGCCACGCCGCTTTGACGGCGGCCGGGCACGAGCTGTGTTATACGATCCACGACGCCGATTTCATTCTGACGACGCAAGGGCGGCAGGCACAGCGACTGCTCTTTGACGACAATGGCGTGGAAGAATTCGACGCAGTGATTATGAATCCGCCGTATTTCAAGATCGGGGCCGATTCGGCACAGGCCCTGGCGATGGCCAACGTGTTCCAGGGCCAGACGAACATCTACATGCTGTTTATGGCTCGAGCTGCTGAGCTTTTGCGGCCGAACGGCGAGCTGGTGGCCATCACGCCGCGTAGCTTTTGCAATGGGCTCTATTTCAGGAATTTCAGACGGTGGTTCTTTTCACGTATGGCGGTGCGTCATGTGCATCTCTTCGAGTGCCGACGGAGCACGTTCGATAACGTGTTGCAGGAAAGCGTCATCACGCATACACAGCGATTGGGGGTTACAGTTGATTCTACCATGATCACGACAAGCCGGGGCAGGGATATCCCGCCCGAACTTAATGGGTTTACGTTGCAGACTGCGAAGATTCTCGATGACACGTCCGGTGACATGGTTCTCCGCATCCCGGCGACGGCGGAAGAATCTGCCATCCTCGATGCGGTGGAATCGTGGCCTGATCGGTTCGCGGAGCTGGGTTTGCGGATATCGACTGGGCCGGTGGTCCTGTTCCGGGTGGAAGCGTTCTTGTTGTCGACCGTGGACGGTAACGAAACGGCTCCGCTTATCGGCCCGCACAACGTGAGGGCGTTTGAGACTGTCTGGCCGGTCGAGAAGCGTGGCAAGCCCACGGCATTCCGCGTATGCCCTGCGTCCGTGAGGCACCTGGTACCGACGCGGAATTATGTCCTGCTTCGTCGCTTCAGTGCGAAGGAGGAACGGCGTCGGTTGACGGCGAGCTGGTTCCTGCAACCGGAGGAAACACGGCACTACCTCGCCTTGGAAAATCACATTAACTACGTCTATCATGCGGAGCGGGAGCTCACTGACAATGAGGTGTTCGGGCTTACCGCCCTCTTCAACTCAGCTCTCTTGGACCGATACTTCCGCATTATCAGCGGCAACACGCAGGTGAATGCCACGGAGATTCGGTCCATCAGATTCCCGCATCTCGGCCAAGTTGCGGCCATCGGCGGGCGGCTGAAGGAACTGGGGGACTATCAACCCGCGAAGGTTGAACGTGTCGTGCTGGAGGCGTTGGGAATTAACGGCCGCTTAGGGGCTTATCTGATGGAAGTGGCGTTGTGAGCAAGATAGACGAAGCTGTCGCGGTCCTTGCTGCCTTGGGCCTTCCACATGACCAGCAAAATGAGCGATCGGGCTTGACGCTTCTGGCACTCGCGAAGCTGGGGCCCGATGATCTTTGGGCGAATGTCCAGCGGCCCTTGCTACGCATCTGGGACATCATGGGGTTCATGCGGGAAGCCCACAAGAAGGATTACGCGGCCAACAGCCGCGAAACGATCCGTCGTCAGACGATTCACCAGTTTGAGCAAGCTCGGATCGTTGACCGGAATCCTGACGATGCCGACCGCCCGACGAACAGCGGTAAAACCGTTTACATGCTGACGGAAGAAGCGGCTGACGTCCTAAGAACTTACGGCACGAGTGCGTTTGATGACGCGGTCAAGCGATTCATAGAGCAGTTCGGCTCACTGAAAATCGCCTATGACCGGCTGCGTGAGACGCATCGCATCCCGTTGCTTTTGCCCGATGGAGCGACGGTTTATCTCTCTCCGGGTGAGCACAACGCACTGCAGGTAGCGATCATCGAGGAGTTCGGTCCCCGCTTTGCTCCGGGTGCCGTCGTGCTCTATGTCGGCGATACCGCCAAGAAGCATGTTATTTTCGACACCGGCCAACTCGCCGGGCTGGGGGTGCCGATCACTGAGCACGACAAACTGCCGGATGTCGTTCTCTACGATCCACACAAGCAGTGGCTGTTTATGATTGAGGCGGTGACATCGCATGGACCAGTTTCGCCTAAGAGGCATCGGGAGATCGAGTCGTTCCTTGGAAGCTGTTCGGCGGAGCGAGTGTATGTGACGGCGTTCCTCTCAATCAGCGATTTTCGGAAGTACGCTGCGGACATCGCTTGGGAAACGGAGGTATGGATCGCGGCGAATCCGGACCATATGATCCATTTCAATGGACCGAAATTCCTGGGCCCGTACAAACCGCAACGAACCGGCTAAGCACGTACCACACGTTCATATAACGGAGCCTAGCTCAGTTTGATGCCGTCGCCCTGTTGGCTGCGACTCATGAAGGCAAACGACCCATTAACCGGTAAGGCCACGCACCAACGACTCGTATAGACGGGGAATGAAGCACCAGGGTCGTCTTGCCGGGTCGAGGTTTGGCCACGCATCCTCAATTGGGGTAGAGGACTCTCACTTGCCAGGGTAGTTCCCCACACCCAGGTTCCGCATGCGGCTCAGGCGAAGGTGCCTGGCTCAGGCGAAGCGCCTCACGGAGTTCCGTGGCCACCTCGGCCATGAACAACAGGCGTTGGTGTCCGGACAGCCGTCTGGGTCCCGAAGAGATCAAGGCGTCGAGGCACTCGGTGGATCCCTCCATGACCGTTCCCCTCCAGGCAGGGCACGGGGTCAGACCGAGTTTCAAGTTAACTTGAAACTCGGTCTGACCCAGCCGCTCTTTGCCGGACGGGTTATTTGACCTGCATTATGGAAGCCGCCAGTTGGATAGGGTGAGGGGATAGCCGAGCTGCTGGACGCGCTGAAAGTCGGACGTGTTGCCGGTGACCAGTTCCAGCCTGTGCTCCAGGGCAATCGCGGCGATCATCGTATCGGCCAGGCCGATGGGTTGGCCGATACGGTCCAGCCCGGCCCCGATCCGGCCGGCCAGGTCGGCGGCGTCCGCGAAGGGAAGCACCTCCATCGAGGGAAGCGAGGCGCG
>DATGZX010000418.1:0-47088 GCA_035296965.1 Gemmataceae bacterium
ACACAGTCGCACCAAAGCCGTGTCGGAGTGGTGCCGCGAAAACCTCGGCACGACATTGTTCGCCAAACGCAAGCTGGCCTTTACCACCAGCGCAACAGAAACAGGATGAAAGCAGTGCCGAGGCTTTCATCAGTCCAGCCCCAGGCTCCGGCCGATTCTCGCAAACGCTTGCCCACAGTCGCTGTACTTGCCCTTCATTCGAATCCCAGCCACGCGCAGCGGTTCCAGTTTCTTTTCCTGCACGTTGTTTACGGCGTGCGCCATTGCTCGCGCCTGCCTTTCTTCGAGAATGAAACGATCGATCGAAAGGGCCGCTTTCCGGAGCTGCTTGATCCGTTCTTTGACTATCGATTGCTGCCGTTCCAGAATATTCAGCAGATCCTCGTCGGCCCGATGGTGAAGCAGTTCCTTGATGTCGCTGAGCGAGAATTCCAGGCTGCGTAGGTAGGTAATGGCTCGTGCCGTCTCAATGTGGCTCTGGTCGGTGTACCGATACCCCGTTTCGGGATCCACGAAAGCTGGGATCAGCAGCCCCTCTTCGTGATAGAAGCGCAGAGCCTTCACCGTCAGTTGCGTGAGCTTCGAGAATTCGCCGATGCTCAACATTTCCTGACTCGCTTCCGATTTGTGACGCAGAGCATCCTACGGTCTCCCGTAAGGGGAGAGTCAAGCGGGTTTTCCCCACAATGCGGAACAGCGAGTGGAGTCTCTCCGTTCCCCTTTACCCTTCGGAGGTTCGACTATGTTTGAACAACTGTTCGACAGGCCCGCTACCCTGGCGCAGCAACGGGCGGGCCCCATTGCTGGAGGAACGCCTCCGCTATCTCTCCCACCTGGCCGAGCAAGGTGTGGCTCGCCACGGTTTGCAGGTCAGGGCCTACTACCAGCTGATGATCGCTCAATGCTTGCGCCTGGCGGAGCGTCCTGGCGAGCTGATCTCCTGCTGTGAGATCGAGCGACAGGCACTTCTCTGGGCCCAGCAGCCCGGCCCGCGCAACCGCCGGGGCCAGCCGCTGACGCGGTTCGGGATTCATGCGCTGGTGGAACGCTACGCGGAGAAGGTGGCAACGAAATTGCCGTCGGTCGCCAAGAAGCGCGTGAGTCCGCACACCATCCGGCACACGACAGCCACGCACGTGTTGCGGTCCGGCGTAGACATCAACACGATCCGAGCGTGGTTGGGCCACGCCTCGCTGAGCACGACCAACATCTACGCCGAGGTAGACCTGGAGATGAAAGCGAAGGCATTGGCGAACTGCTAGGTTAAGGGAAAGGAGGAACCGAAACCCTGGGGCAAGGATGCCGGGTTGATGGAGTTCCTGCGTGGACTCTAAAGGTATGAGTTATGTGGCGTTCAGGATGACGACAGGTGAGAACGCGCTGCACCTGGTAACTGGACGCCACATAACGGACTAAGCCACACAAGAGGTGCGTTATGCCGAGGCTGACGGCCAATGGCTGCGACCTTTACTACGAGGATACCGGCAGCGGACGAGAGTCCATTGTCTTCGCGCACGGCTTGCTCTGGAGCGGGCGCATGTACGACGACCAGGTCGCGGCACTGAAGGGCCGCTTCCGCTGCATCACGTTCGATTTTCGCGGTCAGGGGCAGAGTCAGATCACCAAGTCCGGCTACGACATGGATGACCTGACGTTGGATGCAGGAGGCTTGATCGAGCGGCTTGGCGTTGCGCCCTGCCATTTCGTGGGTCTATCGATGGGCGGCTTCGTGGGCATGCGCCTGGCGGCGCGGCGCCCGGAGCTGCTTCGCTCTCTCATCCTGCTGGAAACGTCGGCAGACCCCGAGCCGGAGGCGAATGTGCCGCGCTATCGGTTGTTGTCTTTCGTGGCGCGCTGGCTGAGCATGCGGCTGGTGGCTGGGAAAGTGATGCCGATCATGTTTGGGCGGAAATTCCTTACCGATCCGGCTCGATCCGCCCAGCGTGACGAGTGGCGCGGCCGTCTCCTTGCCAATGACAAGGTCGGTACGAGCCGGGCCACAGGAGGCGTCATCAGCCGAAAATCAATTCACGAAGAAATCCGCAAGATCCAGGTGCCGACACTTATTCTCTGCGGAGACCAGGACGTTGCCACGCCGCCAGCGAAAGCAAAGCGCATCAAGGCCCAGATTGCCAATTCGCGTCTGGTCGTCATTCCGGGCGCGGGACACAGCAGCACGATCGAGGAGCCCGCCGCGGTGAACGCGGCCATCCTGGGGTTTCTGGACGAAGTGACTGGCCAAGGCACTCTCGGGGCGGGTGCTTGCTAGTCTGTTTCTCCTAGCGCTGGCCAGGTACGGAGGGCGGTGGTTCTACTGGTTCCTGGACAGGCACTGCGGTCGCCCTGGGCAGGGCGGATAGCGGCGGCTGCCCCATGGCCCAGAACAGGCGGAATTGCTCGCGGTTGTAGTCGATGACAGAGTCCAGATATTGCATGCGGGCGTTGTGCAAGGCCTGCTCCGCAAGGATCGGTTCCAGCGGGTCGTACTTGGCCGCCGGGACGGCCATGCCGAAGGAAGCCTTGGCTAGCCGCGTCCACATTTCCTCGGCCTGGCGGACAGCCTCCTCGGCATTGTGCAACGCCAACTGGCGCTTGCGCACGAGCTTCGCGGCGGCGACGACTTCCGCAGCCACCTGGGCTTGCACTTCCGTGACGTGCAGGTTGGCCTCGTTGTATTGTGAGCGCGTGGCACGCGCTTGAAAGAGGTTTCCCAAACCGCCGTTCTTCAGCTCCCAGGTCGCCTGCGCGAGGAAATCGTCGCGGCCGCCGTAATTGTGCACGCCAGGAGTGCCGCCTCCAAACTGGGCGCCGTAGTAGGCCATTTGCAAGGTCGGCAACAGCGGCCGTGTGCGTTCCTGACGCCAACGGGCCAACGCAGCGGCGACGAGGGCACGGCTCTCCGCGAGTTCCGGCCTGCTCATGAGCCCAATGGCCAGCAAATCATCCAGCGATTGATCTTCCGGCACAATAACGAGGGGCAGCACCTTGGCGTCCGCGGGCACGAGATCAACGCTGGGGTCAAGCAGCAAGAGCTGGGCGAGCCGGGCCGACACCACCGCGGCCTGCCCTTCCCAATCGAGTCGTTCTTTCCGGCGCAACTCGACTTCCGTCCGTGCCCGGTTGGCATCGGCGGTCGTCTTGTTCATGCCTGCCCGCTCGGCGGTATTGGCGTCGCGCAGCATGATCTCTGCCTTTGCCAAAATCTCATTGACGACGGCCAGGGCACCGTAAACGCGTAGCAACTCGAGATAAGTGAGGGCCACGTCGAGTTGAACGTTGTAGGTGACGACCCGTGCCCGCGCCTGCTCCGCGGCAGTCAGGTTGCGTGCGACTCGCGGAGCGAAATAGGCGTCAGCGATGGAGAAGTTCAGGCCCGTGCCGGCGATCAGCGCCACTTCCGTTTTCGAAGTATTCAGGATCTGGCCGCGGGAATTTTGGATTTGGCCGTCGTGGTGATAGAACGCGGGAACCAGCGTGAGATTGTCCGGGTTGCCTCCAAACCAAAGGTTTGGTACCCAGAGCACGTTGGCTTGCTGCTGGCGGGCATAGGCTTCCCGAACGCGCTCCCGGGCTATGGCGATGGTGGGATTGCTCGCATTGACCAGGCGGAGGGCATACGGCAAATCGATGGGCAAGGCACCGCTGGGAGTCGGCTGTGGCTCCTTGGAGATTCCGGCAGCCGGCGTTGGCGCGGCGGTTTGTGCCGACAGGATGCCTGCTCCGCTCAAAGAGCACGCCACGGCAAGGGACCAAGCGAGGAAACCACGCCGTATCCTTGGCTTGTTCAATGGCATCATCTCCGCCTCCATGCGGGGGATCACGTTCGCCTGCTCCTTACTCTCGGATGGGCCGGACTGGTTGTCCGTCGCTCAGCTCGCCTTGATTGCTGATCACTACCTCATCCGTGGCGCAGAGCTGACGCCTGTTCAATCCCGCTCCCGAGTTCTCAATCAATGTCAGCAGGACCCTGTTGCCGTCGTCCGCTTGCTTCTCGACCGGCACCTTGACGGCTCGGCCATCCTTGACCTGGTAGATGAAGGAGCGCCCGCCTTCGCTCACCAGTGCGCTGCTGGGCAACAGCAGCGCATTCTTGAAATTGCGGAGGACCAGCCGCATGTTGCCATACATCCCCGGCAGCAAGTTCAGCGGCTCGGTCACGGGCTCCTCAGCGCCGCCGTGACGCTCGAGGGAGGGAAGTCGCGGGAGCAGGTGGCCCTTCAAACCGGCATAACCCTCCGCCTTTTCCTTGGCAACAAAGGGTGCGAAGTCTGCTGGGTTGCCGTTATACAGATCCACTTCGACGCGCATCGTGAGATCACGCTCCGGATTAAGCAGAGACGGCGCAAAGCGCGTTAGCCTGGCGTGGATTTTCATGGCCGGGAGGGTCTTCATCGTGATGACGGCCTCGGTGTCCGGAGCCACGAAATTGGCAAAGTAGTCCGGCACCTTCATGTACACCGTTACTAGGTCCGTGCGCGCTACGGTGAGCAGGGGATCACTATGGCCGGTCGTGGCATTCTGCACAAACGAGCCCGGGTCCACGTTCCGGCGCGTGATCACGCCGTCAAATGGCGCACGGATGGTTGCGTAGTCGAGCAGAGTTTGTGCAAGGTCTTTATCTTTACCGGCCACCCGTACCAGCGACTCTTTTAAGTTTACATCGGCAACCGCAGCTTCCAACTTTGCCTTTGCTTCCTCCAAGTCCGCATTTGCCTTGATTACCTCCGCGCGCGCTTCCTCGCTGGCCGCCTTCGCCGACTCGTAGAACAGCGTCCGCTCGTCAATGACCTGCGGCGTCACGCCTGGGTGCTCGCCACTCGACAAATCCGTGAAGCGGTGCAATTGTTTCTCGCGGAAACTGCGCGTTGCATCCGCGCTGGCGACGGCGCTCACCTTTATCTTGACCATCCCTTCGGCAGCGTGGATGGCTGCGGTGGCTATCTTGACATTCGCCTTGGCCAGTTCCAGATCCTTCCTCCGTTGCTGAACAATCGCTTCTTTTTGCTGCACAGCCTCCTGCAAGTCCGGCACATCGACCACGACCAGCGCCTGGTCGGATTGCACACGATCGCCAATATCCACGCTGATGGATTTGGTTGGGCCAGCTACCCGAGCCATCAGGTCAGCCTGGTAGTAGGCCACAACGTAAGCCGGTTCGTCCACGCTCATGGTGAATGAAGGATCGCAGCGGGGCAGGACAGTTTTGACCGAGACTTTGACCTGGTCGGAAACCTCGTCTTGCCTTTCCGGCTCACTCGCCGAGATGGCGGGAGTCCCCAGGAGATCGTGGTGACTTTGGTTAAGCCATGCGCCTCCGATCGCTAGGCCGACGATTACCAACAGGCATATCATGCTGATTCCAAGGATCGATTTTCTGTGCATCGCTCGTGTACTCCTGCGTAGCCAAGGCCAGGTCCAGGGCTTCTCCTGTGGCCCCGGAGAGGGGCGATTCAAATCTAGGTTGCAACTCTCTCGTAGAGCAAGCTGCCAGCTTGCTCTACAGCAAACAGCGGCGATCTAGGAGCCCGCTAGGCCCCCTTGTACCTCGGCGGACCGGCCATTACCATCATCCGATGCCACACCGTTGCTGGCGACCTCTCCGTCTGCCAGCTCGGCATCGAGATCCAGCTCGGGCTGCAAGGGATCGCGCATCAGCAACGTGTACATGATCGGCACAACAAACAACGTGAGGCACGTGGATGTGAGCAAACCACCCACGACGGCCCGAGCCAACGGGATGGTGGCTTCGCTCCCCTTGCCAAACCCAATCGCCATGGGCAACAGGTCCAGGAAGGTCGCCAGGAACGTCATCAAGATAGGCCGGAAGCGAATGGTGGCCGCCGCCATGATCGCCTTGGGCACGGGCGCCCCCGCTTTACGCTGTTTGTTGGCAAAGTCCACGAGGAGCACGCCGTTGTTGACGGCAATGCCGACCAGGAAGATCACTCCCATCGCTGATTGAACGTTGAGGGTCGTGTGCGTGAAGTAGAGCATCCCAAGTACGCCGATCAAGCCGAGGGGAACCGTGAACATGATGATGAACGGCCCCACCCAGGATCGGAAGAGCGCCACCTGGAGCAAATAGACCAGCAGGGCGGCAAGCGCTAATCCCATGGCAAGGTCTCTGAAGGACGAGTTCATTTGTTCGTACTCACCCTTCCGATGGATATGCATGCCCTCCGGGATCTCCAGGCCTTGCAGCCGGCGATCGATGGCGGCAGCCACCCCTCCCAGGTCCCGGCCCTCCGTGTTGACGAGGACGTCAAACGTGCGGTACGTCCTGAAGTGATTGACCTCGACCGCATCCGTATCCCGGCGGATCCTGGCAAGGCTGCCCAGCGTAACGCCGGACTTCTGGGCCGCCCCGGTCGCAGGCACGTTGAGCACGTCTTCCAGCTTGAGGTTCGGATTTTCCGGGTACTGCACGCCCACGAAATATTGATTGCCGGTTTTCGTGTCGATCCAGAAGTTACGATTGATCGACACGCTCGAATTCATGGCCGCGACCACTTGCAGGATCACATTCTCGGCTGACAACCCTTGATTCGCCGCCTGCTTGCGATCGATGTCAATGATCAGGTAGGGCGCGTCCAGCCGCTGCTGCACGCGCACGTCCGCGGCGCCGCGCACGCCGGCAATCCGATCGCGGATGCGCTTGGCGAGATCGAACGCCTCTTGCGTCGTGCCGCCCTCCAGTTGGATGTCGATGGGGGAGGAGGCGCCCAGGTTCAGGGCGGTTGACACCAGTCCTCCTGTCTCGAAGCTGAAGCGCAGGTCGGCAAAGCGCGATTCATTCTCAAGGAGGTGACGCAGTTTGGAAGCATATTCCTGGGCGCTCAAGGTGCGGTGCTCGTTGAGTTGCACGCGCACAACCGCATCCTGCTGGCCCGAATTCGGGCTGTAGGCCACGGACCAATCCGGGTCCAGCCCCAGCTCGCTCAGGACCATCTCGCGTTCCGCGGCTGGGATGTTCTCCTCCACAAAGCGCTCCACGTCGCTGATGCGCCGTTCGGCAGCGTCCAGCCGAGTGTCGGAAGGCGTGCGCACGTAGATCGTGATCTGGCCGGCGTCGACCTGGGGAAAGAACTCCCGGCCGATGCCAAAAGTCAAACAGAGCGAACCGATGAAGAGCGTGGCGACGGCGGTGAGCACGAAAACGCGGTGGCGAAGCACAAAACCCAGGAGCCCTTCGTAGCGGCGCGTGATGGCCGCGAACGTGCGATCGATGCGGTCGTGGACTCCCCGCGACCGAGACGCTCCGTCATGCTGCTGGGCGGAGCCATCTCCATCGCGGTCGTCCTCGGCCCCGCGGCGGTGGTAGTCGGGAAGGAACTTGGCACACATCATGGGCACGAAGGTGCGGGAGAGAACGAACGACGTGACCATGGCAAAAGTCACGGCCAGGGCCAACGGCCGGAAGAGGAACCCTCCCATGCCCGGCATCAAGGCAATGGGGGCGAGCACGATATTGGTCGTGCAGGTGGCCACGAGCACCGGTACCATTACCTCAGCGCAGCCATCGAGCGCCGCACGCACGCGCGACTTGCCGAGATGATAATTGCGATGGTTGTTCTCCAGTTCCACGATGGCATCGTCGACCAGCGGGCCGATGGCCAGGGCCAGGCCTCCCAGCGTCATGAGGTTGATCGTGTTCCCGGTCACGTACAGACCAACGATCGCGCCGAGGATTGCCAGCGGAATCGACAGGCTGGCAATGACTGTCATGCGCCAGTTGCCCAGAAAGATCAGGATCATGATCGACACCAGGCAAGCGCCGATGATGCCCTCATCGAGCAGACTGCGGATAGCCTCGCGAACGTACAGCGACTGGTCCATCACGAATTCGAGCTTCGTTCCCTTGGGCAGCCGGGATTCCATGTAGGCAATGTAGTTCTTGACGCCGTCGGCCACCGCCAAACTGCTGGCCCCCTGCTGCCGATAGATCGGCACATAAACTTCGCGATGGCCGTCGATGCGCACGCGCGAGGTCTGGATGGCGTAGGAGTCGCGGGCTTCGCCAATGTCGCGCAGGTAGACGCTGTCGCCCGGAGCGATGCGGATGGGGAAGTCGTTCAGCTCGTCGACGTTTTTGACCATGGCGTTGCTGTCGAGCGAGACCTGGATGTCGCCGAAGTAAGCGGTTCCCGGCGACACCATCAGATTGCCCCGACGCAGGGCATTGACGACATCGAGTGGCGACAGGTTGCGGGCTTGCAGGTCTTTCTGCCGCAGGTAGACCAGGATGGTGCGGTCCTTGCCGCCGATCACAACGGGGGCGACGCAGCCAGGCACGGCGCCCAACATGTTGCGCACGTCGATGCGGGCCAGGTCCTTGACCTTCGCCTCATCCATGCCGGGATTCGTGACCGTCAGAACGCCCAGCGGCAGCGTTCCTGTGGGATCGAAGGGGAGCGTGACGGGAGGCAGCGTGTTCGGCGGCAGCGTGGGCAACGCTCCCTGCGCGAGCATGTTCGTCATCGTCAGGGCGGAGTTGGAATCGATATCGTCGCGAAAGTAGATGCGCACGACACTGGCGCCGACAACCGACTTCGATTCGATCCTGGCTGCCCCGGGCGCCTGGTTCACCCACCGCTCAACGCGGTTGGTGATGGTCTTCTCGACCTCGGTGGCTGGCATGCCCTGGAAGTAGGTGAGGATCTGCACGGCCGGCGCCTTGAAGACCGGCAGAACGTCCTTCGGAATCGCGATGATGGCCAGGACCCCAAGGACCAGAATCATGAAGACAAGCGTTGCCACCATGTACGGGTTCTTGAGGGAGGCCCTGATTAACCACATTGCAAATGATCCCTCACATCAAACGGCTCGTAGAGCAAGCTGCCAGCTTGCTCCTCACCAATCGCAGGCAAGTCATATCCTCGTGTCTTACTCGGCAGCTCTGTAGGACAGATTTCCAATCTGTCCGGTCAGGTTGGAAACCTGACCCACAGCCATTTCCCGCGCGGGCAAGCTATCAGCTTGCCCTACAGACTCCCATGCCCGCCGGACCGAAAGCGCGCAATTCGCAGGCATTGCTTCCAAAGATGTCGTGTCCGAAATCGCGCTGGATGAGATCCGACAGAATCGGGGTCGCTGTGCTCCGCCCCCTTGCCGAGATCGACAGCAACTTTACCGCCCCTTCTTGTCTAATTGTACACCCTCGCCACGATGTGTCCTGCTGCGACGCCCGGCAAGCCACGAAGAGTGAAAGACATAGGAGCACCCGGTCCCTGGGTAACCTCCCAGAGGAAGCAGCCCGGCTGCATCCAAGCTGGCTGCAGCTTCGACAGGATTCCATGGCAGCGCTTGGGAGGGAGTTAGAGCACGGTACGTGCCAGAGGCTGAGGAAGAAAGGCGAAATCGACGGAACATCCTGGCCCATCGGGCTTTCCATTCGCGCCTCCGGGCTGACGGCGTGCTGCCTGACAGCGGATTGGCGGGGCGGGCACGATGCGCCTTTGCTCACGGCGGTCATGTTTTGACCGTCGACGAGCGACGAGCAGACCGCAAGGATCTACCAGGCTGGGAAATAATTGCTCCAGTTCGGTTTGAGCAGCTCCCTTTTAGAAAGGCGGAAGGATCTTCCTCGGTGTCAGGGAGCTTGACACTCTTGAACCGTGGACTTGGGCGGTCGTTCCGTTTTTTCAGTGCTGGCCCATGGACCGGTTCGCCAGGCGCCTCAGGGCAGCCCGCGCATCCATGCCCAGCTGCGAATCCGTGTCCGCCGCTGCCAGCGTTTCGATGACTTCTCGCGCCTTGGCGCTGCCGATGCGCTCCAGCACTGCGAGGGCGCGTTCCTCTCGGAGTTGCTCCGCGGTGGGAAGACTATCATGTTCCTTGAGTTGGTTGAGCAGCAACTTGACTCTCGATCGAACCTCCGCCGAGGGTCGGCCGTTGAGCGTCTGGACCAGGGCAAATTCCGCGGCATTGCCAAGTTTGGCAAGTTGGCGAAATGCTGCGTCTCGCTTCGTGAATTGTTCGTCGTCGAGGTCGGCGATGAGTTGTCTTATCCGGTCGCCTCTCTCAGTAGCCTTGCCTGGGCGAAGGTGCTTCTGGAGCAAGGCGACCGCAGCATCTCCGCATCCGGTCAATTGCCAGATGGCTCGGTAGGCCCCGATTGCGTCCTGGCTTTTGAGGATTTCCCACGCCCCATCGAGCTGTGCCTGCGTAGGCTCTTGTCGCCACCGAAAACGATCCCAGTCGGACGGTGTAAGGTCCCAGACCAGGACTGTCAAATCACCGTTGCCGGCGATTAGTGTCTTGGCGTCGGCGGCCCAGATTAACTTCGAGGCAGTGACGGGCGGTGACCCAAACCGCAGGATTTCCTGGCCGGTCGCTGGCTCCTGAACGCGGACCGTTCCGTCCCTGTGAGATGTGGCCAGCCAACGCCCGTCGGGGGAGAAGGCGTAGGCGGTCAGGTCCTTCCCACGTACAACCAGCTTCTCTTTGCCGGTGAACGTGTCCCAGCAGCGCAACCGGTCTTCAGACAGGCAGGCGACGAGCCGGCCATCGGGTCGGAAGGCTACTTGATTCGGATAAGGCAACCCATACCGGTGACGTTCGCTGCCGCTGGCCACGTCCCAAACGCGAACGCTAAAATCCTCCTGATTCGCCTTATTCCCGACATAAGCGTGCGATGCCGAGGCAAGGAGCTTTTCATCCGGCGAGAAAGCGATACTCAT
The DNA here is from genome assembly GCA_035296965.1 of Gemmataceae bacterium. GTDB lineage: Bacteria > Planctomycetota > Planctomycetia > Gemmatales > Gemmataceae > DATGZX01. The sequence goes on from DATGZX010000418.1 coordinate 10,680, forward strand.
CACATAGCCGTCGTGGCCCTTGATCTGACGGATCTCTTTGTACGTGACCGGGTCCCACAAACGTATGTCTTGGACTTGTGCTGAAGCAAGCAATTGGCCGCTTGGAGAATACACCGCGCGGCTGTGCCAACCTGTTCCTGGTTCGAGCAAGCGCCGCTGCTCCTTGCCTGTGGCGGAGTCCCATACACGGATGGAGCCATCGGCGCCGCCCGTGACAAATCGCTTCCCATCCGGCGCAAAATCCACCGAGTAAACACCAGTCTTGTGCTCTTGCAAGGCAACTGTTTGCCGGACGGTGGCAAGATCCCAGACGCCTACTGTATTGTCGACGCTGCTCATAGCCACCGTCTTGCCGTCGGCCGCAAGTGCCATGCCACCATATGGCCCTGCGGCCTGTCGATCGAATGCGAAACACTTCTCCCCAGTAACCGCGTCCCAGACCATGATCCTGCCGTCTGTTGCACCAGCCGCCAGCCGCCGACCGTCCGGTGCGAACGCAACAGCCTGGACCCAACCCACCAGCGGGTCCATGGTGCGCAGAAGCTTGCCGGTTTGCACATCCCAGAGAAGAGTCATAGCCTCCATGCCGCCCGAGACCATTCGTTTGCCATCGGGGGAGAATGATACAGAGAAGGCCTCGCCCTTTTGACCTAGCAGTGTGTGCAGTCGTTTGCCGCTGGCCGTGTCCCAAAGAATGATGGAACCATCTTCCCAGAGATTTGGACTGCCGTGCGCTGAAGCGATCGTGTTCCCGTCCGGCGAGAAGGTGACAGTACGCGGGGCGCTGCCGACAGGGAACTTTGCATGTTCCTTGCCAGTGGCACTATCCCAGAGTTGTATGCATTCGTCGCTTCCCGCCGCAGCCACTAACTTGCCATCGGACGAGAATGCCACTCCGCTGCCAAACCGCCCGGCCTTGCCCAAGCTGTGGCCCTCTTTGCCAGTAGCGGCATCGAGCAACAAGAGCGCGCCATCGTCACAGGACATGGCGACAGTTTGCCCATCTGGGGAGAACGCTGCCGCTCGTACCCACTGGTCGTGATCAACCGTCCAAACGGGCTTCTTGGCCGCAAAGTCCCAAAGGACAAGTTTCCCGCCCTCGAGGTGATTGGTACTCTCAGACCCCGCTGAGACCAGCCGTTTTCCGTCTGCAGAGAACATCAGGGAGAAGACGCAGGCCTTGGGGCCCACCAACGTGCCGCATGGTTTCCCCGAATTTGCGTCCCAAAGACGAATCGGGCTTTGTAGGCCGCCCGAGGCGATGATCTTACCGTCCGGCGAGAAAGCGAGTGCGGAGAGTTGGCTACCGTGCCGGAAGCGCACGGTTCCCAGGCGCCCCAATGCGCCGGGCGGCAAAGGATCGCCATACGCATCCGCACGCACTTGCCGCTCGTCCGCAGTCTTCGAGTCCGTAGGGACTTTGGCGAGGGTATCCACTCCAGCTTGTTCTGCGACGGGCTGTTCCGACGCCAGGGTTCGGCGCGCGAGTTCGGCGGAGCCGGTGGCGATGAGACCCATCGCCATCAGCAGCGCGGTCGCGATCTTGACCTTCGTCAAAAACATGGCTCGGATCACTTTTTGCATGACAGAGGCGACTTCCGGTGAGAGTGCTGCGCTAGCTGCCTTGCGAGCCGCGAGGCAGAGTGCGGCCTGGACGGTCGCCTGGAGTAGCCCGGCGGGCAGCGCTGCTCGGGCGGCCTCGGTCGAGAGCCAGGCAGCGCACAGCACGGCAGAGAGCGAGACACCACGACGTGTCAGCCGCTGTTGCAACCGCTGGCGCGCTTCCGCCAACCTTCCGGACACCGTTCCTTCTTTCCAACCCAGTTCGCGCGCGGCCTCGGCTTTACTTTTTCCCTGCAGGCAGCACAGGATCAGCGGTGCTTGGTACTTCGCAGGTAAGCGTTGCACCTCTTCATCGAGAAGCGTTTGCAGTTCCCGCCAGGAAGCATTGCTGTCGGGTTTTTCTTGAGGCATGGGTCGCGCCTGTTGTTCGCGGTTGCGGCGCCGCAAGGCTTTCCGCCTCATTTCGAGGGCGCTCCGATATGCGACTCGGTAGAGCCAGCCCGCCAAGCTGCCAACGCGGCGCAGGGAGTTAGCCTTGCGCGCCAGGATCAGGTATGTGGCCTGGAATGCATCCTGGGCATCCTGCTCGTGGTGCAAAACATTTTGGCAGACGCGCAGCACAAGCCTACCGTGGCGATGCACCAAGCTGGCGAACGCATCTTCATCGCGCTGTGCAAGGAAACGCTCCAGCAATTGTCCGTCGGTGAATTGGTCGCCGTCTCCAACGCACGCGAGCTTGCGTAGATGCCGGAGAACGGGTTGCAGTCGGCTGGAGGCCATTGGGTGTCTTCCTGGGCACTGTCTTACCTTTATACATGCCGCCGGAGGCGAAACAGGTATGATTAATCGGAGTTTTTTTCGGAGGTACGGATCTGACCGGGGGAGGGCCGCCAGGACTTTCCTTGCTGCGAACAGTCAAGGCCCAGGGAGCAGTGGGGTGCGTCAAGCCACCCCTGTAAAGGTGAGAATATGGGGCCGGGCAAGGGTTTACGGCCACAGCGCCGCTTGTGCACCTGAGCGCGCAGGCGGCGCTAGGGCGGAAACCCTGCGATTTTAGCAGCCAAACCACACCTTTACAGGGGTGGCTTGACGCATCCTACGGACTTATGCCCCGTCAGCTCCGTGCGAAGGTGGATTCGCGCGGGGCCCGGTAGCGAACCGCCAGGTGCGGCGTCTCGATCCGTTTTTGGCCGGAGCCTAGCGATAACATGCCCGCCGCCACTAGACCTGTCGTCAGCAGCGTGCGTTCCACCGGGTACGGGGGCTTCCCGGTCAGAAACGTTGCCTCCGCCTTGGCCATGAGCGGGGCGGAATAGGCCACGTTCGGCATGGGAGGCAGGTAGAACAATGTCGACAGCAGCTCCGGCTTGCCTTTGAGACGGGCCGCGAAGGTGAAGTCACCAACCAGCCCGTTCATAAGCAACATGGTTGCTTTCAAGCCGTCGGCGTATTCGAAGCGGTAGGCGACCGGGTCCTTGACCCATTGTCGGACCTGGGCGGCCGTCGGGTGTCTCTGGTTGAAGGTGGGAGGCTGAGCGAGAGTTTGGCTACGGCACAGGCAGGCCTCGAATAGCTGTGGGTCCCATCCGCCCGCGCCCCAGTTTCCGGCATCGAGCGCTTTCCAGACTGCTTTGCCGCGCAAAGCCTGAAGGGCTACGACGCCTGTCTCGCCGCCCTTGCGTCGCTCCGCCATGCACTGGATCACTTCGAGGGCGTGGAAATCATAGCTGTCCAAGCCGCCCATGGCGACGCAAAGGACTTCTTCCAGCTCCGCATCATAGGGCACGTCGACGGACGGCAGTCGCCATGTGACTGGCAACGACGAACCAGCCATCAAAGGAATGTGCAGCGCGTGGGCCTTGTCCACCATTTCCTTGGCCCATTCCCACTTCCACGACAAATGCTTGTCGTTGTACATGGGAATCACGCGGCCGTCCTTCTGAAAGACGTCCACGACTTGTTTAAAAAACTGGTAGCGGGGGTAGAGATGCTGGCCCAGTTCATTGTGGGGGTAGTTTCCGTGCTCGCCGATGATGAGGACGGCGTCCACGGCCAGTTGGTTCGTGCCGCAGCGCAGCGCGTCCGCTATGGTCGGATAGATTCTGAAGCCAAATTCTTGGGCGCGCGCGCGGCTCAGGTCGTTCTTAGGCGTCTGATCGACATAGGCGGAGACGACGTCGAGCGCAGGCTTGTGCCAGTGATCGCCGACGGGATAGCCCACGAGGAACCGGTCGCCCATGTGCCAGGCATGGGAAGCGAAGCGCCACTCGGTTGTGATGATAGCCATTTTCTTGCGCGTGCCAGTCGGCCGTTCTGCCAACGCCAGCAACGGGCCTCCGACGACGGTTGTACCCAGGGCACCAAGGAATGCTCGGCGGGAAATCATCGCTATGTCCTCGAACAGGGGTGGGGGTGGGATGGCAGCTAGCAGCAAGAAGTCCACGCGGGCGAGTGCAGAAACTAGTACTACCCACTTACTGGGTCACAATGGCTACCAACTCCAGGATCTTCCGGCATGGGCGTGGAGCCGAATACCAAAGTGCGGCGGGTCTGGGGAGTGCATTCCATTCAATTTTGGCGGGCAGTGCGGTCTCTGATTTTCGATTATAGCGTAGTGGAGGGATGCCGGCTGGATTGGCATTCGGCCTTATACCCTTGCCGCGATGGAAAGCGTCGCGAGAAGGGAGGCTCGGATTGTGGCAGATACCAGCGGGGGACTCCACGCCGCAAGGGCATGGCCTCGAGATGACCATGAAGGGGTAATGGCCGCCCCACAGTTGATGCGCTCCCCGCTGATCGATCCCCCTTCCACTAAAATGATTGAAGTACACCCAGCTGTGCGCGGGTCTCATGACCCCGCACGTGGACTGACCGAAGGTCTCCACGAACCAGCGGAGAGCTGTCCTTCAGTCAGCGGTCGAGGCGGGGTCGGGAGACCGGCGCCGAGCGCGGCGTCCGGGGGCGGCGAGGTCGGGAGACCGGCGCCGAGCGCGGCTTTGCCCCGGTACTAAGGGAGCGGTTCGATGAAAGCCAATGGCAAAATAGCGCTAGTTACTGGTGCGGGCTCCGGAATCGGCCGGGCCAGCGCCCTTGCACTCCTGCGCGAGGGCTACGCGGTGGTGCTTGCCGGGCGTCGGCGCGAGGCACTGGACCAAACGGCGAGCCAGGCGCAGGCCGACACCGCGCAGGTGCTCGTCGTTCCCACCGACGTGAGCGACGCCGGGGCCGTCCGTGAACTTTTCGAGAAAACGAAGGCAAGGTTCGGACGCCTGGACGTACTTTTCAATAACGCTGGTACCAGCGCTCCAGCGGCCCCGCTAGAGGAGCTGTCGCTCGAGCAATGGCGGCGCGTCGTCGACGTCAACCTTACGGGACCCTTCCTTTGCACTCAGCATGCCTTCCGCCTCATGAGGGACCAGACTCCTCCCGGCGGCCGCATCATCAATAACGGTTCGATCTCGGCCCATACTCCCCGGCCCAATTCCGCGCCGTACACTGCTACCAAACATGCGATTACAGGTCTGACGAAGTCCACGGCCCTGGACGGCAGGAAATACGACATCGCCTGCGGCCAAATCGACATCGGCAACGCCGGCACGGAAATGACAGCCCGCATGAAAGAAGGAGTCCCCCAAGCCAACGGCGAAATTGGCATCGAGCCGACCATGGATGTCGAGCAGGTCGCCAGAGCCGTCCTCTACATGGCAAGCCTTCCTCTCGACGCCAATGTCCTGTTCATGACCGTGATGGCCACGAAGATGCCGTTTGTGGGGAGAGGGTGAGGGAGACTTGCAGGATCTTTGGTCGGCGCTTGTTACTCATCCGGAAGCTCAAGCCAGGTGTTTCTGGCCGCGGCAGAATGCCTAGAATGACCGCGGCCCCAAGATTTCAACATCGCACCGGAGGGATCAATGGTCTTGCAAATTGTCATCATCGCTGCGGTTGTGCTTGTGGTTGTGCTTGTGGTTCTGCTCGCCGCTCTTCTCGGCTATGCCGCAACCAGGCCTGGCAGTTTCAACATCCAGCGCACGGCGAGCATCAAGGCTCAACCAGAAAAGATCTATCCGCTCGTTAGCGACTTCCACAACTGGGCATCCTGGTCGCCCTTTGAGAAACTTGACCCCGCGATGAAGAAAACCCACAGCGGCGCAGCGAACGGCAAAGGAGCCGTGTATGAATGGGAAGGCAACGGTAGAGCCGGCAAGGGGCGGATGGAGATTACCGAGACATCTCCACCTTCCAAACTCACGATCAAACTCGATTTCATCAAGCCGTTTGAAGGCCACAACATCGCCGAGTTTACGATGGAAGCCAGGAATGACTCCACAAACGTCACCTGGGCCATGCGCGGGCCAAATACTTACATGCTAAAGGTCATGGGTATCTTTTTCAGCATGGACAGCATGCTCGGCAAAGAGTTCGAGGCTGGTCTTGCCAACATGAAGAACATCGCTGAAAAATAGCAGTGGCCAAAGAGGCTTTGTTCTTGCCAAGCACTGCAAAGAGAGCTTGCGAAAGATCGTGAAGATTGAGGATGGGCCACACGAAGAGGAAACAGGACAATGGACATCGACCCCACGCGCTCCGTTCCAAATCTTGAACCCGGGCAAAAGGTATTGATCAAGACCGGAAATTCTGCGGGCTTGCAAGGGATAGTAACAGGATTCCAGAAGAGGGAGAACGAGCCAGAACCAACCATCGAGGTGCGCATTAACGTGAGGGTGCGCGGCCGCAACGCTCCCGTCCTATTCGAGAACCCGACCGAGAGCGATCTGGAACGCATCGACGACCTCGCCAAGGACCCGCCTTCCGGCTGGCCCCCTGGGCTCTCGACGTGCGATTGAGGTCTGGCGACTTGAGCCGAACGTGCCCTCGTACCCGAAAACTGAACGTCTCAACCTTTCGCCAACTCACTCCACAGCGCCTTGTAATAGCGCAGCAGCTCCTCTCCTGAAGCCGGGTCGGGCATCGGTTTGCCGACTTCGATCAGGGTGACGCGGTCGTAGCCGATGCTGCGCAGCAGACGGAAAAGCTCCCGGTAGGGATAGGCGCCGGTTGCATCCTTGTAGATCTCGTTGATGTGACAGGAACGAATCCATGGCCGCAGCAAATGGAAATATTCCGCGACGCTGCCGTTCTGGACATCGCCTGGATTGGAGTTCCAGGTCAGGCCCACCTTGGGATGGCCGCAGTGCTCCATGATCTTCTTCATGTAAGGCGGGTGCGACGTGCCGTTGCCGTGGACCTCCACCCAGATCTCAACACCGGCCTCCTCCGCTGCCTTTCCACACGGAATCAGTGCCTTGCCGATCTGTTCCAGAGTTTTTTCAACCGGCACATCCCTGCGCAGCCCGTTTGGCCGTACCTTGACGCCCCGGCCGCCGATGTCGGCTGCCAACTGGATGAATTGCTTGCAGGTTTCGATGTTCTTCCGGATGACGGCCTGGTCCGGAGATTGAAACTCACAGGTGGTGCCGCAACCCCAGATCTCGATGCCGGCGTCGCCAAAGCGCGTGCGTACCTCCTTGCGCTGCTCTTGATTGAGGCTCGGCTCTACTCCGTGGCGGTGCGTTGTACGCAATTCAACGGGTGTGATGCCAACACTACGGCAGATCTTCAGAATCGTCTCGATATCCCAATGCGCTGCGATGTTGTACGTCACCATACCCAGGCGGAACTTGCGCGGGGGGGCGCTTTTTGTCTCGGACGCCCCGGCGGCTGCAGGGCTAGAAGCGATGCCAGCGGCTGCGATGGTCTGCAGAAAACGGCGCCGATTAGGGGTTGCCATGTCCGCGCTCCTGAAAATAAATGCAAGACTGCCTATGCTGTCTATCATCGTGACTGCTTGATCGATTGCAATCGATTTCAGTTGGAACCAGCATTTCAGTAAAGATCCGGCCGCGCTCGCCGAATAAGGCATAGATGTTTTCCTGCTAGCCCCCGACAACCAGAGCCTCTCATGCTCTTTCAGCTCCAAGGTGTTTCCAAGAGTTACGGGAAGATCCGGGCCCTCCGCGATTTATCCGTGGAAATCCCGGCAGGCGCGATCGGCCTGCTGGGCCCCAATGGCGCCGGCAAAACGACCATGATCCGGACCCTTCTTGGGTTGATTTCCATCGATGGCGGTACCGGCCAGGTTCTCGGCATGGACATCCGGGCGCGGCGGCTCGATATTCGCCAGTCCGTTGGCTTCGTTCCCGAGGATGAGTGTCTCTTTCCGTCGATGGCAGGGATCGAGTTCGTCGGCTATGCCGGAGAACTCTCGGGAATGTCCCGCAAGGACGCTATGCAGCGGGCACATGAGGTTCTGGATTACGTCGGCCTTCGCGAGGAACGCTATCGCAACGTCGAGTCTTATTCGACCGGCATGAAGCAGCGGCTGAAACTCGCGGCGGCGATCGTCCATGACCCGCGTCTTCTCATCCTGGATGAACCGACGAATGGCATGGATCCGGCCGGGCGTCAGGAAATCCTGAGCCTGGCACGGGATTTGGCGCATAACAAGGGGATGAGTCTGCTCTTTTCCAGTCACCTGCTGCCGGACGTTGAGGAGGTCTGCGATTATGTCATGGTCCTCGGCCGCGGCAAGCTGCTGGCTCATGGTTTAATCAGCGAACTCAAACAATCTCACGAGGGGCTCTATGAGGTGCGCGTGAAAGCCGACCAGGATCTGTTCGCGCAGCGGCTTGTGGCTGCAGGTTGCCGGCCGGAGCCAAAGGACGATGGCCTGGTCGTTGGAGTGCCCGCGGGCGCAACGGTAGGGCTCTTCTGGAACATAGCCGCGGCCTCGGGTCATCAAATCCGTTTTCTGCGCCCCCGGCGCAGCACCCTGGAAGAAGTTTTCTTGCACGCTCTCGAGGAGCAGACCTGATGCCGATCTTCGACCAAGGATACCAGCACTGGGATGGAAAACTGTCGAGTCATGCTTGGCGGTGGTTCACCATCAGTGCGCGCGGGGCCCGCAGCCAGTTCAAGAGCCGGTGGGTAAGGCTCGCCATACTGGGTGCCTGGATTCCCGCCGCCGTGCTGGCGACGGTCCTGATTGCCTGGGGCTTGATCGAGCAGAAATCCAAGCTAATCCTGCCGTTCTTGAGTTTGTTCCATGATCTACCCGAATCGATCATGCTCGATCCGCGCAGTTACCGGGTGACGATCTGGACCATCGCGTATCAGTACTTCTTTCTGATCGAGATGTTCTTTTCGATGATCCTGGTGCTGCTGGTGGGCCCGAGCCTGATCAGCCGGGATATCCGGTTCAATGCGATTCCACTGTATTTCTCCCGGCCGCTGCGGCGCTTTGATTATTTCGCCGGCAAGCTGGGTGTCATCGGCTTCTTCCTGGCAGCTGTGGCCGTGGTGCCGGCACTCATTGCCTATGTGCTGGGCCTGTGTTTTAGCATGGATCTAACGGTCGTCAGAGATACAGCCAGGCTTATGATCGCCAGCGTCGGCTATGGCTTGATTGTCGTGGTGTCCGCGGGCATGCTCATGCTGGCGATTTCCTCCCTGTCGCGAAATTCGCGATACGTTGGCGCTTTTTGGGTAGGTATCTGGTTCGTCAGCAACGTTGTGGGAGGAGCGCTCCAGGGCTGGGTGAAGGCCTCTTGGTGTCCGCTCGTGTCCTACACCGGAAACCTGCTGCGCATCAATCACGTCCTGCTCGACACCGACTCCGCGTGGGACCAAATCGGCAGCCTCATGGACCCCCGTAACCGGGATGCGATCCTGGTGGGCTTCCGAGGGCCCACTTATCCGTGGTACTGGTCCCTGGGCGTGTTGGCCGGCCTCCTTGGAATTTCTTTATGCATCTTGACGACGCGCGTGAAATCTCTGGACCGCTTGAAGTAGCTCCGGTTGTCGAGTTCACCGGGGCCTCCAAATGGTACGGCAACGTCATCGGGCTCAATAACCTGACGCTGCGCATCCCGAGCGGCGTCACGGGGCTTTTGGGTCCCAACGGCGCCGGCAAATCGACACTCCTGCAACTTGCCACCGGACAACTACGCCCGAGCCAGGGGAGCGTAAGGGTGTTGGGGCAAGCCGTGTGGAATAACCCCGGTTTGAATCGATTCATCGGTCTCTGCCCCGAGCAAGACGCATTCTATGAATGGATGACGGGCTGGGAGTTCGTACACACCTGTGCGCGCCTGAGCGGCTTCTCACGCATCGATGCTCGTGATGCAGCGGGCCGGGCGATGGAGCTGGTTGGGATGACGGAGAACATGGGCAGGGCAATCCGCGGTTACTCCAAGGGGATGCGCCAGCGGACCAAGCTGGCCCAGGCCCTCGTTCACGATCCGGATGTGCTCTTCCTCGACGAACCGCTTTCCGGCACCGACCCTGTGGCCCGCCGCGATCTGAGCGACATCATCATGGGACTAGGTCAGTGCGGCAAGAGTGTGCTGGTGTCGAGCCATGTCCTGCATGAAGTGCAGGCGATGACTCCAAACATCGTTCTGTTGAATCACGGCCGATTGGTCGCGGAGGGAAACGTGCGCCAGATCCGCGACCTGATCGACAAATTCCCTCATCGAATCGTCCTGGTCTGCGACAACTACCGAGGGCTGGCGGCCAAGGTCGTGGGCTTCGAGGATGTTGAAGGGGTCAAGGTTCTCCGGAAGGAGAGGGGCTTGCTCGTAGAGACGCGCATCCCCGACGCCTTCTACGCCCGTCTGCCCGCATTGTCGTCGGCAGGCGACACGCCGATTAGCGAGGTGTACTCGGACGATGATAACCTGGAGGCGGTCTTCAAATACCTGGTGAGTAAATGACCAAGGTCGTGTCGGATCAATCCAAGCCTCATGCTGCAAGAGTCTTGCCCGGAGCGCCGGGTCGCGCCTCTGCGTTCGTCGATGCAGGGGCAGTTGGGGCCCTCTTCTGGCTGACGATGCGTCAGTACTGTCGCGGAAAACGTCTGCTCATCCTGTCGCTCCTGTTTGCGCTGCCTACTGTGATCGCCATTCTGGCCCGCAGCACCTCGCCGGAACAGCGCCTGGCAGGTCTCGAGTTCGGCATGATCTTCAGCTTGATTCCACAAGCCTTGGTTCCTTTGACCGCGTTGCTCTATGCATCTGGGATGATCCAAGATGAGATCGAAGACCAAACCCTCACCTACCTTCTCATCCGGCCATTGCGGAAATGGACGATCTACGTCGTCAAACTCTGCGCCACGATCCTGGTCACGATTCTACTTTCGGCAGTGTTTACAATGACTGCCTTCGTCGCCGTCCACTGGGGAACGCCCGAGCTTTGGCAAGAGGCGTTGTTCTGGCGAGTGCTGAAAACGTTTGGCCTTCTGGCGTTGACACTGGTCGCCTACTGTTCGATCTTCGGCTGGCTCAGCCTGTTTGTGAAGCGTTCGCTGGTGGCCGGCGTGGCCTATATCATCGTTCTGGAAGGAATCCTGGGGAACATCGATTTTGCCGTGCGCCGGCTGTCCGTGATCTATTATTTTCGCGTCCTGGCCTTGCGTTGGCTGCACGCGGACTGGGCGACTGGCCGGGGAGGCGCCGCCGAAAATTGGTCCATCCCGTTGGATAGTGCGCCCAGCGCATCCACCTGTATTGAGATCCTTCTGGCCGCCGGTCTTGTCGCCACGGTCCTGGCAGCGGCGATCTTCACGACTCGCGAATTCCGCGTGAAGACGCCCGAGGGCAGTTAGTGGCCTGGCAGGTCTAAATGGACGAGATCCCTCGTGTCCGAATTTCCCTCGTGCCCAAACTCACACGAAATTGGCTGCGAGAGCGGGTTCCAGGATTGTCCTCCCGGTCCCAAACTGCTTGACATTCAAACGGCAGCGCGCGCACAATATGACCGGAATACGAAAATAGTCATTGGTCAAGCCGATCATGCGAAACACTGCCGTCCAGGCCGATCTGCGCGACGTCATCCTTGACGCGATGGAGCGTTTGCTCGCGCGCTACGGCTACAAGAAAACCACGGTCGACGACCTCGCCCAGGAAGCGGGAATTGGCAAAGGCACCGTCTACCTCTATTTCCCGAGCAAGGAAGAAGTTGCCCTGTGCTCGATCGATCGCGTCGTGGATCGGGTGAAAGAAAAACTCCTGGAGATCGCGCGGTCCAGGGGCGAAGCGATCGAGCGCTTGCGGCGGATGCTGCAAGCCCGCGTCCTCATGCGTTTCGATAGCGTTGCCGCGTATTCGCAAAGCCTGGACGACCTGCTCCGATCGCTCCGGCCCGCCTACATGGCGCGGCGGCAGATCTATTTCGAGGCAGAGGCAAGCATTTTTGCGAAGGTGCTCATCGAGGGCCGGCAGCAGAAGACTCTGAGCTTTGCCGGCAATGCCCGCTCAGCCGCCAACACTTTGTTGCTGGCTACGAATTCCCTGCTGCCATACAGTCTCAGCCCGCGCGAACTGGGCGAGCGCTCCGAAATCGAAGTAAAAATCGGCCGGCTTGCCGACCTGCTGCTCCTGGGGTTGGTGGGCCGACCAAATTCCTGACGCACCTGCGACGTCTAACATGGCAAAGGAGACGACATGACAAGGCCAAGATTGAATCACTTCGCGCTGAGCGGGCTGCTCTTCCTCGGTACCCTCGTCATGCAAGGAGGCATTTTCGCCCAGGTCCGAATCGAGGCAGACCAGACAGACATGACGCTGACCGCCCCAGCACGTGCCGAGATCATCGAAGGCGTCGTCAAGCGCTTGAAGCACGACTATGTTTTCCCCGAGACGGCCACCAAAATGGCCCAATCGCTAGAGAACCGCCTAGTGAAGAAGGAATACGACCAGGTGACGAGCGCGAAGGAGTTTGCCCGACTGCTGACAACTCATCTCCAAGAAATCAGTCACGACAAACATTTGCACGTCGTCTACCTCGCCGTGCCCCCTCCGCAATTCGGGCCTAAACAGCCCACGCCAGACATGAAGGAAAAGATGAGACAGTCGGCCAGTGCGCGCAATTTCGGATTCGAGAAGGTCGAAAGGCTGGAGGGGAATATCGGTTACCTCGACCTGCGCGGCTTCATGCCGGCGGAGCTGGCTGGGGAGACCGCGGCGGCAGCGATGAACTTCCTGGCCAATACCGACGCCCTCATCCTCGATCTGCGGAAGAACGGAGGCGGCGCGCCTTCGATGGTGGCCCTCCTGTGCAGCTACCTCTTCCCGGCGGAGCCGGTCGTACACCTCAACGATCTCTACATGCGACCTGAAGACTCCACGCATCAGTGGTGGACGCTGCCTTACGTACCCGGAAAACGCTATACGGACAAGGAAGTCTTTGTCCTGACGAGTCACCGGACGTTTTCCGCAGCCGAGGAGTGCACGTATAACCTCAAGAGTCTCAAGCGGGCGACGATTGTCGGCGAAACCACTGGCGGCGGCGCCCATCCCGGCGGACCACAGCGTGTTAACGATCATTTCTTCGTCTGGGTGCCCAGCGGACGCGCGATAAATCCAATAACCAAGACGAACTGGGAAGGGACAGGCGTAAAGCCCGATATTGAAGTCCCGGCCGATATGGCCCTGAAGACGGCACAGCTGGCGGCGCTGCGGAAGGTCGCGGAGAGAAAGAAGAGCGACCCGGCGGCAAGCAAAGGACTGCAGCGAGCTATCGGCTCGGTACAGAAGGAGTTGGACGAACTGAAAGCGAAGCAGAAGGAATGACCGGTATCTACAAGCCGGTAATGGGACTTACATGTCGGCCCACTTGTCGCGGAGGCCAGCAATGGGGCGTTCGTTTTTCTCGATGATCAGCTCATGGGTCCAGCTGGCGGCGGCTGTCCTTGTTGCTGCTGCCCCTCCGGGGGTTGTGGCCGACGATTGGCCCCAGTGGCTGGGCCCGATCCGGGACGGCGTCTGGCGCGAGACCGGCCTCCTCGACAAATTCCCGAAGGGCGGTCCCAAAGTACTGTGGAAAACACCCATCGGCACCGGCTACAGCGGGCCCGCTGTGGCCGGGAGCCTGCTCTATGTCATGGACCGGGAGAGAGCCAAGGACGCCTCGGGCAAGCCGCTGCCAGGCACCAAGGAGGGCTTCATCCGCGGCAACGAACGCATTCTCTGTATCAACGCTTCCGACGGCAAAATGGTTTGGAAGCATGAGTATGATTGCCCCTACAAGGTCTCCTATCCCAGCGGGCCACGCGTCACGCCCCTTGTTCAAGACGGTCGGGTATACACACTCGGCACGATGGGCGATCTGCTCTGCCTGGATGCCGCCAGTGGCGCCATTGTTTGGTCTAAGAACCTGCCCAAGGAGTACAAAGTCTCCACGCCACCGGTGTGGGGCTATGCGGGGCATTTGCTTTTGAACGGCGATCTGCTTTACAGCTTGGTGGGAGGCCCAGACAGCGCTGTGGTCGCGTTGCAAAAGGACACCGGAAAGGAAGCCTGGAAGGCGCTGACAACCGAGGAAATCGGCTACAGTCCACCCATGATCTACCAAGCCGGCGGCAAGCGTCAGTTGATCGTCTGGCATTCCGATTCGATCAATGGACTCGATCCGCTCACCGGGCACGTGTACTGGACGCATCCATACCCGGCGGAGGGAAAGCCCCATCGGCCGACGGTGAATGTCGTCACCGTTCGGCGCATGGGCGATCTGTTGTTTATCAGCTCGGTCTTTCATGGTCCGCTCATGCTGAAGCTCGCGGCCGATCGTCCGGCGGTCACCATGCTGTGGGAAAAACCGCCAAAAAATCCGAACAAACTCGAAGGTTTGAATAGTCTTGTGCCCAGCCCCGTCCTCAAAGACGGGCTCATTTATGGCGTAGGCTTTGATGGCGGACTTGTCTGCCTGGAAGCCAGCACGGGCAAGCAGCTCTGGGAAACGTACGCGGCCAACGGAGGTCAGAAATCGGATTGCGGCACGGCGTTCCTCATCCCACAAGCGGATCGGTTCGTGATCTTCAATGATCAAGGAGACCTGATCCTGGCGCACCTTAGTGCCAAGGGCTACCAAGAAACCGACCGCGCGCACATCATCGAGCCCGCTCAGGCGGCGCGTGGCCGCAAGGTCGTCTGGTCGCACCCGGCCTTCGCGCAGCGCTGCGTTTTTGCTCGCAATGACAAGGAGCTGATTTGCGTTTCCATGGCAGCCGCAGGCATTGCCGAGAGCAACTGAATCTTCTTGCGTCCAGTATGGTACCAGTTCCTCTACCAATTCTTTCAGGAGGCATCGATGTTGTTGAAAGGCACGCTCATATTGGTCATGGGACTTGGCTTGGTTGCCGACGCACCCAAAGACGAAGCCGCAAAAAAGGACCTGGAAAAACTGCAGGGCGATTGGATCTTGCAATCCCTCGAACACAAGGGAATGAAGTCACCCGAGGAGGCAGTCAAGACTTTCAGCCGAAAGATCAAGGAGAGCACGTACACGGCTACCTGGGAGACCGAGGAGGGGACGCATTCCGTGAGCGGCAAGATGACTCTTGATCCGACAAAAAGCCCAAAGATCTTGGAAGTGGTCTTCACAGAAGGCTCGGCGAAGGGCAAGAAGATGCTCGGCATTTACAAAATCGAAGGCGACACACAGACGATTTGCGTCGGCGATCCCGATAGCGGTACCCGGCCGACAGCTTTCGATTCCGACCAGGGAACGCTTGCCGTTTGGAAGCGAGCGAAGAGGTGAGTTTGACGGGCAATAGGATCTTGGAACTCGTGGGAGCCGCAAAGGGCATTCCCCTGGCGTCGAGAGTCACTATTCTACTGGCGGCGGCAATTCTGCCGCCGCATCGTGCCGCAGATGGCCAAGGCCGAGAACACCGAGCGCGCCCTCGGCCCCCACGGCCGCCCAACCGCCGACCCAGCGCCCTTCTCAGAGTACCGGCACATTTTCTGACGGCTGATTCGATCCACCAAGCTTTCCCACCAGGTTTTCGAGACGTGCCACAACTCTGCCTGCCGGGGGAAGCTTCGTCATGGGAAAGGCTTGAAAGCGGCGGTCTTTGTTCCTAAGCTATAAATTCGCTGCGCCTTAAGGTTCCGGTACCGCGAAGGAACGTAGAGCAGGGCCCTTCCCTCAACAGCTTTCATCCTCGAGCGGAGACTTCGTCGGCGCCTGATCTGGCGGCGGCTGCGTCACAGGCGCCCCTCACCCATATGATTTGCCAATGACAAAAAGACCAGCGCTCAGGTTGGGACTGCTTCCTACCCTGGGGGCGTGCCTGTTGCTATCCAGCGTGGCCCGGGCTCAGGACGCCGAGCCTTTAGGTGTTGCCACGCCAGCCCTGGCTGGCGTGCGCTCCTGGTTGACCGACAGCTGGGCCACGCTTGAGGTAACGGTTGTGAACCGAGGCAGGGAAGACCGGGCTGCTCGGGTGGTTGTCTTCTTCCCCGATCGGCCCGACGTCCAATATGCCCGCGATGTCTGGGTGCCTGCCCGGTCGATTCGCTCCACCTCGATGCTCCTCGGCCCCCCTCCTCTGGAGGCGACCTTAGCGTCCTCGCGCGATGTGGAGTTCCTCCTCTACGATCGCACCGGAGGGCAGGAGCGCCTGGTGCTGCCGGCCGGCCAAGAGCGGGTTCGCGCCCGCAGCTTCCTTTACCATCCGCGGGATCCAATCACCAGCACGCTGTTGGACCAAAGCGAGGCGACCTTCAACACCGTTAACGAATTGACCCCGGCAGGTGAGGAAGCGGTTCAGCTTCTGCAAACGTTTCGCCATGCTGCACGAATGAAATCCTTGCACGTCGAGATGGTGCAGGACCGGTTCCTACCTCCCATGTTCGAGGGCTTCGACGGCGTCGATTGCTTCGTTGTCGCAGGTCGCCGCATCGCCGATGACCCGGCCGGCGCCCGGGCGCTGCGCTCCTGGATCGAGCAGGGCGGCACGGCCTGGGTCATGCTCGACCTGACCGACCCGGATGTCGTTGCTCGCCTCTTGGGCGATAGCCTCCCCTTTCAAGTCGTCGATCGCACCAGCATAGTCCGCTCCCAGATCATCAGCCTGGCGCTCGGCTCGAAGGAGCAGAGCCATCCGTTGGAGTTCGATCGGCCCGTCGACGTCGTGCGCGTGCTGGTCACTGCGGAGGACCAGGTTCTGCAAACGATCAATGGCTGGCCGGCCGCGTTTTTCCGTCCGTTCGGCCGGGGCCAGGTGCTTTTCACCACGGTCGGGGCACGGGCATGGACTCGGGAGAGAGCCAAGGACGATCCCCAGGCCCCCCCGGGTTTCCCTAACCTTCCGGTGCCGCTGACGCCCCTGGAGGAGCTAAGCCGCAGGTTTGGCGTGAGACCAGAGCCGCTATCCATCTTTACGGAAGCCCTCGAACCGATTGCAGTCGGGGAGGTTGGTTACTCGGTCCCCGAGCGGGGCCTGGCGGTGCTGATTTTTGGGGTCTTCTTGCTGGCTGTTCTCGGCCTGGGAATCGTGCTGCAGCGGCAGCAATTGACGATTGCCGGCCTTGCCGGGCCCGCGGCGGCGGTGGTGGCCGCAGCGGTGTTTCTGTTCGTCGGCAACGCCACGCGGCACGCCGTGCCGCCCACGGTGGCCGCCGCAGAGATCGTCCATGTCGCTCCCGCAACCGGCGAGCAGGTGGCCGCCGGGGTGCTGGCTCAGTACCGGCCGGAAGGGGGCGTGCTGCCGGTCAGCTCCACCGAGGGAGGAGTTCTCGATCTGGACACCTCCGGGATCCAGGGACAGACACAACGCCGGGTGATGACCGACACCCAGGCCTGGCGCTGGGAGGACCTGGCCCTGCCAGCAGGGATGCGCCTGGGCCGATTTGAGCATGTGGTCCGCACAGGGGAGCCCCTGTCGGCCATCACCCGATTCGGCCCCGACGGTCTCATGGGACGGGTGACAGCCGGCACTTACCGAGAACTTACCGACGCCCTGATCCGGGGACCAACACACCGCCACGCGGCCATCCGGATAGGACTCGATGGCACTTTCAGCGCTGGGACCGAGGATCTCCTGCCACCCGGACAGTACCTTGCCGACGTGGTCCTGACCGACAGACAGCAGCGCCGCGTGGAGGTTTACAAGCGGCTGTTGACCAGATCGGGTCCCGAGCAGCCCGATGACCGCAGCGTTCTCTTCGCCTGGGCCAAGCCCCCCGGTTTGCCATTCGCGTTCGAGCCCGAGGCGCGCACGGCTGATGCCACACTGTTGGTCATCCCGCTGGAATTCGTACGCACCCAGCCAGGCACCCACGTGACTGTGCCGGCTGCCTTCTTGCCGTGTCTGCGCGTTTTCGGCGACAAGATCGGCAATCCGATCACCGAGTCCGGAACAGCAGCGGATATGCGTCTCCGTTTTCAGGTGCCTCACTCGCTGCTGCCGTTCTCGGTTGAGCGAGCCCGCCTCGTTGTCAAGGTAATTGCTCCAGGCCGCCGTTTCAGGGTGGCCGGGTACGACGGCGATAAGCTGGTCGAGCTGCGTGCGGTGGACGGCCCGGCCGACGTCATTCCCGTGGATATCACTCAAGAGGCTTTGCTCCGGCTGGACGATAAGGGAGCCTTGTATGTAAACGTTGCAGTGGGCGAACTCCCCGCGCAACAGGAGGGCAATGGCACCGGCGGCGGCGGGTCAAGATGGTCGATCGAGTCGATCGATCTTGAAGTTGAAGGCCGGACGTTGCCGGTCGAGTAGCTGAGCCTGTCAGAGGGTCGAAACGTGCGCGCTGTCGAGCCGGTGGTGGTAGCCAAGGAACTGACGAAGAAGTACGGCGATTTTGTCGCCCTGGACCGGCTGACCATGTCCGTCGAGCGCGGTCAAATTCTGGGGTTCATCGGACCCAATGGCGCCGGCAAAACCACCACCATCAAGATCTTCGTCGGTCTGGCGCGTCCCACTTCCGGCCAGGCCACGGTAGCCGGTGCCGACTGCGCCGGCGAACCGCGGCGAATCAAACGGCTGATCGGCTACATGCCCGACACGTTTGGTTCCTACGATAACATGCGCGTCAGCGAGTACCTCGATTTCTTCGGCGCCGCCTTCGGCATTCCCCGCCGCGAGCGCCAGTTGCGGATCGGCGCGGCGCTTGATACGGCGGGTGCCCAGCACTTTCACGATCTGTACGTCGAGAGCTTGAGCCACGGCATGCGCCAGCGGGTCGGCCTGGCCCGCACTCTCTTGCACGACCCGCCGGTTCTCATCCTCGACGAGCCGACCAACGGCCTGGATCCCCAGGCCCGCATCGAGATGCGCCAACTCCTTCTCCAGCTTGCCGAACGCGGCAAGACCCTGCTGGTAACCAGCCACGTCCTCCCTGAGCTTTCGCGCATCTGTCATCGCGTGGCGATCATCACGCGCGGCCGACTCCGGGCCTTTGGCACGCTGTCCGAGGTCACCCGCCAGCTCAATCCCTTGCGCGAAATGGAAGTGTTGCTGACCCGGACCGACGCCATCGGCAAGGTGGCCGAGATCGTCCGGCAGCACTTGGAAGAGGGCGCGGACGTCGAAACCTCGGCCGCCGAGTTGGCGGTCCGGTTCCGGACCGCGCGCCGTGAAGAGGATTTGGCCACGTTGCTGGCCGCGCTCGTTGCCGCCGGATTGGACGTGACCCAGTTCCGCGAAGTGCAGTCCGATCTGGAAGAGGCCTTCCTGACAGTGGCCCGCTCCGATGCGCAGGCTGTGCCCGCGTTGCGAGGGGGGGCCGCGGTGTGAACGCAATCGTCCGGCGCGAGCTCCTTGAACTCCTGCGCACGCGCAAGGTCCTGGCCCTGGAGGCCGGTCTGGCCCTGGCCTGCGCTCTCCTCGTCCTGCTACGTTGGCCGACGGGGGGCGTGGCAGACCTGAGCGGCACCCGCTCGCTCGAGGTTCTCCGCCTGTTCGGCTACACGGCACTGGCCGGCATTCTCTTCGCAGTCCCGGCGTTTCCAGCCACGGCGCTGGTTCGCGAGAAGGTCCGAGGCACCCTGGCACTCTTGTTGACGGCCCCCCTGTCGGGGACGTCGATTTACCTCGGCAAGCTGGCCGCGTCGCTGGGCTTTACCGCCGTCCTCCTCCTCATGACCCTGCCCGCCGCAGCTGCCTGTTACGCGCTGGGCGGCACGACGCGTGAAGGAGGGGTGGCGTTACTTTATGTATCCTTGGCGCTCGCAGCTTTGCAGATTGCTACACTGGCTCTCCTGGTCAGCAGCCGTGCCCAGTCGACCGATGGTGCCCTGCGCGCCACGTATGCTCTGGTGCTGGCCGTCAGCGTGCTGCCCCTGGCCCCGCAATGGCTGTTTCAGGGCAGCGCGGACTTAGTGGGCACCCTGCTGAGCTGGTTTCGTTCGCTGTCGCCCCTTCCCGCCGTGCTGGAGTGCCTCGGTCAGGGAGACGTCGGGTCACACGGCATGTCGGCCGACGGCGGCAGCATTCTTCGCTACGCCGTGCTCGCGGTGGCCACGAGCCTGGGCTCTGCCGTGGCGACCATTTGGCGCCTCGACCACATGCTCCTCGACCGGGCCAGGCCCGCCGGCGTCATGACCGAAGACCGGAGCGCGCTGGCGCGCTGGGCGCGCCGATTTCTCTTCGTGGTCGATCCACGGCGGCGGACGCGCGGCATCGGCGACTGGGCCAATCCGGTCACGGCCAAGGAATTCCGCAGCCGGCGCCTTGGTCGCTCGCACTGGACTCTGCGGCTCATCGCCCTTAGCGCCATACTTTCACTGGTACTCAGCTACCTGGCGGCGGTTGGCGCCCTGGGGTGGGGAGTCGAGGACATCGGCGGCGTCCTCGTGCTGATGCAAATTGCCGTGCTGCTGCTGTTCGCACCCAGCGTGGCGGCGGGCCTGATCAGCAGCGAGCGCGAGAGCGGCAGCTGGCAACTCCTGCGCATGACCCCTCTGGCGCCTGGCCGGATCCTGCGCGGCAAGCTCTTCAGCGTGGCCTGGCCTCTACTGTTACTCCTGTGCGCCACCTTGCCGGGTTACTTGGTCATGATGTCGGTCAAGCCGGAGCTGGTGCTGCAAATGCGGCGCGTCGTCGTCAGCCTGGCGCTGACTGCTGTCTTCACCGTTGCAGTCAGTGCCGCTGCCAGCAGCTTCTCCCGATCGACGGCGGCCGCTACGACACTGTCGTATTTGGTGCTGCTGACTATCTGCCTGGGGCCACTCCTGATCTGGCTGGGGCGCGGCGCCCCATTCGGTCCCCGCACCGTCGAGGTTGCCCTGCTCATGAGCCCCGTGGCCGCGGCCCTGCAGGCTGCCGGAACGCCGGGGTTCGCCACCTACCAGCTATTGCCCGCCAACTGGTGGCTCATCGGCAGTAGCAGCGTGGCCCTGCTCGCCTTGCTGACGGTGCGGACCTGGCAGCTCTACCGGCCGGAATGAGCGAGGTTGATCGCCCAGCAGCAGCTCGACGACGAACTCTTCGCAACGGGACGAAACTCCGATGAACAGACCACTACCCTTTCTCCTTTCTTCTTCCTCCTTCCTGCTTCTGTCTGTCCTGATTTCCCCAGCCCAGGGCTCCGATGAGGTCGTCGGCTCGATCATGTATCGAAGCCCGGAGCTTCCGCATGTGACGCAGGTTCCGAAATTCACGGAGGGACTAACGCCTCTGTGGCTAAAGGGCCTGGCCAGGTCCGAGGCGGAATCGCAGCGCCAGGCCGCCTTCAGCATTGCCCTGGCACACCGGTTCGGCATGAAGGGGCTGGAGACAACGGTGGCTCCTCTCGCTCAGGCGCTCGACCGGGCAGAGGATCCAGGCGTGCAGCTAGCGATTGTGGCGGCGCTCGTCAGGCTGGACGCTCGGCAAACCGCGCCAAAGCTCTTCCAGAAAGCGCAGTCCGGCGACAGCGACCTGCGCGATCTGATCGAGCCGGCCCTGGCACACTGGGATTATCGGCCCGCGCGTGCGGTTTGGCTGGAGCGCCTCGGCCAGCCGGAACCGGTCCGCGCCGGCCTTCTCCTGGCGATCCGCGCTCTGGGACAGGTGCGCGAGGCCGGGGCCATCCCTCGTCTTCGCGAGCTGGTCCTCTCGCGCCGCAGCCCGGCGCCTGTCCGTCTCGAAGCCGCCCGCGCCCTGGGGAGCATCCGCACCTCCGGCTCCGAAAAAGATGCCCGGAGCCTGGCTGCCGATGACACGCCCCAAGGAATTGTGGCCCGTCTGGCCGCGGCTGCCCTGCTCCGCCACCATGCCGGGGCGGAGGCTGTCGGGATCTTGCAGCAGCTGGCCACTGACGCCGAGCCCACAGTCAGCGCAGCCGCGCTCGAACGGCTCATCGAGATCGACCCGAAACTCGTCCTCCCCGTGTTGCCTCGCGTGTACCCTAACCCCGATGCCAAAGTGCAGTTGCACGTCCTTGACGTGCTCGATAAATTGCCGACCCAGGAACATCTTCGACTCCTGGCTGACAGGCTCGACCACGAGCATCCGAAAGTACGTAACACGGCCCGCCGCTACCTCCGACAGCACGCCGCGCGCCCAGCGGAGCGGGACTACATCCTTCAGCAGGGGACCCGTCTATTGAACGCCGCGGGCTGGCGCGGCCAGGAGCAATCTGCCATCCTCCTCGTTTCGCTCGACTTTGCACAGGCCAGCGGGCGTCTCGTGGAACTCCTTTCGAGCAGCAGGCCCGAGGCAGCGGTGACAGCCGCCTGGGCTCTCAGACGGCTGGCAGTTCCCGCCACCCAGGCACCCGCCCTCGCGTACCTCCGCCGCTACTACGAGCAGATGTTGGCACGGGAGCGCCTGTCCTTGTCTGTGGATGACTCCGATCAGCAGCTCTCCCATTTGGTCCAGTTTCTGGGACAGAGCCGCTACGAGCCGTCGGCAGCTCTCATCCGGCAGCTGCTGCCGCGCCAGGTTGACTCCGGTAATCCGGCGGGCGTTGAGACCAGAGCAGCTGCTGCCTGGGCACTTGGGTTCTTGAATGAAAAAAAGCCCGCTCCCCTGGTGATCGTAGCCCTTGAAAAAAGGCTCTCGGACCTCGGCAATCCTTCTACTCGTCGTCTCCCTGAAGATATGCGCGTGCGCAGGCAGTCCGCCATCTCGCTGGGCCGCATGAAGGCCAGCGCTACCCTGGACTCATTGCGGCGGTTCTCTTCGAAAAGTGCTTCGCTTCAGCCCCTCGGGAGTGCCTGCGGTTGGGCAATCGAACAGATCACTGGCGAAAAGCTGCCGCCGCCGGACATCGTTGAGTATCCCCTGGGACGCTGGTTCCTGGCTCCGTTCGAACCGACGAAGCCTGACCAGTGATCGACAACGACGACAGCTGGCGATGATCGGCTCGACAGCAAATGGTCCCCCATCTGAGCCTGCTGAAAAAGGGGTCTGAGCCCCTACGAAGCTTCACTGATTACCCGCTTTCTTGGGGATCTACCGCCCTTCGGGGAAGGGGTCAGACCCCTTTTTCAGCAGGCTCAGATGGCGGGCAATGTGAATGGATCTGGTAGCGGGTTGCCGTTCTTGCATTGTCGCTTATTTCTTGATTCGCCTGACGTCTGGAATGGGGCCCGCGCGATTGCTTTCCCCAGGGGAGCTTCCTGCGCCTCGTTTTCCCTGATTTTTCCAAGGTTTTTTGCGAGCAGGGAAATGCAGAACCAGTTCCTGACCCGAGCCCACCTGCCGGGAGAAGCGTCCTGGCAACCAAACGATTCCAGGGCTGAAATAAAAACTGCTTTTTTTTAACTTTTGACTTGCTTCGCCCATTGCCCCTTATTATCATCTATCCTCATCGGGGAAGATTCACGGATAATTCACGTTGAACTCTTCTCTGACGCGCTTGCTATTTTAGTGGTTCATGCGTCTTTCTTTTTTTGTGTTCTACTATTGGAGGGACGTCGATGCTGAAGAAACGTCGACAAGGGTTCACGCTGATCGAGTTGTTGGTGGTTATCGCCATCATTGCAGTCCTAGTTGGATTGCTCCTGCCGGCAGTCCAGAAGGTGCGCGAGGCGGCTGCGCGCATGAGCTGCCAGAACAATCTTAAGCAGATTGCCCTGGCTTGCCATAATTTTGAGAGTGCCAACGGCAAGTTCCCGCCGGGCAACGAGGATGAAGTCCCGGTTAATGTCGGTGGTCAGAGTGCTGGTAACAACGGCTCTTTTATGGGCATGATGTCTTTCTTGCTCCCTTACATCGAGCAGGACAACCTTTACAATGCTTGTGTGGCGACGGGGGCCAACTTCCAGAATGGCCTGAACGTCAATTTCCCGACCTCCGCCGCATCGCTCGCCGACACCGTGCAACAATGGTTTGTCGATTCGACTAACCCGGCCAATTATCCACCTGCCATTTACAACCTGATCGGTCCGGGAAAGGATATCAAGATTTTGAATTGTCCGTCGGCCTCGACACAACGGGCACAAAATATCATTCTCGGGATCACCGAGTGGGACAACCCCAACGCCTTGCCCTCCATTAGCTGGTGGTATGACAATTACTACCTTACGGGCCCCCCCGGTCCCTTCATTCCCCAGCAATACATCTCCAGGTGCAATTATGTCGGCGTTATGGGCACTCCAGACGCAGGGTCAACCGGCGGCGGGATCTTCCAAATCTACAAGGGCATTTTCACCAGCCACTCGAAGACCAAGATTGCCTCCATCACCGATGGGACCAGCAACACTCTCCTGGTCGGCGAGACTTGCGGCAGCCAGACGACCAATAACCCCCTCGTAGGGCAGGCACCTTCCGGCGACAGCTTCGACTGGACCTGGGTGGGAGCGGGTGGTCTGTACACGCGCCGCGGTTTGGGCCTGGGACCCATGTCTGAATGGCGTCAGTTCAGCAGCAGCCACACCGGCATCGTGCAATTCGCCTATGCCGATGGCTCGGTTCATGCGCTGCGGCAGGGTGCCACGATGCAGCTTTACGAACCACTCCCCGCCGTGCCGAGCAGCGACTGGCTCGTCTTGCAACAGCTTGCGGGCATGGCGGACGCTACCGTCGTAGATCTGTCCATACTTTCCAACTGAAACGAAACAGTTGACGAGCGCGTTGTTTTTCTACTGGGCAGGGGAATATATTCCCCTGCCTGGTTTTGTTGCCGTTGTTCACAAAACCTGCCACGTTTGGACTGTTGTCTCGGGGGCTAATCCCGAGCTTCACCTGTCGGTATCAATAGCCTGATCGATACGCCCCTTGCTTTTTTTTGAACCTGACGGGCCTTCGGTTCTGGCCGGTTTCTCTCTTGGAGTTCGAATACCATGGTTAGAATATGCGTCCCCTTCCTGTTGCTGGCCTTCTCCATATGCGTGCTGGCCGGCTGTTCTGGCAACAGTCTGCCGACGGCGCCAGCGACGAACGTGAAAATGTCCCCGCCTCCCCCGAACAAGTTTGGCGCTCCGGCTGCCTCGAAGGGCGTCGGCACTGTCCAGGATTAGTGCTTCGGGGCCAATCGATTGAGGAACGGAGAATGAAGAATGTAGAAAACCAAGTTGCTTGAAAACTTGCTTCTGAAACCTCTCGACATTCTTCATTCTCCATGCACTTAGGGTCAGCCCTTATGAAAAAACGTTGGCTAATCGGAATCGGAGCGGTCGTCCTTATTGGCGCGGTGGTCTCGCTGGCGTTGCCGGCCACGATTTACGTGCCACTGGGTTACATGCGCCATGAAGCCTTTTATGAAGGAAAACCGGCAAGCTATTGGGCGCGCGGCTTTCAGCGAGACGGGTTTTATGGCCGCTGGTCGCCGCCGGGCGATGTCGGAAAGGAATTGCGCGCGGCAGGCCCCGCAGCAGTTCCGGTCCTTTTGGAAATGCTCGATCATCCAAGCGCGCAGGTCCGCTGGGAGGCTTTGATCACGCTTGGCCTCATCGAGCCGCCTGTCGAGATTCCGGTTTCCCGCCTCAGCGATGTACTTGAAAAGGAAACGGATGGTGCCAGTTTCGAGATGGTAGCGAAACTGCTCGTGCAAAAGAGCAAGCCCGCCACTGTGGACGCGCTTTGCCGGGTCTTGCGCCACCAGCAGGATGCCAATGCCCGGCTCTGGGCCATGGTCAAGCTTGCCAAGCTCGGCTCCGCTGCCGAACCCGCGATTCCGGCCTTAACGGAAACGTTGCACGACCCGGCTGATATTTTGCGTTACCAGGCCGCTAGCCTGCTCTGGCGCTTCAAGCAGCCCGCCGGGCCGTTGGTTGCCGCCGTCAGCGAAGCGTTGGAAACAAGCAAGGACAGGGCGGGGTACGGTCTTCAAGTGCTTGGGCAGATGGGTCGTGAGGCCAAGCCCGCACTGCCGGTGCTCGTGAAAATGCTCGAAAGCGATGAGGACCAGCGAGAGGCCGTGGTCCGAGTTCTCGGCAGCATCGGTCCTGACGCCGCCCCCGCGATCCCGGAGCTTATCACCCTGCTCGCGGACAGCAATGACCGACTGCGGAGGACTATCGCTGGTGCCCTCGCCAGAATGGGTCCTGCGGCGAAGCAAGCGATTCCTGCTCTCCGAGGGCTGCTCGGGGGTCGGGAAGCCTTGATGGGGACGAGTGTTCTTCTCTTCGCCATGCAGCCTCCGTGCGGCTTGGTCCTAATTCCGCTCATCGGCGTGACGAATAAAACATCGGACTCGAATACACCCGCGACGGCAAGGGCCATTCGCGAGGCCATCAAGAAAATTGATATGGCTGGGGCAGATCGCGCCGGTACACGCTGAACCATTTCAGAACGAGCCATTCTGCGGAACCTTCACATTGGCCGAGCGCGCCCGCTGATCCTCGCGGCTAAACGATTTCAATGGCAAGGGCCGCTCTGCGATTACAAGCGCTGCCTTTAGTCGGCCCGTGCTCGCCGTAGGCGGACACGTTGACGGCTTTTTTGGTGACGGCTTCTGCTGCTTTTTTGTGGATCAACTCGGGCAAACGGGTGATTTTGCCCACGCCGCAAACTCGATGCGGACTCAGAGGGCATTCCCGAAGTGGGGCAAGGGGCTACTCTCCCGACGGCAATTCTGCCACCGTCAGATGTTTGATCCTCTCCGGCCGGATATGGAGCATTTCATCCCTAGCCAGCTCCATACTGGCTCCTGCCCAGCTTAGAGCTTTGAGCGTGCCGCGATGCGTGGCGTCGTGACACTCGATCAAAACCCTTTTGCCGACCAAGCCGGTGCGCGACCTCCAGGCCGCTTCAAGGCTGCAATGATCGCCTCGCAGGAGTCCGTCGTATTGAATGTCGAGCTGTTCGATGAGCGAGCATGCGACCTGGGAGCAGTCGTAAGAAGTTCCCGTGAAGCAGCGCAAAGACGCTGCCTGAGGCAGAGAGGCCAGTGCGAGGGCATCGGGAGTCTGATTCACATTCAGGCCGACGCCGACCACTGTGCCGCGGCCCTGCTCGATCAAGATGCCGCAGACCTTGCGGCCTTGGATCAACACGTCGTTGGGCCACTTGATCGTCGCCTCCAATCCCGTGCACTGGAAGATGGTCTCGCAAACGGAATTGGCAGCCCACGCCGCCAGCAGGACTGGCCGGCGCAATGCCGGCGGCGGAAAGAGCAGCACCGAGAGCAGCACGCCGGTCCCCGGCTGACAGAGCCAGCTGCGGCCATGCTGTCCACGCCCCGCCAATTGCTCGTGGGCCAGGAATACGACGCCGGCATGCGTCGAGTCGCCGGCCCGCGCAGCCGCCTCCGTATTGGTGCTATCGACGCGATCGAACACCAGAACCCGCCGGCCGAGGTGCTGCGTATCGAGATGCCATTCTTCCGTAGGCGTCATCATTCCGGAGTCCACCATTCAATTCATGTAATCGAGGGCAATGTCCAAAGCCCCGGCGGAGTGCGTCAAGGCACCCACACTGATGCGGTCTACTCCGGTTTCGGCGACGGCTCGCACGGTTTCCATGGTAATGCCGCCGGAAGCTTCCAGAAGGACCTGCGGGGCGAGCTGATTTCGCCGGGTGACCGCTGCACGAAGCTGCTCCGGCGTCATGTTGTCCAGCAAGACGATGTGAGGATGGCATGGAAGGACCATGTCCAGCTGATCGAGCGTGTCCACCTCGATTTCCAAACTCATGGGAGGCACGATCGCTGAGAGTCCCTTGGCGATCGCAGCCTGCAAAGCCTGTCGGCCGCCCCCGAGCGCGGCGAGGTGGTTGTCCTTGATCAGCATGCCGTCCTGGAGACCCAGCCGATGGTTGTGGCCGCCGCCCTGGCGAACAGCATATTTTTCGAGGAGCCGCCAACCGGGAAGGGTCTTGCGCGTGTCGAGGATTTGACACGCGAGACCCGCGACTGCATCCACATAAAGCCGGGTTTGCGTGGCGACGCCGCTCAGATGCTGCAGAAAGTTCAGGGCAATCCGCTCGGCGGCAAGGATGCTGCGCATTCGGCCCGCGACGTGTGCGATCTCGGCGCCGGGAACAAGGGAGCTGCCGTCCTCCAGTTTCGGTTGAAAGAGCAAGTGCGGATCGACGGCGGCAAACACCATGGAGACCGCCGGCAAACCTGCCAGGACGCCGCGCGTGCGGGCCACAAATGCGGCGCACCCTGGTTGTTCGGGTGCGATGACAGCCTGACTGGTGAAATCTCCGGAAGTGCCGAGATCCTCTTCCAAAGCGAGTTCGACCAACCGACGGCATGCCTCTGTTTCCGTTGCGCTGAACATATTAAAGTCGTCGCTCGACGTGCCGTTGGTCAGTCGATAATCTGGCCAGCACTAAAGATTTTATCAACCGCGACAGCGAAGCCGGCAAGCAAAACCGATGTGGCTTCCATTCCCAAAACGAATTCGCCGTGCGTTCGGTACTGCTTGCCATCCAAGGCAAGGACTGTGATCTGTCGGGTCTCCGGGTCGACAATCCAGTATTCGGAGATACCGGCGGCCGCATATTCTTGGCGCTTGGTCACGAGATCTCTTTCCTGGTCCAGGAGATCACCGCTCACTACCTCGATGGCCAAATCCATGCCTTCGGGATACTGTTGCAAGCTTGGAAGACGCGCTGTGCTCAGAAAGAGAATGTCCGGCTCGCGGTATTTGCCCGCCCATAAACGTACAGGCAAAGGGGCGAAAAGTACTTGACCAAGCCCTCGGGAAGACACGAACAGATCGAGAAGCTGGAAGAGGGCCTTAACGATTAGCTGATGCCGAATGGTCGGCATCGGCAGGAACTCCAAGCAACCGTCGGACAGTTCAAGCAGACGCTTTTCCTGTAAAGCGACGTACTCAGCCTCGGTCCACTCCCCTTGATAGGGATAACGCAAGGCGAGCTCCCAGGTTGGTTCGCCGCGCTTCGAGCCACGATGATTCAAGGGAACAGCTTCGGCGTTCATAGCAGTCATGCTTGGCTTATCCGGGTTTCAAAGATTATCTGCCGCCATATATACTGCGTGCGGTCAATACTGATACCAATAGGCCGTAGCCACATTCGCCAGAATGCGGGCTATCTCTCACAGCTTCCCCCGCATTCTGGCGAATGCGGCTACAGGGCGATGTCTCATTCTTGACCGCGCTCAGTATATCCATGGTAATTCAAGGATGGGCGGCGAAGAAGTTAATCGTCAAAATACTGTACTGCGTTACGGAACAGCCTCAGGCCGTCTCCCTCGGGCGCCAGTCCCTCGCGCGTCCAGCGCGGATGCTGGACGGGGAGGACGTGACGCTCCGGATGGGGCATGAGTCCGAGCACCCGGCCGCTGATATCGCATATCCCGGCAATATCGCCTTGAGACCCGTTCGGGTTCACGGGATAGGGCCCCGGCTTGCCTTCGAAGTCGACATAGCGCAAGACAATCTGACCTGCCTGCTCCAGCCCTTGCAAGATCCAGGGCTCCCGGCAAATGAAGTTCCCTTCGCCGTGCGCCACGGGCACCTCGAAACGGTCATAACCCTTCAAGAAGGGACATTTGCCTGGGGTCGCCTGCAGAACGATCCAGCGATCTTCGAACTTGCCCGCGGCATTATGGGTCAAGGTCGCGAGTGGGCCTTCATCGTCGGGCGGGATGAGGAGGCCGGCCTTCAAGATGGCCTGGAAACCATTGCAAATGCCGAGGACGAGTTTGTCCGCGTCACGAAAGCGCTGCAGGCTCTCACCCAGGAAGTGAGACAGTTGGTTCGCCAGGATTTTCCCTGCGGCCACGTCGTCGCCATATGTAAAACCGCCGGGCACAACCAGGATTTGAAAGCGTTGCAGCAAGCTTGGCTGCTCGCGCAGCCGATTGATATGCAGCCGCTCTGCGATGGCGCCTGCCTGCTCAAACGCAAACTGGGCCTCCACATCGCAGTTGGCCCCGGGCGCTCGAAGTATCAATGCACGCGGTATAGCCATGGCTGTCCACAAATCGAAAAGTCCTTGACGCATTGACTTCGTCTGTCGATAATCGTGTTGTATCGGCGAAATGTACCTGTCGCTAGTGTGGCCGTAAGAAATTGGCCCTGAGGAAGCGCCTCAAGCACAGCGATATTTGGTGCACCGGGGGACATTTCCCTTTTTTCTCTCGGGAAGCACTTGACGCTACGCCGATGACACCCATATACTATGCACGTCCTGAAACATTTGAGGACGAAGCGAACAGCATCCCAGGGGAAATGGGCTGTTCCGTATGGGACGCCATCAACCCTGAGTAAAACAGCGGCGAATCTAGGCCCGCTGGGCCGGAGGAAACCGTTTGCTGTTGCGTTTTTGCTTTTGATCTTTGACAATTCGGTAGCAACTACAAGCCAAAGCGAGGATGTGAAACGCCTTACGGCGTGACACAATCCTTGCGAGTAACAACGAAAGTTGTTGCGAGCAAGTTCTTTGAGTCGTGCCGCAAGGCGGCCTCAAACTTTTCAGTGTAGCTTGTTTACTAACCCGCGGTTCCTCTTAGCCGAGAGCCGCGTGGACAGTGCCTGTTAAGCCAAGACCTTCGGGAGGAGGCGAAAACAGGAAAGCTAATTTTTTTGAAGGGTTTGATCCTGGCTCAGAACGAACGTTGGCGGCGTGGATTAGGCATGCAAGTCGAACGAGAAACCCTGGGCAACTGGGGTGGAAAGTGGCGAAAGGGGCAGTAATGCATGGGTAACCTACCCCGAGGACCGGGATAGCCATCCTAACGGGTGGGTAATACTGGGCGATCTGACGAAGGCGCATGTTTTTGTCAGCAAATGAGTTTCGCCTCGGGAGGGGCTCATGTGGTATTAGCTTGTTGGTAGGGTAACGGCCTACCAAGGCAAAGATGCCTAGCGGGTGTGAGAGCACGACCCGCGCCACTGGCACTGAGACACTAGCCAGACTCCTACGGGAGGCTGCAGTCGAGGATCTTCGGCAATGGGCGCAAGCCTGACCGAGCGACGCCGCGTGCGCGATGAAGGCCTTCGGGTTGTAAAGCGCTGTCGAGGGGGAGGAAGCCGAAAGGTTGACCTATCCCTGGAGGAAGCACGGGCTAAGTTCGTGCCAGCAGCCGCGGTAAGACGAACCGTGCGAACGTTGTTCGGAATCACTGGGCTTAAAGGGCGCGTAGGCGGTCAATCAAGTCTGGGGTGAAATCTTTCGGCTTAACCGGAAAAGTGCCTGAGATACTGATTGGCTGGAGGGAGGTAGGGGCAGTTGGAACTTCCAGTGGAGCGGTGAAATGCGTTGATATTGGAAGGAACGCCGGTGGCGAAAGCGAGCTGCTGGACCTCTTCTGACGCTGATGCGCGAAAGCTAGGGGAGCAAACGGGATTAGATACCCCGGTAGTCCTAGCCCTAAACGATGGGTACTAGGTTGTGGACTTAACATGGGTTCACAGCCGAAGCAAAAGTGTTAAGTACCCCGCCTGGGGAGTATGGTCGCAAGGCTGAAACTCAAAGGAATTGACGGGGGCTCACACAAGCGGTGGAGCATGTGGCTTAATTCGAGGCTACGCGAAGAACCTTATCCTGGACTTGACATGTGCGAAAGCGCTAGGAAGTAGTCAGCGGAAACGTTTGACCAACGGTATCCAGTCCGGAACCTAGCACAGGTGCTGCATGGCTGTCGTCAGCTCGTGTCGTGAGATGTTGGGTTAAGTCCCGTAACGAGCGAAACCCTTGTTTCCAGTTGCCAGCGAGTAATGTCGGGGACTCTGGAAAGACTGCCGGTGTTAAACCGGAGGAAGGCGGGGATGACGTCAAGTCCTCATGGCCTTTATGTCCAGGGCTGCACACGTGCTACAATGGCGTGTACAAAGGGATGCCAACCCGCGAGGGGGAGCTAATCCCAAAAAGCACGCCCCAGTTCAGATTGCAGGCTGCAACTCGCCTGCATGAAGTTGGAATCGCTAGTAATCGCAGGTCAGCAACACTGCGGTGAATGTGTTCCTGAGCCTTGTACACACCGCCCGTCAAGCCACGAAAGATCGGGGCATCCGAAGTCGCTGTTACAGGCGCCGAAGATGAAACGGTCGATTGGGACTAAGTCGTAACAAGGTAACCGTAGGGGAACCTGCGGTTGGATCACCTCCTTTCTAAGGATGATCTGCTGGGTTCTCACGATCCCAGTAACAAAACATGTTTGCATTCTCCTTTTGGCGAGCCAGGTCGCGTAAGCGACCGGGTTTCTCGGCGCGAAAGCCCTGAGATGAAAGTGCTACCGAGTTAAAGATAACCCCGTCATCTCGCAAGGGATGGCGGGGTTTTTTCATGCGCCTCGACCGAACACTCGCAACCGGTTAAGTGTCACGATGGCATACCCAAAGCAATGCCGACAAGGCAGCTCGAGGAAAACGATCGGCCTGTTCCATGATAGATATGATCGCAGGAAAACACGATGATCCTGCGTTCGTCGCCCTGGCTCAGCGCATTGTCAACGGCGTCATTGCCAGCCTCCAAACGCGCGAAGTCCACCTCGTACACGTCGACAACTGGTTCGATCATAAGTGGCTCGGGTGGTGGAGCTGGAGAGAGGAGGAGCTCTGCGTTCCTCCCTTCAATCCGAATCGCGTGGTTACGCACCAGTATTTTCTCTGGGACCCAGGGGAGTCGGGCTGGAGATCCCTTGAGCCACCCAAACCTCTCCACATTCAGCAGGCTGGCCGTTCCTCGCTTGCTCAGCCGCTCAATCGGATTTCAAAGCGCGCCCTTTTCATCTGGTACAGCGGAAACACCGCGACCAACGACCTGGGCAGCCTGATGGTCCATCTATCCGGTGCCGACCGTTACGCGTGGTATGCTTCCTTCAGGAAGAAGCAGCATTGGACTATTGCCGACGAATGCCGAATTACCAGGCGCGAGTTGGTTTCATTCGAAGAACGTGGTCGCCTGATCGAACAAGGTTTGTCTGGCGTGGTCGAAGAAATTTCCGCGGAGGCTGCAACGGCCACGGAGAAATTGCATGAGCCGAATCCTCGAACTTCCTGATGCAGTCTATGCCGCTCTTGAAAAGGCGGCCCAATTGAGCGGTACAACTCCCGTTGGCTGGATCGCGGCTCATCTACCAACCGACTCATCCGAGCAACCCGCCTCTCCTCCGCAAACTCTTGGGGAACTGCTGGAGGGCAAAGTTGGTCGCATAAATAGTGGTGGCAAGGAACGGTTCTCCGAGAACTGTGCGGAAAAGTTTACTGATTACCTGGAGCAAAAGAGGACCGAGGGAAGGTTGTAGCGCCATGCGGAAGAACTCTTCACACTCCGGTACGGCCGCTGCGGGCAAAACCTACCAGGCGCCGAAGATTCCGATGTTGGCCATTCGTCGGTTTGTGCGTCAGATCGCGGAGCGCTTTCACCCCGACAAGATCATTTTGTTTGGCTCGTTCGCATACGGCCGGCCCCATGAAGCCAGCGACGTGGACATCCTGGTCGTCATGCCGACGTCTAATGAGATTGACCAGGCCATCCGCATCTGGAAGGCCGTCGACGCACCTTTTCCCTTGGATCTCATCGTTCGCACTCCTCGGAATCTGAATTGGCGGCTGGAACAAGGCGACTCGTTATTACGCGAAATCACGGAAAAGGGCAAAGTCCTGTATGAGAAGGCTCACAGCGCAGTGGGTGCGAAAAGCCGAAGCTGACGCGGCTCTGCTGGGAATGGTCGGCTGCGATAATCACGATTGGCACAAGAACGCCACGATTCTCTAAAAGCGTGAGGCCAGATGGACGTCGCAGGCGGGGCCGCGTCAGCGCCCCGTGCATTCTCATTACCGTCAAATCCCATCGATCACGTCGAAAAAAACCAAGTTTTCCCGAGAACGGCTAAAGTTCTCGCGCGAAGAATGCCGATCTTTATCATTACTCAATTCTTCTCATGGCAAATCGGAGGCTGAGCCATGTTCGCCAGAGTTCCAAGGTTATGGAGACGGTCAACAGTTGCAACCCTGGTAGCTGTTGGCATGCTGATCCCCACCTCGCCGGCCTTGCACGCGGAAACTTCCTTTCACAAGATGGAAAAGCGGCTCAGAAAGCTGGAGAAGAAGACCGGCTCTGCAATGTGGGCGACAGCGGAAGGCACCTGCACTGTAGGAAAATGGGTCGGATGCACTGCCCTGGGTCTTGGTGTTCTATTCGCGATAGGGACTTACGAAGACCTGTTGGAAAACGGTCCGCCGGAACACTCCACGGCACCCAACCCGCCATCGACAACCACCAGCAGTCAGGCGTCTGCGCATCCAGTGCTCGGTAATAACGCAGCTCACAAGTAAAGTGGCGTAGGAATCTTTCTTACCCTGAGATCACTGGTCAGCCGGATTCAACTGAGGCGGAGCGCTACCGACGCGGTTGGTCTGCCTCTGCACCGAGCCCTCTGCTAAAGTAGGGGAATCGGAGTGACTACTGTGATCCACGACCTGAGCCCCCAGCGTCTGGCTGAGTTGAGCAAGGTTTTCCGGTCGGAATCGGCCGTCGTCGCCGCCTGGCTGTTCGGCTCGGTCGCCCAGGGACGAGCAACTCCACTGAGCGATGTCGATTTCGCCGTGCTACTCCGTCCGAACTCTCCCCAAGGCCTGGACCGTTTCGTGTTACTGGATCGCTTGGCAAATGCTCTGGCGGACCTACTAGGCATTTCGGACCAGAGCATTGACGTTATCCCTCTCAACGACCAGGGCGTCCTCTTTCAGCACAGCGTGCTTCGAACTGGCCGGCTAGTTTACGAAACTGACCCGAGGGCTCGCGCTCTGTTTGTTTCGAGCGTCTTGCGTCGCTATTTCGATTTTCGTCCTACGGTGGCGATCTTTGACGTTGCCTCCCGGCGCCAACGCGCTGCCATTCCTTCTGTCGATAGCGAACGACGTGGGTCGAAGGACCTGGCCCAATGAACGCTGACGACGTGCGCGGCAAACTGGATGTGATTGCGGCCAATCAGCAGCAATTGAATTGGCTGCGTAGTTTGTCGCCAGCGGAGTTTGCAGGAGACACGCGAAATTTGGATTCCGCGCTGCATCGCTTGCAAACTACGATCCAGGCCCTGCTCGACATCGGCGCCTACGTCATTGGTTCGCTAAACCTACCCACCCCGCAACACAGCGCGGATATCATCTCCGAACTTCGTGACGCAGGATTCATTCCCCCCACCCCCGCTGATGAATACCTCCGGATGGTGGCTTTTCGCAATCGCGTGGTTCATCTTTACAATCGCATTGATCCGGCCACGGTTTACGAGATTCTGCAAAAGCACACCAGCGACCTGGAGCGCTTGCGCGACGTTCTGGTTGACATCATCCTGAAACATCCCGATGTTTCTGGCGCCTCTTAGTTTGCGTTGAATACACCACTTCAACCGAGAGTCTGGCCCGCCAGAGGACACGTCCGAGGAGGATTTCTCATCCGCGGCTCGAGGCGCCTCGGCAGCACCTTTCTGCTTGTCCTTTGGCGGCAGCGGGGCCAATCGAAAACCTCATCTTCCTGATCCGTGTGCGACCGAGATGCGCCGTTTCCCATTGTTTTCGACGAGCGATTTGACATGGTACGAGCTTCAGGCACGGCCATGCTAGAATTGCGCAGGATTTCTGCGCTGGCACCTGGAGGCCAATGCCGCGACAATGTCCGCAGGGCAAGCTTCTGGGCGCGAGGTCATCCAGGCTCATGAACATAGACACGGATCTTGGCGGTCCGCCCGCAGCGTTCCCGGCGAGCCGGTGCTCGGTGGTCCGTGCCGCGGGTAATCCCGACCCAGCCATTCGCAAGCAGGCTTTTGCAGATCTGGTCTCTGCCTACTGGAAACCCGTCTACAAGTACATTCGCATCAAGTGGTCCTTGACCAACGAAGACGCCAAGGATTTCACGCAAGCGTTTTTCGCGCGAGCATTCGAGAAAGACTTTTTTACTCCGTTCGACCCTTCCCGAGCCCGGTTTCGCACGTTTCTGCGCACCTGCATTGACGGTTTCGTCGCCAACGCCGTCAGGCATAGCTCCCGCTTGAAACGCGGCGGCGGTAGCGAAATACTCCCTCTCGATTTCAATGCCGCCGACGCCGAGCTACGCGTTCAGGCGCTCGCCGGTAGAACCGATCTCGACGACTTCTTCCGCCAGGAGTGGGTTCGGTCCTTGTTTAGCGGCGCATTGGACGATCTCAAGCAGCAATGTGCCACAGCGGGCAAGAATGCGCACTTCGAAATCTTCTTGCGCTATGATATCGAGGGCCCCGAAGCGGTGCAGCGACCAACCTACGAGCAGCTCGCCAAGGAATTTGGGCTTCCCGCGAGCCAGGTTACCAACTACCTGGCCTTCGCCCGCCGTCAATTCAGACAGGTCGTCCTGGAAAGACTCCACGCCACTACCGGTAGCGAAGAAGAATTCCTGGAGGAATCGAAGCGGCTTTTCGGAGGCGTCATGTCGTGAACTGGCTCTCCGACGCGGTCCTGGCCCATCTTTGCAAGCTCGGCAATGAGCCCGAACTGAGCGGCACCCGCTATGAACTGATCGAGAAGATCGGTCAAGGAGGCATGGGAAGCGTTTATTTGGTCAGGGACCGCGTACTCGATAGGCAGCTGGCCCTAAAGGTGCTGAACCCAGGGCGAACGCATCAAACTCCACCTCAATTATTGAGAGGGCCTTGATTGGGACAAGTGTACAGGCCTACGATTCTTCCGGACTTTCACCTATTTCCCGGAGGAACGCATGGTTGCTACTACTCACGTGGGGTTGTTT
>DATGZX010000419.1:0-63024 GCA_035296965.1 Gemmataceae bacterium
GTGGCCCGGTCGTGCCCCTACCGCTGCCTCCCTGACCACGCACGACGCGCCCGCGCATGTTCTACTCCTCCGCGGCAGGCCTTTTCAGATACTTCGCCCCCTAAGCGCTCCCGAGCCATAGGTACGCGCTAACAAATTACGTTTCGATTTCCACCATCGGCTTGGCGCCGGCCACTTCGGCGAAGTTTGGCTCGTCACAGAAACTGGCCTGAACGCGCAGCGTGCATTGAAATTGATACCCCCAGATAAGCCGATAAATCCGACCAACTTCTTTCACGAAGCTCAGCTTCTCAAAGCTGCTGAGCATCCTAACGTTGTCCACATTGAGGACACAGGCACTCTTGACGACGGCCGGCTCTACGTTGCTATGGAATTCTTGCCGAAAGGCAGTGTAGAGGACGAGGCAAAGGGTCACTTTCTTCCCTTAACGCGTGCAAAGCGCCTTATGGTCGATCTGCTGCGTGGTCTCCAGCACGCCCACAACCAAGGCGTACTGCACAGAGATGTCAAGCCGGCTAATATTCTAGTGGGCAATTCCGGCGAAGCAAAGCTAGCCGACTTCGGTCTCGCGATCCCAAAGGGGTTGAATCTGAAGTCATTGGGCGTCAAGGACTATGCCTACGCACTGCATCTCGCACCTGAGGTTTCAGGACCGAGCAGTTATTCCATACTCAGTGACATTTATGCGTGTGGCGTGACTCTGTATCGTCTGGTTAATGGTGACAATCTCATGCCCGCAGTTTCACCGGATGATGCTCGGGCGTTAGCCGCACAAGGGAAACTCCCCGACAGGCAATGCTATCGCGACTTCATACCTCGACCACTTCGGGTATTGATCAACAAAGCAATAAATCTCGAGCCGAAGGAGCGTTTTCAGTCGGCCGACGATATGCGTCACGCACTCGAGCAGGTGACAATCGAAAAGAACTGGACGGAGACGCTCAAGTCCAACGGCATCGAGTGGACTTCTGGCTGGGATTCAAAATGTTATCATGTGAGCCGGATACGAAGGGCCAATGGGTTGTGGGATGTCACGGTACAAAAAGGGCAGGCGAAGCACTTGTTGAGACGTGTTTCGGATTTGTGCTTGAAGGGTGCAACCAAAACGAAGGCCGAACAGCATTGCCGTCGTGTACTGCAGGATTTTGTATTGGGCCGGATCAAGTAGTGTGCGTCAGCTGCCATGTTTTCGCTGCAATTTAGGCTATATCATGGCCTGAAGCTAGCCTGGGGGCCGCGAAAGCACGCCGAGCAACCAGCGCCCCGACCTCGTGCGATGCGGCACCGCAAGGCTCGGGGCTCGCGGAAGAATGTTCATATGAGGAATGTGGGGCCCGCAAGCACATGTGCGTCGGATAAAGCTTGAGTACTTGCCCACCGGTTCACCGGATTGCCCCCTGGTTCGGCTATACGACTTCACCTTGCCGGAAGCGAGCCAACTTCTCCTCGCGATTCTCGAATTGGCCAATGGCACAAGCGCACGTGTCGCCGTCCATGAACTGCCGGGCGTTCAGCCCGTGGGCGCGTGTCAGTTGTTTCTCTGTCAGCGGAGATGGGACCAAGCCATGGTTCGCACCTGCGCACCCGCGACTTTCGAGTGCGGCTTCACGATCGAGACGTGGGATAATGTCGCAGGGCTGGTTGAACCCTTTGCTCAGGACTCGTCCGGGTTCCAATGGCTGGCCCAAGTCCCCGGCGAGGCGGCTCTGCTGCTTTCCGCGGATGGGCGGTGGTAGGCTGACGAGTCCAATCAGTTGATAGTCGCGTGCCATTCTT
The DNA here is from genome assembly GCA_035296965.1 of Gemmataceae bacterium. Lineage (GTDB taxonomy): Bacteria > Planctomycetota > Planctomycetia > Gemmatales > Gemmataceae > DATGZX01. The sequence goes on from DATGZX010000419.1 coordinate 1,777, forward strand.
TTTTGGGGCTTCAGGGCCCTCTTGGCGAGGACGGGGCGTAGGCCGACCTTCAGGCGGCCTGACCCCTTGAGTTGGGGAGCGACAGACTTACGGGCCTTCCAGGGTGCAAGCTGGCTGTCAGAATTCCGTGGCCCTTAAGCATGGCACACGGGCGATCCAGCAGTCCCCGCCATCATGGATAATTACTGGCTGGCGCCGGGCGGCATCCCGGAACATTGCCTTCATGATCGGATCACGCGACAATTTCTAATGGAACGTCTGTTGGTCAAGATTTGTCGTTGAGGTTGGCCATGGAACCGCTGAAAGATGAGACGAAAGCCCGGATTCTCGCGGAGAGGCCGCAGGCCTGCCCCAAGGACATCGAGGAGTATGAACTCCTTTTGGCCGAGAGGTTCACCGAGGACCCGGACAAAGCGAAGTCTCCAACGGCCGAGCGTGCGGTTGCTAGGCGGGAGAAGCGCCTGCAGCAGCTTTACAAGAAGCTGTTCGGTTCATAGCCGGTTCGGAACTGTCAGATAAGGCGCGCCGGGATAAATGGCATCAGTCGTCATGCCGCCGTTGCAGCACCTATGGACAATGCATGAAACTTGAGTTCATGGCTACCGGCTCGCCGGATTGCCCCCTGGTCCGGCTGTACGACTTTACCTTACCGGAAGTGAGGCAGCGAAGTGAGGGGCGAGGGACCAGGGGCGAGGGACGAGGGAGAAGGGTGAGGGGCAAGAGTATCGTGAGGAAGCATGGCTCGAGGCCGCGGATGGGCGGTGGTGACGCTGCGAATCCATTGGTACCTTCGCAACTTTGCAGGGTCGTATTCCTACTGCGAAGCAGTTGCACAACCTAGCCCAGGGTCGCCGTCGCGACGCCGGTCGCGGCGGCGCACCCTGGGATAGAAGGCCCCTCTCATTTTCTTAAACCCTGTAGGGGTTTCACAGGAACGCAGAAAGCGCTTCCATGTCCCAGTCGCTGACCCAAAACTATCTCCACATTGTTTTCTCCACGAAAAATCGCGAGCCCTATTTGCGGGACAAACGGTTTCAAGCCCGAGTGCACGCCTATTTGGCGGGCATTTGCGAAGGCCTCGACTCTCCGTGTTTGCAGGCTGGCGGCGTGGCCGATCACGTGCACATTCTCTGTCGCCTGGCGAAAACGATCGCTGTCGCCGATCTAATCAGGGAGCTGAAACGCGATTCGACGAAATGGATCAAGCTGGAAGCATCCGACCTTGCCGAGTTTCATTGGCAAGGCGGGTATGGCGCGTTTTCCATTAGTCCCGCACATGTCGATGCGTTGATCGGTTACATAAGGAACCAGGAAAAACATCATACACGCGAGACATTTCAGGAGGAGTTCCGGCGGCTGTGCAAGAAATACGGGGTCGATCTCGACGAAAGATATGCCTGGGATTGAGCGCTCGCACAGGCGACAACAGGATTCGTGGATCTGTGCAACCCTTGCAGGGTTGGTGTTTTTGGGTTTGCCTTTGTCCCAAGGTGCGCTGTCGCGACCTTGGGCTGGGTTGTGTAACGCTTACAGCGTTGGCCGCCGGCGCGTGGCCGGGGATGTGTGGACATTAACGGGGGCGAATCCAAGCAGGCGATAGGCAGGCCATCTGATCTTCTGTGTTGGAGCACGACATGCTTACGGGCCTTCCGGGGTGTAAGCTAACTGTCAGAATTCCGTGGCCCGTAAGCATGGCACCCGGCGCCGGCGGAGCACGACCACCGCCCCGGCAGCTACGGCTGGAACGAGCAGGGCGATATTGCCGGGTTCGGGGACGCTGCTCGTGAGCGACCCGGTATAACTTCCGTTGATCGCCTCCGTCGTTGGGCCTGTGGCGGTGATCGTCCCCGTGAGGGTTGCTTCCCCCGTGTCCCTAGCAAAAAGCCGGGTACCACCCGTTATCACGAAGTCGATTGTAAATATGGCGGTACCTTGGCCGCTAGCCGTGCCGCTGCCCGAGGTGGTGCCGAACAAAGTCCCCTGTGAAAACATCTCCGAAAGCATTCCATTAGATATGGTGATGTGCGGTGGGTTGCTGAAGTCGATGGCCGACTGCGATTGTGGCGTGAAGGCACCGAATGTCGTGTCGTTTCCGTCGCCGGTGAAGTTCTGGATGAAGACCCCAGGCGTGCCGGTAGCTGTGAGGGTGGAGTCTCCTGAGAAAGTCCCAGAGATCAATCCGGCTCGGACCGGCAGCGCGAGGCTCCCAAGGGTGACCAGTGCGACGAAAGCTGCGGTGATCAAGCGTCTCATTGCATTGCCTCCTCGTCAGACAGGGCACGGTTATCCAAGGAGCTTCTGTCACAGGCAACCTAACCCGTAGACTACTGACGGTCAAGAATCAAAATGGAGGAAGAGCGAAAGATGAGAAAGATAATTCTATTCAATGTGACGACGCTGGATGGTTTCTTCAAAGGCGATAACGGCGCGCTCGATTGGTTTGTCATCGATGAAGAGACCTACCAAAATCAAATGGGATACCCGATCCACGGATTGTAATTGACCGATTCTTCTGGGGCAGTATCATGCCGCGTCTTTTCCTCGAGGATCGCCAGGCATGCGAAAGGCTCATGTTCTGACCATCTTGGTAGCCGCAGCGACCAGCGCTTCGGTCGGCTGCGGAAGCTGCGCGGAGGCGTTCTGCGGCCCCATGTTCTGGTATGACGGCCCGCGCTTCTATGGCGGCGTTCGCATGGATGCAGAAGAAATCAGCGAGAATGCCAAAAAGCTCCGAACCACAAGTGGAGAAGAAATCTCCAGTAGAGTGGAGGCAGTCCCCGTCATTGCGTTTTTCTCGGCCCATATGCCCTTATCCGCCATAGCTGACACCCTAGCGATTCCCATCGTGATGTATGAACGAGAGCAGTGGCGATCGCAACATAACCAGCAAGCCACGTCTCCGGCGCCAGGTGGCGAACCTGATTAGCTCTCTAATGCCCTACCAAGCATGTAATAGGCCGCAAACTGTACCACTGCGATCGACTTCAAATGGGGTTGCAGAAGAGGAAGCAACCCGGTCAGGATTCAAACCTGCACAAAGAGAGGTAAGTCGGCGATGGTTCGCTGTCGCTCGCATGCCAACGCAAAGGCCGTGGGCATGGCACGCGGCGAGCCATCACGGCCATCCTTCATTTCATGGGACGCTAACGTAACCGACCAGGCCTCCTCCGGTACCGTCCACGACCAATCGGAGAAAATTGTCAGTCAAGAAGTTCATTCCCAACAATGCTAATGACATCATCTGGCCCGCTGCAGTGGCAAACTGGGTATCGGCGTTTGCCCGCCAGGCGGACAGAGGGACGTGCTGGTCACTCACGTAGTCGACGCGCTGCAGATCCAGGAAAATGTTGGGCTTAGGAGGGAGGCGTCTTTGCCTGAGATGCTTATGCTTAGCGGGGCATATCCAAAAGTGGATCAATCACGCCGACTAGCGGCAATTCCTCGATCTGGAGCCCGGTAACGCGGGCCGCTTCTGCCAGGACAGAGGCTGCATCCGTCCCGTGAGCCACGATTCGACGTTGGTAGGGCACGACAAACTCGCCGCGGTGCCTTGCCAGCACCTCGGGATCCTGTCGGGCCCAGCGCAGATCCTCCTGACGCATACATTCTTCCGCCCGGAGGGGGCGCATCGCGAATTGAGCGCGCAGCGATCGCTTTCTTTCTTCCAAGAAACTGCCGTCTTCAGGAAGTTTGGGTTGCATTCTCCGGTCCTTGGGAGGGTCGTCGCCTGCCGCAGCGCCATTAAGTCCCTTGGGAGGCAATGCCGGGGCCGCTGGAGTCTGTAAGGCAATATCGACAACTGGCGACGGAAGTCTTTGTTCCTTCGGCATAGAACACCACTCCGTGAAGGGAAACGCCCGTCCATTCCTGTTCTGCCACACGGTCCTTCACAAGCTTAGATGAGGATTTTGCGAAGGAGCCGTGAAGTCGAGGTTTATTCTATCGCAAGTAGTTTATTAATAGGAAGTAGTATCCGCAATTTGGCTGGCTGTTGCATGAAGCAAAGCTGGAACTGGTTCTTTGATCCGAAGACAGGCCCGGTTTCTCCTCAATAGCCCCGCTCGAGGTTGAGGAGCTCGCTTCTGATCACTTTGCCGAGCGCAGGTGCTTGCTGAAGAAACCCAACACCAGCGGCCGTAGGTCGCGTTGCTTGGGCTGAAGATGAAAGGTGTGCGGCGCGCCTTCCACCAGGACCAGCTCGTAACTCGCCCCGGCCTTGTGGAGCGCGGCCGCGAAACGGCGCGACTGTTCCGCGTCCACACTCTTGTCCGCTGTCCCATGAAGGATCAAGATCGGCGGATTATTCTTTCTCACATACGTGGTCGGTGAGGCCGCCCGGTACAGCTCCGGTGCTTCCTTGCGGGTCTTGCCAAACATGAGTAGGTCGCGATACGAGAGCAGGTCGATCGGCCCGTAGAGATCGACGGCACACTGCACGCGGCAAGAAAACTCCGGGTAGGGACCCTTGGGATCCAGACCGTCCGCCGCACTCGTGACAGCGACCAGAGCAGCCAAGTGACCTCCTGCCGATCCGCCGATTACCCCGATATGCTCGGCATCAATCTGCAAACGTTCGGCATTCTTGCGCAGCCAGCGCACCGCCGTCTTGCAATCGTACAGATTTTGCGGCCAGGTCACGTTGCCATGCGTGCAGAGCACGTAATTGATGCTCATGGCGACGAAACCGGCCCGCGCGAGATTGACGCCAATGTTGGTCTCGCGTTCTTCTCCCTTATCGGCGCTGGTCCAGCCGCCGCCATGGATGACAACCACGGCCGGCAAACGCAAATGGGCTGCGCGTTTGGCGGGCCGATACAGGTCCGCCTTCTCCTCGCGGCCGGCAGGTAGGTACGCGACGTCTTTGTCAATCTCCACATCCGCGTGTGCGGGCGCCACGTCGGGCGGTTGGCCCTGCTGTATGCCGCCTGCCTGCGACAGTGCCGGAAACGCGGACAGAGCGAGCAAGCTTCCCAGGGAAATCATCAAGACGTGTTTCATGATAGAAGGAATTCCGAGGTGGCCACGGTTGCGGCTCGCTGAGTTCAATCGCGCGGCTGTGCGCGGGCACGCCAGGCACGTTGCGTCCGCTGGCGGTCTGACCCACACACGCATGCGGTAGCAGAGCAAGCGCCAACATCGTAATCCCGTTCGCCGCAGACGCCGCGATAAAGCGGATTATTGGCACGGGTCCAGTGCTGTCGATTATATTCGTCCGCGTACCGGTCCGCTGCGGTTAGATGGCTTCTCAGACCAGTCCAAAAACCGATGAGCCGGCGAAAGTCTTACACTTAGCGGACATCCGCCGATCGTTCTGCATAATGGAGGAAGGATCCTCACCGGCACAGACCAAAATATCCAACCTCGATGCACGAACATAACCGTGAAGCCTTCGCCACCGTTCCGCGAACGAGGAACCCCTGTTCGTAACTGAAGGAGAGTATTCGATGAGCGTGCGCGCATTGCCTGGTCTTGGGTGTCTGCTCGGCATCCCGCTCCTGGCGCTCGGATTCGCTGGCCGTGGGACCACGGAAAGCGAGGCGCGTCTTGGAAACGACCCGGCCATCGCTCCCTATGTTACCTATCTTCGGGAGCATCCCGTCGGCGCGAAGCAGTTCATCCTCGATCTCTTCGAGAAGTACGATCTCGTCGTCCTGGCAGAACGGGACCATGGAGAGACGACGCAATGGGAGTTCATCTTTGACCTGATCCGCGACCCTGCCTTCTCCTCCCGGGTCGGCTATCTCTTCACCGAATACGGCTCAGTCGATCAGCAACCCGACCTGGAAGCTTTTCTCAACGCGGACCACCTGGAGGATAGCCGGATTCTCGCCCTGCTGCGCGACTTCATCCTCTGGCCGGAAGGGTGGGACAACAATAACCTCTTCGAGTTCATGCGGAAGTTCTACGCATGGAACCGGTCCGTGCCCGCGGAGCGCAGGATCGCCTGGTATTTCTCCGACATCCCGTGGAAATGGACCGGCATGACGCGGGCGGAGTACAAGGCTCAGACCGACCTGGCTCAGGCGGGACGGGACGAAATCATGGCCCTGCGGATCCGCTACCGCTTCGAGGAAATCCTGCGGTCGCCGGCTACCCGCAAGAAGGCCCTCGTGATCATGAACACTCGCCATGCGTTCAAGGTTCCCCTGAAGAAGGGCGACGCCTTCTTCTACGACAACCTGGGCTCCGCCCTGGTCAAGTGGCAGCCGACAGCCGGCCGAACGGCCTTCGTCATGATGAACTACATCCATTCGTTCCGCCCCGGAGCCGGTGGGATCAGTCAGGCGCCGGTCCACGACGGGAAATGGGACGCCGCCTTCGCCGCCTGCGGCAACGCGCCACGGGGCGTGAGCTTTCACGATTCTCCCTTCGGTCGGGATGCGTTCGATTACCTCGGCTTCGAACCGCTCAAAGTGCAGTACCGCGACGTTTTCGACGGCATGGTCTTCTACCAGCCGCTCGAGAAACACCGGCTTCACAACGATATCCCCGGCTTCCATGACGACGCGTTCAAGGCGGTGGTTTTGCGTCGGGCGGAGCTGAACAACAGTGTCGACGCCATGAAGGAGTTATTCAAGGAACGCCAGGAACATCCGGAGAAGTACGGCCTTCGTCCGGCTTATGACCAGAAAACGCTTCAGCCAATCTCCAAGTGGCTTGAACGATGAATTAGGATCTGCAATCCTCCCGACAAGATCGTGGCAAGCGAGAGGTCACGCAGCCGACTGCCAAGCTCTCGCGGCCTTTCAGAAGTAACCTTCAGGAACACTGTCATGATTGAATTCGAGGATCGCGGCAAGATCACGCTCCTCCGCATGGCGCGCGGCAAGGGGAACGCCCTGAACATAGAGTTTCTCGAGGCAATCGTCGGCGCGCTCGACCGGCTCGAGGGCAATCCCGCGCGGGCGGGGATTGTCACGGGGCAGGGCAGCGTGTTCGGCGCAGGGGTCGATCTGCCGGCATTAGTCGAAGGCGGGCCCGAGTATGTTCGGCGTTTTCTCCCGCTCCTGGAACGAGTTTTCGAGCGCTTTGCCACGTTTCCCAAGCCGCTGGTCGCCGCAGTCAACGGTCACGCCATCGCCGGCGGCGCGATCATCATGCTCGCCTGCGATCAACGGCTGCTTGCCCGCGGCAGCGCTCGGATCGGCCTGACGGAAGTGCGCGTTGGTGTCATGTTCCCCTCTTGGGCGCTCGAGATCGCCCGCTTCAGCACGCCGCCTGAACATTTCCGGACACTGATTTGCACCGGCCGCACGTGGGAGCCGGAGGACGCTCTGTCTCGCGGGCTGGTGGACGAACTGACCGAGCCCGAACGCTTGCTCGATCGAGCGCGGGAATTGGCCGAGGAACTCGCCGCGATCCCGCAACCCGCGTTTACGACGACGAAACTGGCGGTGCGCCGCCCGCTGATCGAGGCGGCTCGACAGCAAGCGCGATTGACAGGCGAGGCGGTCGTGCAGCATTGGTGTGCGCCGGAAACGCTGCACTGCATCGCAACATTTGCAGAACAGGCGATCAAACGACGGGGCTAAGTGAGTTCGAGTAGGATCCCCAACCCGGATTATTCATTGCCAAGGAGAAATGGCACAGTCTGCGCCACACCAGCCCGACGCGTGAGCGAGGTTAACTTCTGACCCCACCCTCGCCAACGCGTCGGCCTCCTGTGGGATCATGAATAATGCGGGCTATGTCATTCTGAGAATATTAAACAGCAAAAACCGGCAGGGCGCAACACGATGCGCGCGCGGAAAAGCGCGCAAAATCGCGGAAAAGACGTGGTTTTCGTCACCACCCGAACATAATGAGAATGGCCCCCCCTCGAAATGCCATGTCGAGGCTTCAGAAAGTGCCAAGAACACGGGCTTTTGCGTGGTAATCTTTTTGGGACTAAAAAGGCCCTTGGCGCAAAATGTGTTTTGGGGTCCCAAAACAGGAATTTCCCAAGATAATAGGGACTCTTTTACGCTTCATCTTTGAACGAGCCGCTTCTCTTGACGAGCCAAATTCCCTGGAAAAATCAGCACAAATGCTCAGGCGGGGATCTCATCGATCAGAACGGGATCGAAAGCCTGTCTAAGACGTGTTGTCTGGGGTGCCTCCGCACAAGTGTCATTTTAGCACCTGCAAGGCAGCCATTCAGCTGCATAGCTTGTCTTGGCGAAATCTGCCTCAGCAGATCGAACCAGACAGCCGCAAGCGTGTCCCTCGGCAATCCTTTCGACAAGTTGGGGGAGGTTTGCCAGATCCGATAGCCTAGGTCCGAAGCAAGACATCTATCCAAGGCTGCACAGACTTGCATCTCATTTCCCTTGCAGCAGCAGATCGAGCAATCCACAATACCTCTTTCCTTGCAGTGTCGGCCTAGAAAAGGATCGGCCGTTCCAAGATGGTGCGAATCGGCAAAGAGTGGAGAGAGGAACCATGTCAAATTCGACAGAGATCGCGACACTAGCAGGCGGTTGCTTCTGGTGTCTGGAGGCGGTGTTCGAACAGCTTCAAGGCGTTCTCAAGGTGGAATCGGGGTATGCCGGCGGGCTTGTCGAAAATCCCACCTATCACCAGGTCTGCACCGGAACGACCGGACACGCGGAGGTCGTGCAGGTGACGTTTGATCCTTCCCTGGTCAGCTACCAGGAGGTTCTCGACGTGTTCTTCGGCATCCACGACCCTACCACGCTGAATCGACAGGGGGCGGACGTTGGCACGCAATACCGGTCTGCTATCCTCTACCACTCGCCGGCGCAGAAGGCCGTTGCCGAGAAGCGCATCGACGAACTCAATGCGGCCAAGATCTGGGATAAACCGATCGTCACTCAGGTCGTGCCCTTGAGCGTTTTCCACCGTGCGGAGGATTATCACCAGGGCTACTTCCGGGGCAATCCTGGCCAACCGTACTGTGCCGCGGTGGTTTCACCCAAAGTGGCCAAGTTCCGCAAGCAATTCGCGACGAAGCTCAAGCCCTGAGCGATTCCCTGGCGCAAGCCTGTCATCTCAGCCCGGCCGTCAGCCACCGCGAACACATAACAGGGCGACCTCCGCCTAGCGATCGGCAACAGACTAGCGGGCCGCACGAAGATAGCAATTTGGAGTACGCCCAGCTTGCCGTAGAGTTCGCGTGGGACCTGGAGACTCCGTGGAAAGATTGAGGCAGGCAGTTGGACCGTTCGATTCTCCCCTTTAATTCCTTGATCTCCGAAATCCCTGGCGGATTACTCGCCCATATCCGGTTCCTGTTAATGAGACAATCGCTGTCCTTTTCTGTCCGGTAAGCCAGCCGTTGGTTTACCAGTCGGTCCCAAGCAGCGCCTCGACACTTCCAGCCACGGGGGGACTGTATGGTAGCGGTCAGAGAGTGCTGGGCTACGGTGCGCCATCCGCAAAGCCCGCAGAGTTATCCAATGCTGTTGAGAGAATTGTCGTACCCGACGAGAGTGTTGGACCTCTCGTGCGTGGAAATCCGCCTGGCCATGCCCGTGTGCGTGGCCGTTGGCTCGGATCTGGCTGCAGTGCTAACCGTGGGGCCGCAAAGAACCGAGCGCGCCTTGTTGGCACGGGTGGGCCGTGTCTGGGAAGAGCAGGGCTGTTTCTGGGTCGCCCAATGCGACCTTCTCGCTCCGCTGGCCCAAGACGAACTCGACGGTCTGACAAGTGGCAGCGGCCACGCTGCGCAGGCTCCTTGCGCAGATCCGCGCCCATCGCAGATCGATGAGGATACGAGGGAACGCCGCGGCGCGGTCCGCCAGCAATGCTCCGGACTATTGCCAGCCTTCGTGCCTTCCATGGGCCGGCGCGTATCGGCGCTGGTCAAGAATGCTTCCCGGGTCGGCCTGGCAGTGCTTCTCGACTGCCCGATAGCGATCGGTGAGAAACTAATCTTCGAAACTGGAGAGAATAGCCCGTCCGAGTCTTTGGCATGTCGCGCACAAGTCGTGCGCTGCCTGCGCTATTCTCGGGAAAGCTGGTTAGTGGGCTGTCAGTTTTCGACTCCGCTCAGCGACAGGGAACTAAGCTTTCTATTGAGCCAGCAGCTCGAGCCGTGCAACCAGGAACCAAGACAGGCAATAGAATTGGAAGCTGTCCCGTCATCCTGCGGTAGTACCCCCTGATAGAATAGGCAATGCGCTTCGGTGATCCAGTTTCACCCGGCGAGGGCGCTTCACCGGCGGCGAGTCGAACGACAGATGCAATCATGACGACCAAGCAACCAACTCCGCAAGCTGAAATCTCTGAGCGCATCCGGCTTGCCGTCGAGAAGAACCCTCGAAAGATGACGCTGCAACTGGCCCGCGACCTTGGTGTGCCGGAGGTCGAGGTCATCCGAGCATTTCCGCCTGATCGGGTCACGGAACTTGATTTGGCCCGGTGGGAGGAGTTGCTCCGGAGCCTCGAGGCCTTGGGGCCTGTTCGGGTGCTGGTGTCCAACGGTGCAACGACGATTGAGGTTGATGGGCAGTTCGGCGGCTTCAGTTCCGCTGGTGAATTCTTCAACGTACAGACTGAATCACTCGACATGCACATCCGCTGGCAGCAATTGGCTGCGGCGTTCGCCGTGGAAAAACCCGGTCACATGGACGGCACCGCTACGCGCAGCATTCAGTTCTTCGATCGGGCCGGTGCCGCCGCTTTCAAAGTCTTCCTCAATTTTGGAGGTGCGATCGCGCCTGAGCGCGAAGCACAGTTCATCGATCTGCGGACCAAATTCAGACGCTAGCGACCGCCGATTGCCTGGGCCTCGAGCAGCAGAATCGCCCGTTGACTCCGCATCCTGGGGGAGCGGTAATATCAGGCCACACAGCCAGCATGGGGTCTGGCATGCTTTCGGTTGTGAAGCTCATCCTCGGCCGTGGCCACAGAGCGCCGCTTCCGCTGTCCGTGTCTACGAGCGTCTGCATTGCTCCGGGAATGAAGTCGTAGACAAAAAGATACTGCATCTGGTCTTGGAGCAATTTCTTACTTCGTCCTTCTCAAGTCCTAGGTCGTTAGCTACCTGATCGTTAGATACTATCGCGGTATAGCGATCGGGACAAAACGCGTTCTGCTGTTTGACACGCATTATTGTATGGCCTAGATTTTGGAACTCGCAGGCGAATCGGCCCTTTTTATGGACTGCCTGCCGGTCAACGGATTGACCCGTCACGTCGCGCCGTCAAGGATAGCGCGTCCGCTGCGCTTTTGACGCGACCCCTTCCGTACGAGATCTCATTTGCGATCAATTGGCCCTTGCGGACGGCCGCGCGGCCTGCCATAGGCTCATCGTCGAGGTGTCGTCCATCTTCACGAACTCCGTGCGGCGGTCGCCGAGATCGCTACACGACGGTTGGAGGTAGGAAAATGAGGATGCGGTCGTTAGTGGTTGCACTGCTCGCATTGTCCCTTGGCCGCTCTGTTTGGGCGGGCGGTCCGGCGCAGTCGGACCCGATTCTCATGCCGACGGTGACGAGTTTCCGTCTCAGGTACCTGGGCGCGATCAAGGTGCCGATGGAAGTCGAGGATAATGCTTACGGAGCATTGGCGCTCCGCACTTACCCGAATGGGACCAAGACGTTTATTATCGTTGGCCGCACGACGGAGGGAACGAACGCATTCGAGTTCAGCAATCCCGGACCTCACCCCAATCTGTCCGTGGCCCAGCGCGGGACCCTGGTCAAAGCATGGGGAGATATCTACCAAGGGCACCGCACCTGGCCGGTTGCCTACAGCAGCGGGCAGATCGAGACCGAAGGGCTGTTCTGGCTCGGCAACAAAACCCTGCTCTGGACCTACGGTTACAACTACGACGTGACTGGGGGCTCAAAGCCCGTTGTGGGCATTACGCAATTCAACTCAGATGGAAGCATTTCAGCATTCGGTCCGTGGCAGGCTAATGTCAACTCGCACCGACTTCGCAACTATGGCGTGGCGGTGCCGAGCTGGTTTGCGAGCGCTTACACCGGAGGGAGAACATTGGCGCTTGGAGCCGGAATCGAGTCCGGAGCGAGCGAAGCTTCCTTCGGCCCTGGCCTTTTTGCGGTGGATACGCCGACTAGCCGCACACCCACTTCCCATGTGCTGACCACCCGAGAACTGTCTTTCTACCCCGAGGAACCTTATCAGCATCGATTCCATCGCGATACGCAATATGAGGTCCTCAATAGCATTGGTGGTATCCTGCGCCAGCCCGATGATCAGTTCGCGCCGCCACGCGATGGAGTCGGTTACTGGGGCTCGGCGGATTTTATCCGCGCGAGCACGTGGATCGATCTGCCGGATGTTCAGGGCGTCATGTTTTTTGGCCGTTTGGGTTACGACGACATGTGGTATGGCAATAGCCCCCTGCCGACCGGGGTTCAGGATCCTTGCCATGCCACCAAGGGCCAGCATGCATCCCACTATGCCGCACGGTGGTTCATCTACGCTCCAGCCGACCTCGCCAAGGTCGCGACCAGGCAGGTATCGTCCTGGCAAATTACTCCCACGGAAGTCTTCGATCCCACCGTGCTATTCAACATGGAATTGAACTGCGATAAATTGATCACGGGTGCAGCCTTCGATCCGGACACACGAACGCTCTATGTTTGTGCTCCTGCGGTAGACAATCCAACGAACAGCAGGCTGCCGGTGATCTACGCATTTGCGATCAGGTGAGCATCGCCGGCATGCAAACAGAGGCGTTGCGCGCCGTTAGTCTTGGGGCGAACGACACTTACCCGTAAGCAGGGCCCCGGCTTGCGTAAGCCTTGACCGCAATTCGTAGTCACCTATCCCGGATCTTGGTGGCGAAGTCAATCCAGCCGATCATCATTTCTTCCCAGGTCTGATCACCCCAACGCACGGGGATCGTCGAGTCTGGATTGCTCAGGTTCTTGGCCGAGTTGTCAAAATGGGCCTCGCAGTGGATTTTGGTCCCCTTCGGCATCAAGAGCGGCTTGGCCTCGCGGTAGGCGCTTTGCCAGTTGAAGTCGTAGCGCGGAATCGACAGGAGAATGTCCTGCTTTCCGTCCGGATAGATAACGGAGTACTTGAAATCCTTGCCGCGCAGATGCAAGTGCGGCATGAACCCCAGGAGCTGGCTGTCCTCGGGGAACTGGAACCACTGTTCCACAGGTTGATTGTCCGCCCCGGCCGGGATCTGGAACTCGTTATTGGCAATGCCGATGGTGCGGGCCTCGTACTTGGGCTCCTGCCTCGCGAAGATGATGCCAACCCTGGAACGATCCTTCTGGGCCGTGCCGTTCGGCGTGTAATGAAGCTCGAAGATCAAATCGGCGCCGGCGGGAATCTTCTTGGCTGTGCCGGGCGGGAGGATCTGGGGCATGTCGCCCGGAGCAGTGCCGCACAGCAGCTGCGTATCGGGATTGCCCGGTTGATAATCTTCACCCGCGGCCACCACCCAGATAATGATGTGATGCACGACGGAAGGGACGCCAGCGCGAGTTTCCGCACGCTCGACCCAGCGATCTTGCTTGAAATTCGTGTGGACGCGGAAACGTTGATAGGGAAGTCCGCCCCTGGGCATATCGGCGGGCACGTTGTAGGCGCTCGGCATTTCGAACACGACGTCCGGTTTGCCGATTTGCCAGCCTCGGACAAACGCACGCGGCGGCGGCATGTCCTTGTTGTCGCCCTTGGGCGTGCCCTGATCGAGCCAGGCGAGCAAGGTTTTCCGATCCTGGTTGCTCAAGCTCCGGTCGTTGGCAAAATGGCCATACTGTGGGTCTGCATGCCAGGGGGGCATCCGCCGCTCGTTCAGCACCTCCCGAATCGTGTCGGCCCAGGCCATGGTATCGCGGTAGCTCAGAAACGACATGGGAGCCGCTTCGCCGGGGCGGTGACACTCCTGGCACTTCTGCTGCATGATGCGGGCGACGTGCTTGGTGTAGGTGACACTTCCTTCCGCCCTCGGCTTCGAAGCCCGGGCGATGATGCAGCCGGCCAGCTGGCTGGTGGGTTTGGCAATCGGCTTGCCGGCCAACAGTTCGTCCAAAGCGGTCAAGAGCTCGCGCGTCGTGGGCTTGGCCCGCTTGTAGCCGATGCCGAACTGGTCGTCGATGCGTCCGTGGTAGCGTATCTTGCGGTCGGTGTCGAGCAGGAACACTTCCGGAGTGCGTTGGGCACCGAAGCCGTCGGCGACAGCATTCTCCTCGTCCTTCAAGACCGGAAAACACAGGCCATTGCGCCGCGCGTGTTCTGCCACCTGCTCCGCCGAATCTTGCAGATTGGAATTGATTCCCAGGATTTGAACGCCGCGCGGGCCATATTCCATCTGCATCTCCACTAAACGCGGCAAATACGCATTGTTGATCACACACTCGGTGCCCATGAAGATGACCACCACGGCCTTCTTGGATTTCAGGCTGGCCAGTGACACTGTCTGACCCGTGGTGTCGGGGAGAGAGAAAGCCGGAGCGCTCGCGCCGATGGCGCTCGGGCGAGCATCGGCACGCAAGGAATAGGCGACGGGCGAAGAGACCACGGCAAGAACCGACAATGCGACCACGAGTGCAGCAACCCGGCGGTTCATGAAGCGCTCCTTTGGCAGTTTCGTGGAGATGGAGAGCGGCCCAGTAGATTGGACGAGCTTAGCAGCAAGTGATGTGCCGGAGTGGCGAGCGCGGCACAGAGTTTCACGAATGGAGAGTGGACCGGCCAAAATGCGGTTATATGCTGAAGATTCTCCGGCTGCCTCTGCGATCGACAGACGGCCGGCATGTGCCCAATCGTTACACCAGTGGGCGGATTCGGACCAGCGCCACCTGCCACTCAAGCAGCAATAACACCTCTCTTGCTTGCGCGAACAGCGTAAGCCGCTGGGAAATGACCATTTGCCGGCGATCCTGGCGTCCGCGGGCTATGGTTTCGGGAGATGGCGCTACGCCGGAGATGAGCCGATTCTACGTGCTGCAAAAGGTGGTTCGATGCTGACTTTACCGGTCCAGGCAGAAGAGACCAAAAGAGAAATCGAGCCAGAAACGCCGGGCTCGGTTGGAGATGATGCGCGCAGATTGTTTCCAGCCTCGTGGAAGGCGCTCTTTCTCAATTACTGCTCGGCGGCCGCGCTCTTGTTGCTCGGATACACGTTTTATTCCTTGCACCCTTTCTACCAGGAGTTCTTCGCGCCGGTGACGTTTAGCGCGCTACGCTATCTCTTGATCGCTTACCTGGTAGTGTTGCCATTCTACTATGCCACTTTTCCAGACAGCTATGCGGTCAAGTGCCGGCTGGTTTGGCGGGCGCTGTTTCATCTCCGCGTCCGTTGGCCGACGACCCAGGAAAAAGTGGCCCTGCGGGCTGCTCTCGTAAAAGCCTTCTACTTGCCGCTGATGATTCACTGGCTGCTGTTCCACATGAATGCCGTACAAGATAACAGCAGTGCCTTTCTTTCTTCGTGGAACTTCACCGAGGACGGCTTCTGGGTGCTCTATCGCATCATCCTCTTGATCGATGTGCTGTGCTTCGCGATCGCTTATGGTGTGGAACACCCCTGGCTGGGAAACGAGATTCGTTCGGTAGAGCCCACGATGCTGGGCTGGGTGGCGGCACTGGCTTGTTATCCGCCCTGCGTGTTCACCACCAAGCTGCTGCTGGGTTGGTACAGCGGCGATCGCCCGGCCTTCGCCACACCCTGGATCGCGGCACTTGCCGCCATCGCCATGCTGGTGCTGATGGGACTCTACGCCTGGGCGTCGGTGGCTCTGCTGTTCAAGGCGAGCAACTTGACTCATCGCGGCATCGTCAGCTCCGGACCCTACGCATGGGTCCGCCATCCCGCCTATATCTCCAAGAACCTGGCGTGGTGGGTAGGCGCGCTCCCATTGCTCATCGAGCGAGGCGCGACGCAACCGATCGCCCTGCTGGGCGCCGTGCTGGGCTTAGCGGCATGGAGCGCCATCTACGTCCTGCGCGCGTACACGGAGGAACGCCATCTGGGTCAGGATCCGGTGTATCAAGAGTACTGCCGCCGCGTGCCGTGGCGGTTTATTCCGGGATGGATTTGAGAGCAACCAGGGGAAAAGCGCAGGCTTCACAGCTTGCTTGCCAGCCGCAGCTTCATCAATGACGAAAGCACCTCACTTGCTGTCCTTGATGTCGTAGCACCAGAGGACGCCCAGGTCGCGGATGTATAATCGGCCGTTACCGATGACCGGGTATGCCCAGGCCAGGGTGTGTGCGCGTTTCGGCTGATCCGGCGGAGCAAATCGTCCCTTTTCCCGGTAGGCTTCAGGCGTGGCCTCGATCAGGGCTACCTGGCCCTTCTCACCGTGGAGGTACAGATTGCCATCTGCATAACATACGGAGCCGGGGGCAACCGATTTATCCTGCCACTTGATCTTGCCTGTCGCAAATTCGATGCACATCAGGCCCTTTATGTTGGTGCCGTACAGGAAATCGCCGATCAGCACCGCTCCGCCGATGCTATTGGGCAAGTCCTTCTTCTGGAAATAGACCGGTTCCGCGTCCACCACACTCTGATTCGCCTTCAACTTCACAAGGCCGGCCCCGCCCTGGCCGCTTGCCGTGTACACGAGCCCGTCGTGGGCCACAGGGGTGGGAATATTGGCCATGCTATTCTTGGCCGTTTGACCATACTGCCACAGAAGTTTGCCGGTCTTTGCCTCGACACCGACAGCGCCATTCTGCAGGAACTGGACATATTGCTTGGTGCCATCGAGGTCGACGACGATGGCGGAGGAGTAGGCCGCTGCATCGCCGCGCGGTGTCGGCGTCTGCCAGATGGCATCGCCCGTGTTCTTATTCAAAGCAACAATCGTGGCCTTGCTGCCGCCCGGCGTGCAGACCAATACGTCGCCATCGACTAGCGGCGATTCGGAATAGGCCCAGAATCCGGGCTTGCCCCCGAAATCGCTGCGCAGGTTCTTTTGCCAGCGCACCTTGCCTTTGCTCCTCTCCAGGCAGGCGAGGTCGCCATCGGAGCCCAAAACATAGAGATACTCCCCATCCACCGTTGGCGTGGAGCGTGCACCAGGATAGGGCATCCCTTGATTGGGGCCCACTTTCCCCAGACGGGTAGCCCAAATCTGCGAGCCGTCCTTGACCGATAGCGCCTGCGCAAACTCATCGTCCTTGCCTTTATTGCTCAACAAGTAAATCCGTTCACCGACGATCGATGGAGTCGAGTAGCCGAAGTCGATGTTCTTGACTTGCCAAAGCAACTTTGGTCCATCCTTTGGCCACTCCTTGAGCAAGCCCGTCTCCAGGGAGATACCGTTCCGTTGTGGCCCGCGCCACTGCGGCCAGTCGGCTGCCCAGGCAACCGTGGAGACGAATCGCCAGGCAACGACCGCGAGAATCAACGACCAAGTTTTCATCTTGTCCCTCGCTGAGAATAGTTACGCGGACGACGAGGCTACGAGGACGTGGGCTGCACCCTCACAAGAATCGACCGCGTAGTAAATTACCACGAATTGCGCGCAAGGACTATCGAAGGGGCACAGTTGGTAGAAAAGTTGCGACCGATTGGTGGCCGTTACCCGGCCCCTCATCACTTCCCCACTCCCTCCAGTCGGCGCACCGAGTCGGCCGCCTCACGCGTCTGCATCGCTCCGGCGTCTCCCTTGGCGAGAGACCGAAGCAGCTCTTTGCACTCCGCGGAGCCGGCACGCTCCAGGAGTTCGATCGCGCGCAGGACGCGGAGCCGTTCGCCGGTAAGCTCGAGGGCCGCCTTGCGCAGCAGCTCGTCAACGCGGCTGCGCACTTCGGCGGAAGGTTTGTCCTTCAGCGCCTTCTGTAGAGCCGGCACCGCCCGTTCGCCAAGGATCTCCAACTCGTGGTTCGCCTGATTGCGCACCTGAAACTGACGATCATCGAGATCCTTGATCCAGCGCTCCACCTGTGGGCTATCCAGAGGTGGGATGGGCCGAATATGCATGCTAAGAAATTCAACTGCGGCTTTCGGGCAGGCGGAAAGCAGGCAAATCGCTTCGAACGCCTTGGCTGCATCGTCACCCGCTAAATCTGTCCAGCACGCATCTATTTCGCTATTGGAAAGTTGCCGAGACGCGGTGGGTGAGGTGGGAAGGAGTGCGGTTACGTCCCATATTAATGCGGTCGTGTTCATACTGCCGGAAACCAGCCGCTTGCCGTCGGGCGAGAAATCAAGACAGGTCGTCTCTCCCTCGTCGCCGTGCACCTGTGCTTCTTGCTTGCCGGTAGCCACGTTCCAGAGCTTGATTTCATTGTCAGGTCCACCAAGACAAAGAAGCGTGCTCCTTGGCGAAAAGAGCAAGGCTGCCGAAGCCTCAGACTGATGGGATATAATTGGCAGTCTCCCCAATAGAGGCAAGAAGGCGCCAATGCCATTGTCTTCCTCAAACGGATCAGCGCGAACCAATTCCTTCGGCTTCTTGCCAAAGTAGCGCCGCGGCCGTCCAGTCGCCACCTCCCAGAGCGTAACGCCGCCTTCTTCATTGACCCGAGCGAAAGTTCGGCCATCCGGTGAGAAGGCCGCAGGCGGTCGCTGGAATTCATCTGGGAAAGACATCTGGCGGAGCAATGTCGCCTGGCTAACGTCCCAAATGCCAATCGACTTGCCCTTGGTACTGCCCGCTAGCTTTCCGCCGTCGGGAGAGAAGATCAGACCTCGATTGTCACTCCTTGACAATCTCGCAAGCATTTGATCAGACGTTCCCTTATACGTTGGTACTTCCAGGCGGCGAATTTCTTTGCCATTGGACGCATCGATCAAGTGTATCATCGGGCTGACCGCTTCCTGTATGGCCAGGACTTTGCCGTTCGGACTGAACGCAAAGGCGGAATAGCCGGTCTTGTCCATTGGAATGACGACAAGGCTTTTCGTCGTCGCCGAATCCCAAAGTCCGATGCCGCCAAGAAGATGCCCGTTGACCCAAGTTTTCCCGTCAGGAGACAGCCGCGGCCTCTCCAATGTCAAGTCAGAGGGCGCCTGCATCCTCTGCTTCTCTCGACCAGTCGCGGCGTCCCATATGTACCCCACGCCTTCCTCCCCTTGGGTAAGAATGGATTCCGCGTTCCGCGAAAAATGCACGGTTGCAACCGCAGCACTATGCCCCGCGGATGGTCGAACATCCCGATCACTTTTTACTTCCGTGAGGAACAACGCCTGGTTTTGCGCCATGGCCATGATCGTCCCATTCGGAGAGAATGCCATCGATGTCTCCAGTACGGCAGGATCAAACCCGCGCGACCGGAACTTCATAGACGGCTTAATCGAGATGCTCTCCGGACTCTTTTGCTCGATGGTCCATAGAAGTATCTCTTTGTCGTTAAGGTTCTGGGTCGCAAGTGTTTTACCGTCAGGTGAGAAGAGTAGGCGGGCTCCCCATTGCGGGCCTTGCCACTGGGTGATGTCCTTGAAGGTCTTGGAGTTCATGAGGTGGATAACGCCGCCCGCACCGACGCGGGCAAAGAGTGCGCCGTCCGGCGAATAGGTTGGGATTCCGCAGGAGGAGTTGCCCGGCTGCTCCTTGATCTGGAATTGTATTTTGCCTCCCTTGTGATCCCAAATACAGAAGGTCTTGCAAAAGGTCACACTAGTGAGCTCCAAGCGATCCTCAATGAGTGATTCACCGTCGGGCGAGAAGGCCAGCGCGCACTGCAAGACGTGTGTCTCAGTACGCCGATCTTGATTGGTGGCATTGCTAAGATGCTTGAGTTCGGCGCCGGTGCCTGTATCCCATAACCTAATCTCTCCATCTCTCCCGGCGGCAGCCAGGGTTCGACCGTTCGCGGCGAGAGCCAGTGCCGCCAATACTCTCCTTCCTGGGATTGCGATACGGCCGACGAGTGGGTCCTGGAACGACGTGCGAATCGTGCGCACATCCCGTCCTGCTGCCACGTCCCAAAGGTGAATAGGTCCATCTTCGCTGCAAGAAGCCAACAGCTTTCCATCTGCCGAGAGTGCCGCGTAAACTTGCCAAGGGCGGTGCGCGCCCAGGCCCGGACGTCCTGCCCATTTCAAATTGCCCATGGGAGAGTCCAGAAGATTGTCCGACTTCCGGGGAGGGCCGAACTGCCGGACCTGTTGGCCGGTTTTCGAGTCCCAAAGATGCACCGTCTGATCCTGGCAAACCGTGAGCACGGTGCCGCCGTCCGGGAGGATCGCAAGGAACGAGATGGGTTGCGTATGCCGCCAACGCAACGTACCAAGACGCGCCAAGGCGCCGCGAGGGAGCGGGTCCTCCGCGTTTGCAACATTGGCGGGAGCCTGTCCCTTTTCTCCGCTCTGTACCTGGCCCGCAGCCGGGAGACAGACAAGCGACAGGAAAGAGATAACCGGGAACGAGCGCGCGTAAAGTCGCCTCATGGGGAATCCTCACCAAACACAGCCGGGGTTGGGCATATGAAAACGTGCTATCAAGCTAATCGGGCAACCGGGCCCGCTCGACAAAAAAGAGCGGGGGCGGGGGACACGTTACCCGGCTAACTCACGGGGCTCGGCTCGCCTTGGCGAGCCGAGCCCCTCAGGGGCCGGGTAACTTCGAAGCGCCGAGCAACCAATCATCTCATCACTTCCCCACTCCCTCCAGCCGCCGCAAAGACTCCGCCGCCTCACGCGTCTGCATCGCCCCACCGTCTCCCTTGGCAAGAGACCGAAGCAGTTCTTTGCACTCCGCGGAGCCAGCACGCTCCAGGAGTTCAATCGCGCGCAGGACGCGAAGCCGTTCACCGGTAAGATCGAGGGCCGCCTTGCGCAGCAGCTCGTCAACGCGGCTGCGCACTTCGGCGGAAGGTTTGTCCTTCAGCGCCTTCTGCAGCGCCGGGACCGCTCGTTCTCCAAGGCCTTCCAGCTCGTGATTCGCCTGATTGCGCACTTGAAACTGACGATGATCGAGATCCTTGATCCAGCGCTCCACCTGTGCGCTGTCCAGAGGCGGGATGGGCAGAACATGCTTGCCAAGAAACTCCACGGCCGCTTTCGGTGACGCGGATAGCAGACAGATCGCTTCGAACGCCTTGGCTGCATCGTCGCCCGCTAAGTCTGTCCAGCACGCTTCTATCTCGTCATTGGAAAGTAGCCGGGCGGTGCTGGGCGAGGCAGGCACGAGTGCGGCTACATCCCACATCAATGCGGTCGTGTTGGTGCTGCCGGAAACTAGGCGCTTGCCGTCGGGTGAGAAATCGAGGCAGGTGGTCTCTCCCTGGTCCCCGTGCACCTGGGCCACTTGCTTGCCGGTTGCCACGTTCCAAAGCGTGACTGCGTTGTCGGGACCGCCCAGGCAGAGAAGTCTGTTGTCTGGCGAGAAGAGCAGGGTGGCCGCAGCCTCTGTTTGATGCGAAATAACGGGTCGTGCCCTTACCCTTAACCTGGGCAACTGGGGAGCAGTGCCACGACCTTCGTCGGCGGCGGAGTCCACGCTTTCTTTTGGCTTCTTGCCGAAGTAGCGCCGTGGCCGCCCAGCGGCCAACTCCCAAAGCGTGACGCCGCCTTCTTTGTTGACCCGCGCGAAAGATCGACCGTCCGGTGAAAAAACCGCGGGCGACCGCTTGAACTCATCCGGGAAAGTCATCGCGCGCAGGAATGTCCCCTGGCCAACATCCCAGATGCCAATTGAGTTGCCCTTGATGCTGCCTGCCAGCTTACTACCATCGCGCGAGAATATGAGGCCTTGATTGTCAGAAGTTATATTTCCTGCATCGAATTCCTCTGGCGTATCCTTATTCGTTGGTACTACCAGGCTGCCAATCTCCTTACCCTTGGCGGCATCAAACAAGTGTACCATCGGAGTAGCTGCTTCTTGGACAGCCAGCACTTTGCCGCTTGGACTGAAAGCAAAGGCCGAGTAGCCATTCTTGTCCATTTGAATGACGGCCAGACCTTTAGTCGACGTCGTATCGCCGAGCTCTATGCCGTTAGGAATGGTCCCCATCTCGCCGGCCCATTTCTTCCCGTCCCCAGATAGCTGCGGCCGCCTGAGAGTCCAATCGTCATCAAACGGCAACGCTTGTAGCATCCGCCCAGTTCCAGCCTCCCAATTGTAGGCTCGGCCTTCATTACCTTGGGTAAGTACGCGTCGGCCGTCGCGTGAAAAGTGAGCTACAGCAACTGCGGCACTATGACCGGTCGGAGCCTGGAGATCCCTCCCACTTTTGAGCTCTCCTGGGAAAACCGTGTGGTCCTGCGCAGCCGCGAAGATCGTCCCTCTTCGGTTGAAGGCGACTGAGTTCTCTATGAAGTAAAAATCAAGCCCCGGTGTGTGGATCTTCCAAGCGGGCTTCACTGTAATGCTCTCCGGCCCCATTTGCTCAATAGACCATAGCTGCATTTCTTGGCTTCTGAAGTCCTGGATTACGATCGCTCTACTATCCGGCAGGAAAAAGAGCTGGAATCCACGTTGCGGACCTTGAAGCTTGGCAAGGACCTTAAGGGAATTGGCGTCAACAAGATCGATAGCTCCGCCCGGATGGATGCGGGCGAAGAGATTTCCGCTCGGCGAGAAGATATAGCCCCCGGCGCTGACGGATTCATCCTTGCCCTCGGAACGCACTTTCCCGGTCTTGAGATCCCAGATTCGCAATCTCTGGTCAGATACGATTTTACCCGGGGTCATGGTCAGCAAGTCGCGAACGTCGAATAGACTTTGCCCCTCATGTGAAAGTGCTAAGACACGATCAAGTTCCCGGCTGCGAGTGGGTTCACCCTTGTTGCTAGAAAGGGCAAGATGCCCCATTTTGGCACCGGTACTCGTGGACCATATGTCAACGTCTCCAGTGGGTTGGGCCCCGGCAAGCGTTTGGCCGTCGGCACTGAGGGCGAGCGCGGTAACAACTTCTCGGCCTCCCAGCGAAATTCTGCGATTAAGAGCGGGTGTGTCAATAGTCCGAACCTCCGTGCCGGCTGGCACGTCCCAGAGATGAATGGGGCCGTCCGCACCACAAGAGACTAATAACTTTCCATCAGCGGACAGCGCGGCGAAAACCTTCGAGGGAAGCCTCGGTAGCGAGTCAGGGCGTCTTGCCAACATCCTTTTGGCAATGGGAGAATTCAGATAGTTGCTGGGGTTCTGGGGCGGGCCGAACTGCCGGAGCTGCTTGCCGCCATTCAAGTCCCAAAGATGCACCGTCTGATCCTGGCAAACCGTGAGCACGGTGCCGCCGTCCGGGAGAATCGCTATGAACGAGATGGGTTGCGTATGCCGCCAACGCAACGTACCGAGACGAGCCAATGCCCCGCGAGGGAGCGGGTCCTCCGCGTTTGCAACATTGGCAGGAGCCTGTCTCTTTTCTCCGCTCTGCACCTGGCCCGCAGCCGGGAAACAGACAAGCGAGAGGAAAAAGAGAATCGAGAACCAGCGCGCGTAAAGTCGGCTCATGGGGAATCCTCACCAAACGCAGCCGGGGTTGGCTGAGCGAATAGACTCTTGCAAAGTAATCGGAGAAAGGAGCTCGGTCCAGAGAAAAGAAAAAATGAAGAGTGCTGCCACCGCGCGGCTCTATTACAGTGGAGACAGAAAACCTCCCTTGTGAGAAAGACCATGCCTGGCCGACAGTTGCAGGCGTTGCTCCGGCGGCTGCAGCGACACGTGCATCCGCCCGCGCAGGGCGGTCTCGCTGACGATCAGTTGCTCGATCGCTGGCTCGCGCTGCGCGACGAGGCGGCGTTCGAGGTGCTCCTCTGGCGGCATGCGCCAATGGTTTTGGGCGTGTGCGAGCGCCTCCTGCGGCACAGCCACGACGCCGAGGATGCCTTCCAGGCCACCTTTCTCACACTCGTGCTCAAGGCAAGGACCATTCGCAAACGCGAAGGGGTTGGTAGCTGGCTTTACAAGGTGGCGTACCGTGTCGCCCTGCGCGCCCGCATGACTCAAGCCCGGCATAACAAGGCGTGTGAACCATCCTTGTCCGAGGTGCCCGTGGCCGAGTCGGGGCCGGATCATGATTGGCGGGACCTCCGGCCCGTGCTCGACGAAGAATTGAATCGTCTGCCAGCGCGCTGCCGGGCGGCCTTTGTTCTTTGTTATCTGCAAGGAAGAACCAACGCCGAGGCGGCCCGGGCACTCGGCTGCCCGGAAGGCACGATCGCGTCGCGCTTGGCGTCGGCCCGTGAGCGGCTGCGCCTACGATTACTGCGTCGCGGCATCACGCTCGAGTCCAGCGGGTTTGCAATCTGCCTGGCAGAACAGGCGCTGTCGCCCGAAGCGCGCGTGCTCTTGGTGCGAAATGCACTGAGCGCCGCCCTGGACTTTGCACAGGGAAAACTCTTGGGCGGTCTGGTTTCTCCTGGTGCTCTCTCTCTGACCAAAGGAGTTCTACGAATCATGTTCCTCAAAAGAATTGCGTTGACGATGCTCGGCATACTCCTGGTAAGCCTTGTGGCCGGCGGCTTGAGCTATGGCTTACTGGCCCGTGAGCAACCCCCTGCCGAATCGACGAGTGAACCCGAGCGGCAGGCGCAAAAGCCTGCTCAAGCGGGGGATTGTGCGACAATCGTTAGCGAGCAGGAGGGCATTGTGATCTTTCTGGGAACCCCGCTCAACGCTGGCATGAACGTGCCTGCGAGCCGGGTCGGCACGGCGATCGTAAACGGAAAGCCTCTTAAATATCGCAAGTTGAAGGTTGGCGATACTGTCGAAGAGGGCCAAGTACTCGGCCAACTCGATGATCGGTTTGCCCGCGTCGAGGTAGAAATCAAAGAGGCCAAGGTTGCTGCAGCAAGAGCCGATTTGGACAGTTCGGAGAAGACGGGCCAGGAGGCCAGGGTGCGTTACGAGACTCAGCTTAGACTTTACAACAATAACATCCGTGGTAACACGAGTTTGGAAGATATGCGCGGCGCCAAGCTTAGCTGGGACCGCTACACATCAGAGGCAACCAGCAAGAAACAGGCTGTGATCGTGGCACAGCTGGAGCTGAAACAAGCGCGAACCATCCTGGAAAGCTATGAAATCCGCAGCCGGGTGCGCGGCGTCATCAGGGTGATTTACAAACATCCGGGTGAAGCTGTCCATAAACTGGAGGCGGTGTTCACAGTAGAATTACCGAAGGAGTGATTCCTCGGTACATCCTTGCCGGTGTGCCATGCTTTCGCGATCCTTGAAAAAGGAATTGTTGACATGGAGCGATTTCGCGAAAGCATGTCTCGCCCCATTCGAGCAAGCCCGTCTCCTCTCGCTTCTGCATGCTTTCGCCAGGTCGACTCCAGGGAACAGGTTCTTGCGGACTATGGCGAAAGCATGGCACACAAGAATAAGGTATGCGGCGATGGGTCACCTGAACAGTATGCGGATAGCGGGCCTTAGAATCCGATCTCGCCGGCTGCGAGGCGTCGGCCGGCGCCTCGCTCCAGTCGGAGTACATGGTACGCGGCCATCCGCTCGGCGCCGTTACGCTGTGAAGGTGTTGGCCGGCGTTATGGCCGGAATGGCAGGGGAAAATGGGCCGTCAAGCCGCGGCCCCTATCCCTCGATGCAGGGCGGGATCAAATCGACTTCAAAAACTCGATCAGGTCGCGGCGCTCCTCCGGCGTCAGCGGCTGCGCGCCCAGCTTCTCGGGCGCGTGCGCCCGCTCCAGCACTTCTTCCAGCGTCTCGGCCCGGCCGTCGTGAAGGTAGGGGCCTCGGTCGTAGACGCCGCGTAAGGATGGCGGGTTCCAGAGTTCGTAGGGGCTGCCGTCGGGTTCCAGTTTCACGTCGTAGGTTTTTGAGGAAGTGTACTGCTCGCCTTGATGGCAGCGAACACAGCGGCCCTTGCCGCGGAAGATCGCCTGGCCGCGCTCGGCCGCTGGGGCGAGCGAGCCATTGGCTCGACGATGCGGGTTCGGTGGATGATCGAGCGTCTCCAGGAAGGCGAGCAGCGCCTGGATGTCGTGGGCAGCCGGCTTGGGACCGAACAGCGTTTTCGTGAGCGATCTCTCGACGGCCTGGCCCAGGTCCTTTTGCCAGCCATGCCAGGTCCAGGGACCGGTCTTGCTGACGCCACGCAGCGTCGGCGTCAGCTTCGGGTTGCCGTAGGAATCGTCGTTGAGCGTGTCGAACGTGCGCCCGGAGGTGTGGCCGTCCGGGTGACAGGTGTGACAGCTGAACCAGGAATGCAGCGAGCGCTGCGCGTCATAGAAGATCGCCTCTCCCGCGCGGGCAAGGGAAGGATGCGGCGGGCCGCCCAGTGGGATCTGGCGGACAATCTGAGCAGTGCGCACGTCAACAAGCTGCACGGCGTCGAGCAGATAGTTGGCGACGACGGCCTGGTCGCTGTCGCCGACGAATTGCAGGGCGAGCGGCCGGCCGCCCAGGGCCAGCCTGCGAAACTTGCCGTCGCCCAGGGCAAGGCTCGAGTCGAGAAGGTCGCCGGGCTCGCCATTGTTCCAGGGCACGGCCGCCACCTGGAAAAGCAGCAACTCGTGCGTCCCCGCCGCGGCCACGGCCAACCAATCTCCTTTGGCGCTGAACGCCGCGGCGCAGGGGTCGCCCACTGCTTTGCCCCGCGTATCCAGAGCGATCTGCCAGTAGTCGCCGTTCGAGCCGGGCTCCAGCGTCATGCGTGTCAAGCGGCTATTGAGCGCCCAGCCTTCGCGGATGTTCGCAATCGCGATGGCGTGGTGGCGGTCGTGAATGTGGGCAGTGACCAGCTCCTTGTCGTTGGGGCTGAAGGTCAGACCGTGCAGGTTGAAGGCATCTTGAATCGTTCGCTCCCAGAGGAGCTTGCCTGCTCGCGTGTCCCAGCAGCGGACCTGGGCGGAACGGGCGCTTACGGCCGCGAGGAATCGGCCGTCGCGGGACAGGGCCAGCCTGCGCGGCTCGACGGGGGCAGGCCAGCGCGACGACACCTTCCGCGAATGCCAATCGACTCGGACCACCTCGTTGGCGGAGGCGAGGGCCACGTAGAAGCTGTCGCCGTCGGGAGCGAAAACGACCCCACGCGGAGCGGGGCCGACTTGTGCTGTGCCCGCGCGTTGAAGGGACGTGCCTTCCACATTGAAGAGAGTGACGGAGCCGGACCAGAGATTGCTGACCGCCACGCGCCGGCCATCGGCCGAGCAGGCGACGCCCGCCGGCTTCCGGCCACAGGGTAGTTCGGCCACCACCTTGGCACTCGTCAGATCGACCAGCGACACGGAATCGGCAGTGTGATTGGCGGTCAGCGCGTAGCGGCCGCCGGGAAGGACAGTGACATCGATCGGGCTGCGATGCGGCTCAGGGGCTGTTTCTGGAGTCGCATGGACCTCAAGGCCGGCCGGGGCGCATAGCAAGCAGAGAAGGAAGAGAAACGAGGACCACTTCCTATGCATGGACATGGCTCCGGTCGTTAAGCTAACGAAACTGAACAACTGCAGGTCCGCAACCGTCCAACAGTAGGAGCAGCGGAACGTGCTCAAGGGCAAGGCCGACGCAAGTTATGAGCAAATACCAGGCTCTAAAGCAGCGTAGCGGATGATGGAAAGTTTGCAAGTGGTGCGGTAGTCGGCTCGACTGCAGGTGCAGGCGGGACGCCTGCAAGACCAGACCGTCAAATCAGACGAGCTGGCAGACCCACCAAACTGGCGGAGCGAATCATTCGAATTCAGAGTATGCTGGTGCCTTACTATAGCGTCGAGATCCTTCACACGGGTTGGCTAGAAAGGACGTACGCGATGAATTGGCTACTGACAGGATTGCTGTCCTTAGGACTCGCAGGTTCCGCGCTTCGAGCAGACGACAAGACTGCGGACGCAGCCCCCAAGGCTCCACCAAGCTATGATTCCATCAAGAAGGAGTACCAGGAGGCGCAGGCGAAGTGGGCCAATGCAATGAGGAAGCAGTTCGCAGAAGCCAGCAAAGCTCTGCAGGAAGCCAAGACCGACGAGGAAAAACAGGCGGCACAGAAAAAACTTATGGTGCGCATGGACGATAGTCCTGCGCCGCAGTTCGCGCCCCGTTTCTTGAAGTTTGCCCAGGATAATCCAAAAGATCCCTCAGTGGTGAAAGCATTGTCCCTGGCCCTCAATCTGAGTGGCGGGCCAAAGTCACCTTCGTGGTCCAAGATTCTGGCGATCCTCGACAAGGATTATGTGGATAAACCCGAGATCAGGTCGGTCTTGCGCTCGGTGGGGCGCTGGGGTGATGAAGCTGGCGACAAACTGCTTCAAGATGTGGTCGCCAAGAACCCTGATCGCAAGATTCAAGGACTCGCTTACAAGGCGATCGCAGAGGGGCAAGACCTGGCGGCCAAAATGGCCGATCAACTCAAAGCAAACGAACGCGCCCGCGAGAGCGTAACCAAAGATAGAGGCGCGGCATATGTCGATCTGCTCCTGGCCAACGCCGAGCATGCCAGGCAAAAGGCCAAGGAACTGACGCTATTCATCCGCGAGCAATACAAGGACGTATTTCCAGATCTATCGGTCGGCAAGCCTGCGCCGGAAGTGGTCAGCCAGGATATCGACGGCAAAAAGGTCCAGTTGAGTTCTCTCAAAGGGAAAGTGGTCGTCCTCGATATCTGGGCAACCTGGTGCGGCCCTTGCAAGGCAATGATACCGCACGAACGCGAAATGGTTGGCCGGCTCAAGGCAGAGCCATTTGCACTGGTGAGCATCAGTGCCGACGACGAGAAGAAGACGCTCACCGATTTTATCGCCAAGACCGAGATGCCTTGGAATCACTGGTGGAACGGAAGCTCGGGCGGCATCCTCGAGGATTGGGATGTCCAGTTTTTCCCGACGATTTACGTCATCGACGCCAAGGGTCTGATCCGCCACAAGAACCTGCGCGGCGAGGAGCTCGAAAAAGCGGTGAACGCCTTGATTCAGGAAACGAAATTGAAGTAAACAAAGCTGCCGTCCGGCGGAACAATTGCCATCACGCATCCCGGCGGCCAGCGGTCCGTGCCGGCCCTCGTGGATGCGTGATGGCCACATAGCTCTTCCAGAGTCGCCGCTTTTGCGCCTTGCAAAATAGAGGAAAGGAAAGCGGCGGAGAGCGCCGCACTCCAAAGATGACTACTTTGGACTGGGGCGCTTTTCCGCCGCTTTTGTTTTCCCTTCCCCGACAATTCACTCCGCCAACCCTTGAAGATCTGCGGAACTGTGTACATCTGTACACATGACATATGTCAGGTCGAACCGCGCTCCGTCCAAAGTTCGAGTCGTTACGTAACCCATTACAGAATAATCGCTTGAAGAGAGAGCCCGTATGTCAGACACGTTGTCTGGCTACCCCCCTTTTACATGACAAAACATGACATGCATGGTTTTCGGCAGTTTCTCTGATATTCACTCTGGCCTCGATCTCGGGCCCCCAAAGTTGGTCTTGAAAAGGCGCTAGTGGGCGGTAGTCTTGCTCTCGGCCTTCAGCGATGCCTGAAGTTGGTCGAGGTCTTCCTTCGTCAGGTGACGTTTTGTGGTATCGAGCATCTTGAGGAAATGGCCGATTTCCTCTTCCGTGCTCGGGAAACCGGTATTGCCCTTCGGGCCGTCGCTGGTGGTGAGCGCCTTGCCTTTGCTGTCGAGAAAAGCGAACCAGGGAATGCCGCCCTTGGCCTCGGGATTGTAGCGCGTCAATGCTGCCTTGCCGCCATCCATTCGTTCGATGTCGATCTTGAGTTCAACGAATTCCTTTCCAATCGTCTTTGCAATCTCTGGGCGGGCCAGCCAGGCGTCGAGGCGCCGGCACCAGCCGCACCAGGGCGCTCCGTAGTGAACGAATACCTGCCGATCTGTCTGGGCGGCCTTGTCGAGCGCTGCATGTAGAAGTTCTTCCGCCACCAATGCCTTGGCCTGGTGCTCCGTCAGGAAGGCGAGCAGTTTCTTGGAGTCGTGGCCGTTCTTGCCGTCCTCACTCTTCGTTTCGAAGGGATCGGTGGGCTGATTGGCGATTGCCTTTCCGTCGCTGTCGAGAACAGTTAGATAAGGCACACCCTTCGAGAGAGTGGCCTGGCAGCGTTCGACGATATCCTTGTTCTTGTCATTGTGACCGACATCGATGGGCAAGTATTCATACTCGTAGAGCAGCTTGCGGCGCAATTCGGCATCGGTCGTGAAGCGCTCGTGAAGCAGGACACACCAGCTGCACCAGTTGCCGCCCCACTGGATCAAAACGCGTTTGTTGTCCGACTTGGCGCGCTTGAGTGCCGCCTGGAGGTCCGCCTGGGCGTCGGCCTTTTCGTTGTACGGCTTCGGCTTGGCCGCGGCCTTGGTTTTGATATCCTTGGCCGCGACATCATCCCGCGCACACGCGGGCACGAACGCCAGCCCCAGCAGCAGCGCTACCGAGATGCAGATGCGACAGATCATCGCTCGTTCCTCCGGTGGTGACATACGCCGATTCTGGGGAGATTTTACCGGAGTGGCGTATGAATGCCAGTGGCGGGACGCAATTTCAAGGAGGCTGGAGCCCGATCATCCTGGCCGCGGCAAGAGCTAATGGCATATCCCCGAGCACGGACTCATTTCTTGATCAGCTCCAGATGGATTTCCTTGAAGCGCACCTCCATGGGGCCGCCGGCATGCATCTGCAAGGCGAAGATGCCGAGCCGAGCACCCGCCGGATCATCGAGATCCACGCAGGGTTGGCCGTTCAAGAAAGACCGGATGTGGCTCCCCAGGGCGATCACTTCATAGTCGTTCCAGTCGCCCGGCTTCAAATAGGGTTCGCCCGACTTCGCGGAAAGAACGCCGCGGGCGTTTTCCTCGTACAGCTTGCCCCACCAGCCTGCGCCGATATCCGCCTGGTAGCCGCGCATTTCGCCGTCAGGCAACGCTGCGCTACGGAACTGGATGCCGCTGTTGCCGGAGTTGGGCACGAGCTTCACCTTGACCTTAAGCCGAAAGTCGCCCGCGGCCATCTGGCTGCGCAGGAACTCATTCCGCTTGAGACCGGGGCTATGGCCGACGATTTCACTATTCTCCACCTTCCAGAGCTGAGGATCGCCGTCCCACCCAGTAAGGTCTTTGCCATTGAAGAAATCCTTGACGTTCTCGGCTGTCGCGAGGATCGGCACTTGCACCGGGCTCTGCAAATACGCGATGAGGCTGCGGATCTCTTCCTGCTGGAGCGGCTTGAGCAGGTCGTCGGGCATCATCGACGTGGCGCTCGGCGTGCGCGCTTGAATATCGTCGTGCGGAATCGAAAGCGTTTCGTTGGCGGTGACCACGGTAACCGCGGCCGGCGTTTCACCGCGGATGATGCCGGTGATGAAGCGACCGCTGCGCAATTCGATGACCGTGGCCGAGTATTCCTTGGGAATCACCGCGCTTGGGTCGAGAATATTTTCGAGCAGGTAGTCCAGATTGGCTCGGTTCGATCCGGTCAACTCCGGGCCGACCTTGCCGCCTACGCCGAACAAGGTGTGACATTGGCCACAGGCCTTGGCAAAGACCGCCCTGCCCAGGAGCAGCTCAGGCTGCGTGCGGGCGGGGGCGCGCAGCATTTGGCGATAGCTCGCGATCAGTCGGGCGCGGTCGGCGGGAGTTGCGCGCACGATGCCCCAAACGTCGGCGATGCGCTGATCGAGTTCCTTATTCTGCAAGTTGCGTAGCTGACGCACGATTTCCGCCGGCACATCGGCCGGCTGCAGCTTCTTCTGGGCCAACGCTTCGAGCAAGGCCTTGCCGTAACTGACGCGCGCCGCCAGCGTGTTGAGGGCATCGCGTTTTTCTTCCAGGCTCAAGTCTCGGAAGATGGTGAGGATGGCCGTGGAAGCCTTGGCGTCGTCATAAGCTGCCAGTCCCTTGATGGCGGGGCCGCGTAGGGCCGAATCGCCAGTAAGCTTGATTAGCACTGGGGCAAGTTCCTTGTCTTGCGCTTGCAAGAGTGAGGCCAGCGCCCTCTGCCGGAGACCACGGTCGGTGCTCGTTGATTGCAGAAGCTTGCGCAACTCAGCGCGAGCATGCGGGTCGCCGAAGGTCACCGCTAGCGTCATCGCCAGGGTCCGCAAATCCGCATCCTCGCTGCGCTTTAGAGCGACAAAGATGCGGGGCCAGTCAGCAGGCATGGCAACGTGGCGCCGCCCCTGGAGAGCTGCGCTGATGCCATTCAGGAAAGTGCGCTGCACGGCAGGATCGTTCACGTCGGCGAGGGCGCTGGCCAGCAAGCCGATGGCCGCGGAGGAGCCAGCCGAGCCAATGCGCTGCACCATGAACGTCAACAACGGCGGCACCTTCGCCTTGGACGCCAGGGCCAGCGCGCGGGCGGCATCCTGCCCGGCCAGCGGTTCGGCGGCATACCAGTACATGAGGGGTAAGTTGTGGTCGCCCGCGTCCTCTCCGTGCGCGAGCAGGCCGTCGAGAATGTCCCAACGGTCTTGCAGCGGCAGCCTTTGCAGTGCCGACGCCAGGTAGAGTCGAACGACCGGAGAGACATCGTGCCTGGCCAACTCCGCCATTTTTGACAGCAGTGCTTGACTGGCGCTAGCATGTTCCAGCGCCAATTGGATGGTCCAAGCTCGCACAAAATCACTTTTGTCAGCCAGGCCCTGGTGGATCCTTTCCTCGGTCAGCCCGTTCGTGACATGCAAGGCCCACAGGCCGCGCAAACGCCGTGTTTCGTCCGGGTGGGCAAAAGCTATTTGGGCAAGAGCATCATGGACGGCTGCGGTGCCACCACGTTCCTGCAAGAGCCGGCGGGCCGTGCGCACGTGCCAATCGTTAGGATGAACTTGCAGCTTCACCAGTTCGGCGTCGCTCAGTTTGCCAAGATCGGCATGCACGACCGGAGTGCCGCGGCGGCAGATCTTGTAAATCCGGCCGTTGGAACGGTCCCAGATCTGTACGTCGCCCGTGTGGCAGGCCTGCTTGTCGTACCAGTCAATCAGATACACATTGCCGTCGGGCCCGTAGCGGAAATTGATGAAGCGCGCCCAGGCGTCGTTGGCGAGCAGGAAGTCGGGGCCATGCCCGGCGACATACCCGGAGCCTTTGGGTTTCAGAATATCGACGTTGAGCCGGTGGCCGTGGATATTGCCCATGAACATCTGATCGCGATACTCGTCCGGCCAGGCGCCGCCCAGGTAGATCATCGTGCCGCAGTGCGCGTGGCCGCCGCCGGCACTATCGGACCGGCTATTGCCGCTGTGGGGAGTCGCTCCCAGGTAATGCAGATGGTCGGCAATCGTCTTGATATCGTCGAACGTGAACGGATTGAAATGAGGGCCAGCCTGCCGCTGGTAGCGGCCCCCTTGAATGATGTGAAAACAGTGCGGAATGACGCATGCTTCGCAAAACGCCTGGCCGCGATCGTTGAAATCGAAGCCCCACGGGTTGCTGGTGCCATGGGCGAATACTTCGAACACGTGCCGCGTCGGGTGATAGCGCCAGATGCCGGCGTTGAGGCGGACGCGCTGATCTCTTGGCGTGCCGGGTTTGCCGACGAGCGAGTGCGTGAACACGCCGTGGCAGCCATAGAGCCAGCCGTCAGGCCCCCAGCTAAAGGTGTTCAGCACCTCATGCGTATCCTCGGAGCCCCAGCCGTCGAGCAAGATTTGTGGCGGTCCGGCCGGCTTGTCTTCACCTTCCTTGATCGGGACGAACATGAAGTTCGGGGCCGCACCAATCCAAACGCCGCCGAAGCCGACTTCGAGACCGCTGACCAGGTTCAATCCTTCCATGAACACGGTGCGCTTGTCGAATTTCCCGTCGCCGTCGGTATCTTCGAAGATGACGATGCGATCGTGGGCATCCTTTTCCAATCGGCGGACGGGATAGGCATACGCCTCTGCTACCCAGACTCGGCCTCGATCGTCCAGGCACATAGCAATCGGTTGAAAAACGTCCGGTTCGCCGGCAAACAGCTTGACCTCGAAACCCTCCGGCACGGTCATGGCCTGGGCCGCCTTCTCGGGCGGCAGGCCCGCGTACTTGTAGACGTCGGGTTGTAAAGCCTGGCTGGTAGGACGCGCTGGCACATTTGGCTTCTCAGCATGGAAGCGGAAATCGTCGAAATTGATGTGCCCCCAGCCGCCCGATTCGCGATCCACCAGGCGAATGAAGATTCTTTTGCCGGACTGGGGCCTCAGGTCCACGACTACGCGACGCAGGTTCTCCTCATCCATACCGGAGAAGCGCGCGAAGACCGCATTCGTATCCTCGCGCACCAATTCGACGCAGGTGGAGGCGTGCGCGCCGCCGCCGACCAAAAACGAGGCCCAGGGGTGAGTCGCCTTGAACGCGACCGAGGTAAGCGTGCCCTGCGGTTGGTCGCCGCGCAGCTCGTAAGTGCCGATCCAGTAATGGCCCTGGTGCTCGCTCTTCATGTCGCCGCGGCGCCGGACGACGGTGTCGCCCTTGATCGGCTGGCCCACGAACGCGTCGCCTTCCGCTTTCCAGTCCTTCAGCGTGCCCGTCTCAAAATCGAGGTTGAGCGGTTTGCCATCGTCGCCGAGCGGCAGGGTGCCTTCCGGCGGCTCGGCATGAACGGCGCCGCAAAGCCCCATTACTAGAAGAGCCACGATTCCGAATAGATTGGTAGGTATTACGAAACAGCTCATGCTGCCCCCTGACGCAGGTTCTGGTGTGCTTGTCGGCATTCACAAAACTTTACTGGGCGTGGGGCCAAAGTCCAAGACTTTACTTGTAATTGTTTCACCGCGACCCAGCAAGGAGCGCGTTTACAAAAAGGAGACGGCTCACTGTCCGTTCACGCGCTCGCCGCTGGCATGTTCGTTTAACCGCGACCCGACGGGGAGCGCGCCAACTGAAGGCGTACTCCCTCCTGTCCGTTCGCGCTCCCCGTTGGGTCGCGGTTAAACGAAAAAACCGTACGGGGCGCGGCGTACCGGCTTGGAGTCCGTGCTAGGTCCCATTCCAACGACGGATTGGTATAATTGCAGCTTCGATCCCGCCCGGCGGCCCCGCAAATTTGAGACGCCTGAACCTGCACGCTGATAGATCTCCGCTTTCTTCATCCTTGGAGAAATGTCCATGAGCCTGCCGATAGAGCAAGCCTGTTGTCGCCAGCCGCTGCGGCTGAGGGTCTTCGCTAATTTTTGGTTGGTGTGTGCCCTCGCCGCCTTAATGGGGAATGCCGAGGTCGTGGGGGGCGCGGAGAATTGGCCCGAATTCCGCGGTCCGACGGGCGACGGGCACTCGGATGCCACAGGCCTGCCAGTCCGCTGGAGCGAGACCGAGAACGTTCGCTGGAAGGTTGCCATTCATGACAAGGGCTGGTCGTCGCCGGTGATCTGGGGCGACCAGGTCTGGTTCACGACCGCGACGGCCGACGGCAAGCAGATGTTCGCCATGTGCGTCGATCGCACGAGCGGCAAGATACTGCACGACATCAAGTTATTCGACATCGCCAAACCTGGTTTTTGCCCGCCATTTAACAGCTACGCTTCGCCAACCCCGGTCATCGAGGCCGGCCGAGTGTATATCCATTTCGGCAGCTATGGGACGGCGTGCCTGGACACGGCAACGGGCCAGACCATCTGGTGCCGGCGCGACCTCCCCTGCGATCATTGGCGTGCGCCCGGCTCTTCGCCGATCCTTTACGACGACAAGCTGTTCATCAATTACGACGGTTACGATTTGCAGTCCGTGGTTGCGCTGGATAAAACCACCGGCCGGACCGTGTGGAAGCAGGCCCGGGACATCGATTATGGCACCGACAATGGCGATCTCAAGAAGGCCTTCTGCACACCGAGCGTCGTGAATGTGAATGGCAAGGCGGAACTCATCAGCCCGAGCGCGGTGGCCACGATTGCCTATGATCCTTCAACTGGCAAGGAGTTATGGAAGGTTTACCACGGCGGCATGAACGCGGCCGCGCGCCCCCTTCTCGGCCAGGGACTCGTATTCGTTACCACGGGCGACGGCGGCAAGTTCCGCCTGCTCGCAGTCCGGCCCGACGGCAGCGGCGACCTGACCAAAACTAACATAGTCTGGACGCAGAACCGGAGCGTCCCCTCGCGCTCGTCCTTGTTGCTCGCCGGCGATTTGCTCTACATGGTAAACGAGACCGGCGTGGCCTCGTGCTTGGAGGCTCGCAACGGGCACACCGTCTGGCAGAAGCGGCTCGGCGGCGAGTACTCTGCCTCACCCCTCTACGCGGATGGCCGACTTTACTTCTTCGATCAGCTAGGGTCGTCGCACGTGCTGGAGCCGGGTCGAACGGACCACGTCCTGGCAGTCAACAAGCTCGACAGCGGCTGCATGGCCTCGGTCGCCGTCGCCGGGCATGAGCTGTACGTGCGCACGAAGACGCACCTGTATCGGATTGAGAATTTACTTGGCCACTGAGTTTGAGTTTCGCAGATTTTGAAGGGTTGGCGGAGTGAATTGTTGAGGTAAGGGAAAACAAAAGCGGCGGAAAAGCGCCGCACTCCAAAGAAGTCACTTTTGGAGTGCGGCGCTTTTCCGCCGCTTTTGTTTCCTCTATCTTGCATGGCCCTGAGACACGAGATGAAAAAAGGAGCCCTAGTCAAGCAGGGCCTTGGTGAATACGGCGTCGGTGCAGTCGGCCCCGGTGAAATCCGCATTCAGAATGGCCCCGCGTATGAGAAATCGCAATTCCCTCGCATTGGCGCGATCTCCGCAGGTGCCCCCTGTCTCCTCTGGTTCCAGTTCGGTTTTGGCATAAATTCATTGGCAGGCGCTGTGGACGGGATGACAATGCCCCGATGTGGTATCCTAGAGCCAATCTGAAATCGCTCATTTCTCTCCAGGAGTTTTTCCATGTGGATTCCCAAATGGATGCGTGACCGCAAGAAAGGCGTCGACTCTCCGGTACCGACCCAGGTCGTGTCGAACGAGGAGTTCATTCCCCGGCCACAGAACGAGAAGCAATCGCAGGTTGAAGTCCTCATCGGTCAGATGGCCGAGGAGAAATCGAGGAAGCTCGGCCTCGATCGCCGGGTATTCATGGCCAGCTCGATGGGCATGGCCACCGCGTTCCTCGCCAGCAACAAGGTCTACGGCAACTTCTGGGACGTCGACGAAGTCGAGACGATGGAGGCAGCCGCCCATGACGAGAAATGGCCCAAAGGCGAGTACTTCATCTTCGACGTGCAGACGCACTTTACCAACGGCCTGGCCATCGGCTTCCGCAACATGGAATTTGTCCGCAACATGGGGTTCAAGCTCAAGGAAGACCCGCAAGCGTACAGCTTCCCCAATTTCGTCAAGGAAATGTTCTTCGACAGCGAGACCAGCATGATCGTGATCTCCGGCGTGCCGGGAAAGGAGATCAACAGGGACCCCAAGGGCAACCTCCTCGAAGGCAAGGCCCGAACGCCCGGCCTAGGCGGCCAGATTTTGCCGAGCTGGCTCATGTCGCGACGCAAGAAAGAGATCAACGACATGGCCGGCTGCCAGCGGGCCCTCTGCCAGGGCAACTGCGCACCCAACCATTATTGGAACCGCAAGGAAAATAAACCCGATTTGACCGAACTGTTCGAGCAGATGGAGCGAGAAGTCAAAACCTACGGCATTGATTCTTGGAAATGGTACTGTCACACCGACCCGGGCAAATCGGGCGGCGGCTTCAAGCTGGATGACGAGAAAGTAACGTATCCCTTCTACCAAAAGTCCCGTGAGCTGGGTCTCAAGACCTTCAGCGTGCACAAGGGCTACGCATCGCAGTCACGGACGCTCGGCCACCTGGCCAATCCCGCCGACGTGGAAAAGGCCGCCCTCGACAATCCTGACCTCACCTTCATCATCTATCACTCCGGGATCAAACATGGCCCGACCGAGCCGGAGTTCGATAAGGGCGGTTTCGACGCTGCCACCGGCGATTTCGCCTGGCACGACGTCTTGATGAAGCTCAAGGAACGCAACCCGAAGATGACCAACGTCTACCCGGAAATCGGCTCGGCGTTCGGAACCACGGCCATCATCCATCCCGAAATGTGCATGCACCTGATCGGCAAGAACATCAAGTACTACGGCGTCGACCACGTCATCTGGGGGACCGATTGCTTGTGGTGGGGTTCGCCGCAGTGGGTGATCGAGGCGTTCAAGCGTTTTAACATCAAGGATGAGCTGTGCGAGAAGTTCGGCTACAAGAAGCTAACCAAAGAAGATAAGGCCAAGATTTTCGGGCTGAACGCTGCCAAGATTTACGGCGTGGATGTCAACGCGAAGCGCAACGCCCTGCCCGCGGATGCGTTCTCGAAGTTCAAAGCCTCATACCTCCACGAGGGCGGCCAGCGCGAAAACGCCGCCTACGGATGGGTGAGGGCGGACGCCTAACGGAAACTTGACCCCGCGGAGAACGCAGAGAGTGCAGAAGGAAAAGAGATGAGGGATTCCACCATCCTATTATCTTCTTTGGGCGTCGTTCTCTGCGGTCTCTACGTTCTCCGCGGCGATTCTGGCACGGGGAAGCAGCTAGACCCGGCTGCCTGGGGCAGCGATCATGTGGGTAAGCCGATGCTTGAGTACGTCACCGGCGACGAGTGTCTCTTTTGTCATCGCACCGATATAGGCCCCTTTTGGTCCAAGAACCGGCACCAGCGAACCATTCGGGAACCCGAACCTGATTCTGCCGCGCTTGCGGCACTGAAGAAACCAGCGGAACTAAAATCGTTGGCTGATGATGTGCAACTCTTGTTAGGCGCGGGAAATCACAGCCGATTCCTCAAGAAGGACTCCAGTTACGGCAAACTCGACTTGCTAAGCGTGACTTGGGATAGGTCTGGAGGGCTTCATAAAACTGAGAAGCCGCACTGGGACGGCAGGAAGTTTGCGGATGCCTGTGCCGGCTGCCATACGACAGCCGTGGATCCGCAGACCAGAGCGTTCTCCGCGGTCGCACTCGACTGCTACACCTGTCATGGTTCCGTTACCCTGGATCACTCGAAGAATACTCAGCTCATTCATCTCTCGAAAAAACGGCACGACCCTGCTTCGGTGATTGCGTCGATTTGTGGGCAATGTCATGTGCGGACTGGAAAAGCAAAGAGCACCGGCTTGCCGTACCCGAATAATTTCGTCGCGGGCGACAACCTTTTCCGAGACTTCCAGGTCGATCTGTCGGAGAAGGCACTGCAAGCACTCAGTCCAGCGGACCGCCATGTGCTGGAGAACATTCGCGACGTGGTGGTGCTGGGCAAGGAAGAAACTACTTGTCTGTCTTGCCACGAGGTGCACAAGCAATCGACCAAGAAACATCGTCGCCTCCTCGAAAGCCCTTCGTGCGTGACCTGCCACAATGCGACTGGTTCCAAAAAGATTCGCCCAGCCTACGAGGTCCATAGCCATACCTGTGAATATTAAGACGAGGATTTTGCCATGAGCGTCGATCAAGAACTGGAATTCGAAAAGTGTCCGGGTGCGCAGCCGCATGACGAGACCGATTATGCCTTGCGCGGCTATGTTGCCAGACTCGCGGACGAGCATCTGGCAAAGTACAACCCCACCTGGACGGATGAGCAAGTCATGGAATGGGACGGCAATTTCCGTTCGGACGGCGCGCTCATGCTTGTCTGCTGCGAGCGCGACGTGGACGTGGGCGAATTCCGCAGCATGGTTGAGGAATTCCTGCGGTTTCGTAAGGCTAGTGCGCGCGCGTGACTGGATCGTCTCATGGCGGCCTGGAAAATGCGACGAAGCTGCGCTCCATCGTCAGGGATCTATCAAGAGAGCCTTGAAACCTGCCTGCCTGAAGTGAATGTCGGCAGTCAAGGCTTCTGTTAGCCCTTCTTGATGCAGGTCTGGGCACGATCAGAATCTCCGGCCGGTGAAGCTCTCCACATCGCTTGAATTCAACGTGTTGCCCCAGTGCTCCGCGTGCTGTTCTGCCCATTCAGCTAAACTGGAGCGGGGCCTTTTCTTCCCATTGGGTGCGCGAGGAACCACCGTCACCACCAGATCCGCTTCGCCTATCGGAACCTCTGGAGGCAGCGTCACGACAACCCGGCGATCATCATCGATGTTGATCGATACTCGAATGGTCATCATAAAGTGCCTGAATCTTGTAAGACGGATCGTCAACCGGCCAATTCTTGTCGCATATGTTGCAGTATACCCGAATCTAAAGGCGGCTGCGACCGAGGCAGACCGTCTCATCGCTGAGAATTCCGTTCCTTCTTCATTTCGAACAGCCATATTTCTGATACAGTAATCCGCGGCTGTTCGACTCGCACCTTCAGAGAGAAAATCATGAAAATCAATGTCAAATTTGGCTTTACCATTGCTGCAGCGGGGTTGTTCCTGGCAATGGGTCAAGTAGCCGCTCGGGCCGAAGAGAAAGTTGAGCCTACCGGCACCTGGAAAGTGCTCGTGAATCGGCCGGGCCGGCCTGCCGCGGAGTCCACGCTCAAGGTGGAAAGGTCCGGCGACAAACTCGTGGGCGTGATGATGGACCCTCAAGGCAGAAGTACGACCATCAGGGACGCCCAGTTCAAGGACGGTGAGCTTTCCTTCCGGATCGTCATCCCCCGCGATGGCCGAGAACTCAGCTTTGCCTACAAGGGCAAGATTACCGCCGACACGTTCAAGGGTAATGCATCGATCAGCCTCTTCGGCCAGAACCGGAGCTTTCCTTTCAGCGGCAGACGCTTGAAACCCGAGGAGATTTTGGCCGGCCTCTGGAAGATCACGCTCACGCTTCAGGCTGGTCAGAACCTTCAACCAACGCTGCGTTTGAAGCAAGAGGGCCAACAA
This sequence comes from Gemmataceae bacterium, assembly GCA_035296965.1. Classification (GTDB taxonomy): domain Bacteria; phylum Planctomycetota; class Planctomycetia; order Gemmatales; family Gemmataceae; genus DATGZX01. The sequence goes on from DATGZX010000419.1 coordinate 42,260, forward strand.
TGGAGTGGCGGCTACCTCGGCACGACGGGCAAGGAGCTGCCTCTGCAAGTCCTCAAATTCAAGGACGGCGAATTATCATTCCGTATCGTGGACGTGATCGAGGAGGACAAGGTGCCCTTCGAGTACGTTGGCAAACTGAAGGGTGAGACCATCAACGGCTCGGTCAAGCTCGGCACGGGGAAGGATACCGTGACCCTCAAGTTCCAGGCCCACAAGATCCAGGCATCCACGGTCAATCTTGCCGGGACCTGGAAGCTGAAAGTCCCCTTCAAGCAAGGCGGAACCACCTTCGAGCCAACGCTCAAACTGACGCAGGAAGGGAATTCCTTTACCGGCACCTATCAGGGTGAGCAGGGTGAAACCAAGATCGCAGACGGCTTGATCTTCGGCGAAGAGTTCTCGTTCGAAGTCCTGCGCGAACGGGAAGGTAAGAGATATCGGCTGAAATACCAGGGCAAGGTCAAGGGAGAAACCATCAAGGGCTTTGCCGACTACGATTTCGACGGCATGTCGGGTTCCCTCGAGTTCGAGGGCAAGAAGGTTGGCGGGGCCGAATCGAGTGCCGCGAAGAAAACACAGTGAGCGCCGGGGCAAAATTCGATGATGACTTGGACACCTTCCAAGTATCGCGGCCTATTCAAGCGGGCCACGTTGCTTCTTGTCACCGTGCTGCCGCTCTACCTGGCTTCGGCATACCTGGTAGCGCCAGCCATGTGGACTCGCTACGCGCGCCGTCACCTAGCGCTGGCGGACATGCCGAGGATCACGCACACCGGCAGCGGCATTCATGGCGACCCGCTCAACGTGGGATTGATCGGCGCGGAGGATGCACTCAAAAAAATCATGATAGCTGCCAAGTGGTACCCCGCCGATGCGCTGACGTTCCGAAGCTGCCTGGCCATTGCAACGGACACGGTCCTCAAACGCCGTTACGACGATGCGCCGGTCAGCAACCTTTACCTGTTCGGAAGGAAGGAGGACCTTGCCTTCGAGCAGCCCTCAGGAGACAATCCGCGGCGACGGCACCACGTACGCTTCTGGAAAACCCCGGACCTCGACCTTGATGGCCGTCCGGCATGGATCGGAGCGGCGACCTATGACACGAAGGTGGGGTTCAGCCACACGACGGGGCAGATCACTCACCACATCGCGGCGGACGTCGACGCCGAGCGGGATCATCTCATGGTTGATCTGCAACATACCGGTAAGCTCATCGAAACATTTATCCTTGACCGGTTTCACACGAATTGCGAAGGGCGCAACGGCGGCGGCGATGCCTGGCGCACTGACGGAAACTTGTCGGTCGGTGTCATCGCTCCGGAGCAGACATGGCAGTCTCAATGAAATCGTGAGGGCCAGGCTCCTCGTCCCAACCCGCGTTCTTAGGACTGTGCGTTACTCCGCCAGGGCCGTTAGCCGGCCTGGGAACGTGACTGATTTGGGAAGTTAGGCCAACGAGTAAAATGGGCGGCTCTGGTCAATGCCAGACAGGTGATGGGAATGACATTTCCTTCACTTTGGCCGCCGCACGATGCGTGTTTGTTCCAAGAGGAAGGTCGATCTTACAAAGAGCTTGGTCCGTAGTTTCAAAAAGACAGGCCGGCCTTCAAGGCTTGCTCTTCTGCCTGCAAGTCCAAACCCTTGGCCCGTTCCACGGTTACGATCTGTCTTTTCGAGACCTGACCGTAACGGCACGGCGCTTGCTTTATCCACTGGCGACCTAACTGATCAACGGGAAGTGTGGTCTGGTGTTCTGGATCGTTTGAGGTTTCCCCCAACCTCCCGCGACACCCGCTAGGAACGCCACGATGTGCCTTCCCCCCGCCAATCTCCCTTCCCCAACCTCAAGTCCCCCCAGCCACCTGCTCCCCCCGGCAGGTGGCTCTTTTCTTTTTGCAGCCCTCCTCCGTTGCTCGTTGCAAGGCAGAGCCATGAAACGAGGGAGAGGTATGCAGTCATCGATGATTGCCAACCTCGGCGACGCTTTGCTTGGAAGCGTCGGCAGCCAAGTCGACGGGCCGGCGGACGCCGCTGAAATCGTTGGCCAGGAGGCTGATCCGCTTACTCGCGGTCCCCGAAACCTGGAGGAAGACGTCTGTCGCTTCTCCGGGCCGGCAGCCGCGGATAAGGGCGTCGCGGACCTCGTGAAAAAGCAGGAGGGCAGCGCCCTCTTTCGCCTGCGGGGCCGCAAGGCCGTCGATGCTAAGACTGGAAACCTCGTCGCAAACAACGGCGGGCCGGGCATCAGGCGCGCTCCAATTCAGACGCACGCTTGACAGGTGGATGTCGCGAGCATGACGGCACCAGAAGCCGTATGCCGGATATACCTTGAACATGTCGGCCGTGGGGTACTTGGCTGGCACTTCTGGGACCTCTGCTCGACTTTGCGCGCGCGCGCCGCCCCCGCGATAGCTGATTTGCAAGTTGTTGAGGGCAACTCCTTCCACGAGATGACCGGGAATGCCGGTGATGGCGCAGGGCCATAGCGCATTGGTAGCGACAATGTTGCTCATGACGACGTTCTTTAGCGTCCCTGCAAGCGGCGTCGGCATGTCCCGACCGCGATTGCCGAGGCGCAGAAAAATGGGGCAGCGCACGTCGGCCATGGCAATGTTGCTGATGGCGACGCCGTCGATATTCGAGCCGTCAACAGAGAGCAGCGAGATGCCCGAGATGGGCGGCCGGGTGCTGGAGCGGGAGAAAAATGTGCAACTGCTGACGGTGATATTCTTGAAGTCACCGCCTGATTCGGTGCCGAGCTTGAAGGCATTGCAATTGCTGGCCAGAATACAGTTCGTAACGGTCAGGTTCTCGGTGGACCGGCGCTCGCCCAGCGAATAACTGGTCTTGGGCACGATGGCGTCGTCCCATGATTCAATGTGGCAGTTGGCAATGCGGACGTGACGGCAACAATCGGGGTCGATGCCGTCGGCATAGCCATTCAAGATGGTAACGCTGTCGATGACGACGTAGTCGGTCCCCAGGAGACTGATGCAGTAATTGGGAGAATCGAGGATCGTGATGCCGTCGATGGTCACGAACTTGCAGCGCTTGAAAGCAATGGGCTTGGGCCCGCCGCGTGTTTGCCGATTGCCATGGATGGTGCCCGTTCCCGTGATCGCGATCTGCTCGGCATTCTCGGCCCAAACCAGGGCATGGTGGAAAAAGCTGGTCTCTTTGTCCGCGGCGTTCTTGAAATCGAGCTTCTCGTAAGCGTTGAAATCCGCCGGGTCCTTGCTAGCCAGCAGTGTGGCACCGTGGTCCAGGTGCAAGGCGACCCCGGGCTTCAATTGCACGCTGCCACTGAGGAACCTGCCGGGCGGGAAGACGACCGCGCCGCCGCCACCCTGATGGGCGGCATCGATAGCAGCCTGAATCGCGCGGGTGTCTCGGGTGCTGCCGTCGCCCTTGGCCCCATATTTCAACACATTCAGCGCTGCTGAGGCATCAGCGCCGGTACCCTGGTTCCGTGCCGGCAAGGCCGCTCCCATACCGAGACATCCCGCTGCCGCCAGTGGACCGTGGACGAATTCCCGCCGACTAATATGGTGACGTTTCACAGGAAGATCTCTCCGAAATATTGGGATCTCCCAGCGCGCGACAGAGCCGGGAGCGCTCGTTCTTGAATTTATAGAAACTCAGGAGGTTGGGACCCAAGCAGAGAAAAAAGCAGCGGCGCGAGCTGTGCTGCATCAGCGTCTACATCACTTGGTAAAGCAGCGAAAGAAGGGACAGGCTCGCTGGAACATTCGATGCGAATCCGCCATAAGAATACCAACGCGATATACAAGGCTGAGCTAAGCACGGAGACGGCCTATCACCGCTACGTAGGCATTGCGGGGCAGAAGCCGGTATTGATGGTGTACCGCGAGGACTTGGGAGAGCAACCGGTGCTCACCTGGCCGGAGACCGCCGACGACCTCTACGTGGTGGTGCGGGCCACTTCGGAAGAGTTTGAGCATCTCCGGGCCGCCGGCTACAAGCTGCCCGATAGACGATGAACGACCGTTTGCGATTCCGCTGCATGAATGCCTTGGGTACCACGAATTGGCGAGGGGGACAAAACCTTTGCCGCCTGACTGGACGGCATGCTTTTGACGCAACGCGGAAACTGGTGGTCGCCCTGCCTCAAGGCATTGTCCCGGGGGACAACCGCCTTAGCGCCGCCCTGGCTTCCTGCGTCTGGGCGGCGTAGGTGGCACCCGCGCCCAATTCGGCGAGCAAGCGGTGCGCGTTCGCGGAGTCGATAAGTTCGAGTACATTGAGTGCCCGCAAGTTGCGCAACTCGGATGATGTCACAGAAACCGGGGGACGGGACAGGAGGGTTTCCAAGCGCCGGCGAACTTCCAACGAAGGATTTTTGTCCAACGTTTCGCGCAGCGCAGGGAGGGCGGCATCCCCCAGTGCCTCCAATTCTTTGGAAGCCTTCTGACGGACGGCGAATCCCTTGCTGTCGAGATCTTCAATGCACTGGCGAATTTTCGAGGCATCGGGCTCCGGAACGGGTCGCAGGTGCTGCCGCAAGAGCGCAAGGGCCGGCTCGGGCGTTTCTGACAATCGCCAGATAGCAGCATACGCTCGCCGCGCGTCATCGCTGGCCAGATCGGCCCACCAGCTGGCCACCGTGTCGGAACCGTCTGCATGAGCCGGAACAAGATCCCAAATGAGGACTGTGCTGTCCGTGCTGGCGGAAGCCAGCCTGCGGCCATCGGCGCTGAACCCGAGTGATCTGATTTCGCCTCGGTGGCCGCGGAATGTGCGAAGCTCCATACCGGTGGCCACTTCCCATAAATGGACGACCTGGCAGTCCGACGACGCCAGCAGCCGACCATCATGAGAGAACGCCAACTCCTCATAATCACTCGAGGGAACGCCTGAATCGCTCCAACGACGGATGACCCGGCCGGTGCGCGCGTCGCATAGCACAAGTCTATCCGGCGAGCGGTCGGGACGGTGGAATTCGTTATCCAGAACGCACGCCGCCAACGTCCCTTCTGGCGAAACCACCAGCCTGCGCCAGGCGCGGCGCTCTTCTGGTTGGACCGGGGCCCCTCCCCCCTTTCTCGCCACGCCACCAATTGCCGGTAATGGTTCCATTCTCCAAGAGAACATTTCCTTGCCGCTGGTAACGTCATAGCCTACTGTCCGCTTGCCTGCGACGAACAACGACTTGCCGTCGGGAGTGAAAAAGAGTTGCTGGGGCCAACCGGCTTTGGACTCTTTGAAGGAACCGACTTCCTTGCCCGTGCGCACGTCCCAAAGACGAACGACCGCTTGTTCTCCCGACTGCCAGATAGCCAGCATGGATGAGTCGGGTGAGAACGCGGTCGCAAGGTGCGTTTCCGGGCCACGCAGCCTGAGCGTGTGCAGGCACTTGCCGGCGGCGACGTCCCAGATCAGGATCTGCGTCTCATCGACTTGACTTTGTCGAGTCAAGCTAATGGCATAGGGACTGTTGGGCCAAAGAATAACGTAGGGATCGATGTGCCAGCCCTTGGGAATTGCGATGGAATGCAGGCGGTGGCTCGTAGCAATGTCCCATGTACTGATCCAGCCATAGCTTGCGGTCAGTGCCCGATCGCCTCGTGGCGACAAAGAAACCGCAGTAGTAGGCAAGTCGTGGCCAACTCCAACAGAAATTTGCTTCAATGTTTTCATGTCGAAAAGCTTGAACTTGCCCCAATTGTTGCCAGCAGCCAGGCGCGAGCCGTCTGGGCTCAGGGACATGTGCTGGCCAATCACGTCGCGCAGCTCGTGCAGGCGCTTGCCGCTCTGGGCGTCCCAGATAGTCAATTCAGAATCAACCTCGCCAGTACAATAAGAAAGCAATTGCTTGCTATCGGGCGAAAACAGCAGGCTCATGTACCAGCGCTTCTGTCGGGACGCCAGTTGGTGCCTCTCAGTCCCGGTAGTCAAGTCCCAAACGTGAATGACATCCTTGTCGAGGTAGCGGTCAATCGCGCCCACGTGATGTTCCAGCGTGGCCAGCCAGTTGCCATCCGGGGAGGCCGCGAGAATTTCTGCTGGGGCGACCTGGGCAAACTTCCGGATCGACTTACCGGTGCGTGCCTCCCAAACTTCGATCGAGTGCTTCTTGTCCACCGTGACGACGTGATCGCCACCAGCAAAAATCGCAGGGTGCGCCTCACCCTCCGCCCGGTCGAGCCGCCATAACTCTTTCGCTGTGGCGATGTCGAATACGCGAATCTGGCCGGTCAAATTGATCAGGGCGAGCCGGCCGTCAGGTGATAGAGCGTTCCTGAAATGGACAGAGATGAGACTTCGCTGCACGGGCAGCGGCACCACGCGCACCTCCTTGTGCTGTGTAAGGTCCCAAAAACGCAGGGTGTCCTTGGATTCTTGCCCCAGGGAGATCAGAGTCTTGCCGTCGGGCGGGAGGACGATCTGGTCATCCCAAGAGGGCACCTTTCTGGAAAACTGCCCGAGTTCCTTGCCGGTAGCGGTATCCCACACGCGCAAGATGCCGCCGCCCGTGGAAAGAATCGTCTTACCATCGGGTGTGAAACGGAGGTTGTCCAGGCGATCGCCGTGGTTGAAACGCAGTATACCGAGACGAGCGACAGCGCCTGCCGGCAAGGGATCACCCTGCGGATCGGTGCGGGCTTGCCACTGTTGCTGCGTGCCGTTCTCCTCAGGCTTCTTCCCTACCAGTTGTGGCGGCAAGAACCCAACTCCGCCGGCAAGGATGCCGACGGCAAGAAGCAATGCGGACACAGCTTTCCACCTCAAGGGCGCCATCTGCCGCAAGGTGTTTCCGGCCAGAACGGAGGCGGCCGTGATTGCGGTCGCGGATTGAATGGCGGCCCGGGCTGTCGCCAGTGCCAGTGCCGGCGGGACGCTCGACGCGAGTGTCTGTTCTGCCAGCACGGCCGCTAAGGCTGTCGTCAACGCCAGACCGCGGCGCAGCAGGCGATTACGGAGCAGGTTCCGACCGCGCTGGAGCCGGCCTTTTAGTGTTGTCGCGCTCCAGCAAAGCCGGCGCGCTGCCTCGTCCTGCGTCAAGCCCTCCAAATAGCAGAGCACGAGCGGCGCGCGATAACGCTCCGGCATTCCAGCCAATTCAGCATGCAGGATCTCACGAAGCTCGCCCCAGGTGATGTCATCTGCCGAATTGTCGGCCGCGGGCGACTTGGCTTTCGCTTCCAACGCTTGCCGTCGCATGTTTTTTGCTCGCGCCTGAAGGGCAACTCGGTGTGCCACGCCATGAAGCCAGCTGGCCAGGCTCTCGCGGCGACGAATAGACCCAGCTTTGCTTGACAGCACGAGGAAAGCTGCCTGGAAAGCATCCTCGGCATCTTGGTGGTGGCGTAGCACCGACCGGCAGACGCCCAGGACCATCGCACCATGGCGCTCGACGAGATCCGCGAACGCCGCCTGGTCACGCCGGTCAAGATAACGCTCAAGCAACTCGGAGTCCGATGGCATCGACTCGCGATCGCGGGTCAGGCGACGAAGGTAGCGCAGGATCGGTACTACGCGGCTGGCGTTCATGACACACTCTCCAAAGCGGTCAAATGCTCTATCTCTTTAGTGCCGCGCGGAACGGGCCGCAGAACCAGATTCTTGGAAATAATCGTACCACCAAGTGGTTGGCGCACTCGAATTTGCGAACACAGAACAGGGCGGATCAGCATCTGCATCCATCATCAAAGCACGGTCAGATTGAGTCGCCCATGTCTCGCCGGTTGCTGCCCGCGCTGGTGGGACAGCGCTCGGAGAATCGCATCCAGGACCAGGTCGAGATGGGTGCCAACGTCTTCTGCGAGGAACCGCAGCACGAGATAGCCGTTCTCCTGAAGGAGCATGTCCTTACGGCGGTCGCGCCGGTATGCCTCGGCGTCGGCAAGATGCCGAGCTCCGTCCAGTTCGATGGCAATTCGCGCCTCGGCGTCAAGAAGGTCCACTTCCATCCTCCCCCATCCGTCGAACGGAATCGGTAACTCAACGTTCAAGCGGAAGCGTCCGGCGGTGTCAGCGAGCGTTTCAAGGCGGCGGTATAGAAATGCTTCGGTCGCACTCCGGGCACGTTCGGCGCCTTCGGCATCCGGTTCTGGTTCTCGGGCGACCCGGCCAAACAGGTTGGCAAGGGGCGCCTCGATACCGTCACGAATCAGCCGCCGCACGTTGGCTGCATACTGATTTTTCCATTTGACATCGATGGGCAGCGGAACATCCGCCGGCCAGCCGGGCACAGCGCTGGCCGGAAGCTGAATTGTGTAGCCCACAGCCTCGTAGCCTTTACAACGCCGGTCGAACATCCTCGCGAGCATCGGCACGTTGAGATCGGCGTAAGGTGCCATGATGGATGGGCATAGCCGATTCGCTCCTCTTGGGAAAGGCCGAGAACCCAAGGGTAAGGGTAGCGAATGTCTGCTTCAACGAGGCGAGCAAATCTGGCTTCCTCCCTATGCCAACCGCTCGATCAGCCCAAGTCGCGCCGTGTTGGCCGGCTGGTGCGTAGTCAGAAAGTGGCTGAGGAATTGATGACTACTGCGGCTGAAGAATAAGCGACTATTCTGCCAAGCATCTCGCGGCCACAATATCCTTGAATTGCAGAACCCGACCGTGCTGATCCTCCCACCGCTGCGACTCCTGAGAGTACGCAAAGATGGCCAATTCCGGTGTCGTGAGCGCCAGCGTTACAACACAAACACGGTACGATTCGTGGTGCTGTTTCAGCTTGGCATATTCGTTGGGTGTGAGATCGACCCTGCACTCTGAGCCACATAGACCTTTCACTTCGAGCTTGAGCGTGAGTTGCCTGGAGGCATGGACTGCATTCAGGTCCCAGCCGATGTTGTCGGCTTCCACGGAGTCAACGACGTAGCCGAGGTTCGAGTAATAGGCCGTCGCCTCGACAATCGCGGCTTGCTCGATTTTAAGTCGGAGAAGTGGGTCCGGTTGTCTCTGCGATCTGCCTTGGGATTCCGGCCTCTGTTGCGGCACTCGACGAGTTGCCAGGTAGCTCAAAACATCCGAACGGAATTGCCGGTGTGCATCGGATGAATCCGCGTACCAGATATTTGCCTGTCCCATTCCGCCTTGGCCGCGCGGCACTTGAAAAATGCGTTCGTCTGGAGGCAAGAGATTCGCGTCAGAACTGGCGGCTGTAACGTAGTAGCCAAACTCGCTTCCTTCGTAGCGCCGGTTGGCCTCTCCTGGCGGTGATTGCCAGCGCCGGTAGATCGTTGCGTTGTTGTACCACCCTACGATAAAGCTCCGGCCATGCGGAGATGTTGCAACCCATACGGCAATCACGCCGGTAAGCAAGTCGTCGTCAGACGCGGCCCCTAGCCGGTTCAGGTTGATGCCAGAACCGGGTTGATCGTTGTATGCGGTTCCTGGCGGCTGAACGTAGCCGAATACTCGTCCCTCGAACGGCTGGAAATTGAATATCTCGTGGCCATAGCCATGTTGCTTGACGAAGGCCCCGCCGCCTGTGATCTGATCGTTTGCGGTCTGGCCCTGGTAGCGGTTCATCCACCCGATTCGGAGAAAAATGATCGGAACCGTCATCGGATCGCGCGCCATTATCTCCCTCCAATTGCCGCGCCAAGTTTCGGACCTCGATGCCTGTCTTGCGGCTCTCGAAGCGTCGGGGGTAGACATCCGCGCGCCCGCGGAAGAGCGTCCGGAACAGGGCAATCTTGGCTTCCGGGAGGGACTTGAAGTTGACCTCGGCCGGGGGTTCCATGATGCCCTCCGACTATGAAACCTGACGGGAACGAGCAAAGGGAATGCCGGCGATCAAACTCCCGCCAGCTTATTGTCGGTCAGCAAATCAGTCACGAATCGCCCAGCGTGTTGCTCTCCCAGCGCGTAGTAGTCAGGAGGGAGGAGACCGCCATTGAGGGCCTCTGCAAGGTGGGTAATCCAGGCGTTATGGAAGCTGTGAAAAATGCCGGCTTCTACGCGGCTCCAGTCGTGGACGGGCATCGAATTCCCTCCCCGGGCTGACATCGATCGCCATTGTAAGCGAGTTCTCCACGTAATGGAACCGGCCTGGCTAACTCGCACGGATCACTCGCACAAACCGGGGAGCTTCCGGCGCGCGTCGACAGTAACGGTCGTGCGATCGCACGATTCCATTACCAAAGGACCGCCAGATCGAGAGCCCAGGGGTAGACATCCCCGCATTCGCGGAGGAGTGCGCGGAACAAAGCGATCTTGGCATCGGGACTTGAAGTTGATTGCGCCGGAAATTTCCATTGTCCGTCAGATAGAATTCGGCGGGAAAGGGCAAAGGGACTGCCGACTCAGCGCTAATCTAGTGCCGGAGACAGGACTTGAACCTGCACTGCCCGTAAGGGCAACCAGGCCCTCAACCTGGTTCCGGGCTACTTCAGGTACATTGGAGCAGGGTAGGGGTCACGTTGGAAATTCCAGGTTGTCAATGAGATGCGGCCATTCCGCATCACTGTCACATTCTAGTCACGTGGCTGCCGCACGGCCAATTCTGCCCCCCAACTGCCCCCCAGCCTGGTTCACGTCTCTGGACAACCACGAGAAGCAGCACATCCGGTCAGACATCCCCATCTGCAGGGCGGATTTCCCGTCTATCTGCTTGGCCTATTCAGGAGCGTGGGACTTGCTCTCGTGGAATTGCGTGCTCGCATGCTGAACCTCCTGGGATTTGTCTGGGCTGGCGGCGCAAGCGTGAGCAGGACCCGTGGCTGAACCTTTCCCCAAATACGCACCAGGGTTCGCCGTAAGGAAGAATTTCTCGCGGGAGCGGTCAACGACGAACTCGGGATGCTTGGACAAGAATTCCGCCACTGCTTCTGCCGGGCCAAGTCCATGATCCGGACTGACAGGATGACCGTTGACGTTGGTATCTTCGACGATCAGATAGTTGGCCTCGGTCGCAAAGGAGTGGCATCGGGTTCATATTGCCCACGACTGTACCAAAACTGTACTAATTCACGCGTGGCTGGCACAGGTCAGACGGACCAAAAACCACCGCCGATGGAGAGCAAGTAAATCCGATTTCCTGGCGCTAGCACCCGCCGCATCGTCTCAACAACGTCGAGACAATGCTGGAGGCCGCCTTGCAATGTTTTGACCTCTCCAAGCCGCGGCTTCCTGCCGCGCCTTGGAGCCTGCGGCCAAAACATTGGGGCGACGGGCGGCGGCGGCCATAGTGAGCGTGTGCGTCCGGCACCATGCCAGCTCACTTCCGTGCGAGCCGAGAAATATGCCCCTTCTCTTTGCTTGGCACAAAGCCATCGCTGTGGTAGGGTCAAGGCAAAGGAGCATTGGATATGACCATTCACCTACCCGAGGACTTGGAACGATTCGTCCAGGCAAAAGTGCAAAGTGGACGCTTTGCGTCGGAGGACGATGCTATCAGCGAAGCCGTGCGGTTACTCCGACTGGCTGAGGATCGGACTGGTGCCAAAGTCGGGGGAGAGACATCTTCCGCGGAGCCCGCCTGGCAACGACTCGTGAAAGCCGTGGGTACTATTCCCGACGCGGTTTTTGATCGGATTCCCGCTGACGGTTCTGCGCAACTAGACCACTACATCTACGGCAGCCCTAGGCATCCAAACTCATGACGCGAGTCTTTGCGGATGCCGTTTACTGGGTGGCCCTTGCCCATCGCAAGGATCAGTGGCACGAAAAAGCCTTGCAGGTCAGCCAGCGACTCGGCCCGGTTACAATCGTCACGACCGACGAGGTGTTGAATGAATTCCTGGCGTTCTTCAGTGATTACGGAAGCGAATTGCGACTGGTGACCGCCAGGACAGTCCGTGAGCTGTTCATGGATATGATGGTGCAGGTGATTCCTCAATCCCGCCAGACTTTCCTTGCGGGACTCGCCCTTTACGAGGCCCGGCCCGACAAGTCGTATAGCCTGACCGATTGCATCTCCATGTCCACCATGCGCGGCCAGGAGATCACGGAAGTTTTGACGCACGACATGCATTTCACTCAGGAAGGATTCACTATTCTGCTTTGACAGGACGGCGGCATCGAATCGTGACAATAATTCATACAACGACGCAACTGCCATTCAAGTTTTGCGGCTAGCCCAAGCATTCATCGCGAACCATCCTTATTCGGCAAAAGATATTTGTGGAATATCGCGGCAGTGATGGGTCCCACGGCGAGTAGTGGGCCATTCGAATGGTGTATCTCGATGTCTCTCCTCGTCAGACTTGCCTTTACGTCTGCCTTACCGTAGTCTGCGAAGCATGTTACGCGATTCCAGGCCACAATCTCGCTCGGTTCTCCTGAGTTTCAAGTTTCTGGGAACCGCGATGCTCGGCTCCCTCGCCATGGCGCTCGTCTGCGCCCTGGCGCCGCTTTCCGCCCAGATCGCCGTCCTTGGTGCCTTAATCAGTATTCTCGGGGGACTCTTCGTCAGCTACATGGAACAAGAAGCCGAACGCGAGCGGCATCGCAACGAGATGCTTGAAAAACTCGCTATCCCTCTCGCTCTTGCCTCCGAACATGACCTTTACGAGCAGTACCTCGCCATCTGCCACGGTCTTATGGAGTTAGCTCAACAAACCGATCTGATTCTACGGGACATCGCTCTTTTGAAACTCGCGTCTCTCGCTGGCCAGATCGAGTCCCTGGCGGGTGGTTCTGTCGTTTTCGCTGGAACCGAAACATGGCGAACCGTTTACGAAAAGATCCTTCGCAGTCCTGACATCAAGGAATACCGCTCGATTTCTTGGGTCCGTTGCAAGGATTATTGGCAAGACGCTCCAGGCCGCCAAAGCATGCAAATCAACTTCGATTCTGCACATCGCGGGCTCCACATCGAGCGCATCATCATTCTGCCGCACGATCTTTGGCCCAAGGGGCGGCATTTGCCCTTGGAAGAAATTTTGCCGTGGATCCAACAGCAACATGACCATGGCATTTGGATCTTGCTCGTTCACGAGTCCGACCTTTCTTCCGAGACGGACCTCCTCGTTGACCTCGGGATTTATGGCGATCGTGCGATGGGAGTTCAGGAAGTTGATGAGCGGGCGCGCACCTTACGTTTCGTCCTTCAGTTTGATCCCCAAGCGATCCGGCTCGCGAAGGATCGCTGGGAGCGACTCGCACTTTACGCCACCTCCTTCCGGAGCCTACTGGATCAATCCCCTGCCAACGGGTAATATTGTCCCAGCTGGTTGGAGGACGCTTTCATGCACCCGGATTTGCTCTATCTCGATACGGCCCGAGTGGGCCGCATGTCCCGTTCCGCTCAGGCGGCTCATTTGGACTACGCTCGGCTGGCCACCGACGAGGGAGGCTCTCTGTTCTTCGAGCGCTTCTTGCGCCAAGGCGTCGATTCGTCCCCCGCGAAGATACATGAGTTCTACCCAGGATTAGCAACTTGGCGTGGTATCGGCCAACTCAAGCATTCACTGCGCGCTCTGGCAAGTGGCCGACGAGACCTCCCGGTGCTCCTTGCCAACCGGTGCGCTGCGCTGATGAGGTTCGCCTCGAGGCTGCTCTTCCATCCCTGCCGGAATGTCCTGGTGACAGACCTTGGCTGGCCCGCATATCACTCCATTCTCGAAGCTGAAGCACAGCGTGCCTCACGAAGCGTCACGACCGTTCACATATGCCAGGCCATTCTCAGTCGCCATTTAACGGAGGATGAACTGATCCAACGCCTCCGCAATGAATTCCTCGATCAAGGTTGCGACGGGCTCTTCCTTTCGGCAGTAAGCAATCTGGGCGTTCGCCTCCCGGTCGAGCGGATCGTGCGGGCCATTGAGGCCACAAGCGAAGTGCGATTAATTGTCATCGACGGCGCGCAGGACTTCTGCCACGCGTCCTCGGACTTAAGAAACGAGTACTCCGATCTCTACCTTGCGGGCAGCCACAAATGGCTCAAGGCCCATCACCCCATGGGCGTTGCTTTCTACGGTAAACGCCGCTCGAGTTCGTTCATCGAGACCGGTCTTGATCATTTGCTAGCAACTGGAGAACTGGACGACCCGCTTCTCCGCTTCTCGCGGCAACTGGAGACCTGCAGTTTGGATGGCACCTCGGAGACCGTGAGCCTCGCTTCTCTTTTCTCCTGTCAGGGAGCCGCGAACGATATCTTGTCGGACATCGAGTATTCAGCTCATGGTCTCGCCCAGCTCGTGAACACGTCAGACGCGGCGGCTGATGTCGCTCGGGTTTCAGGTTGGTACCCTCTCCGACCTGAAGCAAGCTTCCGAAGTGGAATTCTACTCCTCGAAGCCGAGAAAGCCGCGACAAAACTCGCCTCGGCAGAAGCACTCCGCTCAGGGTTCTACGAGAAGGGGATCGCGCTCACGGCTTACGACAACGGTATCATTCGGCTCTCGGTTCCAGAGCATGGGTGGAAACCGGGCGATTTGGACCGACTTGGCGGTGCCTTGCAGTCGATTTTCTGAGAGCAGAGTCGGCCTACAGCCCGGATAAGGGCTTGAGCAAGATCGCATTCATTTCAGCTCATTGAATCACTTGACTTGTTAAGAATGCCCATCGCCATTCGTTTGCTTCCAACCTTGCTGCCGCAGGCATCGACCAGCGCATCATCGACGAGTTTATGGGGCACCAAACCGAGACCATGCGGTTGCGCTACCGACATTTGTTCCCTGAGCACCGACAACAGGCGATTAAGCTAGTCTTTGGGTAGGAAGCAAGGTTACTCTCTATAGCAGCGGAAGAACCCCAGATGTATGTGCTCGTGTTCCACACTCGGCGCTATCGCTACGTCAAAATCAGGCGTTGTTCGAGTCGGCTCTTGTTTTGCGCGGTCCGCAGCGTGTTTTGTATCATGCCCGATTGCAGGGCCAAACTATTTGCGACCGAGCAATAAGTAAACCAGCTAATTGAGACGCTTCTTCACTAGATTCTCTCTTCTCAAGCCTGAGTGTTTTCCGCGTCAGCTTCGAACAAGACCCGAGCCGTTCGCTTCAACGTTCTCGGCTACAGATGAGGTACTCCCTTTCGATGTAGCGGGGACTGATCTGCCGAGCATTTTCCCCGCCATACCGAAGAGCCGATCAACCACAAAGTCGTTCGCCTTCTTGCTCAGGGAGTCCCAGAATTTGCAGACAAGAATCGATCCAATAGTTCCGAAAACAGTGAATCCGCCAACCATTTGTATAGGCCAGGAGATCCATGCGACCAATCGCCAGGTGTTCTGCCCCTCAAATACAGATTTGTCCTTTCTAGATTCCGACTGGACTGACTCAGTTGCTGGCCCGATTGCCAGCACTAAAGGTTCCGCCGCACGCCGTCCGAGTTCGGTTTTTTCATATTCCCTGGCCGCCAGAATTGCGTCCTGAAATGCGATTGCGGCCGGGTCTTTCCTGCCCAGCCGTAGCTGAATGTTTCCAACTCTGGCGAGCCACGGCGCCCGAAGGGATGGATTTGCAATTTCTTTTGCCACTTTGTGGGCAAGTCCCATGTCTTCAGGGCTTTGTTTGGTCAACCTCTCAATTGAAGCGACCAGCGCCGCCCGTAATTCGTCTGCGCAGTTATCGCATTTGATGGCGGAGACTAGCTTGACTGCTTCGCTTGTCTCTCCGGCCGCAAGCATCTCGTTAGCTACGTCCAAATAACACTGGTGGATGGGATCACGAGTCCAAGGAGAATTTAAGGAAGGGTGGTCGTCTGGAGTTGGCCAGCGCGTGGATTGATACGATCTGGCAGGTGGAGAAGCCGTTTCCCAATTCGAACCATGAAAATCGGAGGTAGATTGGTTAGCTTGGCTCGCTTGGTCCTCAACGTGGCGAATGAACAAAATGAATAGTCCGACCAGCAGGCCGATTGCAGCTCCGTAAATACCGCGCCGCAGTGTCCTTGACTTTAAAAATTGGACAATGAGTTTCACGACCTTGCTCCTTCTACTCACGTGCACGGATGCGAGACGGAAAGCGTTGTCCTTCTCCTTATTGTATTCGCGAATCGGCACCGTCGATTTAGAGGGCATGAAGCCAGAGAGCCGAAGACTTTACAGCCAATCGAACTATGGATCGCGGGTCGTAACGTCGAGATCAGGAGATCAACGCGACACACGAGAAGAAACCTCGGGAATGCTCCTTAAGTTTCCAGGTGTGCGCGCAGCCACCTCGGTTAAGCTGCTTTCTCGCTTAGACTTACACAGTTCACCCCTGGACTATACCGCCAGGTCGTTGCCTTCCTGGTCGCGTGACGCCCCCTCTCTACGGGTAGGATTACACGCCCTCATCGTTCTGGCCGTCGCCACGGGGATGCGTCAGGGCGAGCTATTCGCGTTGCAGTAGCGCGATATCGACCTGTCGGCCGGCATTATTTCCGTACAGCGGACCTTGGAAGAGATTAGCGGCAAGCTACGCGAGAAGGAGCCGAAGTCCGCGGCCGGCAGACGACGCATATAACTGCCACGATTCGCTATTGCGGTGATGGAGGCCCACCAGAAGCTTATGGAGGCCGAGAGACGCCTCGGCTGCTAGTGCGAGGAGGTTGAAGCCGTCAGCCACGGGTTGATGACCATCACCCCGGTGCTTGCGAAGTCCCCCGTGTTCCGGGTTACGACATGCAGGCCGTGCCGGAGGGATGTCGCTGCAATCAGACCGTCCGCCGCAGGAACGTTGTCTCCCTTTTTTCGGGCCGAAGCGGTCAGTTCTCCCCAAATCTCAGCCGTTTCCTGATCGACTACCAAAACCCGTTCTCTGAATTGCGTCGACAGGCCGACAAGCCATCTGCTTAAGGATCGCTTCTTGGCTCCATCCGGCAGCAGGGCGACACCTTTGGTAATCTCGCCGATAGTGATGACGCTAAGGAAAAGTGAAGCAGAGGGAAGGGCGCTAACAAACGCATTCACGGAAGCCGCTCCGTCGGGCTTTCGGAGCTCGGTCAAAATGCAAGTGTCGAGCAGAACCCTCACAAAGCAATGTCGCGACCAGGACTATTATCGCGGGACAGGTCAAGGCCCTCGAAACTCTCCCCCTGCATCAAATACTGTTTGAAATCCAGGCTGCGACCCGCCAGACGGTTATATTCCTCCCTGGAGACGACCACTACCTCATCCTTGCGTCGCCGCACCCATTGCGGGCCTTCCTTGAGCGCCCTGTTGATTACTTCACTGAAGCGGGTTTTTGCATCCGCAAGCTGCCATTCCATACTACATCTCACATCTACATTATCTAGATGACAGTAGCACGGTTGCTGGCCTAGCGCAATCACTTTAACAGACAGCATAGCTGTAAATCGAGTCGCGGCTGGCATACGCGAATCGTCAGGGGGACAAATAGCGTGAAAGGAATGGTGACTATTATCGTGAAAGATCACAGTCGCGCTGACTCAACCGGCACCCATGAGAGCCAAATAGCGGCGAGAGAAGAGTGCCATTTATCGCCGAGCCCTCCAATGCAACCTATTGAGATACAACAATAAAGCCGTATAATGTATGTTATGGACGATTTTGCATGCAGAACGCGACCAGCTACGCGAAGACAGCTATTGCCCGAGGCCAGGGATCAGCTTAAGCGACTTGTTTTTCTTGTAGCGGTACACGGAGAAGTCACGGTAATCGAGCGTGAACACCGTGTCGATGTTCTCCCGTTCGGCCAGATAGACCAGGCTGGCATCAGCCAGCTGCGCTCCGAGTCTGCGGTATCGATTTAGAAAACCTTCCAGCCACGGCAGCGCCTCATCCCCCAACCGCGACAGCGACCAGACTCCCTCGGCGAAACCGCGAAACAACCCCTGCACTGCAGCCGGGTCGCGCCGCACCAACCATAGTGACTCCGTCAGCACCGGCCATGATGTCCAAAGCGGCGGCTGCAAATCCGCCAATGCCGCCACGCAGCGCTCATGCTGCGCGTCGTCCCGAGACACGATCGCAACCATAGGCCCGGCGTCGAGAAGCACTCCGCGCCTTTTCACCGGCCGAATCCCTCGAAATGCTCTTTGTTCGTGCTCAGATCAGGCGGCAGCCCCTTAGCGCAGCCGATGACTCCGGCTTGCTGCGCCAGCGCCAGGACACTTTTATCCTGGCGCTGACCTGCGAAATACGCCGTGAGCGCTTCCCGCACCACCTCCGACTCGTTCTTGCCGGCGGCCCGCGCCGCTTCGCGCAACCGCCGTTCGGTCTCCGCGTCCAGGCGGACACTGATTTTTGTGTTGTCCATAGTTCCGTCCCCCTTCCAATAAGCATCTGTCGGACAGAATAACACATTTGTCCGACACCGTCCAGTGAAACCTAAAGGCCTCGGCGTTGCGTTTCAGTGCTGATCAGTAGGACGGCTCTCCGAAGGGACACCACGTGCTTGGGAACAGATTTATCAGTGCGTTGGCCAGTGGCTGCGCGGACCAGCGGCTTCTGGATGATTCCATTTGGCCCGCCCGCGTGAATATGTCTGGGCATTACACCCTTGCCAGAACACGGAGCGAGCCTGGAACAGTGCTGTACGCGAAAGAATTTAGCCTCAACTGGAGAGCGTATGACCGACTGTCGACGGATACGACCGTAAGCGGCTTACGACGACTTGACACCATAGCTCGGTCAATCCCGAAGCCGCATCAAGGGCTTTGCGCCGGGATTCTTCGGCGGATGGGAGTCCGGAACGCAACTCCTCCAACGCCAAGTAAACCAGTGCAAGCTTACCTCTCTCAAGATTAAAGTCTCGGGCCACATCAAATGATTCGCGATAAAGTGCCCTCCCCGCCTCGATACGTCCGGAGCGAAATTCGATGAGGCCAGCCGTGGCCAAAACGTAAATTAACTGTGCGGCGGAAACGCTTGTCCTATCAATTCTGCTCAGCTCCTTCGCTGCTCGCATTACGTTGCCTTGTTGAGCGAGAGCAAACGCAAGATTGTTATAGAGGCAGACATCGCCAGGGTTGCTCAGCAACGCGAATTGCGCGAATTCGATGGCTTGGTCGTAGTCTTCCAAAACGGTTGAAGCAATGTGTGAACCGTGAATGGCAGGCCGGCTGGAAAATGGTTGGTCCGCCCACCAATCGCGAGTTCCCTGAATAGACCGGCTCCAGTTGGCCACCCGGAATGATTGCCAAGCGGTTGCTTCGGCCGAGAGCGAGACCTCTACACCGGTGGAAGTGAGGATTCCTGCGTTGCGGGCGAGCCAGGCAGCTTGTGCTACCGCGTTTTCCGATGGACTTTGGAGCGATTGGCTGATGAGGAGCCGACTTGCTTTGCGATTCCCAGCAGCAGCCTCAAGCGTCCCCAGCGCGCTAGCGAGTTCAGAGACGTGAATGGGATTGAATCTTCCTGTCTCAAGCATCTTGCGCGCGAGCTTGATATGCTTTGAAGTTCGACCTAAAACACCAGCGGTCGCAATTTCGGCAGAAAGGACCCAGGGATCGTGCTTCAGGGTTTTCGCCGAGGCAAGCAGAAGATGGGCTTGACGGACTTCGCGATGGTGGAGCATTAGGCGTGCGGCCGCACGCAGAATGAACCGGTTTTCCGGAGCGAGCCCGAGCGCCACGCGCATCGCGCCTTTCGCTTTCTTGAGTGAACCGACCGATGCGTATAGTCGCGACAGATTACTCCAGAGCGCCGCGTTTCGGGGATAATTGGAGAGCTGTTCCCGTGCGGTGTGGATCTCTATTTGGAACTGTCGTTCATGGGCGGAATGAGAAACGGGCGATTCTGCTGGATCGACCTGCGACAGGGCCTCCGTGATGAGTGGCCCCCTTTCGCCAAGTTTCTGCAAACAAATCGCCGCAATGGTCCTGGCACCGAATGGTACTCCGTTCTGGGTTAGAAGAAACCTCGCAGCATCGGCAGCATCGGATTCGCGGCCGCTCACAAAGGCTGCCGAAAGCAAGTCTGCAGCCGTGGAAATACCCTTGTGATGCGACCAATCCTTGGAGAGTTCATCGAGCGCCCCACTCCAATCATGCGGATCAGTCGGTACGCTCAGAGATGATAACTCGCCGTGATCCAGCGTTGATTTGAAGCTGCGCCAACGCGGTATCACCTGACGGTCAGGATCTTCACTTAACCCAGCCATCTATGCTACCTTCGCCCCGAGGTGAATCTCCGCAGTGCGCGCAAGACGATCAAGGATTGAGATGTAGCGTTCGAGACAATATGGATTCGCTGCGCCGATCCGGTTAGAAGGATGACCGCGTCTCGATGGATCAGGTTCACAAATCTGAGCGACGATAAGCGCCAGATCGTCCTTGACACGGTTAGGCATTTGGGGAGGTAAGTGGGACTTAAAGTCAGACATCGCCTGGGCAAAGGCAGCTTGCAGGTATGGAAGCACATCTGCGAAACTGCCGCCCCACATGTTGGGGTTGTGAACAGGTGCCAGGTGGCTGAACAAGAGCGCATTCATGTGGGCGCGCATGAAAAGAAATACTGCCAAGTTCCCAAGATGGTAGATGTCGCAACCAAAGCGTCTAACTCGCTCGTCGGCGGAAATCTGTCGGTACAGGAGCTCGGGCGGGGCATAAGTTCGGTCTCCAGCGCAGGGTTGCAAGTAATCATGCGGCGCTGGCATGTCCTTTGCCCACGCGCGGCCAAGGTCGCCGACTTTGCAGCCCTTTTGGCGGAAAACCAATACATTGGAAGGCTTCATGTCCTGATGGGCGACCTGAACGCCGTGGAGCTGGTTGAGGCCGACCGCAATGTGGTGAAGGGACCGAAGCGCGAAGGCGATGTCCAAATTGGCTTGCGCATCCAAGTGCCCGCGGATATCGGTATCGGCTTTCTCGAAAATCAGGTATTCAACAGTACTGAGCGGGTCCGCAGGGTTGAGTCTGGCCGTTCCGCTGTCGATGGCATGCACTACTCTTTTGAGGCTTTG